>JBHLLU010000022.1:0-64904 GCA_048938895.1 Promethearchaeota archaeon
GATGTTGCAAGAGCCCATTCAGCTCCATTTTTAAAACCTCCCTTTTCATAT
The DNA here is from genome assembly GCA_048938895.1 of Promethearchaeota archaeon. Lineage (GTDB taxonomy): Archaea > Asgardarchaeota > Lokiarchaeia > Sigyniarchaeales > SOKP01 > Loki-b32. The sequence continues at coordinate 52 of JBHLLU010000022.1, forward strand.
GAATTTGCAGCTTTTCTAAGAATTACTTTAACTTTTGGAAACAAACTAGTTTTGGTTTTTATATCATCAGAAAGATCAAATTTACATCCCTCCTCTAAAGCTAAGCAGAAATTAGAATTACCTTGTGCTAAGAATTTTAATTTACTTTCTGAAAAGAATTCACTTGCTTTCGAAAATAAATTTGCCGCTTCTGCAAATTTTTCAGGATTTTCAAAGTTTTCCGCTAATTCCATACTTTCCCAAGCTTTACAGAGATGGTATATTGCTTCTATTTCTCTTTTTTCTTTCTCAATCTTATACAATAAACAAATGTCTCTGAATTGAGAGGCAGCATTCTTAAATTTTTCAGCAGCAGCAATATGATTTCCATTCTTACCTAAAATTCTTGCTTCATCAAGATTTATCCTTGCAGAACAATGATTCATCCTTACCTTAGCTACTTTCTCAAGTTTTTTTAATTCCTTTGATCTTCTTATATTTTTCCGAATATATCTAATTACAAAAACAGCATTCTCGAAAAGATCTCTCGTCTTTTCAAAACTTATTATGGCTTCACTGTAATTTTCTAGTTTACTCAGATCTTCTGATTCTTCTAATGACTTCCATGCATCATAATAAGCAGCTTCATAATTGAAGTTAGGTAATAATCGTAAGACTTCAGTTGCTTTCTCATAACTTTCTTTGGCTTTAATATGATCTTCCCTTTTATGATATGATTTAGCCTCCTCTATTAATTTCCAAGCTTTAGCATAATTTATTTTTTCATTAATTCTCTCTATTAAAGGTTTGTAATCAAGATTTTTCAATGATCTATTATGACTTTCTTGAGCTTTATTATAAAATTCTGCGGAACCAGTGTGGTTTCCCAGACGATCTTCTAACCTAGCGATATATTCATAGCATGCTGCAGTATAATATTCATAACCTTTTTCTAAAGCATCTTCAATTACAAGAAGGAATATTTTCCTGGCTTCCATCAAGGGTTTGTTCTCAAGTGTTATAATCCCTAACTCCTCATAAAGAAGCCCTAACCGTATTTGGGTAGCTAGAAATAAATTATATGATTCAATTGCATATTTTTTATTATTCTTCAGTGCCTCAATAGCAATTTCTAAATATTTAATTTTATCTTGTTTATTTTTGGTAATATCTGCCATAGTTTTATTAGCTCTATATGTAGCATCAAAACTTGCAGATTTGACATTTCCGCCCTTATATCCTTTAGCAGCATTTACAGCTTGATTAGCATAATCGAACATCTTTTGAATATATTTTTCTTTAGGATCATCTTCCGTCGCAAGAATAACTAAATTTGAATATAAATTAGTTAATAACTGATAAGTTAGGGCAAAAAAAGGTCCAAACGAGAGGTTTTCTAATTGTTTTGTAGCATATTTTATACCCAATTCTGCATAAGATCTCCTTGTCTCACGTCTTAAAAAACTTCTGCCCGCAAAATTATGATAATACATAATTGATGTACGAGATATTAATAAACTTTGGAACATATAAAATTCATCATAGATTTCACTTAAATTCTGGAGCTCCTGGACATCTCTTAGAATTCTCTTTTGATAATACTCAAATCTGCCAAAAACACCAGCTAAATAGTCTACGGCATAAATAGCTTGAATCAAATCAATTTTGTCTCCTGATACTCTGAAAAAAGTTATCCCTTTTTCTAATAAATTAAATCCTTTCTCAACATACTCCATTCTTATTTTAGGATCTCCAGCATATAGAGTTCCAAAAAAAGTATAATTCGTTCCTGCTGAAACAAAGACAAGTCCACGAATAAAAAAATCATCACAGTTTTTTACTTGTTCTAAAGTTTCATCGCTCCGCAATAACAATCTTTTACGTAAGTCTATGTCCTGTTTATCTCCAATTGTAAGTTCTGTGTACCTATTCCACGTAATCAACATAGTTTCCATAGCTAATAAGTACGATCTAGAAAGTATGTTATCAAATTCTTCTATTAGCGTCCAACATTCTTCTGCTAAATTATAGCTCATTTGTGTATAATATGTAAATTCAGAAGGGTCCTTACATAATCCAAGTAAAGGGTATATACAACGTAATACTAAAATTTTTGAATTTATGAGATCCTTTTTGTCTTTTATATTGGCATATCTTTTATTTAAATCCAAACATATATCAATTGATTCTTTTAATGCACTTTTTCCCTCTTCAATCGATGTGACTGCCCAACCACTAATAAAAAGTGCTTTAGCTTTACATTCTAAACTTAAAAATTCATTATCAATTTGTTTAAATAGATCTTCAGCTATTTGATAAATTTCAATTATATGGTTAATCCAATTTAAGTACTCATTTTTGGTTTTTGAAGCTAATAGAGCTCGAAAACCTAATTCTCCAATTTCATTGTAAAGATTTGCTGCATCATCTAACATCATCTTATCTACATATTTTTTTGCGATCTGCTCATATAATTCCATAGCATTACTCCAGTTACAATTTTTTTCCTCGATTTCTGCTTTTTCTAATAGAACTCTTTTGCTAATTTTTACCATCTCTGACTTTTAAATGATACTCAATCGAATTTTATCATTATCTAGTACTTTGGATAAATTTTAATCCTTTATTTCGTTCTTTTTCCCATTTCTTACGTTCTGAACGCAATTTAAATAAATCAACATCTTTATAAATTAAACCCTCCTCTTTCGCAGGTATAATTCTCTCAGTACGATCTTTTTCAGGAGTGTAAATAAGAGAATCACCAAATTCAGCAACATTAGCAAAGAAACAATAAGCATATATTGATCTACGTGCATCAAAATGAGCAGCTTTAAAATCAGCAGTAACAGGTGTAAAAGCAGGATTTATTATAATATCCACTGGGGGTTCAAAATTTTTCAATTCCACGCGCAAATCCATATCAAGGAAATCACGACATATTGTTATTGCTATTCTCCCAAACTCTGTATTAGTAATTATAGTATTTCGAGGGTAATTACTTACTTCTATCGCCTCAACAAATTTATTTGATGAAATATGAATTGTTGCTGGGATGTGTTTTTCTTGTTCCCATAAAATACCTTCAGGACTTATAACTAAACTAACGTTTCTCTTAGTACGTTCATTATGATAAGAACCCGGAATAACATACATATCATAAATTTTTGAATAATTTATTAATTCCTCAAGTAACTGATCATAATTTAAATCTATCATCATTTCTGGAAAGATAAGGATATTAATCCCATTTGAATTTGCTTTCTCAATCATTTGTTTATAGGTTAATTTGAGTGAATTAAGTACATCTTCTTTAATTCCTAACAACCCACTTTCTTTGATGTCGAAATATTCTTTCATTATATCTCCAGATTTAGATAAACCAATCTGAGCTACTCCAATTCTGCATTCTCTCCTTTGAATTTTAGGGTATTTTTTCAATAGATCATTATAGATTAAAGTATATTTTCTATCCTTTTCAGTTATTTCAGATAAATCTCTTGCCTCTACTGTTAATTGGTTAATTTCGCTGAGCTTTGGAGATAAACTGGTTTCTATTGGGCACGCAGGAGCAACAATCCCTACAGTACTTCTCGATATTACAGGATTACTAATAGCATTTAAAGCCGAATAAAGGATCTTTTCTTCTTTTTCAATTCTAATTAATTTTTCATATATTTCTTCTTTTCTTTCTCTATATCCTGATTTCTCGAACATATCTGCTGCAGACTTAAGGTATTTAACTCCAATTTCTAGTTGTTGTTTCTTTTTTTCAAGATCTAATTCCTCATCCATTTTAATTAAATACCAAAGAGCATCAAAATAAGTTGACGTACCTAATGCCCAATCAGCACCGTTAATAAATCCTCCTTTCTCATATGATCTTGAAGCATTCCGTAACATTATTTTGACTTTTTTATAAGATTCCATCTTATTCTCCATGTTTGCAGATTCATCGAATCGACACCCACTTTCCAGAGCTAAACAAACAAAAGAATTGCCAGAAGCTAATAACTTTAATTTACTATCAGTAAATAAATTACTTGTCTTTAGAAATAATTGGGAAGCTTCTAAAAATCTTTCTGGTTCTTGATAATTCTCGGCGAGTTCCATGCCTTCCCATGCTCTACAGAGATAATAGATTGCTTCTAATTCCTTTTTCTCTCTTTCAATTTTGAATAGAGTACAGATATCTCTAAACTTTGTGGCAGATAAAGCGAAATTTTCTGCAGCAGAGAGATGCTCATTTTGTTTTTGGAGTATTCTCGCTCTTTCAAGATTGATCCGCGCTGAACAATAATTTATTCTGACATTAGCAACCTTTTCAAGTTTCTCAATTCTTTCATTTTCAATTTTGCTAGAAGATTTTGTTAAGGCACCTTCTAATGTTTCAATAGTTTCTTCAAAACTCCCTATTGTTGATTGGTATTTTTGAATCGCCTCTTTATGATTTTCTTTTTTACTCTCATGTTCTGAGGATTCCAATAATGCCCAAGATAAATAATATAAAGCTTCATACTTATATTTTGGCAGAATTTTTAAGATTTCACAAGCTCTCTCATAAAATCTTTTTGCTTCTATATGATATTCTTTCTTATGTGCAGCTTTCGCATTTTCAATTAAGTTCCAAGCGTTATCATATTCAATTTTTTCCTTAACCCTGTCCTTTAATAATTTAAAATCTATTTTTTCTAAAGATTTAATATGAGCATTTTTTGCTAATTCATATTGTTGAGCGGATACTGAATGATTACCCATTCTATCTTCAATCCTAGCTAAATATTCATGCCCTGCAGCTGTATGATAAAAATATCCTTTTTCTTCTGTGTCTTTTATTAATTGAAGGAATATTTCTCTTGCTTGAAATAATGGTTCTTTTTTTTTAGTTAATATAGCTAAATCTTCGTATAATAACCCAAGATGCATATGAGTGGCAATATAATTTCTATGAGATTCAATTGAAAAATCAATATTTTTCTCAGTTGCTTTTATCGCAGCTGACAAATGGTTAATCTTTTCTTCATTGTTGGTTATTATATTAAATAAAGTTCTATGCGCACGATAAACTGAATCATAACCAGCTGCACGAACCATTCCACCTTTATATTTTTTTCCTTCCTCTTCAGCAGCAGATGCATAGTAGAACATCTTTTTAATGTATTTTTCCCGTTTTTCTTTATCAGTTGTTAAAAGTACTAATTCTGAATATAAATTTGTTGCTAGTTGATATGATAAACCAAAAAAAGGTCCAAAAGGAAGTTTTTTTAATCCATCCTCTAATTCTTTAATTCCCTTTTTCGCATATGATACTCTTGAAGCTGGATTTAAAAAACTTCTTAAAGCAAAGTCGCGATAGTAATATGCCGAAAGAAAGTTTGTTAAAAATCCCCAAAATGAATATAAATTTTGATAAGTTTTACCGCTTTTTTGAATCTCTTTAACATCACTTAGTATCCTTCTTTGAAGATACTGGAATTTTCCAAGGAGTACAATATGGTAATCTAACCAATATATGTTGTTAATTAAAACTGGTGCATAATTAATTTTTCTTAATAAGGCTAAAGATTTTTCATAATATTCTATACCTTTATTAACTAATCTTATTTGCTCTTTTTCTTGATATATATATCTAGTTGCTAAAACACAATTAATACCAGCTGCGGAAAAAAATTTTTTGGCTTTGGTAAGTTCATCGATTTCTTCAACAACATCTAGTGCTTCATTACATTTTTGATTGAGTTTTTGATACAATTCATAACCTGCATTTATTCTTGTAAATGATGTCCAAGTATAACTACCAAAAATAAAAGTTAATACAAATAGAAAATTTCCTAAATATTTTTTATTTCCAATTTCATTTGATAATTTCCAACCATTTTCTATTATTTCGCTTCCTTTTTGACAAATTTGCTTTAATTCGTTAGGATCATTATAATATTGTAATAGGACCCCTAAAGATTCGACTGCTTTATGCAAAATCTTCAATTGTTTTTTCCTTTCATGTTTTCCTTCATAAATTCTACTTGCTTCTATATATTTTTCAAAAGAATTTATACCACTTTCTTTACAATATTCTGGAGAGATTCCCTTATCCATTTCAACTCTAAATATACCTGCTTCACATTCAAGAATTTTTACTTTGAAATTTAAATCTTCATAAAGTTCTATAGCATGATTATAAGCTTCTATTGCTTTATTTATGAGATCACTATATTCATCCTCTGTTTCTGATGTAGAAACTGCTAATGTGTAAATCTCTCCCATCTTTTTATAAATATTTGCAGCCTTTGCTTCATTATTCTTAATTAAAGGCATCTTAAGGAGCTTTTCATATATATTTAAAGCTTCTTTAAGATTAAACTTCTTTTCCTCTCCTTTTGCATTAAATAACAATTCATTATATGTGATTCTTACCAACCTCAACGATTTATCAGTACTGAATTAAAAATTTTGTTTTGGAATTTGTTATTTGCCAACTCTAAGATTAATTAATAATGAGATAAACTTCCTTAAAACTATTTACTTTTCTGGGAGTTGAAAAGAATGAAGAAAACTGATTTATAATTCCTTAAGAACTACCATCTCTTCTGGTAGATATGCTTTTAAGAGGTCACCAAGTTTCATGTCATCATCTATTGGTATGCCTCTAATTAGAAATTGAGATCTTTTTAGAGGATCAACTTTCCATTCAAATTCACTAAGAAGGTATCTTTTTACATCAATAAATCTTTCTTCTGTATCAATCATAAAATCATCCATAAGTTTTTCAATATCTTTTACCTGTACCAATTCTATTCTCCTTTAATTGTTAAATTAAATAACTATGCAATTAAAGATCAAGTTTTAAAATTTATAAATTTTTAAAAATTAGAGTTTGAAAAATAAAATCTCCTTAATATTCAAAGAGTGTCTCAAGGAAGGTACATCCTAATCGCTAAAATAATTAACACAACGGATACTCCAAATTGAAGATAATTCTTTGGAATTTTTCCTGATACTTTTGAACCAAGAAAAGAACCCATTATAGCCCCAACTCCAATCAAAATCCCAATCATATAATGAATATCCCCCAGGATTATTCTCGCGGTAGCATTATAAAATCCAATAAAAAATATCATTGCTGTAGATGTTGCAGTTGAATAATGAATAGGAATATCAAAAAGGATACATAGAATTGGAACAAATAACAAGCCACCTCCAATACCACTCAAATACGCTACAAAACCCCCCAAAAAAAACAACGGAATTCCTATTTTAATATCAGATTTTAAGTCATAATCTTTAAATGAAAATTCTGCTTTTAAGAGCTCTTCATTGTTTTTGTCAGAATTATAACTTGCTACTGCCTTTACTATCATATTTATCCCTGAAACAAGAATAATAGACGCAATAATGATTTTAAGAACAAAATTATCAAGTGGAAAGAGAAAAAAGAAGAAACTTGCAGCTATACTCCCAAATAATGCGAAACTAGCAAAAATTAATGATAATTCGATGTTTATTCTCCCCTGTCTATAATAATTAATAAACGCAACTCCAGAGAAAAGAAAAATTATGAAAGTAGACGTATTTCTTGCTTCATCAATCGGGATAGCAAATAATAAAATCATTAACGACATATATAACGCCCCACCTCCAATTCCAGCAATGGAGCCAACAATACCAAAAATTATACCAAAAGATATGAGGATAACAATTACCCCGAGATCCATAAAATACGAAATGTCTTACGCTATTATTACTTTACTAAAAAAAAGAGGATTAATAAGATAATAATATATTGTTAAGACAAAATTATAATTATAACAGATAAATATTTAAAAATTAAATTTTCTCTCTCTCTTAAGTATGCCAGATACTAATGCAGACAAATTAGTACTTGAATTAGTTGCATGTGACCGTTGTAAAAATCCTTTTATGATGCAGAAGGGGGAAAAAATAAGAAAGCAAAAAAAAAATGAAGAGATCGTTTGTGAAAATTGTATTAAACTAGAACAAAGAAAAATTCAACTGGCAACTTCAGTAGTTAAATCACAAGAAAAGATAAAGTCATCTATTAAAGAATATGAGCATCAGTTAGAAACAGAAAAATCACAAGAAAAGAAGAATTTATATTATGAGAAAATAAAAAAGCAATCTGAAATCTTAACTAAATCAGTTGAACTTCTTAAAAAGATTGAAAAAACAAACGATGAGAAATATATCGAGGAATATAAGAGACTTTTTGAAAAAATGAAAAACCAAACTTCTTGATTTTATACTGTACTTTTGTAAAAAAATTATTTCTTAATAAAAACTAGTCCAATATTCCTAATTTTATTTATTGAATTATATTTTGCATCAATTTTCATTAATTTGGAAAAAAATTTAACAATGAGATCCCATAGTTTTCTAAAACCAAGATTGGATTCATATTTGTTTCTTAGGTGTAATAAATTCTCCTCCAATTTTTTCGGATTCGTTGATTGAATATTAGTTATCGCCATTAATCTGCCATATACACCAAATATTTTTAAATTCCTAAGATTAAATTCATTAAAAATTTTAATAATCTGATTTATTTCGTAGCGTCTAAAATGGCCAATTAGACGATCTTGAGCCGTAAAATATTTCTGTCTATGAGGTACTGTAATTATAAGAATTCCATTTTTTTTTAAGATTCTACTTATCTCGGATATAGCCTTTTTATCTTCTTTTAGATGCTCAATTACATCAAGAACAGATACAAAATCAAAAACATCATTACGATATGGTAGTTTCAGCAGATCACCACAAATAGGATACCACCTTTTCTTTTTTGTATATTGCTTCAATGGGAGATCTGCTATATCCAGTGAAAATTTTTGATCAATATTATCTAAAAAGTATAGGAAAGAATTTCCAGAACACCCAAGATCAATCCCATGGTTATAAGTTTTTTTAATATTGATATTCGCCTTCAAAAGATCAAACTTGCATTTAATACCTGGAGAAATATTATATTCTGTTAATGTTCTATATGAAAAATTCTTATGTTTATCGTAGAAATCTTTGATCATTTGAAGAATTTTAAAGCTATTGGTTTTAATTTTTATATACTATTTAAAAAAAAAGTAATATTAAAATTTACAGCTATTAGTAAATTAAAAAAAGAAAATAATAATGATTCAGCTAAGTGTATTTCTCGAAGATCGACCAGGTGTACTAGCTAAATTTATAAAGCTTCTAATGGATAATAAAATCTTTATTAGGGCTTTAACAGTTGCAAAAACATCTGAATACGGGTTGTTATTGCTATTAGTGGACAAACCAGAAGAATGTATGACACTTTTGGAAGAAAAAGATTATCTTCTTTCAACTACAGAAGTAATCGCGATTAGATTAAATGATAATCCAAATGCTTTATACCAAATTCCTAAAACTCTAGGTGATAATGAAATAAACATTGATTATTGTTATTCTACATTGGTTAAAGATGACTCAATGCTTATTGTGCGTGTAGAAGATGATATCATCGAATCAGCTATTCAAGTTCTAAAAAAGAATAAGTTTACTATTGTAGATTAGTAGTATGTTTATTTAAAAATCTCATTCTTTCTATCAATAGACTTATTGCATAAGCAGCATCATGTGGTGTGAAAAAGATTGTTGTTTTTTCTTGTCTTGAATGTTCTCGTAAACTCTTAAATTCTTCACTAAATAAAATAAGTGGTATTAAAGGTTTCTTTCTTCCGGTATCATTCCAAGCACGTATAATTCCTCTATAATGTTCATCTGATTTCATTTCTAGGAATGGGGGGATAACAACACAAGCAACAACTATATCTATATTATTATCTTCTAGCATAAGTTTAGTGATATTATAATATGTTGATTCATCAGCACCCCCAATCATATCAAGGGGATTTACCAGTTTAACAAGTGATATTAAATAAGGTGCTATTTTTTGCTTAAATTCTTCTGAGAAGATACCAATTTTTAATTCAAAATCTTCTGCTGTATCACTAAATAGTACTGAGCTTCCACCACTATTAGTAAGCACACCTATTCTCTCTCCTTTAGGAATAGGTAAATATGAAAATGTCTTAAGAGCAGTTATAAAATCAGTCACGTTCTCAGTCAATACAGCCCCTGCTTGATTTACGGATGTTTTTAGCATTTTATAATCAGTTGCTATTGAGCCTGTATGACTACTCGCAGCTCTCATGCCAAAATTAGTTCTTCCCCCTTTTAGTACTACAATAGGCTTTATATATACAACTTCTTTAAGTATTTTTAAAAAATCTTTACCGTTTTCAATAGTCTCCATATAAATACAGATAATGTGAGTATTTTCATCCTTACTATAAAAATTTAAAATTTCATTAAAAGAAACATCAATATTATTACCAATATTAGCAAATTTTGAACAGCCAATGTATTCTCGTTCCATAGCATAAAAACTTGCACATCCAAAGGAACCAGATTGACTTATCATACTAACATCTCCTGTGGGTGCAGTTTGAATAAATGAAGCATTTAAATCTATATCTAAATTCTGGATTCCTACACAATTTGGACCCATTATACGGATACCTGCTTCATTACATCTTAAGGCTATCTCCTTTTCTCTTTTCTTTCCTTCTTCATTTATTTCGCCAAAACCAGCAGTGATAATAATAATGCCCTTAACTTTTTTCTCGATACATTCATCAATGACCTGATTTATAACTTTAGCAGGAACTAAAATTATAGCAACATCTATTTCTTCTTCAATATCTAAAATAGATTTATTGCAATTTAAACCAGCTATTTCCTGAGTTTTACTAGAAACAAGGTATACTTTAGTTTGAAGATTCTTATTTTTAAGAATGTTAATAGTAACAGCATTACCGAATTTCTTCGGGTTATTAGTGGCACCTATTACTGCAATAGCCTTAGGGTAAAAGAAAAAAGAAACCATCTTGTTACAATTCCTCCTCATAGATAGCATCATGAATGCACACGTCAATACAAACTTTACACCCTCTGCAGGTGTTCTGTTCAATTTGTGCTTTTTTACTATTATCATCAAAAATAATTGAAGGGCAACCAAAGTTATTAACGCATATTAGACAACCTTTACATTTCTCGGGATCAACTCTGACATGTGGAGGACTAATTTGTTTTGATTTAAATTCATTTAACTCCACTAAAGAGCATGTGTGTCTAGAAATAAAAACTCGGACACCTTTAGTCTTCACAGCTTCCTCTAATTTTTTTATCATTTCTGAGAGATTGTTAGAATCCTCCACCCATAAATTTTCAGTTAACACACCACATCCTTTTACTAGATCTTCTATGTTTACTTTTGTGCCTTGCTCCTTTGTAATTTTAATTCCCGTCCCCGGATTATCTTGAAATCCAGTCATACTTGTGGATCTATTGTCTAAGATCATTACTAAAATATCATTTTGATTATGAACTGCGTTTATTAGTGCAGGTATGCCTGAATGAAAGAAGGTAGAATCTCCTAAAATAGCTAAAACTGGATTCTTCTTAGATTGTATTTTTGAAATTCCATTTGCAAGCCCTATTGAACCTCCCATGCAAATTTCTGTATCTAAACCCTCAAGAGGTTTGTAAACAGCTAAAGTATAACATCCAATGTCAGAGGAATTTACAAATTTGGTTTCTAGTTTTTTTTCTACTTGTTTTAATGCATAAAAACTAGCACGGTGAGAACACCCAGGGCACAAAATAGGAAGTCGTGGGGGCATAATTATCAGGTTATCTGGAATTGGAATTCTATTATATTCTAAATCCATCAAATCGGCAACATTTTCCAAATAAAGCTCAGCTGAAAACTCTCCATTACATGGGAACATATCTTTACCATGAATTTCGATTTCTTTAGATAATCCTTCATCAAATGCTATTTGTTTCAATATATTTTCTATGAATGGTTCCAGTTCTTCGACTACGAGAATTTTATCGACTGAAGAAAATAATTTTCTAATCAATCCTTTTGGAGGAGGGTATACCATACCTAATTTTAGAATTGAAACATCATTTTTAATGCCAAAAAAATTAAGCGTATCCAATAACTGAGAATATGGAACTCCTGCTGAAACAAAACCAATTCGCTTTCCATGAAATCTCTTTTTTGACATTTGAAGGGAATTATATGGAAAATTATCCGCTATTTCGGATATATCCTTCAATCTTTCTAGTAAATTAAGACGAAGGACGCGTGAATGTGAGGGTAAACATACCCAGCGAGATCTATCCCAATCAAAACCATATTCTCGATTAACTTCTTCAATCTCCCCAAGTATTACATCACCTCTACCATGATTTAGTCTAGTAGTTGTCCGAAATAATACTACTGTTTGAAATTTTTCAGAGAATTTGAATGCATATTTAATTAAATCCTTCGCTTCCTGAGGTGTTGAGGGCTCAAAAACAGGCACCAAGGCATGTAATCCAAAGTAGCGATTATCTTGCTCATTTTGTGAAGAATAACAATTTGGATCATCAGCAGAGACTAGTACCATTCCTCCTCTTGCTCCCGCATAAGCTGCTGTCATAAAAGCATCTGATGCTACGTTAACGCCAACATGTTTCATACATACTACTGCACGCGCATTAGACATCGAACCCCCGTATGCTACTTCAAATGCAACTTTTTCATTTATACTCCATTCTATCTTAAGATGGGGGAAATATGGATGTATGTCTGCTAGAGTAGATAAAATCTCGGATGATGGTGTTCCAGGATATCCCGCACCGATAATAACCCCGGCTTCTAATATTCCACGTGCTATTGCTTCATTACCTAAAAGAATCACATGACTACCAGGATTGCTAACGGCAAAATGTGGTAAACTCATTTCATTTCCTCTCTTATTAACTTACCCTTTTCTATTCCGCTATTAAAGGCGATCCTATTAATTTCTTGAACTTTTCTGGGTATAAATCTTCTTATAGAATTTTCAAGAGTTTCTTGTTTAATTGGTAATTTTTTTGTTCCCATTAAAACACCTAACATATATGTATTAAGAGTACGAACATCTCCTGCATTTAATGCCTCTTTATGTCCATTAATGAGAAAGACTTTTGAGGAGATTTGTTTAAGAAAGGATTTTATTGATTCAAGATCGGGGTAATCCATACTCATTAATTGAACTGAAGGTGGAACAAAGATTTTATTATTAATAAGGAAAATTGTATTTGAATCGGCATATCTGAAGTTACGAACGGCCTCACTAGCTTCAAGAGCTATAATAATTTGAGAGCTTCCGCTTGGGATTAAAGGACCTTCAACATCACTACCAAATCTAAGAAAAGATGAAACAGAACCCCCTCTTTGGGCCATTCCATGAGTTTCAGCAGTACGTACTTTGTAATTTTCTAATAAAGCTGCCCAAGCAAGAATTTGTACCGCTCTAATAACACCTTGACCACCGGTTCCAACGATCAATAGGTTAAAACTCTTAATTTCCATAGGACTTTGATATAATTACCTTTAATAATTAAAATTATATATAGTTCTACTTAATTAGTAGTTTTTAATTAACTTATAGATGATCAATTATAATGGGAATGTTCTCCCATGATATAATCCTAAAATTAGAGAATATGAGTGAATACAACTCAAGATAGTCAATGCTTCAAAATATTAAAGATAAAAAGAAAAAAATGAAAGAGATTTGAAAAAATTAGCTAATAATTCTACCCAATTCTTTCCTTGATTTTTTAGTTTTTTCATTAGTTATGTAAAATCCAATAAAGTATGCGATCAGGGCAATTACAAACATGATAATCGCAGAAAGATAGAACCATCTTCCTAATTCTCCCATAATATCCATAATTATCCATTTTAATAACCATGTAGCTATTCCACCGACAATTACAAACACAATGTCGAAAAACGCATTTATAAAGGTATCTTTTCTATTTTCATATTTTACTCCTAATTTCCAGAGAACAGTATTTTCAAAGATTTCCCATGCAATACCTACAATAATCACAAAAATTAATATAAAATACCATGGTAATGTTGCAGGTCCTACATAAAGTTCCCAAAGTGTTATAATCAACGAAAAAATTGAAAAAGCTCCAATTCCAAATGCAATATGCCCCCAACTATAATAATCCAAGGGAGATCTACCGACATAGTCTTCAAGAACTCCCACAAATGGAACATAATGGTTTTTCTCAGATCCTTCACTTGACATGTTCAAACATCCTCTTAATGGTGATCCAAACAAAACTTATATTATTTTTAAAGTGAATATAAGAATCAAATAGATTCTAATCAATTTATATTTGTTCTTGCTTCAGAAAATTTTATTTAGCAACTGGAAAAAAAAAATATTTCTTAATATATACGTTAAATATTTTGCCATTTAGATGTTAAAAAAAATGTGCGATAATTTTAGAATCATCTTAAATTTTCACTATATATCTTCATCCTCGTTTGTTTCCTTAAATATTTTTCTGTTTTGAATGCAAATCTAAGATTTTTAATGATTTTAAACGAATTTTTTCAAGTTCATCCTTATTAAGTTCTTAATAAAATTTTAATTAGTTTCTGATCAAAAACTTTAGAAAAACTTTTAAATTAAAAATTCGGTTAATATTTTTCAAAAAAAGCTTTTTTATTCCTCTATTTTTCATGAAAAATTTTTTTTATTCATTAAATTTATGAACTCTTTTAGCTTTTATTTTTAAAATAAGGATGTAATAAAGAAATATTAAATTCTTAATCTCATTATAGTATTATAGCGATAAAATTTACTGAATAATAGAATAGAACGTTCATAAAATTGACGATTTGTCGAAAGATTTATTAGGATAGGTTGCTAGTTATGTAACAGAAAAAAAAGTTATTTTTTTTCTTGTAATGGAATGTTCTTTTTTAGCCCATAATTTATTCCTCCACAAGAATTTGACTAAAAATTCATTCCATTACTTTTTTTTCTATTATTCTCAAATTTATCTTATTTATTTTATGTAATCTCTATAATATTATAAGATCATTTCCATTTAGGTGTGGAGTAGATAATCATCTGAGGAAGCAAGAAATATAGAATCAACTAGACTCCGATTTTACCCTTTTTATTTCTTCTATAAGTGCTGGAATGATTTCATGGAGATCTCCGATAATACAATAATGAGCTATTTTAAAAATAGGAGCCTTGCGATCCTTATTTATTGCAATAATTATTTCAGAATTTTGCATTCCTACTAGATGCTGAATTGCACCAGAAATTCCACATGCTATATACAATTTAGGTGAAACTGTTTTACCAGTTTGCCCTATCTGTCTATCCTGTTCTAACCAGTTTAATTCAACAGTAACTCGTGAACCACCTAGTTCAGCACCTAAAACTTCTGCTAGTTCTTCAACTATTTTAAATTTTTCTCTGGATCCTACTCCTCTACCACCAGCAACAATAATTTTTGCATCCTCTAGATTTACTCTTGCTTTTTGTCTGTCAATGACTCTGACAATTTTAGAAACCAAATCTTTTTCTCTGAATTTATAATCAATTTTAATAATATGGGATACTTTCTTTTGTTTTTCCAATACTTTAAAGATTCCTGGCCTCACTGTTGCCATTTGTGGTCTACTATTAGGGGTTCTTATTGTTGCCATTAAAGTTCCCCCAAAAGTTGGTCGAGTTTGTAATAAATTTCTTGTAGTCTGATCAATTTCTAATCCTGTGCAATCTGCTGTAAGACCAGCATTGAGTCTTTTTGCCACTCTGGGAGCAAAATCTCTTCCAGTAGGAGTAGCTCCAATTAATACAATTTCAGGTTTATGTATATTGATTAATTCTGATAATACTTGAACATAAATATCTGAATAATAATGTTTTAAAATGGGAGATTCAAGGTAAATTATTTCATCTGGTCCATAATGACTTAGTTCTTCTACCTGATCATCGAATTCAGTACCCAAAATAACCAGAGTTAACTTTACCTCTAACTCTTTTGCTAATTCATACCCTTTTCCTAATATTTGAAAGACTACAGGATGAATAGTGTTTTTATAATGTTCTGCAATCACCCAAACTCCCCTAAATTGAGAAAGGTCTAATTTTTGAGTATGAAATTCTTTTCTTTCAATTAAAATGGCATTTACAGGACATGCATCTAAGCAACTACCACAGAAATTACAGCTTTCAGTTATAACTGCTTTATAATCTATTATTTCAATTCCCACAAACGGACAAATATCAACGCAACTTCCGCATCCTGTACAAAGTTCATCATCGATAAATATACTCATAAAAATTTTTCTCCTAGAGAATTTTATCATTCTTTAAATGCAAACATAATTCTTTAGCAATTTCTTCTTTATTACCTTTAAGAATTATTTGCTCCTCTTTTCTTTCTGGTACAAACATCTTCCAAACTTCAGTCATTGAGCCCTTTAATCCTATTTTCGATTTATTAGGATTTAATAATTCGGCATTTAGAAATATTACTTCTTTCTTTGAATATGCATCTACAATACCAGAAACTTTTGGATGTCTTGGGTGATTTATCTCCTTTAAGACTGATATCAGTGCAGGTAGATTAGATCTAATGATAACAATTTCTTCAGTCCTAAATATTCTTTCAACAATAATCTCATTTTCTTTTAGTTCAAACTTTTGGACATAAGTAATTTGTGGAATGCCTAACTCCTCTGCTAATTCTGGTCCCACTTGTCCTGTATCACCATCTATTGCTTGCGCACCACAAATAACAAGATAATTTCTCTTATCTTTATAATCCTTTAATATTTTTTTTATCGCTAGAGATAATGTATAAGATGTTGCTAAAGTATCGGCTCCTGCAAATTTTCTATCTGTTAATAAATAGGCTTTATCTGCGCCCATTGCTAGTGCTTCTCTTAAAATTTCTTCTGCTTGTGGAGGGCCCATGCTTATTGCTATTACTTCAGCACCATGTTCTTCTTTAATTGTTAATGCTAATTCTATAGCATTTCTATCAAAAGGATTCGTAATTGACGGAATACCTTCTCTTATAAGATTATTAGTCTTAGGATCTATTCTTACTTCAGCCACTCCTGGTACTTGTTTGATACATACAAATATTATCAAGATAGGATTCCAATTTATTAATTATTTTTAAACCTATATTTGATTGTGTTTTAATAATCTTTTCTTATTAAAATAAAAAAGGCAGGGATATCTTTATATTCTATTCTATAGAATATCTGGTCCTCTTCTTAAAAGCTGATTAGCAATTACTAATCTTTGTATTTCAGAAGTTCCTTCATAGATCTCACCCATCTTTGCGTCTCTGAAATATCTTTCTACTGCATATGCTTTCATTAGACCATAACCTCCATGAATTTGGACAGCACTATGTGCTGCTTGCATTGCTGCTTCAGATGCAACTAATTTTGCCATTGAACTTGCTAAGCCATAGTTCATTCCTTTATCACACATATCTGCTGCTTTATAGGTTAATAATCTACCAGATTCAATAGCGCATACCATATCAGAGATTTTCCATTGTATTCCTTGAAACCTCCCTATAGGTTGTCCAAATTGTACTCTTTCATTTGAATATTTTATAGATGCTTCGAGACATGCTTGACCTAAACCCACACATTGAGCAGCAATAGAAATTCTACCAAAATCTAGAGTTTGCATTGCTAATTTAAAACCTTCCCCAAGTTTACCTAAAATATTTTCATGTGGAACACGAACATCTTGAAAAACAAGCTCTGAAGTATCTGAAGCTCGGACTCCAAGTTTATCTTCTTTTACCCCAACGGAATAGCCTGGAGTATTTGTATCCACAATAAAAATTGTTAGCTCTTTTCTGCTTCCCTTTGCTCCTGTTGTTGCTACTACTAACAAGGTTTCTGCGATTCCCCCATTTGTAGCAAAAATCTTAGATCCTCGTAATATCCATTCATCACCATCCTTTTCAGCACTTAATTGAACACCAGCTGCATCTGAACCTGCATTAGCTTCTGTCAGGCAAAATGCTCCAATTTTATCACCTTTAGCCAGATCAATAAGAAACTTTTGTCTTTGGTCTTCAGTTCCGAATTTATAAATAGGGTATGCACAAACACTACAATGAACTCCTGTAGTAATACCCCATGAAGCATCAGCTCGCCCAATTTCTTCAGTTACTATACAAAAACTTACGGTATCATCATGAAGACCTGCTCCACCATATTCTTCTGGGATACATGTCCCAAAATAATTCATTTCTTTCATTTTTTGAAATACTACTTCATCTAGCTTTGATTTTGCGTCACTTTCCTCTGCTTTCGGGACAATATATTCTTCAGCGAATTCCCTAGTAATTTTCTTTAACATTTTTTGTTGTTCATTTAACGAAAAATCCATTTTTCTAGCTCTCTCAATAATAATTTAGATGTTATTATGAGTTCTAAATAATGTAAAAATTAGTTAATGATGTTAATTATATTTTATCAATTCAGTTTGGGAAACATAAGAATTTTGAGATATTGTTGAAAATCTTTATATATTATTATTACAATTTTAGAAATGCAATTATTAGAAATTCTAAGATAGAGTGAAAAACAATGTCAGTTTCAAATAAAGATAAACTTAGTCCAGAAGTAAACGCACTTATAGAAGAGTTTCAAAAAATTCAGATGCAAGCTACAGTGGAGTTTTTAAAGATCAAAGAGAATCAAAACATCAATTTTCTTGAGCTTTATAATAAAATCATGGAGGCAAATTCGCGTTGGGTTAATTCAAAAGGAAAAGATTTGACCCTCGATGCTCTTTATGATTTAACAACTCATGAAGAAAGAGATTTTCTCTCTAGATTTTTACAATCAATTTTCGATTATATGGCAGATATAGAAGAAAAAAACAATCCTCTCCCTAAAGACATTAAAATAGAGCAAGTTTCAGTGGAAGGAGTCCCTGTTGAATGGCAAATTGTATCTAATGCAAGAGAAGATAAAGTTTTGTTATATTTCCATGGAGGTGGTATGGTTATAGGCTCTCCTAGAGCTTCACGATATTTTACTGTAGCCCTAGGACAAGCTACAAAGATGAGGGTTTTAAGTGTGGATTATCGTCTTGCTCCCAAATATCCACATCCTGCGGGTCAAGAAGATTGTGTAAAGGTGTATAATTGGCTTCTATCATCGGGGATAAAGCCTAAAAACATAATAATAGGTGGTCTCTCAGCGGGAGGTTTTTATACTCTTACAACACTTTTGAGATTACGAGATGATAATATAGCATTACCATTAGGAGCACTATGTCTTTCACCTGGTGTTGATTTAAGAATAGATGAAATTGATGATTCATTTTTTGAAAATGCTAAAACAGACCCAATCTTAGCCGATAGCGGTTTATTATTATTTTGTTTACCCGCTTATTTAGATGGGAAAGATCCTGACGATCCCTTGATTTCTCCAATAACCGCAGATTTGAATGGATTGCCACCAATACTGATCCAGGCAAGTTCATGTGAAATGTTGTATAGTGGGTGTAAGAAACTTTTTAATAAAGCAGAAGCTGCTGGAGTAGACGTCACCTTAGAGACTTGGGACGATGTACCTCATGGATTTCACGTTTTTGGATTGAATGTTTTACCTGAATCAAAAGAAGCTATAGATCACATTAAAAACTTTGTTGAAAAGTTGTTTAAGGAAGAGGAAGTTCTTCAAATTCAATAAGTAACTATTTTTTTTTTTACATTATGATGTTATTCCTTCTAATTTGATAAAGATTTATATATTAAAAGGAAGTATCTTGCTTTATACAATTATTAACTCTCCTGAAAAATTATGAATTTTAGAATAAAATTAAAGCAATTTTACAATTATTTAACACATCCAAAAGTTGTTAAGTTTACAGCAATTAGTGCTACATTAGTATGGATTTCTACTATAGTTTTAGGAATACTTATTGGGCAATTAGATCCAGCAGGACCTTCCTATGATCCAGCAGGATTTAATATCTTAATTAATTATATAAGTGATTTAGGTAATTTAGACTTAACACCCATGCCAATAATTTTAGATTTTGGAATGATGCAAACTTCTATTTTAATGATTCCTGCGGCGTTTTATTTACAAAAAGTACTTAAAGGTGATGGTTCTAAGTTATTTAGAAAGATTTTAAGCTATTTAACCTTAATATGTATTTTGATTGCAATGTGTGGACTATTTTTAACAGGAGTTATTTCTGAAGATGTTGGTGAAAAGTTAGACACTATAATTGGACCCCCTTTACCTGATTATGCTTGGCATGATATTGTTGCTGATTTTGCATTTATCTTTTTTATGGTAAGTGGAATTTTAACTGCATCGCAATTTATATTATTTCCTGAAATATTAAAAGATCAAATAAAATTGAAGCGTACTATTATTGCTCGTGTGTTATTAGCTATAAATACTTGGGTTTTAACTCCTATATTTTTTGGATTCTTTTACACGGTACCATATCTTTGGTATACAGATGCATTTTGGAACGATTTACCACTTTGGCAATGGGCGCCATTTTGGGAGTGGCTACTTATGTTTTCACTTTCAAGTTGGATTTTAGTGGTATTAAATCTAATGCTATTAAAACCTTTAAACCGAGAATTAAAATCAAAAAAATCCGATTAATTTTAATAACCTAGATTGGGTTTTTTTTTTCTTTTCTATTAAACTTATGAATTTAAATCTAATAACAGCATTACTTGATTTATGAATAATGAAAACCAATATTTTGGTATTGCCAAACATAAAGAGTATCTATACGTGATTAAGGAAAATATATCTATTGTTCATCCCGTTTATAGAAATGATCCTCTAAATATGTATTTAATTTTAGGGTCTCATTCTGCTCTTCTACTCGATACTGGATGTGGATTGTATCCCCTGAAACCTATAGTTGATGATTTAATAGGTGATAGAAAGCTATTTGTACTTAATACACATACTCATTGGGATCATATCCTTGGAAATAATGAATTTACAGAGGTATATGTCCATAGAAAAGAAGCAAAGATTGTTTCAAATACGTATGATTTATCATTCTTAATAGATTCTCCTTCTGATATCGTAAAAAAATATGCTAAGTACAATTTTTTGATTCCCCCGGCAAAAATCATAAAAAAAATAAAAGATAAACATAAATTCGAATTAGGAGGTATAAGAGTAAATGTTATTCACACTCCTGGCCATTCACCTGGTTCTATTTGCTTATTGACGAGTAATAATGAACTATTTACTAGTGATGTTGCATATTATGGAGATACTTTCTTACCTAAGCGAAAATTATTTCCAAAAGTACTTAAAACTCTTTCTAAATTGATAAATTTATGCGAAGAGAAACGTATTTCTGAACTGTATCCTTCACATCAGAAATATCCATGCGATAAAACTCTTTTGACAGAACTTTATAATGGAATTATAAACATTGAAAATCTTTGGGACACTAAGATTCCATTTGATTTCTTCGAATCATGGCAGATTGATGATGAGAAGTTTAGGTATTATATAGAAAGATAAGTTTGATGAATAAATAGTAAAAAAATTAATAGATTTGTTTTTCATTCTATGTCAGAACTCAGCTTTTACCCCACATTCTTGACAGTAAGGACCTAATAATTTTGCACCACAATTTTTACAAAAGTTTGAGGTTTTACCTTGGCTTGGTGGCTCAATTTGCGTATCAGTTGGCATTTTTTCTGGCATTGGTGTATAAGGTGCTTTTGCTATAGGCTCCCCTTTAATTTCTAATGAATATGCATAACCTGCAGCAATTGCTCCAATAATTCCTAAAACTCCACCTATAACCGCAAGAATCACACCAAAGCTTGGATCATATACCATCCAATATCCTGCAAATTCTTCTTTTAGATAGCCATAGTACGCTCCAGGGCCAATAAAAGCAAAAATTGCTCCTGCTGCACTTGTCCCAGCAGCACTCTTAAAATTCCTCTCCTTCTTGGCTTTATTGCCTCCAGATATCATTGCAACCATGGCTATAATCAAAAGTAAAATAGTAACGCCCCCTATTACCATATATTTGATATCATAATCAGATACAAAAAGATCACTAGCAAATCCAGATTCAAAGGTGTCTCCAGTGGCTAATATCCAAAAACTAAAATACCAAATGAACATTGAACCTGAAGATTCCATGATTGAGCTTGCTGGTGTGAGTATAGCGATTAACACTAAAATAGCTCCAGCTTTCGAGATTTTCCATATATGTTCCATCCAGTCTTTTGTCCTTATTTGTTCCATGATTGTTCCTTTTTTTTAAATTTTTTAGGATTATCTTATAAATTCTTTAATAATAGGATTTTCTCTCTTTATCTATTTAAGCTTTTTCAGATTTAAATAAATTCATTAATAATATTATATTAAGCTCAAATATATTTCTAATATCGCTGAGTAGGTTTAAAATTGTCAATGAACAATCTAAAAGAGAAGTTAAAAAGGAAACTTGATAATTTTTTTCATGAAAAAGCAGAAGTTAAAGACCTTATTTATCTTGAGAGAATTCTTATTTTAGTAGTAATCTTAGTGTTTACCCTAATAGCTTTAGAGGTAAACAAATCAATAAGTTATAAAAAATATGATAGAGTTCAATTCCATTCGGCAGGAGCTACTTTATATGCTAATTTATATTACCCTAGTAAATCTTTGTCTTTTCAAGAAAAGAGACCATTAATAATATATTGTCATGGAATAGGAAGTAAACGAGATTTTGATTTAAGAGTACCTATTGAATTTACTAAACGAGGATTTTATCTTGCGGCTTTAGATTATCAAGGTCATGGTGAAAGCAGTGGTAGTATCAATAATATTAATAAATCATCAAATACTCCTGCGCTTGCTCAAGATTGTATAAAATTATTGCGAAAATTAAAAACTCTACCTTTTTACTCAAATGTGAATGATTCTCAGATTGGTTTAGTTGGTCATTCACTTGGGGGTATGGTTGTCCTTATGAATCAAGCATTAAATCCAGAATTTAAAGCTACTGTAGCATGGGCTCCGTTAGTAAATTTTACACCACCTCGTTTCGGACTCAAATGGCAGGGCTATGAAGATTTTATTCCAGTTAATTTATTAACAAGCAATAATAGTGAAAACTTACTGATAATATCTCATGTAAAAGATGAAATTTTAGATTATAAAGAAAATGCGTTAAAAGTACAGGAGTTAACAAATTGTACATTAATTAATATTACAAGACCTTTAATTGGAGGAGCTCATCAATTATATTCCGATGCAGTTCTTCGACATACGATTAAATGGTTTGAACAAATTTTCTTCAACTCAACAACTAAAAATGGACCTATAATGATTACTTTTATGTGGAATTATGTTCTCATCTTTTTGAACTTAGGCTTATTAGTGGCTATTATTTTTCTTCTTGTATCATATTCAGCTAATTTTTTTCAATTACGGCCTAAATCTGATAATCTTAGTCACGAAATTACCTCTGAATCATTGTCTAAGATAAAAAAGATTAAAATGAAGATCAAAAAAAAGATTATTAGCTCTTTTAAAATTTCTCAAATAGTAATATATACCTCTCTTTTTATCATTAATTGGTTTATCTTTAGTAACCTGTATGGATTAATTGGAATATTTTATGCTTCCTTAGTTTTTAGTGGTTTATATATAATTGTAAAATTCATTTTATACTTAATTCATCTAAGAAGAAATGACATCAAATTTAGTAAACAACATCTAAAAGGAATCATAAAACAAGAATTTAAAGTAAGTGTATTAGTTTATTCAACAATTTGTGCATGGTATTTTCTTATAATATATCTGCTTTTTTCTTTCTATTATCCATTTGCATTCATGTGGCCCTCAAGCGCAACAAATATCTTTATAACTTTAGCTATTTTTCCCATCTACTTCTCAATAGAAATTCTATTCAGAAAAATTCTATATCCCCTTTTAAACTTCATATCATCAGAAAAAAATAAAGCAAAAATAACTATCATTATAGCATTCATAGTCTATATAACCTTAATGACATTAGCTAGAAGTTTTTCATACCTTCCTTCAGTATTATTTACATTTATTATTTTCCTGATAGTTACTGTTGGGAATACCATTATATATGAACATACAAGAACGTTTAGTGCTGTTTTGGTGAGTTCTTTTTTTATAATTCAATTATTTTTCTCAGCAGTTGTTTCCAATGTTATAGGACTCGGTGCCTTTGAGAAATTATTTTAAACCATTATACTTTCATTTTTAATAATAATTCTTTTTATCTAATATAGTCTTTAACACTAACGTTTAATATTCTTTAACCATAATGAAGATTGCAAATAATACTCTTAAAATAACACATGATTGTTTTGAATGTATCTACTGTAATAAAGCCAAATATACTGAAAATCGCAATCTTTCTGTTAATTGCACATTTATAGATAAAGGATATAAAGAACAAAAAACCTCTAATATCTGTCAACACTACAAATCAAAAATATTTGAAAGAAAAAACCTAAAAGAATTCTTACCCTATAGCATCTGGATTGAGATTACGAATTCTTGTAACTTAAAGTGCAAGATGTGTGGGCAGAGGGGAGATCATGGATATTTGAATTCTCCAGATTCGGGGATGCTTCGAAAAAACCTATCAATAGAAAATTGGATAAAGGTTATAGACGACGTAAAGTCTTATGCCCGATGGATAAATATTCGTGGAGGTGAACCTCTTTTATATTCCCACATCGTTGAATTCATGAAACATGTACATGAGAGCAATATTTTTCTTTCACTCGAAACTAATGCAACTTATTTGAAAAAATATGCATATGGCGTGGCTAAATATGTTGATCTACTTTCAATTTCTGTAGATGGTCCAAGAGAGATTCACGACTATGTGAGAGGAGTTGAAGGAACATATGATAAAGTAAAAGAAGGAATACTTGAGTATAGAAAAGCGTGTAATGAGTTAAAAATGGATAAGACGAGACCAATAAGTTTCAATTGTACTATTGGTGTTGATAACTACAAATATATCAAAGGAATGATTGATGTTTCAAAAGAGATGGATGTGAAATCTATAAATCTTTCTCTTAGTTATTATCTTGATGAAGATGTTGGAAAAGATTATGAAAATACGATGAAAAAAAAATTTGCAGCAAAGGCAGTAGCATGGAGCGGTTTCTATAAAGAATCCGAAATAAGAAAAAATATGAATTTTAATCTTTTAATTAAAGATTTAAACTACCTTCTAA
This sequence comes from Promethearchaeota archaeon, assembly GCA_048938895.1. Lineage (GTDB taxonomy): Archaea > Asgardarchaeota > Lokiarchaeia > Sigyniarchaeales > SOKP01 > Loki-b32. Next base: position 25,201 of record JBHLLU010000022.1, read on the forward strand.
ACTATAAAGATGGAACTACATTTAAAATTACCCCGTATATAAATGACGAATCTATAATAAATTGGTATAAGGATTCAAAAACCTTACTTTTTTATGATCGATGTTACGTACCTTGGTTCTTAGCAAATATAATGCCAAATGGAGATGTAAACTTTTGTTGCGATTACGATGATTATATCATAGGAAACATAACTGAACATAAACTCTTGGATTTATGGTTTAACAAAAAAGCATTAAAGTTTAGAAACCATATTTTAAACGAAAGATTTTCGATTTGTAAAAGATGTGGTGTCAATTTTTATTTTCCTCTTACTCGAATTCCTTGAAGTTCAAAAAAGTATTATTTTATCATTTTTAATAGTTTCACTATTTCTTTTTCGTCAATGTCTTCAACGTTGTTGATTTTTATGTGCCTTGTTGTTTTACCACTCCCTTCTAAGCGAGATATTTCTTCTTTAGTTAAACCTTGTATTGAAAAACCAAGATTAACATGTGTTTTTAAGGCAACTAAGTAAAATTTTTCTTCATAATACGGAACACCATATTTCATTTGCTCCTTAATATTTGGGAATGTAATTAAAATTATTTCCCTTAATTTCTGACAAATCTCCTTTTGAGGAGACTTCTGTTTTTCAATATAATCAGTTACTTCTTTCATATTCTCATCTTATATACAACTAAATTAAACATTATCTAATTTTATGCTCTGAAGCTTATATTATTTAGACTTATTTCGGCTTCTCCTAGGATCTCATCTAGTTTTTGAACAATCTCCAATTTTAACGGTTCAGGTTTGTGCGTTTCAAGCACCTTAAGAGTGTGAATTTTCAAACGGTCACCATAACTTGTGCTACCTTTTTTAATCCATGATTCTGGAGCGTCGCGATTTATGAATTTAGGTCGCCAAAGTTCTTCCCTAAAATGCTCTAAAGTGTGTTCATGAGTGAGAAAATCTCCACCAGGGCCTACATCACGGATTACATCAACAGCCATCATCTTTTCATCAATTTTAAAACCTTGAATAAACCTTTTTACATAACTTATAATCTCATCGCACATCGTAATTGATATTGGATTTCCAACTAAGCCTTGGCCTAAGTACCCTATATCATGAATTAAATTAGCTCCATCCATTGAGGCTAATAGTATTGCGATAGCATGCTCAAAAGCTGCTTGTTGATCTAGACAATGACTATCTGATCCTACTGTTGACCACATAGGTATATTGTAATAGTGATAAATATCTGCAAATGCGGAATTAGTTAGATGTTCTTCTGGTGATCCATAAGTTATAACTGCGGATCTCATATCTAATGGGACTACAGCAAACCCGGATATAATTGGTGCTCCCTTATTTTTAAGTTGATGTAACACGATCCCACTTAAAGCTTCTGCATTTGCTTGTACAATACCTCCTGCTAAAGAAACTGGTGCAGTACCCCCAAGTAGATCTGCTGGTGTATAACATATCGGGATCTCTTTTTCTGCACATAAGAACAGTTTACTTATTGCACCAAAAGAATGAGACATTGGGGCAGTCGGTTCAGAATAATGAATGAGAAAAGGTTTTAATCTTAACCTGTCCTCACCACCTGCAATAACTTCTGCCATTTTAATAATATAATCCAAATCTTCCTTTCCAGCGGCGGTAAAAAAAATCGGTTTAATTGAATTTTCCATCATAGCTTTAGCGCAATTGATGTACATCAAATTTTTCGGTACATCACTTGGTAATGCAAATGAGGCAATAAAATCAATTTCTTTACAATAATCCGATACAATTGCTGCGTTTTTTACATCCTGCAATACAGAAAACCTTAATTTATTTGATTCCAAGTCAATAGTTCGAAGTAAATCTGTTCCAAGACCAAAATAGATATTTCTCCCTCCTAACTTCATTGCTTCTTGACCCTTTCTGTTAAACATAATAATTTGAGATGGAACATTTTTCATACATTTTTCTACCAACCAATTTGGAATTCGAACTATATTATTATCACCAATTTCACATTCATTTTTTTCCAGGAGTTGTAATCCTTCTTCATGAGATATCTGAACTCCAATATTTGCTAGTATTTCTAGACTTGCTAAATGAATTTTCTTTATTTGTTCTTCAGTAAGAAGTCTATAATGTGGTTTACACTGCACCTTAATATCATCCATCATCTTAATTCAACCTTCAGTTAACAATAATTGTTAAAAAGATATCTAATTATTTTCTTTTTCTAAATGCGACCTAATCAAACTTTATAATCCAGATTATATATATCATTTTAAATTATTTTAGATTTCAAAAATAAAAAATTTTAAAACTTATTTTATCAGAATATTAATAAGAACTGTATTAATTGTTTAAAGAAGGTTTAATATATGGCTAATACAGAATATATTTATAATTCTCTTGACAATAATGTCTTTTATATAAAGAAAGAGTTAAAGAAAAAGGGGAAGGAGTATGGAGTTCTAACATTGACTAAAAACCAAATTAATCTATTAATTGAAAGCTTGGATTTGATGGCAGTTTCTCCACTAATAACCCCTTTTTTTAGTCAAAAATTAGAGAATTTTATTTCCCCCAGATTTCTGGAAATTAATGAGATTATATATGCAGAAAAGGCTCTCCCGGATAAATTGGGTGTTGAATTTACAAAAGAAAATCAAAAGGACATTATTAAGGCATTTGATTTACCCAATGTTATCAGTAGATTAAAAACAAAAGGTATTACATCTGAATATTTCATAAACCTTTTGAAAAGCATTAATTTCTCAAAATATAAATATTAAATTAGTTTTTTTATTTCTAAATTTTATTCTGTTTTATAATTATAATAAAAAACTTTATGAAAGGAGATAAGACCTCGTAAAATGTGGTTAAGTGTAATTATTATACTCTTCTGCTTTATTGGAGTAATTTTTTTTATAATAACTGAAAAATTGAATAGAGCAATTATATCGTTACTAGGGGCAGTAATAACATATTTTGTTTTAATCTATTTTGAAAAACTTGATTTCTCAATAATAGTTGATCTTCTATTTAGTTCAGAAGATGATGGCTTTGTTAATTTACATTCTTTAATTTTAATTATTGGGATGATGATGATTGTTCAAATCTCAAATGATGTGGGCACCTTTCAATTCATTGCAGGAAAATTAATCAAATTATCTAAAGGAAAACCAATACTTCTTATGACTATTTTTTGTTGTGTTACTTTTTTAGTGTCAGCAATGCTGAACAATATCTTAACAGTCATTATCATAATTCCTCTTACTATTACAGTGTCTAGGATTTTAAATATAAATCCTACTCCTTATATTCTCACTCAAGCAATACTTGTAAATATAGGCGGTACTATGTTTGCTATTTCTTCAATACCAAATATTTTAATTTCAACATATGCCGGTATAGAATTTTCAGAATTCTTTATAAATGTAGGATTTATTTCTATTTTAGCTTTTGGCTTCACTCTTGCATTTTTTATTCTACTTTACAGGAAAGAACTAGTAATACATGAAGAAGGTAAAAAAGCATTGAAGGAATTTGATGTTTGGAATGTTGTTCAAAATAAAAAATTGTTATATGAATCCTTAATTTTTTTAATTATTCTACTTATACTACTTACAATTATTCCTTCTTCAATAATATCTCCTGGTATAATCTCTTTAACGATTGCTTTAATCTTAATTATCATTTCAAGATTAGAACCAAAAGAAATTATCAACAAAATTGATTTTGAACTTTTATTTTATCTAATGGGCATATTTATTATCGTCGGAGGACTTGAAATTACAGGAGCTACAGGACTTATTGGAAATTTTATCCTAAATCTTGGGGGGAGTAATTTTTTTTTACAACTACTTATTATTCTCTGGTTTTCAGCTTATCTAAGTAGTTGTATTGACAATATTCCAATTACCAAAGTACTCATTCCTGTAGCAGATACTATGACAGAAACTATCTCAATCGTGAGAAGAAAGCAAGTCTTTTATAGTCTTGCATTTGGAGCGAATTGGGGTGACAATCTAACCCCATTAGGGGATAATGTTCTTGTTATGAACATTTCTGAACAAAATAAGCGCCCTATATCCATTAAATCGTTTTTTAAATTAGGATTTATTACAACAAATTATCAATTAGTAATTATTTCAATTTACTATATTTTAATATTTTATTTCAATATAGGCATCATTATTTTAGTGATTATATCTTCAATAATTTTGATTATTTATTCATTAAATAAATTTGGCTCAAAGAAGATTAAATCTCGTATATCAACTTTTAGTAATAAATTAAGAGATATTATTATTAGGTGAGTATAAAGTGGTCTTTAAAAATATTTTGAGAATAAAATCAGCTTTACCAGAAGTGAAACATGTAGTTATGTTTTACAACAATGGTACAGTTTTTCAAACTACTTTTGAACAAGAAACCAATATCCCAAAATTAGGTGAGAATTTAGCAGAAATTATAAATCATATAACAAAACTTTATGAAATTTGCGACTATAATTTTGAAAAATATAAAAAAATTATTTTTGAAACCGATGATATTTCGGTTATTATTTTGAAGCTAGGAGAAGAAAGTAATATCGCTTTATTTTTCAAAAAAGAAGAAGAAAAAGAACTAAAATTAACTGCAATTAAAAGATACATGACTAGAATTGAAGAATTAGTCGATATGGATGAAAAAGAACTTATAATACAAGATATTTTGACAAAAGAAGAAGAAAACAAACACTTAAAAGAAAAACTTCAAGAAAGACAGAAGGAAATTGAGAAATTAGGTAATGAGCTAAAAAATATTGAAAAAGGAATAATAAAAGGTGATTTGGAAAAGATTTCTAAAGAATTACGTGATTTAGAAATCGAATGCTCAAATACAAATAATGAGATGGAGAAGAATAGTAACCAGATTGAACAATTAAAAGAAATAATTGAGCAAAGTCATAAAAAGAGTTAACAAAATTAAAATAAAGAAAATTTTAGACTAAAAATTTTGAATCATTCCTAACATCATAGGTGTTATAATACTAATTATCACCCCCATTAACAAAGAGATAATGAAGAGTTCACTAGTCTTTTCCTTTAATTCTTTAAAGACTGATATTAATATAACAACAATGGAGATTATCATAAAGCTAAATAAAAAAAAAATTAGAAGTGTCAATTGATTTCCCGCCATAATACTGTAATACGACTATTTTTTTTAATTAAGATATTTAATTATTTTTAAATAAATTCCTGATTTTGGTTTCTGAAACCATAATTAAAAAATTTTAAAAAAAATTTTAAATTTATTTCAATTCCTAAGTTAAAATATTAGCCAGTAGTTTCTACGGGTCTTATTTTTTCGCGCTCAGCTAATTTTTCTGAAAGTTCCTTTTTGAGATCTGCTAATTTATTCTGTTTTTCGATGATATTTTTATTAATTTGTAATGCATCTGTTTCAAACTTAGTTAAATCTTTTTGCACTTTAAGATATGTTTCTTCTGCTTTAGAAATTTTTTCACTAGGCGCATTTGTATTTACTAATTTCACATAGTTTAGCTGCTTTTTTGCTAGATTACCTCTTTCTTTAGCTTCATCAAGCTTTTTATATGCTAATTTCACTTTTACTTCCGAGATTTCAGTTTCCACATTGGCAATCTTTCGTTGAATTTCTGCAATTTTTGTTTGTATTTCAGCTACTTTCTCATTGTAAATTGCCTGAGCTTTTTCTACTTTTACAATATTTTCGTTTAATTTCAAAAGATCTTTTACTTTTTCCTTTTTTTCAGCTAATTTTTTACTTTTCTCAGCTAATTTCTCCCTGATTTGCGCCAAGTCAATTTCACGTTTAGCAAGCATCTCCCTTGCTTTCGCTCTTTTCAAAACTAGTTTAGCAAGAACTTTCATTTCGTTAGCAGATTCCTTTTCTGCCCTAGCTAAATTCGAATTTTCTTCCGCAAATTTTTCAATATTTTTAGTTTCTCCCACATTATTCAACCCTTTTTGGTAAATTTTAGTTTTTTATTAGGTCTTAACACATTTATTATAAGAAATTTATTTATCCACGGAATTTATTAAAACTAACTATACATATCCCTATCAATATCTTTTCTTTGCTCTTCTTCTTCGTAATCCCAATCTTCCTCATCATCTTCTTCGTAATCACTATCCTCCTCGTCTTCATAATCATCAAATTCATAATCATATTTCTTCTTCTTTTCTTTTGTGTTTAAAACCATTTTTTCATATTTCCTCCAATGTAATAACTTCTTATTGTTATGATGCTTAATTGATAACATTGTATTTAAATGTTTTCATTTGATAACATCGATATCTTTATATACTTTGATATCATTATTTAACTTAGTAGGATGGATTAAAAAAAGTTATGAGAAATTTATAAAATGTCGAAAAAACCTCCAAAAAAAAAAAGTAATTTTATCGGGATTAGACTTTCAGAACAAATCCTTTCTAAATTAGATCTAATTGCTCTTCAGGCGAATAAAACACGTGGTTTAATTGCAAAGGATGCTATTGAACAATGGCTAAATTTGGAGTTATTTAATCAAACTAATGAAATGATTATGATCTCGAAGTCAATATTTTCTAAAATCCTTTCCAGCTTAGATGATCAATCATTAGAAATCGTAGCAAAAGACTTTGCCGGGTTTTTATCTGATATAATGAAATTTTCAACCGCAAAACCTATGAATGAAGAGACTTTAAAATCTTATATAGATTTTTCAGTTGAATTTTTTGGGAAAAATGGGCTGAAATGGTTTAATACCCTTGACATCTCAACACGAGATAATTCTCTTATCTTCAGAGGTTTGCACGATATGGATGAGGTATATTCAATTTTTTTCACGAAATTCTATAAATTTCTCTTATCTGAATACTTTGAATTAGAATTTACGTCAAACTTAGAAGAAAAAACATCTAATTTAATTCATCTTGAATTAATGATAAAATAAAAATAGAAAAACAGAAACTAAATATGATACCACGAAAACTTGTTGAAGGTCTTGTAGATAATTACGCATATATCTATATTAAAAACATAAGTAAAGAATTTGCTGGAAAAATCAATTCTATAAATGATTTCGACATCATAATGTTAGAAGATAAAAACTCTAATATTTCGTATATCCCACTATCAGAAATAATCGTAATTACAGAGAGACGATAAAAAACTTCACTTCAAATTAAAATTTTTTTTTAAAATCTAAAATTGAGTAGTTAAAAATGGTGAATATAGAAGAATTAGAAATAATAGCAGTAGAAAATTCTGTCATTTCGAAGAAAGAAGAAATCTTGGCAAGAGAACTGAAAAAAGTAGCTAATATTGAGTTAAAAAAAGCTAGAGCTAGAGAACTTCTTATGGAAAGGATGTTAGAATCCTCAAATATAAAAAAGAAATTAGCGGAGAAAAATCATGAAATTATCGAGAGAAAAATGAAAAATAAGGATATTTTACAAATACCTGATGTGGTTTTAAATAACGAAAAAGACTATGTAGTTTATAATGAAAGAATTGCAAAGATTCAAAGCAGTATAGCTGAGATTCATAAAAGAATTGCTAATCTAGAAAGAGAGATAGCTGAAGAAAGAATAAAATTTGCAAATAGAAGAATGGAGTTATCAAAGCAAAGAAAAGAATTATCAAAATCTCAATTCTTATATATTAAAAAAATTAAGAAATCAAGTCCCAAAGATAAAATATTGTATGCTCACGAACTTTGGTTAAACAAACAGAATGATCTTGAATCTAGAAGAAATAGAGTAATGAATAAATTATCTGATATTAAAAAAAAAGAAAACAAAATTGCCACATTAAAAATAGAATTATCTTCAATGCTAAGGGATTTTGAAAAGATCAAACATATCTCTATAGAATAAATTGAAGATTGAGTAATAAATTCAATAAAATAAATTAGATTTTGATGGAGGAAAAACATGATAGACTTAAAAAAAATTGAGAATGAAGCCCAACTAAATATAGAAATTGCTAAACATGAAAAAGAACTTGCGTTAAAATCTAAAACTAGCGCATTAGTTGAAATTAAGAAGTCAAAAGCTAGAGAAAAACTGTTTAAGATTGAATTTGAATTGTCTGAGAAAAAGAAGGAACTTGCGGAAAAAAGAAGGATTTTAGCACAAGTTAAATCTAAAATAAAAGAAAAAAATATTTTAGACTTTTCTGAGGAAGAACTTAAAATTGAAACCAATTACGCAATTTATAATGAAAAGATTTCAAATAATCAAAAGGAAATAGCTGAAATTAATAAAAAAATTGCCTTCGTGGAGAAACAAATTGCTGAAAAAAAAATGAACTTATCTAAAGAAAAACTTGATGTAGCAAAAGCAAGAGAAGAATTAAGTAAGAAACAATTGACATATTTAAAAGTAGCAGAATCTTCTGCATCTGAAGATAAGCTTTCAAAAGCTAAAAATGCCATAGAAACTGAAAAGAAAAGACTTTTGAAACAGAAGAATGATGTATTAGAAAAGGAAAAGGATATTAGGAAAAAAGAAAATAAGTTAGCAGATCTCAAAAAGGAATTTTCTGTGAAACTGTCAGAAAGAGAAAAAATCAGGCATCCTGGAGTCATTCTTGCAGGATAGTCTTTAAGCTCTGAAATTAACTAAAAGTATTTTTTTTTTAGATCCATTTTTTCTTTTTAAAAAATATAAACATTAGAAAGGCAATAACTACCATCATAGCTGTAATTATTATAAGTAAATCAACTTGATAATTCCTGTATACAATCATATTCATTCCATAAAATCCCGCTATAAATGATAATGGAATAAAAATTGTAGATATCATAGTCAAAACTTTCATTATATCATTCATTTTATTACTGACGCTTGAAAGGTAGATATCCAACATTCCAAATATAATATCCCGATAATTTTCCAAAAGATCACTTATCCTAAAAATATGGTCATATATATCCCTTAAATAGATTTGTAATTCATCCTTAATTAGATTTGATTGTTCTCGTTGGAGTTTATTAATCACTTCTCTAATTGGCCAGAAGGATTTCCTTAATTCAATCGAAGATCTTTTCAATTTATAGATATGTTGTAAGGTTTCAGGCTCAGGATTCTTTATTAAAATATCCTCGATGTCTTCTATATCTTCACCCACTTTTTCTAGTACAATAAAATAATTATCAATAGTAATATCAGTTAATGCGTAAAAAAGATAATCAGCACCCATTAGTCGAATTCTGCCCTTAGGGATGTAAATTCGTTCATAAATGGGATTAAAAAGTCTAGTATCGCGCTCTTGAAATGAGATTACATAATTTTCTCCCAAAATCAAACTGATTTGCTCATAATCAAAATCTTCTTTTTCCTGATTCCAGGTAAGTTTTTTTAATACAGTAAAAATATAGCTTCCATAATCTTCCAGTTTGGGGATTTGATCAGGGCTTAATATATCTTCTAAAACCAGAGGATGTAAATTAAATTGTTTCCCGATCTCTTCGATAATTTCTATTTGTGCAAGACCATATACATCAATCCATTTAATTAAAGGCTTCTCAATTTTGGTAAGATTAGGCGTAATATCTTTATATTCTTTATAATTGTATCGATCTTCAGTATATTCAGTCACTTTAATTTTAGTAATTTCTTTTACTTTATCCCCAGTGTAGATTAATGTTCCTGGTGGAAGACCAATCTTCTTTTTCTTTTTGATTGAGGATATACCCCTACGGAATGGTCGAGAAAATCTCCTCATTTATTCTCACCAATTAGTATTGAATGTTTTCATTTCTTTAAATTATTTAGCCAACTTTTAAAATTAAGTTTTTCCTATTTCTTTTTAATTAAGAACCAAAATTTTTAATATTTTAATAATTTCTGAAATTCATTCATTAGTTGGAAATTTATCACGTGGAGGTCTAATTTTTTCTCTTTCCGCGAGCTTCACCGAAAGTTCTTTTTTAAAGTCAGCTAATCTATCTTCTTTCGCTCTTATTTCAATGGTTTTATTATATACATTCTTTATAGCATGATTTAATTTTTTTTCCTGCTTTAACCATAATTCTTCTGCTTTTGTTAATTTTTCATTTGGAGCAGAATACTTGACGAGTTTTACAAACTTTAATTGTTCTTTACCTAGTAAATCACGTTCATTAGCAACAATTATCTTTTCATTTATTATGTTTAGTTCATCGTTTGCTATTTGCTTTTCTAAGTGTGCTATTTTTCTTTGAATTTCTGCAATTGATTTCTTGATTACTGCGATTTTTGTATTGTATATTGCGTAATCTTCTTCATTTTTTAAATTATTATTTGAAAATTTTAAAATATCTTTTACTTGTTCTTTGCTCTCAACTAGTTTTTTACTCTTTTCAGCTAAGTTCAATTTAAGTTTAGCTAATTCTATCTCATTATTTACAAGTTTTTCACGTAATTTAGAACTTTTTTGCTCTTGGATAGCTGCAATTTTTAAATCATTAATTATTAATTTTTCCTTTCTTGCTATATCTATATTCTTTTGTGCTTTAGTTTCTAAATTCTCAACATTTTCCATTTTAATAACGCTTCTTTTTTATTTTATTTGAATCTATTGAATTTAATAACTTACGATAATCCTTATGCAATTTTTAAATATTTCAAAATAAAAGAAACTTTTCACCCTTATTACCTGTGAATATTTGAGAGAAAACCCATTATTTTCGAAAATTAGTTTAATAATTCAAAGAAAATTTAAAAGAGATTTTATTAAATAGAACTAGAAATATTTTATAAAAATATTAAGAAAATGCAAAAGCAGAAACGTAATTGCGGAAAACTTCGAAACTATTTCTTAACTCTTGAAAAAAACTCTAAAAATTTAGAAAAACTCGAAAATATTGAAGAAAACTTAGATTTAGGAATGAAATATATCCAAATGGTATTACCAATAAAACAAATAACAAAGGAAGCAGAAAATAGATTAAAAGAAAATGTAGGAAGCAATATTCTTCGAGCACAAATAAGGGTAGTTAAAGAAGGTGATCTTGAAATTCTTATGAATTTATATAATAAAGCTTGGCTAACCTCTCATGAACCTTTTAGAGCTTTGACTATAGATGACATTAAGGATTTATATAATGATTCTAATTTAAAAATATTCATAGCTAGAGTTTATGGAATAGACGCGGGCTTTATGATACTTGATTTTGAAGGATTGAAAAAAGAATATGGTATCATTGTTGCAATGGGAGTTATACCGCGATTTCAAAGAAGAGGTCTTGGAAAAATTATGGCTCTCGCAGCTTGGGAATTTTTTAAGAAAAACAACGTAATTGAATTAAGAAGTGAAGTCTATATTGATAATAAGGCATCATTTAATTTCTTAAAATCACTGGGATTTGAAGATAGAGGCATTGAGATTTACACAACGAATGATTTTGATTCCAATGATTAAATCCCTCAAGAAAACTCACAAATTTTGAATTTCGCATTAAAAAACTATTATTTTATATGAAAATCTAGGGTTTTGAATGATTTTTATTTTTTCTAACAGTTTTACTTCGAACTGAAATATCATAAAGCCATTTATAGATGTTTAAACTCTTAATATTCAAAATAGGTTTAGTTGTTACTCTGACTTCTTTAATTGTTCTTAATAATACGAGAACAACGGTGATTCTTACAAAACCAGAAAAAAGAAATATGAAATGAAAGGAATTCATAAACGTGACATTAATAAAACTAACTAGAACGCTCCCTAGAAGTCCTCCCCCAGTAATTGCTAATCCAATTAAAGAATTATAAATTGCGATATATTTACCTCTTCTTTTAGATGAAATATTATCATAAATGAAATTTGATGATGCTAAATTGAATGCTGTCCATCCAAATCCACTTAATATTTGTATACCTAAAAAGATTTGCAACGGGCTACTGTAGATAATCCAAAAAAAGGGTAAAAATGGAATTATAATTGCTCCAATTCTTAGTAACACAACATTTCCAAATTTATCAGAAAACCTTCCTATAAGAGGAAAGAAAATCAGACCGACTAACGTCGATGATAAATTAATTGTCATAAAAAGTGAGTATTCAAAATCTAATTCAGTTAACATATACACTGAGAAGAATGGTTTTGCAATCCATTGTCCAAAAGTTAAAAGTGAGATAAATAAAGTAAATTTCCCAAAATTACTCTTTGGAATTTCTTTAATAAATTGGCTAATTCTAACGTGATCAGTTAAATCAAAAATGTAAGGTGGATAATAATGTTTAGTATAAAGAAATGCCGAAATTAAACGAGTAATAAAACCAAAAATAAATAATAAGATAAATCCATAATACAAAATACCATGAAATTTAGACCAATCTAGCAAAAAGGATAATAAAATTATTCCAGTTATCCCTATTGATTGTGTGATTAGATTTCTTTTGGCAAAATATTTGCCCCTATTAGTTTCGGGAACAACATCCCCCATTAATGAAAACCATGGAGGAGTCATGATTCCTGTAAATAAAGTGTAAATTAGAAAAAAAATAAATAAAATCCATGGAAGATATAACTGAAACTGATTTGATAGATATAAAAGAGCAATAATGATGAATAAAGGCCATATAAAAGCTTGTCCTAGGATTCCACTAATTAAAACATATTTTCGTGATTTTTTTTCAATTTGTTGAGAACCTATAATCTGACCGATAGGTGATATTAAACTCCCCAAAGAAGAAATTATTCCTACTTGAAATAGGGAAGATTTAATACTAAGAGAAAACGGGACGATGTAATTATCTGCTAAAATAATACTAAATACTCCAAAAGACCCTTCAGTAATTGAGACTTTCATTGTTTTCTTTTTAAGATTGTTTTCAATATAGAGATCAAGATCATCTTTAGGAGCTGAGATTTGTATCACGAATATTAATTAATTAGTAATATCTCAATAAAAGGAGGATTCTTATTATTCATTTGGAATTATTCACCAAATTAAAAACTGAATATAATACATCTTAAAAATTTAAAAATTTGTGTTAAGAAAGTTTAAATACTGGAATACATTGAATTTAAACTTAAGATATATAGAAAAAGTTACTCTTTTTAATTGAATGGGAATTTATAGGGATCCCTGAAAAATTTTTATGTTTTTTATCACGTTTATAAAACTTTATTATAAATATGATAATTAGATTTACAAATTATTTATAATATTGAAGGTTGTTTAAATGGCAAATAATATCGAAGGAAATGAAATAAAACACTTTTACAATTCAAATGACCCGCAAATTAATAGGGTTGCACAAAATGTAGAGCTTGCATCTCAAATAACAACTTTAGAAACTTCTACCATTAGTGCTGAATTAAATGACAATTCCTTTCATAAATTCTACAATTTTCCAAAATACTATGATAAAGCTTTTTCCAGAGACGTAAAAAGCGACATTTCTTTTTTTAGAAGCTGTTTTCAGCAATATTCTGAAGGGGAAGTAAAACGAGTGTTAGAAGTAGCCTGCGGGCCAGGTATGTTCGTAGAAATTTTACCAGAATATGGCTTTTATGCTTTAGGATATGACTTAAGTCCGGCAATGGTTGAATATGCTAAAGAAAAACTAAAAAAATCTGGATTAAATATCAACCAAGCTGATGTAATTGAAGGAAATATGAAAAACATGAGGTTTGATGAAAAATTCGATGCTGCCTTTATCTGTATAAATAGCTTAGGATATTTAAGAACTGAAGAGGATATTTCTTCACATTTTAAAGTTATGTCTGAGTCCTTAAAAACGGGTGGGATTTATATTGTTGAAATTAGTTGTAAATGTGATGATATTAAAAATGAGAAAAAATTTGACGATACTTGGTATGTTAAAGAAGAGAATCTTAACTTAGAGTTAACTTGGGCTGTCATTTGGTATGATATTGACAAAAGAATTCGTTATGTTGACTTTCATATGATCATCAACGATCATGGATATAAAAAATATATTAAAGAGGCACATGAGCTTCGACTTTGGATATATGATGAATTTAAACAATTTACCAAAGCAGCTGGTTTTGAAATTTTGGGGATCTTTAATCAAAATTATGAAAAAATAAGTGATAATACTCCAATTACTGGAGAATTGGGTGCTTTATTTTTTATCTTGAAGAACATTTCTTAAAGATTCCTGTGGAAGTCGAATCTTTTTTTTCTTTTTGATTGAGGATATAACCTTACGAAATGGTCGAGACAACCATGAGATTTCATCTCATTAAATTATTTAGCTAACTTTTAAAATTAAAGTTTTCTTAACATTTTTAATAGGAATTATGAAATAAGTGGCTTTTATGAAAAGAATTTATAAAATCATTATTTGGATGGTATTTATAGGTGCTATTGTTGTGATTTATGCTTATTATGGCTTTAAGGAATTATTGTTGAATGTTGTAATTCTGAATTTAGTTGCTTATATTTTAAGATCAATATTACTTGATCTCCTTCATGGGTTGATTAAAACTCTTCTTGTTCGCTATATAATTATGATAATAATCAATATTGTATGGCTGATTTTTCCATTTTGGCTTATTTTTATAATTTCACCAATATACTTTGTCGCAATTATTTCTTTTCTTGTAGTGGCAATATCTTTAACATTTCAGAATATTATAAACAATATAGCTTCAGGAGTAATGCTTTTATCATCAGGAGGTTTTGAAGCTGGTGATTTAGTCAGAATCAATAATGTGGATGGCATTGTAAAAGAAATAACACTCAGTAATTTGAAGCTATTGGATTTCGATGGATCTATCACTTATATACCAAATAGAATTGCTTTTAATTCATCAGTAATTCGTTATACTCATATCCCAATTAAAAAGCAAACTAAGTTAGAGATTTCAGATGTAGTAAAAAAATTAAAAAAGATAATAACGCATGAAAAAAAAATAACACGTTATATCAAAGTAGTAGAACTTTTAGGTTCTGTAGACTCAGAAAACCTTGAAACTTTATTAAATCCTATTTTTGATAGATATGAATCCCTTTTTGGTATGAAACCTTATTTCTATGCAAATTATACTGTAAGTGGCATTGTTAATCGACTTAGTATAACTATTCAAATTCTTAGTGAGGATCCACAACTAATTTTAAATTACACCGATCCGCTAATAAAAGAAATTCTCTTTAAGATCTATGAAAAAGAGTTAAATTATAATAAAATGACTGAGAGATAAATCTAAAATGTCAATTTTTAAATCAAACCCTGAAGCATTTATATATGTCTTAATTATTGGGATCGGTTTGTACCTTTTAAATAAACTAATCTCTGGTATAATTGAAAAAATTGAAAAAATACCATTAAAACATAAAATTATAATTAATTTTACTGTTAAAATCACTACCGTTTTAGTAATTGTGTTTTATATTATTGAGGGATTTCCTATATTTTCGGAAATTGATCCAACTTACACTGCAGTACTTACTGGAGCAATTAGTACTGCTATTGCTTTTGCTTCAAGTGGTATTTTTGCAAATTTTATTTCAGGAATTGTATTAATGTTAACGAGACCTTTCGAAGTAGATGATCTAGTCAAAATTGAAGGAGATAAAGGTATAATCCGGGCAATAAATTTGACAAAAGTGAAATTAGAAACATTTGATAACATAATAATTGAAAAATCTAATACTCAAGTTCTTACATCTACGGTAGTGAATTACACAATCAAATTGGGTAAAAAGAAAAGTTTTGAAGATTTTAAAAGTAAGATACTAGCACCTCAAGACGTTGGATTTAATGATCTATATGTAGAGAGCTTGAATTCCAAAAAGAAATTTGAAGAGAATTTAAAGAGAGCCTATGATTCCTTTTCAATTAAATATTATCCAAAGTTATTCAATTATACTTTTAGAATGTCTTTTCCTTACAAAGGGTTTCGAGTAATCCTTGATGAACTATCAAAACTCTGTGAATTATATAATGAAAAAAATATTTTTCGAATCCAACCTCAGTTTGATATTGTTGATTATAATGTAAGTATTGTAGTTAAATTTCGATTGTTAACATTTAATTCTCAAAATATATTTGATTTTCAACCCAAATTCGCTAGAGATGTCTATGATATCATTTATAAATATAAAATTTCATAAGATAATGTTCTAGATTTTTGCCTTATCTCCGAATTTTACTGAAATATCGTTGCTTTTTTTGTTCAAGTGGTTTTATATATCCAAGTAAATCATCAAAAACTATTTTTTGATGCAATTGAGGACGGAAAATAGGCTTATAATATTTTCTTTTCCAATAAAAGCGAAGACTATTGAGATACACATTTAATTCAGCAATTTGCTGGGGATTAATCTCTGTATAGGAACTTATGATTTTTTCTTCTGTATTAGATTCAATATTTCTTTTTAATAACATACCATCAGATTTTAGCAGATATATTGTCCCATTAAGATAAGTATCATTTTCCTTATTATACGTTAATCCAATGTATTGCGCATAAATTTTAAAATATTGGCCAATTTTGGTATGCAGATAATTTTTTTGAATAATGTCTCGATTTTTGTTCTTTATTAGAGTTTTCAATTCTCTTTCATCCATTTCTGTTTGATTTTTCTGAAGAATTTCGTAATATCTGACTTGGAGATTAGTAAATATTAACATTTCTATGTCGCCATAAAAATCTTGAACCTCACGGGCTAATATTCGGTCATCTTTGATGTGATCCCAAATTATGAAGAAAAGAACGGCAATCGAAACTGCCAGACTAATATATACAAGAATATCTTGAGGAGCCATTTTTTTTAAGAAGAAAATAGTTTAAAAAAAATTTTTTATAATTAATTATTGATTTTATAACAATTATTAAATCTTTTTTTATTACTTCTTATGCAGAAGTAGTTTGGTTAAATATTATAACTATATTATACTAATCTAATTAAAAGATAATAAGCAAATTAGAAGGATTAAATAATGTTTGATGAAAATTATCTTGAAAAAATCAGAGAAGAAAAAGAAAAATGGGAAAAAATTTATGAAACCTTAAAAGAACGTGAAGTTAAATTTGTGACTGACTCAGAAATTCCAATTAGGAACCTATATACCCCTTTAGATCTAAAAGAAAATGATTATATAAGTGATATCGGATTTCCCGGAATTCCTCCATATACTCGTGGTGTATATCCGTCAATGTATAGAGGACGTCTATGGACTATGAGATTGTTTTCAGGACATGGTACTCCTGAAGAAACTAATAAAAGATGGAAATTTTTGTTTGAAAATGGTGAAACAGGATTTAGTGCAGCCGTAGATGCACTAACATTCAATGGGATTGATCCGACAAATCCAGATGGTGCTCCTGAAGTTGGGACTTCAGGTGTACCTCTCTATTGTATAGATAGCCTTTTCGCTTTAACAGAAGATATCCCTATAGATAAGATTAGTGTAGCATTGGTAGTAGAACCATTTACATCTGCACCTGTGTGTGCTATGTATTATAATATGGCAAAAATGCGTGGATATGATATAAGTCAACTAAATGGGACAACTCAAAATGATATCTTAACCATGACCGTTGGGTATATTCCCTATAAAAACTGTCCTCCAAACCATATACTTCGGTTGGCTTGTGATTTTATAGAATGGACAGTACCTATGAAAAATGTACCAAACTGGCATCCCATTAATTTTACAGGATATAATTACCGTGAAGGTGGTATAAACGCAGTACAGGAATTAGGTTTTGTGTTCGCAAGCGCTTGTTCACATATCGATAACCTCATTGATCGAGGTTGGAATATTGATGATTTTGTGGCGCGATTAGCATTTCATCTAGCAGCTCATAAAGACTTTTTTGAAGAGATTGCCAAATTTAGAGCGGCACGTAGAATTTGGTATAAATTGATGAAGGATAAATATGAAGCTAAGAATCCAAAAAACCTCGGTTTTCGTTTCCATGTGCAAACCGCAGGTTCATCATTAACAGCTCAATTACCTAAAGTGAATATTGTACGAACAGCAATTCAAGCATTAGAGGCAAACTTAGGTGGATGTCAATCATTACATACTAATTCTTATGATGAAGCTATTTGTTTACCTTCTGAAGACGCTGCTTTAGTAGCATTAAGGACTCAACAAATCATTTCAGAAGAATCAAGAATCCATAACACTATTGATCCTCTAGCAGGATCTTATTTTGTAGAATGGTTAACTGATGAGATTGAAGAAAGAGTTTGGGAATATATAGATAAAATTCAATCTGTTGGGAGTATTGACAAAGCTCTTTCATCAGGATTCTTATTTAAAGAAATGCGGGATGCATTCCATAAAAGGAGAGTGAAAATTGAAAATGGTGATGAAATAATGCTTGGTGTAAATAAATATGTTGTGCCTTACGATACGGTGACCGATGTATTTAGGACTAACAAAGAAGCAATAGATATTGAAGTTCAAAGAATAGAAAAACTAAAAGCGAGAAGAGATAATGCAAAATTGGAAAAGATTTTAGATAAATTGCGTGATGTTTGTGAGAAGGAAGAAAATGTAATGCCAATTGTTATGGAAGCAACAAAGGAAGGTGCTACTGTTGGAGAAATTTGTGATATATACCGAGAAGTATGGGGGATTTGGGATCCCCCTCTAGCAATATAATCATGGAGGTATAAAAATGTCTGAAAGGAAGATAAGAGTATTAATGAGTAAACCAGGAATCGACGGTCATTGGCGGGGTGGAATCGTTGTCAGTCGTGCAATAAGGGATGCAGGGATGGAACTCATTTTTGGGGGATTTCAGAATGTTGAGCAAATAGTTGAATCTGCAATTCAGGAGGATGTTGATGTAATTGGTCTTAGTATCCATTCTGGAGCCCATTTTGCCTATACAAAGCAAGTGATTGATCTATTAAAAGAACGTGGCGTACTTGATAATATTATGATTCTAGTTGGTGGGGTAATCCCTGCTAAAGATTTTTCAAAACTTAAAGAAATAGGGGTTGCTAATGTCTATGGGCCTGGTTCTATGGTCTCTGATATTGTTAATTTCATAAAAACAAATCTTAAAGAAAAATAAAAAAGAGATGTAATATTTTTTACATTTAATTTTTAATTTAACAGCTATTTTTTATAGAGGAATGTATTTAATTGAAAGATTCATATGATCTTGATTCATTAATTAGCAGATTTAAGAAAAACGACAAAATCGCTTTAGCTAAATTAATAACAATTATTGAAAATGAACCAGAAAAGGCTCATGAGATATTTAAACATTTTGAGGATTTAAAACATGATTCTTATATTATTGGTATCACAGGTTCTCCTGGTGTGGGAAAAAGTACTTTAACTGGTGAAATCTGCAAAAAATTATTAAAAGAAAGAAAGAAAATTGGTATTATTTGTGTAGATCCTACTTCCCCTTTCAGTGGTGGTGCATTTTTAGGAGATAGGGTAAGGATGACAAATATTTCATTGGATCCAAATGTGTTCATGAGAAGTCTTGCCTCTCGAGGATACAAAGGAGGTATTTCAAGAGCCGTATTTGATATCAGCTTGCTATATGAAGCATTCGGAATGGATTTAATTATTATTGAAACTGTAGGGGTTGGACAAGCTGAGTTTGACATATATAATCTAGCATATTCTATTGTTGTTGTTTTAGTTCCCGGATACGGCGATGCGATACAAATGCAAAAAGCAGGAATAATAGAAATTGGCGATATTTACGATATTAATAAAAAAGATTTAGGTGGAGAAGATATCGCTGTACAAATAGAAATGATGCTTGATGATTCCACCTTTCAAAGTGGTTGGAGACCTCCAGTATCCATGACAGATGCAATAAATGGGCATGGTATTGATGATCTTATTCAAAATATCATGGATCATAAAGAGCATATCGAACTTTCTGGATTAATTAATGAAAAGAAGAAAAGTCGTTTTAAATACAAAATTAGAGAGCTTATTTATACAAAGATCGACAAAATAATATCAGAGAATTTTTTAAATAAAGAGGATATAGATGAAATAATAGATTATGCTGTTAATGATGGAAAATTTAAGATCTATCGTACCATCCATGATAAATTCGAAGATGTAAATTTTGAAATTAAGAAGAAATAATAAGTGATTATTTATCATGCCTGTTATTGGAATCGATTATGACAAATGTGATAATTGCCAGAATTGCTATAATGCATGTACAAGATATTTCCGAAGAGATCGAGAAAGAAACAGAATAATTTTTTCGGATCCTAATAATCTTTGTGATTCCTGTGGTCGTTGTGTAGCAAGATGTAAAGCTGATGCAATTATTCATGAAGTACTTGGAGAATTATTAGATTTCGAGGAAGTTAAAGATCCAAGTAGTCTCGTCTCATATGAAACGATTCAAAAATTTATGAGTGCTAAAAGATCAATAAGAGGTTTTAAAAAAAAGAAAGTTCCTCGTACGATACTTCAAAAAGTTTTAGATTCTATGAAGTATGCGCCCACAGGTGCCAACATCAGGACTTTGAAGTGCACTATAATCTCTGATGATGATAAAATCAAAAAATTATCAGAAGTGATTATGGATGCAATAATTGAGTCAAATATGCCAATGTATAATGAACGCCTTAAAAAAGCTCGGGAACGTGGAATTGATACTATATTTTATAACGCTCCACATGTAATGATAATACATTCAGAAAATCCTAGAGATGGAATGAATTCTACAATAGCTTTAACCTATGGTATGTTAAGTGCTCAATCTCTGGGATTGGGAACTTGCTGGATAGGAGTGGCACATGGTGTTCTTTCCTCAAACAAACAAGTGCGAGAGGAAATGGTAGGTATTCATGGAAACGTTTGGGGTGTTATAATTATTGGATATCCTAAACAAATATACTACCGAGTACCACCACGCCCAGAAATAAAAACGATAGGCTTAGAGGAGCTAAAATAAAATAATAAAGCACTAATTAAGTTGGTTATAGGTAAATGGTTGAATTCTGCCCCGAATGTGGAAATCTGCTAAGGAAAGGTGGTTGTAAGTGCGGTTATAATCAACCAAAAGTCTCAAATGAGGAAATATCCCTAATAAAAATTTGGGATCCTCCTTCCCCTAATATAATTTACAGTAGATTAACAGCTACACCACTTATGAAACTAAAATCAATGTTAATCAAAGGTCTATATCCGGAAAAGCTAAAGGAAATAAAAAGAAAGTTGAAACAACACCTTTATACTTGTTCTAATTGCGTTTATTATGATGAATATCTATCTCATTGTAAAAAAAAAAATAAGTATATTCAGAATAGTTCAATATGTAAGACTTTTGAACCATTTGAAACAGAATAGTTAGAAAAGTGCACCTCAAACCTTTATAAGGTCGTTCATCTCTCAATTTTTAAATATAATTATAAAGTTGAATGAAATGAGTTTTAAAGAAAAAATAGAAAATAGGACAATTTCAGTTTTTACAAGAATTTCTTCTCTACTGATTCCGCTTTATCAATATGTTCCAGCCACAGCTATTTGGTTCGGTATAATGTCTGTGCCCATTCTATCATATATAACCTATTTTTTACAGAATCCAAGAATTTTAAAATATGACATAAAATTTTGTCTTGAAGCCCCTGGATTCTATTTTAGCATTCTTGGATTTATATTATTCATATATTCCCTAGGTTATCAATTAACCCACAGAAAACAATTAATTCAAACGGGTCCATATAAGTACGTAAGACACCCTCAATATCTAGCGTTCATCATTATGACCTTCGGGATGACATCCATATCTTTTCAAACAAATCCAATCATTAATTTTGAGCTGGGATTTATGGGTGAATATAACATTCTTTTTAGTATTTGGATTGCTGAAGTAATAGCCTATATAATTTTGGGTAAAATTGAAGATATTGCCTTAAAAGCTAAATATGGGGATGAATTCATAAAATATGCAAACAATGTATCATTTCTGTTTCCATCTGTAAAACTAAAGAGAAATTCAACCGAAAATGAATAAATGTCTTATAAAATTAAATTATTTTTATATTTTAAAAATTCTGTTAATCCTTTTTTCATTAATATCATTAATTTTTATTTTATTTCAATTTATTGTTTTATATGAAGAACCAACTTTCGGCGAAAGAGATAATTTTCGGTCTATTATTACATTTCTTTTGATTACAGCAATTTCGTTAATATCACTTCTAACTATTTTAACATTAGAAGAATATAGAAAAATTATTTCGAGAAGGAATTATAATCGTCAATATAATTCTTATTTAACAATCACAGATATATTTGAAAATGAAAATCGTTTAAACATAATAAATCAAATCTTGAAGAATCCTGGCATTCATTATAATGAATTATTACGCAAGTGTGAATTACAGAAGGGTCAGTTACAATGGCACTTAGATGTTTTGCTAAAATTTAATATTATAAAAAAAGAAAGATATGGACAGTACACAGTCTATTTTCCAATCACAACATCTTTTGATGCTAATGAATATTTAGAAAATCTCATCGAAAAATCAAAAACTACTTCAGAAATCTTAAGAATTATCAAAGAAAATCCAGGTGTTCATTCTTCTGAGATTTCTCGAATATTAGTTCTCTCCCGGAATACCGTAAAATATCATATTGATAAATTGTCTGAGGAAAGAATGATTACTTTAGTACGGAATGGTCGAAAAATAGAATTACACCCAATTTAATCTTAAATTGTAAAATGATGAATTGAAAAAAAAGGAAGTATTAATCTTTTGACTTTCTATCCTGAATATCATCGACTATCTTATCAATTAAATCTAAATCTTTAGATTTTCTACGTTTAACCCTATAAATTACCACCCCTATTATTACTCCAGCTGAGACGCATGATGCAATAATGATTATGTAAATAAGTGGAGATTCACCCTTGTGTCTAATAGAATAAGCTTGAGAAGATGTCCAAGTATTGTTAACTAAACCATCACTTACAATAAGTTTTATGTAATAATTTCCTTCTTTAATATGTGCGGTATTCCATGTGTATGAAGTATCTTTATAATTTTCAATTATTAAATACCAATCATCATCTTTACCATAATATATATTATAATTTAATTGTGAGGATGAATTGTCTACATCTTCAGCTTCATATTCAATTTGAATAATATTTTTTTCTTGTTGTATAACGATATTGTTTTCTATAAAAGTTGGTGCGTCATTAACACTATAAACATATAAAGCGATATTTAAGGAAACGGATGCACCTCCTTCGTCTTCAAGAATTAGTTCGAATTCATCATTACCATAAGTGTTATCTATAGAATAAAATCTAAAAAGATCCTTATTCTGGCTATCTTGAACAGCATAAGCAAGTGTTGTATTGAGATTTTTTACTGACCAATGT
Source organism: Promethearchaeota archaeon (assembly GCA_048938895.1). GTDB lineage: Archaea > Asgardarchaeota > Lokiarchaeia > Sigyniarchaeales > SOKP01 > Loki-b32. Next base: position 48,512 of record JBHLLU010000022.1, read on the forward strand.
AGATATTCAGCAGAAAATTCATTATCACTCTTATATGATGATAAATCAAGTTCAAACATTCCAAAGTCTTCTAGTTGATTCCAAATTCCTAAGTTTTGAATTTCACTTGGATTAAGAATCATCGGAGGTGTATTATCGGCAGAATAGGTAATTGTGATTTCCGATATTTCAGGAGAGACTAAATCCTCATTTGTAGTAATTATCAATTTCCACATTAATTGTGACCCTAAAGTACCAAATATATGCAGAGTGTTATTGATTACTGGTTCCCAATTACTTCCATTATCATTGGATAAGAAACTTTGAATAGATGTATTAACAGGAAAAATACCCTTAATTATCATTGTCGCGTTAGTTATTGATGCTATTGTTTTATCTATTTCTAAAGACTGTGCTATAGCAGTCTTTTTATATTGATTAAATAGATATTCTTTAAATTGTACAATTTGTAATCCGTCTTGAGCATCAGCTATATATAAAAACCTGTTAGAGGCATCACAACCCAATGTATTATTATAATTATCAGTATATGAGGTGACTTCTATTGGTTTAAAAGGATTTGAAATATTTATTAACTCAGCTCCATCTGCCCTGTCAGAAATAATTGCAAGATTGTCCAGAACCTTGATATCAACAGTTCTATTAAATAAATCTACATACTGACTAATTTTTCGAGGGTGGTTTATATCAGAGATATTTAATATTTCTAATCCATCAAATCTATCAGCAACTAATAGAAGATTTCCCCAAAATTCAAGCCTTTGAGAATTATTATATATCCCAACGTATGTTGAAATTGATTGAATATTCATTATATCTGAAATATCTAAAATTTCAATTCCATCATATCCTTTTGCTATAAATGCGTAATTATGTTGGATTTTAACATCATAACAAAAACCACCCATTGCAAAGTTAGTTATAAATTTTAAATCAAGAGGATTTGAAATATTATAGATATCAAGACCTACTATACCATTAGAAACAAATGCAAGATCACCATGAACCTCCAGACTTTGAGAAAAATTCAAAAGATATCCACCAATTGAGTCCAAAACTGTAATATTTGCAGGATTTGAGACATCCAATGAAATTAAACCTGAATCATAAGTAGCCGCGAAACATATTTGGTTTACTATCTCCACATCATAAAAATCACGCATTGGATTTGTAAAATTACCTAAAAGTAGTGGGTTAAAGGGATTTGACACATTAAAAATATATAATCCCCCATCATAACTATCTTCTGCAACTGAGCAAACAAATAGTTGATTTCCCTTCAAGATTGTATTATACGCATTAATATTAGGTGCAAATTCATAAATCAATTTTGGAGTTATATATTCTGAAAGTTCAAAAATTTGAAATCCGTTAGATTCACACCCAGCATATAGATAATTTTCGTAAATTTTGACATGACTAATATTTTCGTCATCATCCCAATGAAAAACAGACTTTGGACTAAATGGATTTATAACATTAATAATGTCTATTCCATAGGTATCACAGGATAATATTGCATAATTTTCTTCAATCACAACATCTTTTATTGCTCCATTTTGATAATATGTTCTAATAATAACAGGATTGAGAATATTTTTAATATCTATAATTTTTAAACCTCCTATTCCATTTGCTAAATAAAGATAGTCATTTTTAATTTGAATTTCGTAAGGTTTGTATGAAATAGGCAGTTCACTTACTTTATAAATATTATAAATGTCTGAAATATCTAATATTTCTAATTTATAATCCTCGCTCGCAATAAAAAGATAGTTCTCTTCAACAGCAGCAGCATAGGATTTTTTATAATTTGTCCAATTACCTACTCTTGAAAGGCTCAGAGGATCAGAAATATTCAATATCTCTATACCTAAGTCTTCAACTGATAAGAATGCTAGATTATCTGAAATAAAAACATTAGTAATATTGTATCCATTGGACCAACTGTTAACCTCATATAATGAAGAGGGGTTTGTTATGTTTATAATTTCTAAACCATCCATTCCATCAGCAATATAGGCATTTTCTCCTTGAATAAATACATCAGATGTAAGATTATAAGAATCTTTATATTCAGATATTAAAATTGGGTTCATTGGATTAGTTATATTAAGCAATTTCAATCCTCGTGTATTATCAGCTAGAAATAGTAGATTTCCATAGCATTTCATTGATTTAATATAATCAATGTTATCATTCCATATAGATAAATTATCTATTTCTTGGTGTGGCAAAAAAATATAATTTTCTCCCCATCCACTCGAATTTGTAATAGATTGATTTATGTAAGTTGTAGTATTGAATGATTCATTAAACATTAGGGTAAATGGCGATTGGAGGGAAATATTTTCATCAATATTTAGATTATTAGAATTTTCAAATAAGTAACAGTTTGGATAACATGCTAAGAAAAGAATAATTATTATGACGAGTTTGTTTTTTACTTTTTTATATATACATTTCATATAAAAATCACATTTTTAATTATTAAAAAAAAAAAAGAAATAATTTAGGATGAGTTTTTTACCATTTCAATTTCGACTTGGATTTGTAAAATTTCAGATTTTAAGGAATCTGCTAGTTCTTGCGTTATTTTACCCGAATTTAACAAACTATCAACTTCAGTTAAAGCATGATCCAAAGCGACTTGAGTACCCGTTAACATACATTCAGTATTAAGGTCTAATACGATCTTGAAAAGAGCACCTTCAAGATGTGCAATAGCTCCTGTTATTGATAATTTTAAAACAAAACTATCAGTGTCATTTATATTGTCATCAATAAAGTCAATAAGATTAAATAATTCAATTTCAATTGAAGCAATATTTTTGGATTGTTCTACTCCTACTGATTCACCCATTAACCATATTATGTTATTTCGTATCAAATGTAGGTTAGGGATAATGTATTCGACATGTTCATCACTGATTAGATCCCACTTTTTAAACATTTCTACTAGAAATTCACTAATGTGAGTTAACGCTTGAGCGAATTTATCTTTTACCAACCCGGAAACTCCTTTATCTGCGAGGAAAGCGTTGTATGCATCTCTTAATGCATCCTGTGATATCCATAACAAAAATCTAACTGCCCACGATAATATTCCGTCTAAATTTTCATCTACATAATTCTTTAATCCTTCTAACTGCCAAATCACATAATCATACCAATCGGCTAGAGTTATTTCAAATGTACTAGTAAACTCATTACTCAAAGCATCATCAGCACGGTCGTCATCAGCATCAACTATTCTAACTCGAACATCATGAACTCCTTTCTCGAATAACCATTGATTATTCAAACTAAAATTAAATGTATTTTCAATTGAAGTAGGGTAATACGTGTAAATCAATACGTCATCTACGTAAACATCAATAATGCTTAATCCTAAGTCATCGCCTTCAGGGATATCGAGTCCATCAAAACTTATGTTTAACAGTTGAGAATCATGAGTAACAATAATATTTTCAAAATATGGCTCAGTTATATCATCATCAACAATATCAATTGAAGTTTCAACAGTATTTGATAATGCATCATTGGGCCTATCATCATCATTATCTATGGCAGTAAAGCTAAACTGATGAGTTCCTAAACTACTGGGTACTGGATAATTTCCAGTAGGATCAACAGAAAGTCCAGACGCATCTGAAGCAGTTACCTTAAGTTCCCCGGGATTCCCATCAGTTCCATCTCCCGTATATATTATATTAATATTAGGTGCTGTTGTATCATCATCAACAATTTCAATTGACATTTCTACGGTATACGTCAATGCATCATTGGGCCTATCATTATCATTATCTGTGGCAGTAAAGCTAAACTGATGAGTTCCTAAACTACTGGGTACCGGATAAATTCCAGAAGGATCAACAGAAAGTCCAGACGCATCTGAAGCAATTACCATAAGTTCCCCAGGATTCCCATCAGTTCCATCTCCCGTGTAACTCACATGAATCTCAGGTGCTATTGTATCATCATCAACAATCATAAAAGTGACATCAATAGATGCTGATAACGGATCACCAGGCCATCCATCATTATCTCTATCCCAAACTTTCACTTCAACAGTATGCATACCAGGTTCAAAATCATTAGTTATATTATACCTATACCAATATGCATATTTATCATTACCAAATGGATTCAGTTCTATTAGTTCATCTTGATCCGAAAGGTATTCACCGTCATTGACAATAAAATCACCAAAAGTTATCCAGTTAGCAGGATGAGGACCACTAGTCCCTTCATCATAGGCGCAAACATCAAGCTGGAAAGTTGGCATGTTGTCAATTACAACTTGTGGACACTGTATAGGATTAAAAAAAGGAATAAATGGTGTTTCTGTTGGAATTATGGGCGGATCAGTATCATCATCATATATTACTATATTTTTAGTCAAATCCATTGAAAAGATATAAGTTACCCAATAAAAATCACACCAATATCTAAAATCAAAGGGGATAAGGCTAATCGTATCCTTTCTCCATAACATTTGAATAACAAAATAGATCTCTCCTGGAGAATGATCTGGTGATAATGGATTATCACATTCTGCTGTAAATAAGTATGGGGTAAATGAAGTCAGTTGTCCGTCATGAGAAAAGATTCTTTTTCTTTCAGGACCCATGAAGCCTTCATAAGGGTTCATCTTTGACGTAAAAGGGAGTGTATCATATGGATATGGATCATTTGGTACATAATAATAAGGACCTTCCTCTTTTACACTCGCCCCATCATGAAAACGATTACCGCCAGTTAAATCTGTGTCAGATCTAACATAATCTAAATACGCATATACTCTAAATGTGTGTTGAGATCCTTCAGGCCAATTATTTGTTACCGAGAAAGTTGCTGCGAAATAATCATCTGAATATGATGTTACGATTGGAGTCGTAATTATTGGAGATGATATTTTAACATTTGGTTGATCATCTGTAAAATCTATTGAGCCATTATTTGAGCTCGTTTTTTCGGAATTTGATAAGGAGATATTTGAAAGTGGAAAGTAAAACATTGAAAATGATAGGATCAATAATAATCCAAGTGTTCTTACTTTTTTAATATTCAATTTTTCTCGACCCTGTAAAATTGATTTTTAAGCAAATTTATCAATTTATAAATTTTATGATCTTTGTTTTATATTTAAACCTTTTGTCTAACCAAATTTTAGTAAAAAAGAATGGAGAAAAAAATATCATCTTTATTTAGTTCTAGTTTGTGAAACAAATTAATTATCACAAAGATTGCATATGGTAATCTAGTTTTTCCTTATCAAAATTTCTTCTTTTGCATTATATTTTTTGAGCAAAGGTTATTTCACAAAATAGATCTATGAAAAAGCTCTAATTAGATTAAATCCTACTTATAATCACCTTAATTCCAGCCTAAACTGTAACATTGAAGGGAAGTTTAGCACCAGAAGGAACTGTTGTTAAGCAATCAGCAATTAAAAACAAAGATATGTTAAAGTTTGAAAACCGCATAATACATTTTCACTCAGAGCAGAGTATTATAGACGTTTTAACTTCTGATCAAATCTAAAACAATTCAATAGTTATGGTTCGATATTAAGGTCTAAAATGAGGCCCCGATATGATCGAATTATTAGCTATGACGATGATATTAACGATGAAATATTATATAGATAAAATAGCCCTCATGGATATTTTTCAGTATATATATTGAAACCTTGTATTGGCCATGCTGTTCCAGAAAAATAAGCATATATTCTCTATCTCCACCTAGAAAAGCTTTTAGGTTATGAAGGTTTATATTATTTAAAGAAACGATCCTATTTTAAAGATTAAATCCAAAGATTCTATATTTGAAATTCTAAATGATAATGTACTAGATGATATTAAAAAATTATTACCTGATGATTGCGGTGAGATGGAAGTTGGATATGAAAGTGAAGAAAAACAATTCTAATTTGTTATTGCAAGTGAATTTGATAAAGGTTCTAAAATGGAGTATTTGAGTTAAAAAAAAATTATTTTGTTTTTCTTTTTATAAAATATACTAGTGATATAACTCCGATTAATATAAAAATCATGAAGAAATAACCAAAAGGTATAGTATCTTCACCTCCTCCTGAGTCTAATTCAAGCACTGCTATAGTCGTAATTTCAGATTCCACCACTGACTTAATTAATAATCCATCAGAATTAAATGTCAGAGTATAAGTCAAGTTAAATAAATCTTCTAAAGTAAGTTGATCTTCACTAACTACATAACTAAAAGAAGTACCTGAATTCTTTGAATATTCACCAATCATAGTCAGATTTATTGGAGTAGGGATAATAAAATAAAATAGTGAATAGCGTAAAACACTAACATAGTCAACATAGTTTAGAGTTTCATTAGCAGCTACTAAAAATGAATCATTTATGAGTGTATGCCATAACTTTTCCGTTTTATTATAAAAACCTAAAGTAGCATCGATAATGTATGAATCTATAGTCAAATGAGATCCATTATAAATATCCTCAATTGTTAGATTATATTTAAATCCCTTAAGACTAGGTGGCCCACTAGTAAATGTCCAACGATAAAAATCCCCTTTATCTACACCAAATGTTGTATCCCCTTGTGTAGTCGCACCTATAGCACTAGATATAAAGGGAAATACAAATGATATTATGCACAACATTAATAGAGTTATTTTCATTAATTTTTTCATATCTCTCACGTTAATTGAAAATTTATTTTTTTGGAAACCAATGAAAGTTGTACTAAATTATATTAATCCCTTTCTCCTATTTAAACTTTTAAATTCTTTACACCTTTTCTTTTCTTTTCTTTTTCTTAATTTAAAATGAAAAGAGATATATATGAATGATGAGATTTAAACTCTAAAATAAACTAATTTTATTCTAACCATTATAAAAAGGAGATATTTATATTGACCAATCAAAATATTGATGTAAAAATAAGAAGTAAAAGTCTTTTTGATGGTATTAATAAAACGCCATTCAGATATGGAAAAATAGAGTTATTAAAGGTTTTAGGTTTAGATGATGAAGATATTGAGAATAAACCTTTTATTGGAGTCGTTAATACTTGGAATGAACTCAATCCAGGTCATAAACATTTGAGGACCCTCGCTGAAGCTGTAAAATATGGAATTATTGAAGCGGGAGGTGTACCTTTTGAATTCTGCACTATAGGGGCATGTGATGGAATCGCTATGGGAAATATAGGTATGCGTTCTATCTTACCTCATAGAGAAGTGATTGTAGACTCAATTGAATTAATGGTAGAAGCCCATCGATTAGATGCTATGGTTACTCTATCGAGTTGTGATAAAATTAACCCTGCAATACTAATGGCAGCAGTACGTTTAGATATCCCTACTATATGTGTTCCTGGGGGAAGCAATCTATATCAAGTAAGATTTATGCCTGATTTTAAAGGTATAGCAACTGAAAATTATGAGGATTTCACGCATAAATTTGGCTGTATCACTTGTGCAACATACGGTGCCTGTGAGGCTATGGGTACTGCAAATACAACTCAATGTTTAATGGAAGCTTTTGGAATGACATTACCGAATGCAGCCACAATACCTGCAATGACTCAAATGAAATATATGATTGCCAAAAATTCAGGGAAACGAATAATTGAGTTATTAAAAGAAAATCTAACTCCATCTCAGATCATGACTAAAGAATCCTTAGAAAATGTTGTGATAGTTGATTTAGCAATTGGGGGATCTACGAACTCAACATTACATCTTCCCGCAATTGCAAATGAGATGGGAATAGATTTTGACCTGGAAATATTTAATGAATATAATAAAAAAATTCCAACAATTGTAAATGTATCTCCTTCAGGAGATTATGGTACTCCAGATTTATATAAAGCTGGTGGAATCCCAGCAGTGATGAATAGATTGAAAGATTTTCTTAATTTGGATTGTTTAACAGTTTCTGGAAACCCAGTAAGAAAAATTATTAGAAAAGTTGAAGTTTTAGATGATAAAATTATAACCCCATTAAATAAGCCAATATTTCCAGAAGGAGGAACAGTGGTATTAAAAGGTAACCTAGCACCTGAAGGTGCTGTTGTAAAACAATCAGCAATTAAAAATAAGGATATGCTCAAATTTGAGGGACCAGCATTATGTTTTAATACAGAACAAGACGTCCTTGACGCTCTTACATCTGATCAAGTTCAAAATAATTCTGTAATTATAGTTCGATATGAAGGACCAAAAGGTGGTCCTGGAATGCCCGAATTATTAGCTACAACGATGACTTTAGTAACGAAAAGTAAATTAGATAGAGTTGCGCTTATTACAGATGGACGATTTTCAGGTTATACCTCAGGACCTTGTATTGGGCATGTAAGTCCAGAAGCTTATGTTGGGGGTCCAATTGCTCTAGTGAGAGATGGTGATATAATTAAAATAGATATTCCTAATAGGATTCTCGATGTGGTAATAAACGAAAAAGAAATTAAAGATCGATTAGCAAATTGGAAACCTTTTGAAAAAGACATCAGAAGTAAAGCACTTTTGAAATATCGATATCTTGTTTCTTCTGCTTCAGAAGGAGCCATTCTTAAATTTTAAGCATATATCTATAATTCCAAATTTTGATTTAACAATAACCATACTATTCTGTCATAATAATAATTTTCAGAATGATTATTCAAGTGAATTTTTAATTATTAATTTTTTTAAGAATATTAGGGTAATAGTTTGAAATTTTAACCAATTAGACAAGTCATCAAGCGATTCTAAGTACTCAACTGATTCTTTACCATTAAGTAAGTTATTGTTATTCGGTTTCAATATTATAATTACACCAAATGTAATGATCTTCTTCTATTTTGATCATATGGGGGGTTTTAAAATCGCATTCCTTGGTTCTCGTATCAGAACTACACCGTGGATGAAAAGGACAACCTAAGGGTGGATTTATTGGACTAGGTACTTCACCTTTAATAATGAATTTTATATCATCATTATAAGGATCAATTTCAGATCGAGAAGCAAGGAGAGCTTGTGTATATGGATGTGTTGGGTTATTAAAAATCTGATCTACTGTTCCTATCTCAACAAACCGACCTAAGTACATAACTGCTACACGATCGGCTATATGATTAACAACAGATAGATTGTGGGTTATAAATAAATAACCATATCCATACTTTTTTTGTAAATTTTTTAATAAATTGAGAATCTGAGCCTGAACTGATACATCAAGGGCAGATGTAGGTTCATCAAGAATTAATAATTCTGGATTAGAAGCTAATGCTCTAGCAATAACAATTCTTTGCTTTTGTCCTCCCGAAAACTCGTGAGGAAATCGATCCAAATGTTCAAGCTTCAGAGATACTTCCTCCATTAATCTAAGAACATATTTTCGTAAATCTTTCTTTTTAGTAATTCCTAATAAATTTTTCAATGGTTCAGCAATAATATCAACCACTTTTAACCTTGGATTCAACGATGCGTCAGGATCTTGAAAGACAATTTGAATTTTCTGTCTTAAATAAGATGAAAATTTTTCTTGAATTAGTGTATCATTGAAAAAAATTGCCCCTTGATGCGTTTCTACTAAATGTAATATTGCCTTAGCAACAGTAGTTTTTCCGCAGCCACTTTCACCCACTAATCCGAGTGTCTCCCCCGTCCTAATGTTAAATGAAATGCCATCCACAGCTTTAACTGCCCCAATTTGTCTTTTTAAAATCCCACCTAGGAGGGGGTAATATACCTTTAAATTCTTCACTTTAAGTAATGGCCTTCCAGTTTCCAGTTTAGTAATTTGTGATAATTTCTCAAATCCCATTTTGTTATAAATAAAAATTTTTAGGATAAAACTACTAATTATTGAAATTATAGATATTATCAGAATATCCTGCAATAAGTCTGTGTTTAATAAAAATATACTAATAATCATGTAACTAATGCCTGGGATGGTTGAAATGAGTTCAATTTTAAACTTTTTATTAATCAATTGCGAACGATCATCCCAATTTAAGTAAAAAAAAGCTATTAACCAGGAAATTAAAAAACTTATAATAAAATTAATCGAAAGATTATACACTATATCAATTATCTCAGTTTGAAATATCAATTTATTCCCTCTTTTGTTAGATTAAATTTTGGATCATACAAGTGACAACTCACGAAATAGTTTGGTTCGACTTCAATTGGTTTAGGTAAAATTTTATCGCATGGTTCAAATCTAAAATTGCAACGAGGATGAAACCGACATCCTGAAGGAGGATAAATTAGGTTTGGGACCATACCAGGTATAATTTCCAACGATTCTCTCCTTTTTCCTACAATTGGTACAGAGGATATAAGTTTTCTTGTATATGGATGGAAACTTCTGCTAAATAAAATTCTTTTACTCCCATATTCTACTATTCGACCACTATACATAACCGCAACACGATCACACATTTTAGAGATAATCCCTAAATCGTGCGTTATAAATAAGATTGCAGTGTTAGTTTTAGCTTTAAGTTCTTTCATTAATTTTAGAATTTGATTTTGGATTGTAACATCCAAGGCAGTTGTTGGTTCATCTGCAATCAGCAATTTAGGGCTACAAGCAAGTCCCATGGCTATTTGTACTCGTTGACGCATTCCGCCACTTAATTCATGGGGATATCTATCATATATCGATTTTGGATCTGGAATATTCAGCTCTCTTAAAAGATTCTCTGTCCATTCTCGTGCTATACTAAAAATACTTTTATTTTCTGATTTGGATGCTTCCACTAGCAACTCATTTTCTTTATGTAAAAGTAACACCTCAGAGATTTGATCGCCTATTTTAAATACGGGGTTTAGAGAATTTAATGGATCCTGAAATATCATGGTAATCTCATCACCTCTATACGGCAATATTTCTCGTTCGGATTTTGCAGTTAAATCAATATCTTTGAAATTAACATTACCACGTATTATTTTACCAGGAGGCTGAATTAAATTGAGGACTGAAAGTGCTGTGACGGTTTTTCCACATCCAGTTTCACCGACAAAACCAAGAACTTCCCCCTCAAATATTTTAAATGAAATACTTTCTATAGCCCGAACAGTTCCTTCCTCAGTATAAAAATAAGTGGTTAGGTCTTCAACCTCCAAAACAATCCTATCTTTTTCTTTTTTCTCTAATTCTATTTTTCGATCTTCCTGACTTTGTAAAATTTCTTGTATTTTTAATGAACTCAATTTAGATGCTTTGGGTAAAAATATCCATTTTAGTGATGCAAAAAAAGAAAAGAAAAAGACACTTGTTACCACTAAAATCAATATCCGTATATCTTGCTTGTATAAAGTTATATTAAATAATCTTGAAAGATATAATTCAACTATAACTAATTGTATAGACCAAACCCCAAAAGCTATTAACGCTCCAAAAAGTGCAGAATTGTGAAAGAGCATTTTAGGTATTCGTTTTTCTATAGGTCTTAACTGGTTGATGACAATGATCAAGAAATAATCAATAATTATTATAAAAAATGCCCATTCAAAACCAAGCAAAAAAACGTCATAATGAGGATCCAATTTATCAGATGGAAGAAAGTCCTCTAGTGGTATATCCAATAAGTCAATTGAAAGGAATATTAATGCACTAACCCATGAGGCAACAATAATTAAAATGCCTCTTTTATTAATTTTGACTTTTATATTTCTATTGTTTATATTCTTTTTTTCAAATTTTTTCAAGAATAATTTAAAAAAAACATAAAAAAAACTAGTCATTACGGCAAAGAAGAAGTATATACTGTTCAAAAGAATAGCAAATGTACTAAAATAACCTAAAAAAGCTATTAGTGATCTCAAACCTAAAGTTGATCCAAACGCAATAATTATTACAAGATATGTACTCAAGGTTTCTTTCTTATGTGCTATATATTCTTCTGTTAAAAGGAATTTATTAGCGGTTCTAACGATGAATAACAATAAGATTGTCGAAAATAATGTTTCAATTAGAATCATTCCAAAGTTCAGAAAATATTGAAATAACATCTTTATCTCCTACCTATTTTTAGGGTCAAGAGCATCTCTTAAACCATCTCCAATTAACATAAATCCCATAACTGCTATTAATATAAACAGTCCGGGCCAGAATGCAGCATAGTAACTCGAAAACTGGACTCTAGCAAAATTAATGTCAGTACCCCAATCTGGAAGACTTTGATCACCAAAGCCTAGAAAACTAATAGATGTTAAGCCTAGGATAGCTGCTCCAACTCCACCAAAGAAATTGATTATTATAGGCGAGATTGCGTTAGGTATGATATGCTTAAACATTATCTTAAAGTCTTTTGCCCCTCCTGTAGTGGCAGCTTCAATATATAAACTTTGTTTCACTTGAAGTACAGAGGATCGCATTAGTCTTGAATATCCTGGAATTGCAAGAAATCCGAATAAAATGAGCATAAATAAAAGATTCTGACCAACCATTTCGATGAACAAGATAAGTAAAATTAATGAAGGAAATATCATTACTAAATCCACTGCACGCATTATAATAGCATCAATTTTCCCTCCAAAGTATGCTGAAATTGTACCTAATACAATCCCTCCAAAAGCCGCAATTATAATTGTTATAAATCCGAAAAGAATTGCAGTTCTACAGCCCCAAATTAACCGACCTAAAATGTCGTAAGCATATCTTGTTGTACCTAGTGGATGATCCGGTGATGGATCAGCAAACGGATCCCCACCAGTTATTCCTCTATTTGTAAGTTCATCAACCGTAAAAGGGGTTAACCAAGGAGCATAAACAGCACAAAATATAATAAATAATATTAAAATAAACCCAAAAATTGTTAATGGCGAAAGAATCCGCCTAAAAACTTTTCTTTTTGACTTCATTTTTCCGAGTTCATATTCAATTTCTGTGAACTGTGGATCGCGCCATCCAGGAATTAAGTAAAATTTTAAATTTCTTAAAAAATTATTACTCGTTTTATTTTCTAAAGTTTCTTTTAAACTCTTAACTTTCTGTAAAGTCATCTCATCACTTCTGAATATTTTATTATTTATATGTTATACGAGGATCGATAATTGTGTATAATATGTCAGCGATTAAATTTCCCGAGAGAATGATAATCGCTGTTAGAACTAATAGACCATTAATAACTAAATAATCACCAAGGTTGATAGCTTTATACATATTATAACCCATGCCTGTGTAATTAAAGATGAATTCAAGAAAAAGTGCACCAGTTAATCTAGCTGCTGTTCCTCCAACAATAAAATTACTAGTTGGAATTAATGCATTTCTAAGAGCATGTTTATTTATAACTTCTTTTTCTTTAACACCTTTAGCTCGTGCAGTCCTAATATAATCTTGTTCTAAAACTTCTAACATACTAGCGCGGGTTTGCCTTGTAATGCCTGTTAATGATACGATCGTCATGCATAAAATAGGAAGAATTAAATGTATAAGCGTATCATGTATAAGAACTTGATCATTGAATATAAGGCCATCAATAATCCTAAATCCTGTACTAAAGGGCCAGTCAGGATCTGGATATCTTATTGTGACTGAGTTAGGATTCATGATCTCTAAACTAAAACCCCCATATGTAAAATCAAATAGAATTTTTCCTACAAAATATTGAAGCATTGTACCAATCCAGTACACTGGCAAGCAAGTTCCTAAAATAACAATAACTCGAATAAAAGTATCTTTAGCCTTATTTTTTTCCTTTGCTGATACAATCCCAAGTTTGACAGCTATAATTGGAATAACAATTATAGGGATGATTACTAACTCAATAGTTTTAGGATAAATCTTCCCGATTATTTCTAATACTGGTTCCCCATCAGCAATAACATAAGAAGTCCCCCAATCACCTGTAAAGAATTGTTTAAAATAAATTAATAATTGGACATAAATTGGTTTATCTATACCAATTCTTCTTTTTTCTGCTTTGATTAATTCCGGATCTGGTAATAGACCTAATTTATTTAAAACAGGATCCACAAACATCATGCGGGATAATATAAAGGTTAATATTAGACTCAAAAGTAGCATAGGAATCATAATAAGAATGCGTTTAGTGATATATTTAAACATATTTTTTGTTTGAGCCATTTAATATCCTCCAACTTATTACAATCTATTTTTCTGAAAATATATTTTTTTTTTAATTATTGTTTATAGTTTAAAATAATTAAAATTAATTGTTAAACAAACTATATATAAACTTTAAATAATTTCGCGACAAAGTGATTATTAACCTAATTTTTAAAAAACATTAAAAAAAAAATTGATGATAAAAATGAAAAATAAACTTTTAGTTATAATTCTAATAGCAATATTTTTCTCGATGCCATTCATAAATGTAGTAGCTCTTCCCAAAACTTCTCAAACCCCCAGTAAGAACTTTGTTGTTGGTACTTGGGTTGCCTCTGGATGGGGTGATTGGGACCCTCCAATCTATATTTCGTTACCGAATAATTATTATCTCCAGAACTGTCTTGAAGGGTTAGTTTGGACAGATTTAGATGGTGTTCCTCATCCTTTACTCGCAACTAATTGGACTATCTATTCTCGACCTGATGAGGGAGGTCACACAGGAGGAGTCAAAGCAATAGCACTTTCATTGCGACAAGGAGTGAAATTCCATGATGGATCTGATTGGAATGCATCAGTTGCTAAATGGAATATGGATCGATGGACTGATATTTCGGGGAACTTAACAGGTTCTGGTGATGCACAAAATAGAGATTTTTATTGGTTTGATGCTTCTCAATGGGATAATGAATTTACTGCTAATTGGAATTTATCATGGCACCAATCTGACCTTTTTGGGTTAGGCTCTGAAATTCCGATAATCAACAATACTGAAATTATAAATCCTTATTTGATTAATGTAACCTTTAATACATGGACTACTACGGCCTCATACTTTGCTGGGGCTACAGCTATGATGATTTCTAAGCAATCGTACAGTCCTTGGACTAATGAGCCTATTTATGGTATTGGAGAACATCCAGATTTTCCTCAAGATAATCCAGCTATATTTCCAGGGCATTTGATAGGTACAGGTCCTTATATATTTGATTATTATGACGCTGCAATTACTTCAACTGGACATGTAATTAAAAATGAAAATTATTGGAATAAAACAGCACTTGAAGCTACTGGATTATTTAGCATTACTGATGTGTATATCCGTCATTATGCAGATTTTGAATCTCGTACCACAGCAATACTAACAGGAGAAATAGATTTTATTGCTGATTTAGCCCAGATTCCAATTACTGACCACGATGCTGTCTTAACTGATCCCTTACTTAAATATGATCCTACATATCTCGATCCTGGGGTAGTGGAAATTACTTTTAAATGTGAAGAAGGCCTCAATACTCCAACACCTCCAGGACCACCGTATTATGGATTAACTCCAAAACAAATATTCCCTTCAATTTCTGGGGGATTACCATTACCTGATGGAGTAAATAGAACTGTACGAAGAGCACTAACATATTCATTTGATTATGAGACTTATTTTGATGTTGTTCAAAACGGATGGGGTAATATCTCGCAGAGTAGTTTAGGATTAGAGAGCATTTACTATAACAAAAATATACAGGAAGCTTATTATAACCTTACTAAAGCCAGAGAGATACTCCTCAGTGATCCTTATTATGCGGGTTTAGCTGCTGCACGTGGATTAACCATAAGTAATACAACTCAAGAATGGAATGCTGTCGCAGCCAGCACCCCTATTGACACTCATAACATGATGTATACTACTGGTTCAGATGTAGCTGCTTTTATGGAGTCAGCACTAAACAATATTGGATTTGGCTTTGTTGGATTCAATGATCCAAATGTATGGGTAAATCAAGTAGCCACAGGCTTAGTGGTTCTTTATGATATGTTTCCATTCATTTGGCCTCTCAGTACTATCAACCCTTGGCCAGCAATGAATGCATACTATACTTCAAAAAATAGAGTTATTCCTTACTTTGGATACAATTTTAATTTTCTTGCAAATAGTAGCTTGGATGATCTTTTTACAGAAATATATTTTACTGATAATCCACAACCTCTCTATGATCAATTAGCATATGATCTTCAAAATTATCACATTCCTAACCTATATATTTGCCAATATCAACAGGGATTTGGAATAAATATAGGTTGGAATTACACCAGAAACATGCCTGAACGAATTGGTTTCAGTGGATTGCCATATTATGCTTGGGTTTATGGAGACAGGATAACAACTAGAGCTCATCCAGACATACTTAGTTATGAGCCTACTACTATCACTATAGTTTCCTTAATTACAATATTTGGATTAACCTATGTCGCAATGAAACGAAGAGGAAATTTTACTATAAAAAAGTAGTTTTTTTTTTCTTTTCTATTTTTAATTAACTATTTATGTAGATATT
>JBHLLU010000022.1:65004-66499 GCA_048938895.1 Promethearchaeota archaeon
TCTTTATTTAAATAGTAATTGTTTTACTTACTATTTATAAATCTATAATGATATAAAAATCATATAATATATAGATAATGAATTAGGTCGTTTTATATATGAAAGAAAAAATAGTTGGAGTAAGAGTTGAGGAGATGTTATGGGACGCAATCATAAAATATTCAAAAGAAAAAGAGATTTCAAAAAGTAAGATTACTAGAGATGCATTGAAAAAATATTTATCAATATATCGAAATCCTTTACCAATGATTTTGTGGAGTTACAATGAGTTTCAATTTGCTTTAAGTTGTCTAAATGAGACTCAAATAGAAGAACTCGCAAAAATATCTTTCAAGAATGGAAGAGAATGGAAAGGTTATTTTACTAAAGAATTTCTGGGATTAGAAAAGATGAATGAATTCAAATTTAATGTTAAAAATGTTATCACTCTTTTAAGCCTTACATTCAGTTCGCAAGGACAAAATTGGTTTCAAAAATTTAAAAGTATTTGGAGAAAAGACAGTTTCATTATCTATGGAGCTCATGAGCTTGGATGGAATTTCTCATTTTATATTAAATCAATTTTACACAATTACATGGAGATATTTCAGTACCAAATTGTAAAAGAAGAACTTCGAGAAAATCTCCTCATTATTGAGTATCAAGAAATAAAAAAAAGTGATGATCTTTCATAATCATAAATGGATTGGTAATAAAGTAAATACCTGGAGTCGAAGTTATCGAAATGGAGAGGATTAAGCAAAATGCATAGTGCTGTGGTTCAGGTGGTATGTCAGATCCGGTATTTAAAGACTTATCTAGTTTTGCAGCATTTGGGAGGATTGAAATGTTTGACCTTTCTGAATTGATTTGGAAAGCAATCTAATATTTTTAATTAGTTTTTATTAATTTAACTTATTACTTAATATATATTCAAACTTATTAAGGAAAAGAAAATACCTAAATACAGTGAAAATTGAAGAAATTTTTAAGAATTTAAGGCAATATACGAACTATCTCGATACAAAGGGAATTAATTTACGAATCTATAAAGATAAATTAAATTCGAAGAAATTTCCCGAAGAATCTCTGATTAACGTTAAACTAGATAATTATAAAGAAATTATCCTTCAAGAAGAAACCAAATTGGAGTTAGGGGGAGTAAATAAAAAATCTTTTTCCTTAGTATATCCTATAAATACTTCAAATTTTAGTGATCTCCTAAATAATAATGTAATTACTTCAATAGGTCCTGAAATCAAGGATATTTCAGATTCATCT
Source organism: Promethearchaeota archaeon (assembly GCA_048938895.1). Taxonomy (GTDB): domain Archaea; phylum Asgardarchaeota; class Lokiarchaeia; order Sigyniarchaeales; family SOKP01; genus Loki-b32. The sequence goes on from JBHLLU010000022.1 coordinate 66,265, forward strand.
ATTGATTTTGGAATGATTATTCTTATTGGAGGAAGTAAAATTACTGAAAAAGATTTTCAGTCTCTCAAGCGCTTTAATTTCATCTCTAATGGAATTGATGGATTTCTTATTAGGTCTATACCAAGACGATTTTGGTGTAGAATCAGTTCAAAGATAATTGAATATTTTTCTTTTCAATTTCTCGGAAATGCGATTATTTACTTATACAAACAGAAGTTTGGTAATTTAATTGAGG
>JBHLLU010000134.1:0-4857 GCA_048938895.1 Promethearchaeota archaeon
GGGATTTGTTCTGTAACTTTGATTAAAAAGAATTTTAGAATAAAAACAATTTCCTTTCAATATATCTCCTTTAACAAATGTTGTTTGGATTAGCACGACATATTGTGATGTTTGACCACTTGTATTAGTCTTTATTGGACATTTAATATTAACTGGATTTTTCATTACTGATGCATATGTGATTACTAAAAACTTTTAGATACATCAAGGTTTAGAAACCTATTAGGAAAAAGATATGATATTAATCTTCGAAATGTATATGCATTAGATTAGATCAACCCTTCAACCTTATTTAAAATATAAGTAAAAAATTAAAAAAATATGATATTCAATTAGAATATAAAGTGAAACGATGATAAAAATGGAAAATAATCATATAAGTAAAGAAAGAAATCAAATTAAGGCAATATCAGGAAACAAAATAAATACCACTAATTCTCACGATATTCATAATTCACATAAAATGAGATCTAAAGGACACATGGATCAATCTGCTCATCATAGAATGATGATAAAAGATTTTCGGCAGAGATTTTATATTTCATTGATTTTTACTATTCCGGTACTTTTATTATCTCCCACTATACAAGGATGGATTGGATTAAATATCACATTTCCAGGTGTAGATTATATATTACTAGGTATGGCATCCTTTATTTTCTTATATGGAGGATGGCCTTTTCTTAAAGGTATTGTAAATGAAATAAAGAAAAGAGCTCCTGGAATGATGACTCTCATCGCAGTAGCAATTTCTGTTGCATATTTTTATAGTGCTGCTACTGTTTTAGGATTAGAAGGAAAATCATTTTTTTGGGAATTAGCGACTCTAATTGATATTATGCTCTTAGGGCATTGGATCGAAATGAAATCGATTTTGGGAGCATCAAGGGCTTTAGAAAAGTTGGTAGAGTTAATGCCTTCAACAGCTCATTTAATGAGTGGAGGAGAGATTATTGATGTAAATCTTAGTGAATTAAAAAAAGGAGACATTGTTTTGATAAGACCTGGTGAAAAAATTCCCTCTGATGGATTGATCATGAAAGGTTCAAGCTATATTGATGAATCTATGTTAACAGGAGAGTCAGTACCAGTTGAAAAGGAAAGTGGAGACTCAGTTATTGGCGGAGCGGTAAATGGTGATGGCTCACTTGAGATTCAAGTCGAAAGTACAGGGGAAGATTCATATTTATCAAAAGTTATTAAATTAGTAAAAGATGCACAAGCCTCCAAATCAAAAACTCAACGGCTTGCTGATAAAGCTGCATTTTTACTCACTATTATAGCTTTGACTGTAGGATTCACAACTCTATTTACTTGGTTGATTATAGGAGAGTCTTTCAATTTTTCAATAGAAAGAATGGCAACAGTAATGGTCATTACCTGTCCTCACGCTCTTGGATTAGCAATTCCATTAGTAGTTGCAATATCAACTGCTCTTTCAGCAAAAAGTGGTTTACTCATCAGAAATCGAACTTCTTTCGAAGCATCCAGAAAAATTTCTACTATTGTATTTGATAAAACAGGGACTTTAACGGAAGGGGCTTTTGGTGTAAACATCATTCAATCTTTTGATGATGATTACAATGAGCAGAAAATTATTCAAATAGCAGCTTCATTAGAACAGAATTCTGAGCATCCGATAGCAAAAGGGATTGTTGAAAAAGCACAAAAAATGAATCTTAGCTTACAACAACCTTCAAATTTTAAAGCTGTCAAGGGAAAAGGTGTTGAGGGAACAGTCAATAGAGAACATATTAGCGTTATAAGTCCAAATTATATGAAAGAACTAAACATCCCTATCCCCGAAAATTTAAAAAGAGGACAAATAGACACTGTTGTATTTGTCATTCTAGGTGAAAATAAATTAGTTGGTGCTATTAGCTTATCAGATCAAGTCCGTGTAGAATCTCATGATGCTATTAAAAATTTGAAATCTATGGGTATAAGATGCTGGATGCTGACAGGAGACAATGAAAAAACAGCTAAAGCTGTTTCAGAGGAATTAAACCTTGATGGATATTATGCTGAAGTGCTACCTCATGAAAAATTGGAAAAAATTAGAGAGTTGCAATCTAAAGGTGAATTTGTTGCGATGACAGGTGACGGAATTAATGATGCACCTGCCCTAGCTCAAGCAGATGTAGGAATTGCTATTGGTTCTGGTACTGATATTGCGGCGGAGACCGCTGATATCATACTTGTTAATAGTAATCCCGAAGATGTTACTTCTCTTATAGGATTTGGAAGAGCAACATATAAAAAAATGATTCAGAATCTTATATGGGCAACAGGTTATAATGTTTTTGCGATTCCCCTCGCTGCAGGAGTGCTATTAAATCTTGGAATATTAATTACACCTGCGATTGGAGCAATACTTATGTCTCTTAGTACCGTTATCGTTGCTATTAATGCCAGATTTCTAAAATTAAAGAAATAAAATTTTTTGAACTAGCTATAACTACGGTACAACGGCATAATATAATTAAATGTATTTATTGATTAATGAATTAATTTAATGTTCATCTTTTTCATGAAGAACAGGATTTTTTATAAACTGATATAAATGGTGAGAAAATAGTGTTAAGTGTAAATAGGCATTAACATACTTTCGAGCTGAAGAGACATCATTGATATCATAATCATTAGTTTGCATTACATGTTTAAAATGCTCTGATATTTCTTCTGCAACAGCATCTTGAATAAATTTAATTACTTCTGAGATATCTTCAACTTCAACTGATTTATCAACTCTTGGAATTATTGGGCCTGGATCTAAGCCTGCAGGTTTTAAGCCAGTATAAGCTTCCCCTTCACCTTCTCGATGAATTCGAACGACTGTTTCAAAAAACCAATATTCAGCAAGCTTTTTTGCATCCTCATTCCCTTCATTATACACTTTTAATGCTTTTTCAAAGGCATCTTTAACTTCTTGTTCTCCTTTTCTATAAACCCAAGGGAGAATTAAATTCACATTTTGCTTATCTAATGCTTCTTTTGCTGCTAATACGACTGGACCATCTAGTGTATCACAATGTGGTGGAATTTTTTTCACCTTATTAGTATTAATTGTTGTAATTATTGAATTCTTCATAATTAAAATTTAGCCTATTTTGATTTTTTTTATCGTCTTTTCTATATAATAAAAAATTGTTCAGAATCTCTTTCTTCAATTTTTTTTCTTTTTTTTATTTATTCAAGAACTTCTTCAAAAATTAGGAAATATTTTCAATTTTCTTCTGAGTGTAAAGAAATATGTTCTCATTAAACTCTACCCATAATTTATTAAGTAAATTACTAAATTTCGTTATTAAATATTAAGAATATATTATTATTTTTGGAGATTGATTTAATATACAAATTACATTTAAATAAGTGAAAACTGAAACGTATTGTCCAAATTGTGGAGCAAAATTAAGTACTCCTAATGAAAAATACTGTGAATTTTGTGGTTTTGAGCTAAAAATAGTTCATAATAATAAAAAGGAAGAATTGAAAGTAGAGTCTAAATCACCTCGATCAAGAAAAAAATGTTGTTAATAAATCAAAACAAGTATTACTGTTCCTTTTTTGAAATAAATAAAAAAAAATTCTCCAATTTGAGTATAAAACTATGATAAAATTACAATCATAATTATATTCTTTATTCTAAAAAAAACAGATATTTGTATCCACTTATTATTAAAGATTTAAAAGAACGATATTCAGTCGTACGAAAATTTTAAATTAATTCAAAACAAAAAAATTTAGTGGATAATAAAAATATTTTTGAAACGAGAGGTTTTTGTTATGAAAACTATAATATTGCATGGCAGCCCTAGAAAAAATCAAAATTCAGACACTTTAGTTGATTCTTTCGTAAGAGGATTGAATTATAATAGAGTTAAGGAAATAAAGCATTTTTACATTAATGAATTAAATATTAAGCCATGTCAAGGGTGTCTGACATGCGCAACATCAGTAGATCATAGTTGCGCTATAAAAGATGATATGACAGATATTTATTCCGCATATAAAGAAGCAAGCACGATAGTTTTTGCTACTCCTATGTATTGGGGATATATGACGGCTCAACTAAAAACAGTATTCGATAGAATGGAAGCTCTCGCTTGGGAAGATTTTGGAAACAAAATATTTGTAGTCATTATTACCTATCGTCATCACTGTGAGTCAACAGTCGCATTTTTTGAAAGGATCGCACCATTTTTTAATATCAAATTATTCATAATTACATGTTGTACTTATAATAAAGATAAACAAAAAGACATTCCGATTACCATGTGCCAAGTTCATTTAGAAGAAGCATATCAACTTGGAATTGATATAAGTAATATAGAAATCTAAAGAAATTGAATTGCAAATTCAAGTAAAAAAAAAAATATTTTAAAATTAAAGGTGTTTTAATTCTGAAAGCTTAAAGTAACCAATGATCATTAAGATGAAGCTTATTATTCCAAGTACCACCATCGCAATACCTGGTATGGCAAAAACAGGTATAATAGCAAGCTCTCCCATTGAAGGTGTAGTTGTTTCAATGAAATCAATTATCAATGCTTTGATTTGAGGAAATATAATAATCGCAATCAGAACTAAAACAGCGCCAATTATAAGAGTAATAATAAGATATAGATACGATTTTTTTATTTTTCCAGATCCTTCTATTGCTTTATCGGCAACAGTTTTCGGGAATAATCCAGAATTTCTTTCTAAGAAGATCTGGAATTCTTCCCATGCAATCATCAATAATCCTAAGGCAACAGCCCCAACGGGAATTCCTCCTGCTAATAAGACTACCAAAAGGATATTAATTAATGGAGCTATTTGTCGAAATTCAGAAGCTGTAATGGGATCGCTAAATGT
>JBHLLU010000023.1:0-2046 GCA_048938895.1 Promethearchaeota archaeon
CATGCATTTAAGATAGAAAGTGATTTAGTCTCAAATCTTATAATTAACTTTGAATTAGACGAAACTAATATGAATATTAAATTAGAATTAAACGATAAAAATTCATAATTAGAATTATCACACCCCAATTTAAGAATGAAATTAAAAAAAAAAAAATTATTTTAAAATTCGTTTCTTAACAAGTATAGTTGAAATTATACCAATTACACCTATTAAGATGTAGAAATTATATCCTAGGATTGCAGGTGGGGCTGTGGGTGTTCTTTTTATCTCAAAATAATCACTAAAATCATACACAGTAGAATCTAATGTATTAGTGATTTTTATTTGATATTGATCAGAATTTAAAAGGTCTGAGGGAATAGTCCAATTATATATTCCATCATTGAGAGTGCTAGCAGTTATTTGTATTACAAATAAATCATTATTGTAGAGCTCAATCAATACATTTGAGATAGGTCCCGTAGAAGTCCATAATATTAATTGAGAAGTATCAGTTTCCCATGAGCTACTACTATCAGGAGTAGTTATTGTTATAGTAAAAGTAAAGATCTCAAAGTAATCACTAAAGTCATATACAGCGGAATCTAAAGTATTAATGACTTTAATTTGGTAAAGATCAGAACTAGTTAATCCAAGAGGTATTGTCCAATAAAATTCACCATCATTAGTTGTGCTGGGTGCAATCTCCATTACAAAGACATCATCTTCAAAGAGTTCTATTTTAACGTTTGAAATAGTACCCGTGGAACTCCAATTTATGTAGTGAGACGTATCGGTTTCCCAAACACTTCCAGTATCTGGACTTATAACTGTAATAGTCGGATTGTAAATTTCAAAATTATCACTATAACTATAAGTAGAAGTATAAGAAGCATCTTTGATTTTGATTTGATAAAGATCTGAATCATATAATCCATATGGTATTGTCCAATAATATTCGCCATTATTTGTCGTACTTGGTGTAATTTCCATTATAAAAACATCAGCTTCAAAGAGTTCAATTGTTACATCTGAGATTGAACCGGTAGAATTCCAGTATATAAAGTGAGATGTTCCAGTTTGCCATGTCGAGCCACTATCAGGAGTTGTAACCTCTAATTCATCATAATAATAAAAGGCGATATCATCAACTCTGAAGTACCCATTCCCACCACCACTAAATGCTGAACACCATTGAATCCATTCTAGTCCTCCTGAACCACCATGCTCAAATGGATATGTATACCCGTCTCCAAATCTTACTCCATCTATTTCAAACATCCATCCTAAGGAAATATTGAAATATACAACTACATCATACCACTGAGAATAATTATAATAGGTATATGTTGTCATGGGACTCCACCGTCCTATAATGCCATCATACCAGTCTAAGCGAAACAGAACTCCGAGATCATCGTGAAATAGAATTCCAAAAAGACTGTCATCATGATGAATTTTGCAATGGAACACTCCCGCATCGAATGAAACTCCATAGTAAGAGATATTATCTCTTAGCGCTACTCTTTCTGTTCCGCCAGATTTATAAACTGCAACGTGATTCAGTTGAATATCACCTAGATTATCGACATTGGAAGTTCCGCTTCCTACCGGTTCAATGACGCTTAATGTGAGTCCTGTTGGATCTTGACCGACTGTGTCTTCTTCAAAATCATAATAGTGTAGTAAGTTTAAATTTGGAGCTGATATTGTTGGTTTATAGAAGTAGAAATCTACATCATCAACTCTGAAGTACCCATTCCCACCACCACTAAATGCTGAACACCATTGAATCCATTCTAGTCCTCCTGAACCACCATGCTCAAATGGATATGTATACCCGTCTCCAAATCTTACTCCATCTATTTCAAACATCCATCCTAAGGAAATATTGAAATATACAACTACATCATACCACTGAGAATAATTATAATAGGTATATGTTGTCATGGGACTCCACCGTCCTATAATGCCATCATACCAGTCTAAGCGAAACAGAACTCCGAGATCATCATGAAATAGAATTCCAAAAAGACTGTCATCATGATGAATTTTACAATGGAA
>JBHLLU010000023.1:2146-63088 GCA_048938895.1 Promethearchaeota archaeon
AAGCGAAACAGAACTCCGAGATCATCATGAAATAGAATTCCAAAAAGACTGTCATCATGATGAATTTTACAATGGAACACTCCTGCATCGAATGAAACTCCATAGTAAGAGATATTATCTCTTAGCTCTACTCTTTCTGTTCCACCAGATTTATAAACTGCGACATGGTTCTGTTGAATATCGACTAAATTATCAACATTAGAAGTTCCGCTTCCTACCGGTTCAATAACACTTAATGTAAGTCCTGTTGGATCCTGACCAACTATATCTTCTTCAAAATCGTAATGGTGCAATAGGGTTAAATCTGGAGCAGTAATTTTTGGTTTATAAATATAGAACTCGATATCATCAACTCTGAAGTACCCATTCCCACCACCACTAAATGCTGAACACCATTGAATCCATTCTAGTCCTCCTGAACCACCATGCTCAAATGGATATGTATACCCGTCTCCAAATCTTACTCCATCTATTTCAAACATCCATCCTAAGGAAATATTGAAATATACAACTACATCATACCACTGAGAATAATTATAATAGGTATATGTTGTCATGGGACTCCACCGTCCTATAATGCCATCATACCAGTCTAAGCGAAACAGAACTCCGAGATCATCATGAAATAGAATTCCAAAAAGACTGTCATCATGATGAATTTTACAATGGAATATTCCTGCATCAAACGAAAACCCATAGTAAGAGATGTTGTCTCTTAGTTCTACTCTTTCTGTTCCACCAGATTTATATACTGCGACATGGTTTTGTTGAGAATCTGCCAGATTGTCAATATTGGCAGTCCCACTACCCACTGGCTCGATGACACTCAGAGTAACGCCTGAAGGATCTTGACCGACCGTGTCTCCTTCAAAATCATAAGAATGCAAAAGACTTGTTATAAAACCATTTGTTTTTGGAGATTCAATTTCTTTAGGTTCGATTTTACTGCCATCTTTTTCATTTAGTTGTGCAGAACTAAAACAACAAAAGCAAATAATAAATGCAATTCCTAAAGTTATGTAGGTTTTTTTTAGATTATTCAATTTATTTCACCTAATTAGGTTTCATTTACATTTAAGAAATACATAAATTTAAACTCATATAGACCAAATTTTTACAAAAACCAAACAATAGATTATTTTTAATGGTTTACTTATCATCTAAGTCTCTTTGTATTTATAAAGGGGTTTTTATGCTTACTTTTTAAATATAAGAAGGTAGTATCTTTATGGCTATAACCAAACCTGTTCATGATTCAAATATACCTTCTTATGAAGAAACTAAAGGAATAACATTTATTTGTCCTGTTTGTAAATCTGAGAAAGTATTACAATTTCCTAAATCTGTGATTGCTCAAGCGAAAGGCCTAACTACAATGTCTATAGCAAAAGGTTTGGTTTGCGGGCATCAGTTTCAAGCTTTTGTCGATAAGAATTATGTGGTTCGCGGGTATCAAAGAGTAGATTTCGAATTTGAAAAAAAATTACAGACCAAGGATTCTAAAGTAGAAGACAATGAACTTTTTGAAAATTTAACATTAGAAGGAAATTTCCTTGAGTATAATCCTAGTCAGAAATTGAATAATCACATCAAAAAAAGCCAAAATAATCAATTATCTTCAGAAGATAAAAAATTAACTCTAAAGGAAATTTACAATGAATTTTGGGAATTCATTGATGAGGATAATTCTGTATTTCAAAAATATATAAAAAATGATGTAAGAAGATAATAAAGATGTGGCAAGGGTGGGAATTCCCATAAAGCTCGAAAGGAACCTTATTTTTGAAACATGCTTTGAAAGATAATAGAAAGGGATTTAAAACATCTAATAAGTATTTTGAAAGTGCTATAAATGATTTATGAATAAAATTAGAAAAATAATAGATTGTTGAAAGAAAATAAATAAGCAGAGATTATGGCAAGAGAGGGAATTCCCAAAAAGCTCTTAGGCGGGCTTTTCATTTGAACCATGTCGAAGACGGTTGAATCAATCGTCGTTCTCGATACCCAGATCTTCAGTTTCACCTTAATCGATCAATCCGATAAATCTGGTGCGTTCTTACCCATCAGTGGAAAAGCTCCAACGCTTTTTGCATGATACCGGGCTACGCCATCTTGCCATGCCAATGCTTTTTCTTATTTTTTTGATAAAAATAAAAATATTATCCCAAATAAGATACAAAATAAAGTTTAGAATCTCATAAAAATATTTTTATCTTGAAAAATAGAATTATATAAGAAGGGATAAAATGAGTTAGTATATCTAATTAACAAACATATTGGTAAATAGGTGCTCTAAGAAGGGGTTATCCTTGATCTCAAGAATTTGGCTGGTCTTATACATCTCTAAATCCCTACCCAAAAATTTCATAAATTTTGAAAAAAAAAGAAGGTATTTTTTAAAATTATAATTCATACAACTTCATTTATATGTTTTCTTTTACGAAATTTAGAATGTCAGAAGAAATGTCAGAACCGTTCCACCATATTTGGATTATAGAAAAATCTGTTCCATAATATGTTTCATTGTAATTATTCAAAAATATATAATTATTTTGACAAATATATTTTATTACTCCTTTATCCACTTCTAATTCTTATTGAGAGGGTAACGAAGGTCAAATTAATAGAATTAGAGTAGAGTCAAGATTTCTGTGAATTTTTCAATTTTCAGTCCCTTCCAGTCTGCTTCAACGATACGATATGGATCCATTTCACTTGGATCACGGATCATAACAGCATCCATTCCTAGCTTAGAAGCTCCTTCGAGTTCATTACTATCGCCATCTCCTAGGAAGAGACATTCCGTTGGCTCAATTCTTAATTGTTGGCATGCTAATTTATATATTTGGGCGTCAGGTTTCTTCAAGCCTACTGAAGCGGAAAATATGGTAGCATCGAATAAATTAGCAAATTTCGTTTTTTTCCACAAACGAGGTACTTCGGTAGAGCAATTAGTTATTAATCCTATCTTATAGCCTAAACCTCTTAGACTTTTTAAAATATCAACAGCTCCATTTTTAGGGGTTAAAGCTCTACGTGTGTTTTCCTGTCTAACTTGTTCACATTTTGTAATGCTTTCAGCGCTGACGGGAACCTTTAATTGATTACAAATATGTTTTATACTATTCTCGGTGGTTTTATATATCCCAACTGCGCGTTCATAAGTTGTGGCACGCCAAATTTCTGAAAAATCTTCATAAGGTAATTCGAGGGCTGAAGCCATATCGGATAATAATCTATTGTATCCTTGGACTGAATAGCTATCAACTAGAGTACCAAATAGATCAAAAATAATAGCTTGATATTTCATTAGACTAACTATTGTTTCTTAATTTATTTCACGATGTTTATAACAGCCCTTCCTGGAAATTTACTTTTTCTTATTTCCTCAAATACTTCACTAATTTCTGAAAGATCTGCAGTTCTACCGACATGAGTTTTAACTTTGCCTTCTACTGCTAGTTGAACTAATTCACTCATATCCTCGACAGTACCCGTTAAGGAGCCGGTTATTTGTAAATTTCTCATTATTACGTCAAATGGAGTTAATGACATCGATCCCTCACTGAAAGGTGGTAGGCCAACCCCGATTAGTGTTCCCCCCACTTTAAGTATTTTTATTCCAAGATTGTAGGCTGCAATATTAGCAGCGAATACAATGCTTGCTTGAACGCCCCCCAACTTTTCTTGTACGAACTTTCCAACCTCATCAGCATCTATTGCATGATCAGCACCTAATTTCTTGATAAACTCCAATCTTTCAGAACTTTTATCAACTCCAATAACTTTATATCCAAAACTTTTTGCTATTTGCACAGCATAATGACCAAGACCCCCAGCAGCTCCAATGACGGCAATATTTTTATCAGGAGATACCTTGAGACGCTCAAGTTTTTTAATTGCTCGATATGCTGTTAAACCCCCACATGCCAAAGAAACTTCATTATCACTTAATTCGTCTGGGATTTTTACCAAAGATTTAGCCCATACGGAAATATATTCACTAAATATACCGAAAATGGGTTTTCTTTCTGGACAATACATAGATTCGCCAGAAAGGCAATATTCACAGGTTCCACACCAATATCCACCTGTACCACCAAGACCCAATATGACTCGATCACCTACTTTTATATCAGATTCCGAGTCTGGACCGAATTCCTCGACTATTCCGATTCCTTCATGTCCCAAGGGACGTGGAGTCGGTAATTGCATCCATTCTCCCATCACAACATGTAAGTCTGTATGACAAACACCTGCAGTTGTAATTTTTATTAGAGCTTCCCCACGTTCGGGAGAGGGTTTAGGAACGTCTATGATACTTACTTTTCCAATTTCTTGAAGTATTGCAGCTCGCATTTTACTTTTCTCATCTTTAAAATTTATTTGTTAAATAATTATTTGAATTTTATATTTTAAATAACTTTTTCAAAATATTGTGAAGGTCCCTTGTGGTTTCAAGATTTTATTTCTTTAAAATTTGTGTTCTTTTTTCATTAGGTAATTTTTCACTGCTATATCTAAGAATTAAGCGAGGGAGTCTTTTTTTATTGGTCATTAAGTAATTGAAAATCGCATCAGGATCAAATTTTGAACAAGTTTTTAGTAACCAACCAATTCCTTTCTGAATATAGTCTTCAGTGTAATTAAGCATCTTTTCAACTAATTTATACACATAATCTTTGTTGAATTCTTTTCTTATCATTACAATTTTAAGCAGAATTACCATTGATGCTCTTCTAACCCATATGCTTTCAGATTCTGACCACTTTTCAATAGTTATTTCTGCTAATTGCTGATTATTTTTTTTCCCAAGAAATGGACCAATAACTCTAATACAAAAACTATCGCAAAAAGCCCATGTATCACAGAAATCAGATATATGTTGCTCAAATAGATTCATTGTTGCTTGATTAAAATTAGTTTTAAAGCGATTAAGAAAAAAAATACCTGCGAATTTCTCTTCATTAACATTAGAGCAGACTAAATTCTTACAGACGGTAAGAGCATCCTCATAACTACATTTATATTTCTTGTATATTGATCTAACGATTTTTTCTATATCAGAAAGCTTATGACCATATCCAAAAAAATTCGGATTATTAGAGTTAAGAATTCTATTTCTTCGAATAATTTGGTCTGGTTTTAATTTTGGATCAGTCTTTTTCAATTCTTCAATTATTTCTTGGGTTATTACCTTTGTTAGAGAAATTCTTCTAATCCCCTTTTTTGTTTTAATTCCTTACCTTTTTCCAAATATGGCTTTACTATTTTAATAATTTCTGAATCAAAGTTTTTTAATGTATGCAAATCACCTCTATTATAAACGTCCAAGATGGATTCTTCCAAGTTGTTTAAGTATAATCCTGCCCACATCATATTTTTATTGGATTTTCCTGTTTTTAAGGAGTTCACGTATTCTTTATTTAACAAAATTTCTGAAATCTTGTAATTCCATTTGCGGTAATCAGAGGGGATCCATCTTTTTACTCGAACATTAAGATTATATTTTTCACATAGTTTCAATAGTTTTGAATGGAGTTTTCTTACATAATGGCTAGGAGGATGGATTTGACCTTTATAAAGTTCAATCAGTGGTTTAATAATTGGTTTAAATTTACTATTTCTTAATTTTTTTAAGAAATATTCAGCTTGAGAATCACGTAGAGTTAAACCGGGTGAAAACAAAATAAAGTCAGCACCAGCGTTCTTTGATTGCCTTATCACCTCTTCTATATTATAATCATCATCAGCAAGAAAGGGAATAATTGGCATAAAATACGTCCCGACCTGAATTTTGGATGCCTGTTTTTTAATCAATTTTAAGGCAGCTAATCTTTGAGAGGGAGGTGACGAGTAAGGTTCTAAAAAGCTAGCAATTTCTTCGTTTATAGTACTTACTGAAAATCCTACTGTGCACCATGTGTCTTCAGCAATATTACTTAAAATATCAATATCTCGAGTAATTAGGTTTGATTTAGTTGCTATATTAATTGGAAATTTATGTTTTGCAATGACCTGTAATACCTTTCTCGTTTGTTCAATTTGTTCTTCAATTGGTTGATAAGAATCATTAACTCCTCCCGCAGCAATAATATCTGGTAAGAGGGTACGGGCTCTGTTCAGTCTTAAATCTAGTTTTTTATCAAAATCTTTTTTAATGATGACTTCATTTTCAAAATCTTCCAAATAATATCTAGTGCTTCGAGCGTCACAATAAATACAAGCATGAGCGCATCCAGAATAGGCATTAAGAGTGTATCGTGACCAGAACCATGAATCAGGATATTTTAATTTGTTTAAAACTGATTTGAATTCTTTATACCTATATTTTACCATGCTAGCAAAAGATTTTTTATGTTCTTATTATTAAATATCAAATCTTTACTGTTTTACAAAAAGTAAACCAGTTTAGTTATTTAATTTAACTGATAAAAATTGCACGTTTTCATTATAAAGTTAATAATTTAGATTATTGATATCTATCAGTATAAGTCAGAAAAATGGGAAAAAACGCCAGTAAAATTAAAAAGTGATCTAATATGGAAATGGAAAAAAATTTTGGCCGGCGTTTTTTCACATATAATATACAACTATGTAAATTTATTTCTTTGGGTTTTAATACATAAATAAAGGCTTAAAAAAAAGATCGTGAAACCATTCTTTCACGAAATTATGCATTCTTGATCCCTTTAAAGAGAAGTAAATGCGTCGCCCGGGAATCGAACCCGGGTCACTGGCTTGGAAGGCCAGAATCCTAACCCCTAGACTAGCGACGCTTATAATGATAAAAAAACATCATTTCTTATAACTTTAGTGAAATTTTATTGTTTAACTCATAGTAGGTGATAATTTTATTTGTAACTATCCAAGCATCCAGTGGATAATGAGAAATTGAAATTATCTTTTTTGAAAGCGCAAGGATATCATCTGAGAAGTTACCTTTCTGAAATCCGCCTATAATTGCAACTGTATCTTTAGAAGCATCATTTAAGAATATCTCATTATAATCAATTACTAATTCTCCTTTATGTGAAAAAAGAATAATATCTGGATTATTAAACGTACTAATTAAATCTTGTAAATTACTCTTTACTTCTGATATTAACTGATTTCCATTAATACCAATATTACTGTCGATCAAGAGCTTAGCCATTAATCCTTTGAACCTATTATAATTTCTAGCTATTCTTATATCTGGATTGAACTCGAAAATTTTATTATTTATTGTATGCAAGTATATCCTAATATAACCGCATTTATTGAGAGGGGAACCCAATGCATTTAGTAAACACAAATGAGAAATATCAGGACGTCCTCTTTTTTCCCTATTTTCCAAATTTTTCATCGCACTATGATGAAGGGCATTATCCAATAATTGAGAGGAATAAATATGTTCTGACAAATTTTTCCTAACCGCAGAATATTTTCTTATTTCTTTAGGGACTAATTCTATCCCACATTCTACAAAAATAATAAACAATGGCATAAAATAATTCACTCGATACTAAGTTTTAATAAAATATCTTGTTGTATTATTGCATTCAAAACAAGTTAAGGAAATATGAGATCCCCTTTTTTTATGTGAGTGAAGTCTTACTCTATAATTCACCCCAGGATATAAAAATTTTTTACATTTTCTGCATATTCGTTTTTTCCATCTATCGGGAATCTTAATTTTAGCTCTCTGAGCATAACGTCTGGCTAAGTAAATATATCGATTTGCTAGTATATTATTACTATTAAATATTTCGTCAGCTCTCTGAAATAGGAAAATCATCCTATTATAGGCAATTTTTTTTATTATTGATTTACTAATTTTTGACATTTATTATCTATAAAATTGTTAATTTTATCTAACAGGATTTAAGGAGAGTATGAAAATTTTGCCTCTTACATCTAATAAATATGAATTTGTTAATTTTGAGACCCTCGCTGCTATTTCTTTAATATTTGATTTTGACGCAATTGTTTTTAATGCCTTGATTTTAATTACTTTATATCTTTTTAGTAATTTTGTAACATGTAGAATAAACTCTTCAGTTATTCCCTGCTTTCCCAATATACAATGTGGTTTTAATAATAAGGCTTTTTTAAATTCTCTTTGATAATCCATTGTCTTAGAACTCAAGAATACAAAAATTTTTAATTTATTATAGCTTTAAGAACGTATTATATATTATAAAGAAATATTGAATTAAAGATTAACATGTCTATATATGTCGTTCAACCAGAAAAACTCATTGAAGTAATTGCAGAAAAATTAAAGGAATTTCCTGAAATTTCACCTCCAAAAGGTTCTGAATTTTGGAAGACAGCATTTTTTAAAGAATTAGCCCCTAGTGATTCAGAAAACTTCTGGTATATTCGTTGTGCTTCATTGCTTAGAAAAGTAAGAAAATTTGGACCTATTGGTGTCAACAAGTTAAGAAAATTATATGGTGGAAGAAATAGAAGAAGTCAAGGGTTACATCATTCTGCCAGAGGAAGTGGAAAAATTATAAGAGTAGCACTTCAACAATTAGAAAATGCTAAACTAATTGAAATAAAAGAAAAGAAAGGAAGAGTTCTGTCATCTGAGGGTACAAGTTTATTGGAAAGATCGGCATATGGAATTTTGAGAAGTAAAGAATAAAAAAAAAAGTATAATATATTTGTTTGGGGGTTTAAATTGAGCAACGACGACGAATTGGAAAATATAAGAAGAAGAAAATTAGAAGAATTAAGACAACAAGCAGCACATCAACAAATCGCAGAAGCTCAACAACAAGAATTTGAAGAGAAGAAATATCTAATAATGAGAAAAATTTTAAGCGTTGAAGGAAGACAAAGATTAGAAAATATAAGAATTGTCAAACCACAATTTGCTGAGCAAATAGAAATACAACTAATTCAATTATATCAAAGCGGTAAGTTGAGAGGGGCCACCCCTTTACCTGATAAAGCATTTAAAAAGCTCCTAGAGCAAATATCAACATTGGAAAGGAAGAAGGAATTTAATATAAAAAAATAATAATTGTAAAAGGTTCTTAAAATGGCTCGTAATAAGGATTTACCATCAAAACTACGTAGAGCAAAAAAATTGAAGCAGAATAAATCTGTTCCTAATTGGGTAATTCAGAAAACTGGAGGAAAAGTTAGAACTAGTCCATATTCGCGGAGATCATGGAGAAATACACGATTAAAAAGAGATTAAAATTTAAAAATATAAGATTTGAAAGAAAATGGCAAAAAAGGAAAAAGAAATTAGTTTAGATGATTTGGAAGAGGAATTAACAGATACAGAAGAGGAATTAGAGGAAGAAGAAATAGAAGAGATTGAAGAATTTGATTTAGAGGAAATATCAGAAGAAGATGAAGTAAGTGAAATTTTTGAAGAAGAAATAGAAGAATTTGAGGAAGAAGAAGCACCGAAAGAAGAAGAAATTATTGATGAAAGGATTTATATTATTCCCCTAGCAAAGGCAAGAAAAGGACCAAGAAATAAATGGGCTAAAAAATCAATTTATTTTCTAAGAGAATTTATGGACCGTCATTTTAAACCTGAATCTTTGGTTATTTCTCAGGAGGTTAACGAAAAAATTTGGGAGAGAGGAATTCAAAAACCTCCACGAAAATTAAAAGTTAGAGTTACCAAAAACATTGATGGTTTATGTGTTGTATATCTCGCATAATTTCTTTAAATTATTGACTTTAAGTATTTTTTCTTGTTTTAAACCCAAATTTTTTGATGAACGAAAAAATTTAGCAATGTAAAGGATGACAATATTAAGATCGCAAATTTTTGGCCGAAGTTTAATTGGAGTATATCTTAATGCTAATAATTCATACGTACTTTATCCCCCTAAATTATTAAAACCACCATTAAAGAAGTTTACAAATACATTTTCAGAGCCTTTTTATCCGTTAACAATTAATAATTCCAGTTTGTTAGGTGTCTATATAGCTTCAAACAAGTATGGTATAATAGTTCCCCATATTATAAAGGACGATGAATTAGAAAAACTAAAAAAACTTTTAGATGAAGGTAATTTTTCTTCTCAAATTTGCGTACTTAAATCGATCGATAATGCATTTGGGAATTTAATTCTATGCAATGATAGAGGTGCCATTATTAGTTCTTTTTTAAGTGATTACAGAGAGGATATAGAAAATACCTTGAATGTGGAGACTGTAGTATATGAATTTGCCAATAATTATCTCCCTGGTTCTATCTCATTAGTTAATAATCATGGTTGTGTAGTTCATCCTCTTTCAAAAGATGATGAAATCGAATATATCACATCTATTTTGAAGGTTGATGAAGTTGATGTTTCTACAGTTAATCGTGGTATACCTTATTTGGGATCTGGCGCAATTGTAAATGATAATAGTGGAATCTTTGGCAATGATTCCACTGGACCAGAACTCCAGAGGATTACTAGTGTATTACAATTGTAGACAATTAAAGCTTTAAGCTAGTGGGAATAATTAGTGTTTTAAAATTGTAAATAAATAATAGGTCTTACTAAAAACCAAAATTTAATATTTTTTGAAATATTATCCTTTTTTAAAAGCTTTGATTCAATGGATCTAAAAGGCAATGTCAGAGATTAAAATTTATAGAATAATTGGCAATTACGTAAAAAAACACAAGAAGTACTTATTCCGTAAAGAAGTTCGGGCTTTAAAAGAGGAAGATGCTCTTGAAACAGTTTTAAGCCAAATTACATCTATTGGAATTTTAAGACGTCAAATTAATATTCAAGAAGTTAAGGAAATTACATTTGAAGAATCTCAAGACTACCTCATTAGGGAATTATCAGGATAGTAAAAAAGTTATAAGGATTTGATAAATTTTGGAATCTACTCAAGAATATCAAGAACAATTACAAATATTTAGAGTATTAAAAGAACAAAGAGATTTCTACCAAGGACAATTAGAAATACTTGATGTGTCTCGAGCAAATATTGTGAATACAAAATTAACTATTGAGAACATTAAGGAAGGAGTAAAAGTAAACGACGAGATTTTAGTACCGATTGGAGGAATGGCAAATATAAAGGCCTCAATTAAAGATCCTGAGAAGATTTTGCTTGCAGTAACTCAAGACGTTATAATTGAAAAAGATTTGGATGGAGCTATTGAACTTCTTGATAAAAGAATTAAACAACATGATAAAGAAATTCAATTTGTAGGAACTCAATTGCATAGCATTGATCGTAATTTGCAAAAAACAACTCAACTCATTCAAAGAAGTTATCTTCAAAAATAGGACTAAGTATTATTATAAGTCTATTGATAATGCTAATTTTTGTGGAGATATAAATGTTAGAGAAATTAAAAAATGTATTTTCAACTTTTATAAAGAAAACTTTAACTATTGATAAGATCGATGATGCTATAGATAATTTAAGAATACTTCTCATCAGTAATGATGTAGCTATCGATACTGCTGATGCCATCTGTAATAATATTATCGAATCGTTCAAAGGACAACAGATTAATAGACTAACATCAATTAAAAAATCATTATTTGATACTTTGAAAGAAACTATCATAAAAATATTGACACCTGAAAGGGAAATTGATTTAATTAAAGAAATAAAAACAAAGAACTCGCGTGGTTTACCATTTGTAATAGTATTTTTTGGGATAAATGGAACTGGAAAAACTACAACAATTGCTAAAATAGCTAAATTTTTAAAAGAAAATAGTATCAGTTCTGTGGCAGCAGCTTCAGATACATTTCGAGCAGGAGCCATAGAACAACTATCTAAGCATATGAACAATGTTGGTATAAAAGTTATAAAACATGGATATAAATCTGATCCTGCTTCAGTTGCTTATGATGCTATTGAACATGCTAAAGCTAAAAAAATCGATGTCGTTTTAATAGATACCTCTGGAAGACAAACAACAAACAAAAATTTAATGCTTGAAATGGAAAAAATTTGTAGAATTACAAAACCAGATCTCAAAATTTTCATTGGAGACAGTCTTGCAGGGAATGATGTTTTATATCAAGCTAGAGAATTTGATAAACAAGTTGGTATCGATGCAAATATATTAACTAAACTAGATGCTGATGCTAAAGGTGGTGCTGCGCTGTCTATTGCTTATGAAACAAAAAAACCAATTCTAGCTGTTGGATCAGGTCAGTCTTATGAAGACTTAGAAGCTTTTAATAGAGAGTGGTTTATATCAAATATACTCGAAATTAATTGGAAAGAAGATTAGAAACAAATATAGTAGATAAGTTAAAAAAGCTTTTTTCCTTTTTTTTAATGTGTCAAATTACCCAAAATATGAAAAGTATTCTAAGGTAGATCAGAAGAAGAAACCTGGAATTTATGAAAGATTATCTCTTTTCTATCAAAATTCGAAAAGAATTTTAAAAATTGCTAACAAACCAAGTAAAAAAGATTATTTTTTGGTCTTTAAAATTTGTGGAATCGGTATCCTAGTTTTAGGAGCTATTTCATTTGTGATACAGCTTATATTCTCAGTAACATTACCTCTTAATCCTTAAAACTAAAATTAAAAAAAAGATATGTATAACTCTTAATAATAATAGACAACTAAATTTTCAGGAATCGATAATTCTTCTTCTTTGTTTTTACATGCAATAAACTTTATTTTCATGTTTAAAGTAAGTGATAGAAGTCTTTTCGTTAGAATTCCATCAATAATTAAGTATTGTGTATCCTTAAAAGCTCTAATTTTTTCAAAAATTTCATTTACAGGCATTTCGAATAATTTTTCAAGACTTTTAGTAAAACCAATACTATATCCAGATTGAATATTATTTATGGCTTCGATAATTACTGATTCGTCTTTGATTTTTGCTTTCTTTAGGTATTTTTGAAGTGTGGTTTCTTTAGTATCCAATTTTTTTCCTTTTGAACTCTCTGGTTTTATATCTTTTAAATCTTTTAGACTTCTTTTATTTTGTAGAGCCTTGATCATTTGCTTTCTTGTTAATTCTTCAACCTCATACCCATCAGGAGCCCTTGCAACAAAGTCTAGTTTTATAAGCTGCATTAATTCATTTAAAATAATGGTACCCCCACGATCACCATCAAGAAAACACGTCACAGTCTTTTTCTTTTTCGTTAAATTAATAACTGATTTGGGGATTTGAGTACCTTGAACTGCAATTGAGTTTTTAATACCAATTCGCAGTAAATTTAAAACATCAGCTCGTCCTTCTACAATAATGAGATCGGGATTCTTCTCTACTTCTGGACCTGCAGGTAGATTACCAGGCCCCCAAGATATGATTTCTCCAAGTTTTATATCCTTATCTATCTTTTCTTCAATTTCACTCTGTTCTAATGATTTCTGATCCCATTGCTTTAGAAGTTCAGCAGCTCTTTCTATAATTTTCTTACGTTTTGTTTCACGCACATCTCGAATTTCGATGAGAGAAATTTCTGCTTCGCATGGACCAACTCGGGAAACAGTTTCAACAGTCGCCGCCAATAGTGCGGTCTCCTTTCGTGTTAGAGAGGAAGGAATTTTGATAATCCCTTCTGAAATACCCTCTTTAGAAATATTTTCTACTTCAATCCTTCCAATTCGTCCAGATTTTTGTAGATCTCTCAAATCCAAATCTAAAAGAAGACCTTCAGTATAGCCGATTTGCCGAAAAGGCTATTGAATTCTATCTTTGGCCGAAAATGGCGCCGACTATGTCGCTTTTTTCAACTACACCCTTAATTGTGAATTTAACTTCTATAATATATTTAGTTGTGAACTCATTTTGATCTGTAATCTTGATCACTTCCTTTCTGTTAATTAAATAAATTTCTAATATAAACTCAAATTTTATTTTATCTTAGGATTTAAATAATAGCTTGAATAATTTTGATTTTTATGAATCTATTTCTATATGAACTTTTTTTCTGTGATTATAAACTTATAAGCATCATAATTGATGATTATAATTAATTTAATTAAATCAAGAATATATTTTTTGTCAATTTTTAAATTGATTGATTAGTTTTTTATGTCATATTTGTTTTTGTAATATAATTCGAAAAAAGTATGATTTAATGCCAAATGGAAAAAATTATTGTATTAGGAGGAAAAGGAGGAGTTGGTAAAAGCACCATTAGTGCCGCTACTGCTGTAACTTTATCAGATCTCCTTCCAGATAAAAAAATATTACTAATATCTTTTGATATGGCACATAATCTTTCAGATTTATTTAATTCTGAAATAGGAAATAAATTAACACCTTTAACAGAAAATCTCTGGGCAATCGAGCCTGATCCTAATATAAATGCAAAAAAATACACAGATAATCTAATAATTAAGATGAAATCATTAATGAAGGAAATGCCTATTATTGGTTTGATTCCCCAATTAGATACTTTTATAGATACAACTTTTACTGCGGATTCCATCCCTCTGGCACTTAAGAACGCGATGTTTTTTCAGGAAATTCTGGATGCAGAAAATGAGCAATCTATGCAATTTGATATAATTATTGCTGATTTTCCCCCCACTGGAAATATGGTAGCCTTATTCGAGATTCCTGAGGATCAAGTTAAGGTTGTATTGAAATATTCCCTGAATTTTTACAATTCTATTAAGGAGGCGGTTAGAGAATTCTCTAAATTGTTTCGTAAATTAATTAAACCATTTAATGATTCTAAGAAACGAAAAGAACTGGGAAAGGAGATCTTTCAAATGTTAGAAGAACTAGAAAAACGAGGTGAGAGAATAACAGAATTAATTCATACGATCGGGTCTTTGAGACTTGTTACCATAGCGGAAAAACCAAGTTTTGAAGAAATAAAAAGAGCACGGGATTTAACAAAGAAATATATTAAACTTGATGGCATTCACATTAACTTGATAACTCCTCAATCCAAGAAATGTGATTTTTGCAATAATATCCGGTCAATTCAGCTTAGTTATGTCGAAGAAATAAAAAAGGAATTTGAAAATTTAAAGATCTGGGAATCAAATAGATTAGAACAAGAACCATTTGGAGTAAATGGATTAAAAAATTTAGCTTATGAAATTTATGGAAATTCTACTCCTGAAGAAATATTAAAACCAAATATGTAAATAATAAAAAAATTTTAAGTTTTAAAATACAACAATATTTAGGTTCCTTCTTCATAACCATGGATGTAATTATATTGTTCCTTTGTTAAAGTATCAATCTCAACACCCATGGATTTAAGCTTTAAAAAACCAACTTTATCATCTATGTCAGTGGGAACTTCAATTATTCCCGGTTTCAAAGAGTTCTTATTTCTGACTATGAACTCAGACATCAGGGATTGAAGAGCAAAAGACATATCCATAACCTCACTCGGGTGCCCCTCAGATAAAACAAGGTTGGCTAATCTCCCTTTAGCAAGTAGATAGACTCTTTTGCCATTAGGAAGGATCAGTTCTTCAACATTAGAACGAATAGGATTTATCTCCTTTGAGTATTCGTATAATTCTTTTGTTGGAATTTCAATGTCAAAATGCCCAAGATTGCCTAAAATGACTCCATCCTTTAAACTATTGAACATCACTTTCGTTGGGGCAATTACGTGTTTGCACCCTGTAGCTGTCAGAATTATATCTGCATTTGGTAATGTTTCAGCAATCGGCATTACATTAAAACCCGCGAATTTAGCCTGAAGTGCTTTTATTGGATCTACTTCGGTTATAGTAACATAAGCACCTAGTCCACGTGCTCTTAGTGCCATCCCACTACTACAATGCCCATAACCTGCAATGACAACATTTTTTCCTGCAAAAAGAACATGCATTCCATAAATTGCGGATACAATGCCTTGTCCTGTGCCTAATTCGTTATCAAATTGATTTTTACATCTAGCATCATTGACGGGGAATAAAGGTACTTTCAAAACTCCTTTTTTCTCCATTGCTCTAAATCTCTTGACACCTGTGGTGGTTTCTTCTTGACATGCAATAATAGTACCTGATTTTATTAGAACTTCAAATTCTTGATGAGCTGTAACTATCATATCAGCCCCATCATCAATTAGAATATTTGGGTTAGCTTTTAGGCATTGTCTTATGCACCAATAAAATTCTTCATCTGTATTACCATGCCAAGCGAATACATTGATCCCTTCTTGCACTAATGCTGCAGCTACATCATCTTGAGTTGATAATGGATTACTACCGCATAGATATACTTCTGCTCCTCCTGCTTTAAGAGTTCTAGCTAAAATCCCTGTTTCTTTTGTTATGTGTAAACATCCAGCAATAGTTATACCTGTTAATGGCTTTTCTTTTTTAAATCTTTCACGAATAGTTTTAGCTGTTACAGGCATTTTACTTTCAGCTAAGTATAATGCTTTTTTTCCTTTCTCTGCTAAACTCTCATCTGCTACTTTATGATTTACCATTTAATTTCACTTTTTAATTTATATTAATAATAATTTTAATTAACTAATAAAATTATTTTTGGTCAAAAGCTATAATTTTTATTAAAAAGCCAACATATAATTAATATTGATGGGAAAAACTAAAAAAGTGTTATTATATGAGTACTAACAAAAATCAGTTAGAATCACAAGATCTTATAAAAAATTTAATAGGAAGCACCAAATTTAACATTTCAAAACATTCGCGTAGTATTGGAGTCTCTAGACAAACATATCAAAACAAACTTGATGGTCTGAGAAAAAAAAAAATAATTAGCAATTTTACAATAAACATTAATCCAAATATTTTACCCAATAATCTAAAATATGTAATGATTGAAATTAAAACCAACCCAAAAGAACCTGTATTGGTAAATAAGTTATTGAAAATCCCCCAATTAAGAATGTTGGATGGGATTATTGGAGAATTTTCTTTATTTGCTTTATTCATCTTTAAATCCCCCCAAGAATATTATAATATTTTGAATACAATCGATAGAATAATGTCAAAATCATATTTTAAGAAATATCAAATTATCGAAACTATCAAAGTGTTTAAAACAAATGGCATTAGTTTGGATAAGTTTAACAGTGAAAACATTAGTTTGAACATCGAATTAGATGATATTGATTTTAATATCTTAACTATATTAAGAGATGGTCAAGGACTTAAACCAATATCTACGTATGAAATTAGAGAATTTTTCAATGAAAAACTTGATATAGAATTATCACAATCTACTATTCATAATAGAATTAAAAGATTAGAAAAGAATGGTGTGATTTTGAATTATGCCGTTAATTTTTCTCCACCTAAGATTGGATTTAAGGGAAAGTACTTACTTCGGATTAAGCCAAAAGATCCTTCAAAATATAGAGATATCGCTCTTAAGTTGGAAAAAAGTAGAAACATTACTGATTTATTTAGAATAGGGGAACAATATGGTCTATTTGCTATAGTTAGAGTAAAAGAAATTGAAGATTATGCCAAATTTATTAGAGATTTATATAGTTCCGTAGAAATAGAAGATACTTATACAAATTTTGTATTAGATGAGTTAATTGTTTTTACAAATTTTATAATTTCTTAACAAGAATACATTTCCTTTTTGGATCTATACAAATCAGATTTTACTAAATAATTAATAATTTTGGGTTATTAGAGAACTTAAGATGATCAAAAATAATCCATTGAATTAATCTCTCTTATTGAAAAGAATGAGCAATTTTTTTGAGCTTTTAGAAAATAGAATTGGTTTTTCAAGAATAGGACGGATGAATTTATCAAAAGATAAAAAATTCTTTATCAGAACTCCGAATGTTATTATTCCAATCAAAAATGTATTAATGAAACAATTTAATTTTATACAAGAATTTGAAGATCATGATTTATTCATTATATCTAAAGAGATTTTTCTTAAAATTGGCTTTTTAAGAGAAAAATTTAGGGATACTGGTTTTATTTTTCATCATCCAGGTACATTGGAAAAATTTGAAAGTATCCTTTTAAAGAATTTAGATATTTTTTCAGAGGATAATGTTCTATCAATCATACCATTCAATATACCTACTACTGCTATGGGGCGAGAATTTGCAAAGAGAGAAATAGAATCTTATATTAGTAATGCAGCAAAGATATTGGAAACTCATCGTAGTATTAACTTTGGTTTAACAATTAGACTCTTCGATTATTCAGAATTATTAGACTTATATTTACCAATTATAAAAGCAAATGAAAATATAAGAGTTTTAAATCTACATGGAATTTTTGATAACTTTAACAATTTTAGGAATATTGTCAACATAATTTTAAATTTAAAAAGCAAATTGGACAATAATCTTGTTTTAATGGCTTCTGGGAGAATTCTTCCAAAATTTTACCCGATTCTGGTGTATTTAGGAGTAGATTTAATTGATTCTACATTTTTATTATATTTATCAGCAGAAAGTTTCTATGATACAATTGAATATTTATTGCCAATTTATAAAGTTAAATACTTCCCCTGTTCTTGCGTTGCATGTAAAGGAAATTTAAAAAATTTGTGTGATGTTAAACATTCCATAGATAAAATAGATTTACTTTGTTTACATAATCTAATTTCCGCTAATAATTATATGATGAAGGTAAAACAATATCTTCGATTTGAGGATTACCGTGCATTTGTTGAGAAATCGTCTTTAGATGATACAAATATAATATCAACATTGAAAATCTTAGATAGAGATTATTTCGATTTTGTAAGATATGATACACCAATTACTCAAAAGGATAAGAAAATAAAATGTTTAGGCCCTTCATCTTATGATCGTCCTGATTTTAGAGAATTTAGGGAGAGAACTGTGAATATATTTAAGCCAGAAGAATGGACCACTTTAATCATTCTACTTCCATGTTCTGCAAAAAAGCCCTACTCTACTTCGAAATCACATAAATTATTTCACAACTCAATAAGAAAATTTCCAGAGTTTCCAAATTTTCAAGAAATAATTATTACTTCTCCTCTTGGAGCTATTCCAAGGCAGCTAGAAAATCTATATCCAGTAAATTCATATGATATCTCTGTTACTGGAAATTGGGATGAGGAGGAGAAAAAAATTACCTCGAAGATGCTATTAGATCTTTTAAATAAGTATGATAAATCAATTCCAATTATTTCTCATCTTGAAGGAGAGTCGCTTGATATAGCAAAAAAGATTACATCTAGTTTAACAAATAATTTCTTTATCTCAGTTGTTAATGAAAATCCAACTTCAAATGAATCCCTTACCATGCTTGAAAAATTAATACAAGAACATAAAAATGATTATAAACCTAAGAAATGTTTATCAAAGGACAATTATTTATCAAAATCTTGGATTCGTAAATTAATTTATATATTAGATTATCAATTCGGAACTGGTTCAGGAATTAAGATAATTAAAAATGATTTAAAGTTAAAAAAAGCTAAAGCCAACCAACAAATTAATTTAATAGATATAAATACAAAGGAAAATCTAGGTTCGTTTATAACCTCAACGGGTCAGATTAGTTTGAGCATTACCGGAATGAATCGTCTAGATCAAATACCATTTTCAATAGATTCAAATTTGATAGTATTTGATGGAAAAAGCATTCGAGGGAATAATTTATTTCGAGCAGGTATTTTAGGTTATAGCTTGAATTTAATCCCAGAAAGTTATGTTAGAATTATTGATAAAGATAGAATTAATATAATTGGGGTTGGAAAACTAATCGTTGGAACAAATTTTATAAAAAATTCTAAAACTGGAAGAATTGTTGAAATATATGAAAAAAAAAAATAGCATCATAAATCAGGAATCTTTTTTTGTAGAGCGGATTAAATATTTAAGGCAAAAAGCTTTGAATAAAAGGAAAAGCTTAAGTGCGGTGTTATTAGAACAACCAGTAAGTTTTTGGATAAAAAGCGATAGGCTAATCAATGAAATAGGAAAAGAATTTACTATTATTCTAAGGACGAAAGGTTGCAATTGGGCTCTTGGGGAATCTGGTGGATGTACTATGTGTGGATATATACAAGATGCGAATATTGGAGGCATCAGTCAAGAACAAGTTATAAAGCAATTTGATTATGCATTTAATAACAAAATTAAAGAAATCATAGATGATGAAGAAAATTTTATTCTGAAGATTTTTAATTCTGGGAGTTTTTTTGATGATGAGGAGATATCTAATGATGCTAGGAGACATATCTATGAAAAAATTGAAGAAATTGAAAATATTAAGGAGTTTGTGGTAGAAAGTAGAATAGAATACATAAATTCTGGTAAATTAAGGGAATTAAAAGAAAGCCTTAAAAAAAAATACATAGAAATTGGGATTGGAGTTGAAACTGTTAATGATTATATTCGAAATTATTATATTAATAAAGGTACATCATTTAATGATTTTAGAACTGTATTAAATCAATGTAAGGAAAGCCAGATTGGAGTAAAATCATATATTTTATTAAAACCACCCTTTCTTAATGAACAGGCAGCCATTGATGATTGTATTAATTCGGTAAATACTTTGATAAATTTAGGTGTCAATACAATTTCAATTAATCCATTAAATATTCAAAAAGGCACATTAGTTGAAAATCTATATCTACAGAATAGATACAGGCCCCCATGGTACTATTCCCTCTTTAAAGTCTTTAAAAAATCACTAACGGAGGAGAATTTAAAAGGGGTACGTATCCTATCAGATCCTTCTGGAGCATCTACAAAAAGAGGTATCCATAACTGCTTAAAAAGAGAATGTGAGACATCATCATTAAATATGCTTAGAAAGTTTACCCTTTCTCAAGATCTTAACGTTCTAGATCAGACAGAATATGAGTGTGAATGTAAGAGACAATATCAATTTGAAAAACTCTTTCATTGATCTTTTTGTTAATTTGCTCTGTGATCTTAGTTGTTCATTTTATATGTTGTATAGGTTTGACGAAAAAAGAGAATTATATTAATAAGGGATTAATTGCCATTTTTGTAAGAAAAACCATTATGTTTAAATATTAGCCACCATCTTTTATTTTAATTTTTAACCCCCAAATAAGGGAATCTCGTGAAAAAGAACTGGGTTAAATTAAATCTATTCTATATT
This sequence comes from Promethearchaeota archaeon, assembly GCA_048938895.1. GTDB lineage: Archaea > Asgardarchaeota > Lokiarchaeia > Sigyniarchaeales > SOKP01 > Loki-b32. The sequence continues at coordinate 23,142 of JBHLLU010000023.1, forward strand.
GGAAAATCTAAAAAACATCAAATTTTTAGAGCAAAACAGTGGAATAGAAATCTTGAAAAAGTGTTTAGACAACCAGTTTATAACGAAAAATACGAAAAAATTGGATATATCAAGGACATATTCGGTCCGATTGACTTTCCTTTTATTTCAATTAAAGCCTTACCTGACCAACATTTTGATACAAATCTAAAGGTTTATACCAAACTAACCTAGTTTATAATAAGTTTTTATGCTTAAACGGATAAATCTAATTAAAGAAGGTGTAATTTATTTCAAATTGGAGAGACCTTAAACAAGAGTTTGATGAAATTTTAAGTTTACAAACTAATTTGTGCTCAGAATGTGGGAATGCAATCTTTTTTGATGAAAATAGAGGATTATTGGTTTGTGAAGAATGTGGATTAGTACATTCTGAAAACCATATAGATCGAGGTCCAGAATGGAGAGCATTTGATGCAGATCAGAAAAAGAAGAGAACAAGAACTGGAGCACCTATGACATATATGATACATGATAAGGGTCTTAGTACAATGATAGATTGGAAAAATCGAGATATCTTTGGTAAGGAGATACCTGCTAAATTGCGAGGTCAAATATATCGTCTTCGTAAGTGGCAAAGCCGAATCAGAGTATCTGATGCGACTGAGAGGAATCTTACCTTTGCACTAAGCGAACTTGATAGGATGGCCTCTAATTTAGATCTTCAAAAAAATTTGAGGGAATGTGCTGCAAAAATCTACCGTGATGCAGTTGAGGCTCATCTTATTCGCGGAAGAAGCATAGAAGGTGTAGCTGCTGCTAGTTTATACGCTGCATGTAGAATGTTTAAAGTACCGCGCACATTAAATGAGATAGCAGAAGTTGCTCGAGTAGATAAAAAAGAAATCAGTAGATCGTTCAGGTTTATTTCAAATGAATTAGTGTTAAACCTTAATCCGACAAAACCAATGGATTTTCTTACTAGATTTATTTCTGAATTAGGTCTAACAGCTAGATGTCAAAAAATGGCAAAAAGTATTATTAGAATGGCAGAAAGCAGAGGTTTAACTTCAGGAAGAGGCCCTACAGGAGTATGTGCAGCTGCAATTTATGCTTCAAGTATTTTAACAAATGAGCGTAGAACTCAAAGAAGTATCGCAAAGGTTAGTTGCGTTACAGAAGTCACCGTTCGAAACCGCTTTAGTGAACTAGTAGAAAATCTGAATCTTGGTATCTCTCTAAAGCGAAATCATAAGTAAGGTGGTTATAATTCTTTGATTTATAAGGAATCTTATTATGAGTCGAAGGGTAAGATCATTGGGATGATTTTATAAAAAAATGGAGGTATCATCTTCATAATATAACATTTAATGACTTAATTTTATTATTTTTATCCTATCGGTTTGATAATAGTTATAGATTAGGTGTTATAGAATTGGGAGATATACTAAATCAAAATGAAGTTAATTATTTCTTATACAGGGTTGAAAAGAATTTTCCAAATTTTGTAGCTGGAATTATAACAGATTCTCATGGGTTCCCTGTGGCATCAAAGATTTCTAAAAAGTTATGGATTCTCGAAAATACTTTAGCCTTATCTGCTATTACTAAGAATAGAGACTTTATTGAAGATTCTAAATTAGTTCAAATTAAAAAGGATTTAGATAAGTCGAAAAACTATAGACTGTTAGTTTTACTTGAGAAATCAAAGGATTACAAAAGTGGATTAAAGTCTTTAAAAACTTTAATTAAATCACAGGACCTTTTCTAAAAAATAATAATAGAAGATACAAGGATGTAGTATTTTTTATAGCGAACCGTAGAAAAACAATCAGTTAACTTAAATTTTTAAAGAAATAATTTCTTTTAATACTAAAGTAGATAAGTGCTAAAAATATAAAGTTAAGTTTAAATAACTAGTTTTATAATTTAAAAACGACTGTTGATTAAAGATATAATCGTAATAGGTTGACCTGTGATTGAGTTATTCCGAAGATGAGAGGAAATTGAAACAAATTCTAAACACAATTATAAATAGTACTCCAGGATTAAAATACGCGATAATTACTGATGATACAGGTATTACTATTATGAGTCAATCTAAATTTAATTTCTCTGAAAATGATAGCACCCCAGTCGAGAAAATCGGTGCCATTGGAGGTGCGGTTTTTTTTGCAGGTGAAGAACAAGGACATATTCTGGGATATGGAAATATTACTCTACAAATTACTGAATACTTTGAGGGAATGATATTTTCAATGAAAGTTGGTAAAGGAGTATTATGTATAAGTACTGATAAAAGAGTTCAAATTGGATTCATTATTGCTATGATGAAGAAGTGGGCTCCAAAAATTACAACTATCCTAAATCGCTATTTAAAAGATGATCAAGGAGAATTGAGTAAGGAAATTAAAGAATTATTTGGAACTGATACTGTAGGTTTGCTTTAACATATTTATTCAAGATGGTGAGTTGGTATCCATTTAGTTTTAACATATTTTAACCAAGTATTAGGTCCGAGTGTTTTATTATCTTATCCCGATGAAAAGTTGGAAAAGGATCTAATATCAAAACTAAAAAAGTTTTTTGATTTAGAAATTGATGAACCCTTTTTTGAAATAGTTCTAATAACAAAGAAAAAAAAAATTATTAATTTTCACTTTGAAATCCCCTCTGAATGGGCACGTGGTAAAAAAGAATTGGCAATGCTTTCTCTAATAATGAAAATGGAATACACGAGTGAAAATTTTTATACATTCCTAGTAGATGCGTCATACAAAATATTAAAAACTAACAGAGTGTATAAGGCATTCTACAAAAATAATGAATTCTATGATAATGATATAGAAATTGATTTGAACTATGAACTTATAAGAAAAATTCTTTTTGAAAGTGTATCGAGTTTTATTTTGCGAATAGAAGATAAAATTAAAGGAATAAATAAAAAAAAGCCATTCCCTTTCTCTCCGTAATGAAAATCTTTATAATTTTATTATAATATTATATTCATGGGAGAATAATGATGAAACAAACCGCGTTTCCGAGGACACATAGGATTAAAAAATGAATATGTAGTGCAAAATAACGCGTAAATTCGGAGTTAATTAATCAGTTACAATCCTGTACAAATGGGCTCTTTGTCTAGCAAAGGTGATTACCAGAGCGATGAGGCATGAGTCAGTACGCAGGAGACATGATTATGATCCCATTAGCGCATAGAGATTCTTGCCTGACACGAGAGAACATATTTGATTTTAAAGGAATATCCCTGAAATGAGAATATAGTGTTAGTGTTTATAGGCGAAATCTATGCCATTTTATAAATACTAAAAACTATTGTTCAAGATTTTTAATTAATGAGAGTAGATCCTCATATGATCCTAATAACCTTTTAATATCTACATTATTTAATCCTTCAGAAGGAGTTCCTTCAAAAACCAGCTTTCCATCATTTATTACCAACATTTTATTTGCCCAATTTTCAACAAAGAATAGATTATGAGTCGTGTAAAGTATAGTTATCCTATATTCTTTCCTTAATTTCTCAAGGATTTTTAGATGGTTATAAATTGAAGCAAAATCAAGGTTAGCAAAAGGTTCATCCAATATTAAGAGTTTTGGTTTCATTACTAGTACTCCTGCTAATGCAGCTCTCTTTTTTTGACCCCATGAAAGGTTAAATGGAGAATAATCTTTATAATCTTCCAAATCAACTGCTTTTAATGCCCATTTAACCCTTTCCTTAACTTCATGATTACTCAGTTTCAAATTCCTTGCCCCAAAACTAACATCTTCTTCAATTGTTGGAGCAAAAAGTTGATCATCAGGATTTTGGAACAAAAAACCAATTGATTGTCTTAGTTCCCATAATTCTTGCTTATTCCTAGTAACAGGATTATTAAAAATCTTTATTGAACCTGATTCAGGTTTAAGCAAGCCGACTAATAATCTCAATAATGTTGTTTTGCCTGACCCATTATTCCCAGTTAATGCATATATTAAGTGTTCTTCAATATTAAAAGAGAGATTATTAATTTTAAATCCATTATTATAGCTGAAACTTAATTTATCTACTTCTACGGCAAAATTAATTCAAATACACCTTGATAAAATGATTGTAAATCTATAATAAAAATCATAAAAACTAGCAGAAGACTAAAAAATGTTAAAATCCCAATATCTATTATTCGAAACCGTTTAGGCTCAAATGTTATTTTTCCTGAAAATCCGCGCATTTTCAAGCTCTCATATAATTTTTCACTTCTTTCCATATTTGAAATAATACTCTTCCCCATGATAAAGGCATGAGTTTTTAGTCTTTGGAAATACTTGGATATATTTTTACCTCGCATTTCTTGGGCTTCAAGTATTTTTTTATTTGAACTTGTTAGGATAGGTATATAATGTAACATTATTATTAATGAACCAATAAAAATAGACGGGATTCTTAATTTTGTTAGAGCTACTATAAATTCTGAATAAGTTAGCGTCGAAAAAAAAGACATAAATATAAATAATGCCCCAAAAACTCTGAAAAATATTAAAGATGCAAGAATTAATCCTTCTTTAAATATAATGATCCTTAATCCGATATTGAATTGATATAAAATCGTATCTCCCACATATAAGGGAATGAATATTGTTAGCAAAAGTACAATGGGAATTACTAGTTTTAATCTCGACAAGATTTCTAATATCTTTAATCTAAATATTAAAACATTGACGAGAATAACTAATAAAATTGAAAAAATCAGATAGATGTCACCTATTATCATAAAAGGTATGACACATATAAATGGTAAAATCAATCTTGTCAAAGGATGAACCTTTCCAAGATATCTATTTTCATTTTCAAGCCTAAACGGTAAAGTTGTCTTCAAAATTTAATCGCTAAAAGTTCTATTTATGTTTTCATACTTTTTTATGAAATTAGTAACATTTTTAACTTTTCATACTTTTTTATGAAATCAGTAACATTTTCAATATGACACCCTAAAAAAAATTATCTTTTAATGATTAAAAATGCACATTCCAGACGGTTTATTAAATCCTGTAGCCATTATAATCCTATGGGCCATTGTTGTCGTAATGATGATCTTTGGGTATGTTAAGATAGGAAGGATTTTCGAAAAAGAAGATTCAGAGAAAATAATTCCATATATTGGAGTACTAGCCGCAGTAATCTTTGCTTTTCAATTTGTGAACTATCCGGTTCCTGGAGGGACTTCTGGACATTTAATTGGGGGGACATTAATAGCTGTTATATTAGGCCCATGGGCTTCTGTCATAATCCTCTTTTTGGTTTTAGTTGTACAGAGTTTATTTGGTGATGGGGGAATCCTTGCTTTAGGTGCTAATGCTTTTAATATGGGAATAATAGGTGGTTTTTTTGGATTTTACATTGTTGTCTTTATTGTAAAAATATTAAATAAAACTTCGATTAGAAAAGAATTGAAACTGACAATTGCCACTGCAGTAGGTGCTTATTTTTCTATAGTATTAGCTTCTTTTGTTTGTGCTCTCGAAATTAGCTTCTCTGGAGCGATTCCGTTAGAAGTAGCAATTCCTGCGATGGTATATTGGCATCTATTAATTGGTATAGGTGAAGCTATCATCTCGGCCTTAATAATATTCTATATTTATAAAGTAAAGCCAGATATTATTACCACAGAATCATTCATGATGAATAAAATTATACTGATCAAAATAAGTAAGTATAAGAGACCTCTTATTTCAATTCTTTCTGTAATTGGCACACTGATACTAATGATTGCAATTGGTTTTACTATTGGGATACTTTCTACTGATCCAGATGGATTGGAGCGTGTATTAATTGACCAAAATGGTGAATCATGGTTAGAGAGCCTAACATCTCCATGGATCCCTCTTTTCAGTTGGATGAATGATTATGGGGCAGCAATATTAGGTGTAATTTTCTCTATTCTTGTAATTTCCTTAGCTTTTTATTTAATTATTAGGAAAAAAAAAAGGAATAGATCTGTGGATTTGGTTATTCACTGAATAACTAATTTTAGGAATGATTAACTTCTTTATACATAATAAAATTTATTGTGACTACTCCCAAATGAGGATTGTATTTTTTATTAAATCAGCTTCAGTCTATTTGAAAAATTTTTCGATTAAAGATATACCGGGTTCTTCTGGTAGATTGGATGTAATTTCAAGGTGTATTTTAGCAGCTCTATTGAGGAAAGATAGGTTTGAAACGAAAGTTAAAATATGGGTCTTTTTAGATAACTATGAGACATTAATTTTTGATCCAGAATCATTTAATTATGATAATTTCCCAAAAAATGAAATTAAATTTACAGGTCATTTAGTCGATATATTATTAAAAAGAAATACAGATATCGAAAAAAATCCCCTTCAATTTGTTCAAATAGCGAATGTGAGTATATTGAAGTCAATAAATGAATTCATGCAAATGGGTTTCACTCCGTATGTCTTAAAAGAGGAAGGTTTCGACTTTTTTGCTCATAAAGATGATATTAACAAAAGGAGCAATTTACTATTCATAATTGGTAGTCAAAAAGATGATTTCTTAGATTCTGAAGAATTATTAAAATTAAATATTCCAACACTAAGTATTGGGAATCAATCCTATTTAGCTTCCTCTGTAATAAGATTATTGAAATTAACTCTCATAGAACTACAATAAATTTTTTATTAGAATGATATTTTAAAATTATTAATCTAAGTGATGAGATTTAAGGATATTGAAAGGAATTGAATAACCTAAAAGATACTAAAAAAAGAGCTCGACAAAGAGAAATTTCCCTTAGGTATACTGAACGTCCAGTAGCTTTTTTTATTAAACATAATTTTACTCCTAATAAGATTTCTTTCATCGGTTTCATTTGTTTAGCAAGTGCTTCATTGCTAATTGCTATTTTTGGATTATATTTTTCTATATGGCTTTCTTGGATTATCCCTTGTATTATGGGTATAGGTGGTGCTATGGATTTATTTGATGGAGAAGTCGCGAGAAGAACAGATAAAGAAACACAATCTGGTGCTTTCCTGGATTCAAATTTAGACAGACTTTCTGATGCTATATTAATTTTAGGTTTAATTTATGGTGGTTTATTAGATTATTTGTTAGGATACATTTTTTTATTTTTAGTAATTATGATTTCTTATACACGTTCACGAGCTGAAATTGAGGGCGTTAATATGAAAGGAATTGGTTTTATGGAACGTGCAGAACGAATTCTATTTCTAATTTTTACTCTAATTGGCGAATTAATATTTTATTTCGTTACATCCCTCGCTTTTGGGGAACCTATAACAATTCTAGTCCCTTTTATCACAAGAATATCAGTCACCCCAATTTTCTTTATAAGTATAATAATATTTGCTTTTACACTTCTTTATACTACTCTCCAAAGATTAATTCATACTTTCAAAACTTTAAGAAATCTGAATCAAAATACTAGAGATGTTTTACAAAATTCATAAAAGAATTTCTTATATTGCCTTATTTTCGAAAATTATTATTGGTAAGGATAAATTTTTTAAGTTTTATTCATTTCAAATCTAAAAGAAACAAGATATTGTATTAATTAAAATAAAAACAAGCTGATTTTTATTCCCAAGAAAAGAAAAAGCGGTGGAAAGAGCGGAAGTAGTAAGGGACAGGATTACAAGGTTCAATGCTATAAATGTGGTCGATTTGTGGCTCGTAGTAAGGCTAAAGCAGTCACTAGAAGAACATCTTTAGTTGATGGTAGAATGTACACTGAACTAAAAAAGGCAGGTACAATAATACAATCATCCTCTACAACGAAATACTATTGTATAAGTTGTGCTATTCACAGTCACCAGATTAGTCAACGAGATAAAAACTTAAGAAAAATATAGTATTCTCATTTATTTTTTTGAATGTATAATATTGTATATTATAAATTTAATTGCTTAAAAAAAGATGGGAGAGTATAATTTATTTTAACCTGATTTTGTTGGGTAACCTCAACAATAGCACGAATTAAATAATCATTTTTTAAGTCTTCATCAGGTTCATATATTTTTACTTTTGCTGTTGGCTTGATCTTAAGAGTATAATTCTCTGCGATCCCAATCACTTTTTCAGTTGTCTTTAAATTGATACCTAATAATCCTAATTCGTAATGGGAGACTATAAATAAGATTTGGTTTTCATTAGTAGTATCCTTTTCAAAATGGACAACTTCAAGATGATCTTCTTTTAATTCCTTAGGCAGATTAGAGAACGGGATTACTTTCTTCTTCCCTGTAATATAAGGGAAAGGAGTGTAAAATAAAAGATTAAAACTTGAGATCTTTTTGATTTCCTCGTTGTACTTTTCTACATCTTTAATTGAATAAGCTTTATCTAACAATAAATCTAATTTATCTATCATATCTTCTGCAGAATAACCCGCTAATACTGTTGCAATATATGCCCTCTTTAATTTTTCAATTAAAATCTCACTCTTCAACGTCAGTTTATAATCAATAGAGATTTCTAATGCCTGATTGTATAAATTTGCAGCAATTTGTGAGTGACCCAGTGCTAAGAAATAATCACCAAGTTCGCTAAATACAATAATAGCATCAAGAAAATTATCATCAAGATTTATAGTTGAAACTTCTTCCATTATTAACATTGCCGTTTCCCTATCTTTACCTTGAATATAAAGAGCAATAGCTTTTCCTATAAGACATTTTAATTTTAGACGATCATCTTCATATATTTCAGCTAATTCCTCAGTAAAATTATATTGCAGAATAGCATTTTCATATAAGCCATGGAAAATGTAAATCAAAGCCTTAATATAATTGAGTGTTAAACATGTTTTGTAATTGTGGATTATTGTTGAAAATAACGCGGCTCGATCGAGAGAGCTAATTGCTGTATTTATTCTCCCAAGCGATACCAGGATATACGCTCGTAAAAATTCCATTTTACTGATTTCTGAACATATTAATTGCTCAACAACCTCATAATCTTTTATTTTAGTTAATTGTCCCGAAGCAACTTGAAGCAGTGATATTAAAAATTCATTTCCCTTTTTCAGAAGTTTTACAGCTTCTTTAGATTCGCTTCTAACTATAGCATCTCTTGATCTGTTTACATATTCTCGAGAAATTTTTAAATTTTCTAGGAATTTTGTAATACCTACTACTCTCTCCTCCTCACTTTTGGGGAGATTTTGATTAGAGATATATTTTTCAGCAATATTTATTTCCTCTAAATATCGTGAAGCACCTATTTCAAATTTCATACCTGCATCCGGATTCTCTAATTCAATGTCTTGAGATAGAATTGAATCCTCAGTAACAGTTATTGCTTTTTCAATTAACCAGGTTATTTTTTGTTCAGCGGGATAACTTTTGGAACGTTCAATCATGTAAGACAATGTATAATTTAAACTTCTTTTCCAGATATCTTTGAAATATTTTCTCAATTGAGAGTTAGAGGTTGTTCTTTGTGTTTTTAATAGAAAACTTGAGAGAGATAAGATATTTATTTTACCTTTATAAAGTAAGCTTGTATTTTTAACAAGTTTAAAATCATCTGTTACTAAATGAACAACATTGGAATCTTCTTTTTCTAACAAATTCTTTGCGAGAAAAATTAAGGAAAGGTCTGGATCCTGGGCAGGAAATCTAATATTGTACTGAATAAGATCTATTTTAATATCATTAATTTCTACTGGTAGTACTTCTTCCACATGTAAAATTTGCTTTAATTTATCTCTATAAGTATGTGGTGCTTTTACTTCTTCAAATACCACATCAGAAATATAATATTCATAACCCAGTTCTTTCGCTACTTTTTCTAAATTTCCTAGTATATTACGCGCTCTAATTTGAAGCATACAAATAAAGAAATTAGCATCAAAAACTAAGTATTCTTTTTTTTCAGGCATTGATGTTTGAATGTTTCTTAAAAATCTTAATTAAATATATATTAAATATTAAAATATTATAATCTTTTTTTACTTGAATATTAAAACTAGATTAGATTCCATTGAATTGTGATTATGTCATGAGAATAATTGATGTAATAGGCTTTTCTGGCTCAGGAAAGACTCAATTTATCATGAGTGCGATTAAAAATATTAAAAGGAAGTTGAGATGTAATATTACAGTACTTAAAAATGTTAAACATCATGATATTGATGAAAAAGGAAAGGATTCCTATAATTTTACAATATCTGGTGCTAATTATTCGATCATTCAAAATCTAAATAATGATATGGCCATATTTTTAAAAGCAGAAAAGATTGAACTTAATAAATTAATCAAATGGCTTAGTCAAGGGCCCTATAAAATTGATATCGTGATTACTGAAGGTTTTAGAAATTTACATAATCCTACAGTCCTTTGTGTAAGTGATATTGATGAAATCAAAGCACAAATGACAGAAAATGTAAAAATGATTTCTGGAATCATTAGCACTAAAAATATTGTAGAAGAAATTCCTTATAATGTGCCTATTATTAATATAGAGGAAAATTTTGAGAAATTTTTAGAGATTTTTAATATCCCATAAGATTATTCGAATTTTTTCCAAAAAGGGGCAATCTTTTGACAAACAAATTTAAAATCTTTTACAATTTGCTCATCATTATGATTTAAAATAAAGAATTCACTTAGTTTCTCATATACTTCGATTTCATTGTAAGTTTTATATTCATTTTTAATATCTAAGAAGAATCTGTTTAAGGGGATAATGATCTCGTTAACTAACCATTCTTCGAAAAAGGGTTGATCTGAGAAGGATTGAATGTTATATGTTATCATAATTTGAATTAATTCCTCATCGGTGTAAAAATTTTCCTCTGAGATTGTTACGTTGTATTTCCCCATTTCTTTCTGGAGTTTTTCTTTGTTTAAACTAATAATATAATCAGGCCAAACATCGTCAGAATAGTTAATATCTTGAAAAACAAATAATTCTAATACTCTCAAAGCGATATTTTTGCCAATATAACGACTCCTTGGGTCAATAAAATTAGGTGAAGCTTCATCTGGATTTGATCTTAGAAAAATTTTATCTATTAAGACATATAGAATCCTACATATATGATCAACTAATTTATCAAATGAGAAAGGTATATTTTCGGGATTTTCAGAAAGAATATTATTTTCTTTGTTTAATTTGATGGAAAAATCGGTATTAAAACTCTTTAAAAATGTTTTAAAAAAACCGTAATTCAACTCTGATATATTTTTTTTAAACAATCTATAAAAAAAAAGATCTATATTTTCTATGTTCGATAATGTAGAGAAGTAATTAAGAAATTCTTTAATATTGTTAATTGAATTAGCAGTGATTGCGTCCTCTACTTTTTTATTATAGTTATTTAGATAAGATTTAAATTTTTCTGGTAAGAATAGTAAATCTCCAACTTCTAAGGCTTCTAAACCACTCCCAAAATAATATTTCATATAGAGAAAGAATAAATTAAGTTGAGATTTTGGAGATGGGAGGTTATTTGCTTGAAAAGTTGAATAAAGTGTTGATTTCTTATCGAGATAATCAAAAAATTTGAGCAGTGAATTCTTCTTATTTTCGTTATATTCATCTAAATTGGCTAGAAATCCTTTTTTAATTATATCTTTTTTGGAAAAGACGGAATCTTCTACTCTAGAACCAACAAAATTGAAGAAATCTAAGAGAGGAGAAAAACTCTGCAATAAAATGCATTTCTTGTAGAAATAATAAAGTAAATCAACAAGTTTCTCCTTGGCATTTGGATATTCATCTAAAGCTATATTATATAATTCTTCCCTTCCTTCTAATAGGGGTTGGTAGTAAATTTCTGGAATGCCATTGAAACGTCTTAGGAAATAATATAAGACCATATCGTAATATGATTGAAAGATTTTATCTTTACTATCTTTTATAATAATCATGAAATCAATAGTTTCGCCAGATTCTCCTTTCTTTACCTTAACGCTATCTAGTAAAATTAGGATTTTTTCTTGAATTGTTCTTCTAACCACAATTCCTAAGATTCTAATAATGAAATATAAATAACCAGTTGGAAACGTAAATCCATTAAAAAAACCACCATCAAAATCTTCAGAAGTTTTGACGAAAAAGTCTGATTCTTCTATAGATAGTAAATAATTGTATTCTAATGATAGTATTTTCTCAGAAATCTTCTCTTTGATAACTAATTTTAAAGAATTTTTACTAAATCCAAAGAAATACTGTAGAAAATAGCTAAAGAAATTGTGAAAATTTTCATAAAAGAAAGTTGTAAAAGTCTTTTTAATAATTCTTGTTTGATTTTTCTCATTAAACTCATTCCATTTTAATCTGATTTCGTCTTGAAAATTATTAAAATCTTTTTTTTTCCTTTCTAAAATTTCAAAAAACAAATTAGTTTCGAAATCTAGCCTAAAATCCTTCCCCTTAATTCTATCTTTCAAAAACACTAAAATATTACTTAGATCTTTATTTACCAAATTAAATCAATTATGCCAATTATGTATCCAATCTTAATTTATATTCGAGGCTATGCAACCCTAAAAAGTCAAAGCTAATTATAATTAAAATAAAAATAAAGAAATAAAAATATTCGTTCATCAATAAAATTGTGATAAGATAAGCATATTTTACTATAATTTAAAAAATTTTGGTTATCTCATCAGTTTCAGAGTAAAATAATGGATTTAGTTTTCCATCAGTCTCTTTAATTCTTAATCCCTCCTTTCTTTTGACGAAAAAACCAATCTTTTCTGCATTAATATTATTTTTTCTTAATAAATCGATTAAATCATCGCTAAAATTGTCATTTATTGCAATTAATAATGAACCAGAGGAAATTGTACCTAATGGATCTAGACCATAAATTTTACTCAATTCTAATGGTTCATTGAGAATTTTAATCTTGGATCTATCCACAATTAATCCTGTATTTGACGCTATAGACATTTCAGCAAGACCTGTAGCAAGTCCACCTTCAGTAGGATCATGAAATGACTTAATATTAAACTCTTTATTAGCTAGCGTGGCTTCTCTAAATACACCTATTCCTGGATCGTAAAGGTAGTTCTTACATATCTCAATAAATTCTTTTGTAAATCCTTTCTCCATCAGTTCTTTTTCTTTTTCGCGCCCAATTATTGAAGTTCCTTCAATAAAAATACCTTTAGTAAGGATTAATGCATCTCCGGGTTCTGCACCTGAAGTTAAGACAAGTTTTTCTTTTGGTACTTCTCCCAATAAAGATCCTATTACAAGAGGGTTATCAATTTTTGGTGTTATCTCTGTGTGCCCTCCTATTACCGTAATTCCCATAGATTTACATGTGTCATGAATATCTTTAAATATTTTCTCAATTAAACTCTCTGTGGTAGTTTTTTGAGATAATAGAATTGTTGCTTGAAACCATTTAGGTATTGCCCCAGCACAAACCACATCATTTACGTTAACATGTACAACATAGTATCCAATTTGATCAGTGGCAAATGTAATGGGATCGGTTTTTGCAACTAAATAATTCTTTCCGGGAATATCTATAATAGCAGCATCTTCTCCAATTTTGGATCCTAAAATTACTCTCTTATCGTTGATTTCTAAATTTGAAAGCAAATTGGCTAAAAAATCATGTTTTAGCTTCCCAAGAGTAAATTTTTTGTCATTTCTTTTCATGTATAAATCAATAAGAGAAGATAAATATTTAAATTTTGGAGATGTATTTTGAAACTATCTATAAGTCTAAGGTACTTAAGGAATACAAGATTTGATAATTGAATGAATAAAAACAAAATTAAGTTCATTTACTTTAAAGTTTTTTACCCAAATAGATATTTACACATAAAGAGAAAAAGATATAGCTAAATATTTGAATAAGAAAAATTTTATTTGGATAATTTTGAATAATTTTAATTTAAGATTTATTCTACACTAAAATTTAAAAGTAAATTCCATCTTTATCATATTAAATCACATTTTATTCAATAATAATTAATAGAAAAAGTTAAGAAACAAGAGTCTGGAAATAATGGGATTTGGTAAAACGTTTGCATTAAGTTTAGTTGCTTTTATTGGCTTAAATTTTATTTTTTCAATTCTCTATTTAGCATTAGGACCTGGATTTGATGAATTACTTAACAGATTCGACCCTGACTCTGGTGATTACGCACCATTAATGATTATTTATTATCTTTTTGGCTCCATTGTCAGTGCTCCATATATTAATTTAAATTGGGCTATTACTCAACCTCTTTTCAATGATATGGCTGATTTTTTAATATTGGGTCTTGGATTTATAGCAGCACCGTTAATAGCGGGAATCCTTGCAGGAAAATTTGCTGAAAGTAAACTTCAAGGTTTCGCTGGATGGTTGTTAACTTCAGTTGTCAGCACAGTCGCCGTGATTATAGGTATTTTTTTAAGTCCCACCTTTGAAACAGAATTAGCTACAACATATGGACCATATCTGTCAATAATTCCCCCCATCGACTTCGAAGTACTCATGATTTCAATTATTATAAGTTGTGTTATTAATGTAGTTTTCTATGGCTTTTTTGCCTTATTAGTAGCGAAAACTGAGTACTATTGAATTAAAATAAAATTATCTTTACTTTTCTCTTTTTCTTGTATATGCAATTAATATTTAGATATTAATTGTAGAACCTAAAATGAACAAAATTGCTTCTTTAATAACATTTTAATTGAATTTACAATTAGTCTAATCATTGAAAATTTCGTAAGAGAAAAAACTATATACTGAATTAGGAGAAAATGAAATGGCAAGACCAAGTCCTCTAGAAGTTTATGCATTATTAGATAAAAGCAACTGTAAAGATTGTGGATATGATACATGTATGGCGTTTGCAACAGATATTCTGGAAAGAAAAGTCAAGGTTCAAGATTGCTCACATATAATGAAAGACCCTAAACAAGCAAAGAATCGAAGTAAACTAATAGAATTAATAACACCTCCTCAAAAACCCGTAACTATAGGTGTTGGGGACAGAATTGCTACGATCGGAGGTGAAGAAGTTCTTATGAGACATCAATTAACTTTTTATAATCAGACAGCAATTTTTATAGAAATAGCTGATGATGATGGTGATATAGAGGAAACAATTAAATATCTTGTAGATCTAAAAATAGAACGGATCGGCGATGTTTTGACTTTAGATGGGGTAGCTTTGAGAAATGTGTCTGATGATAAAGAACAATTCAAACTAGCTGCGAGTAAAATAGCGGATCTCTCAAACCTTCCAATAATATTATGTACTTTTAACGTAGAAACACTATTATATGCGGCAGAAGCAATAAAGCATAAAAAGCCATTGTTATATGCTGCCACAAAAGAATCCTGGGAAGAAATTGGAAAATTTGCAGTAAAAAACAATTTACCAGTAGCTATCTATTCAAATGATTTAGATGAATTAATGTCGTTAAGTGCTACATTACAGAAATTAGGAGTAAATGAAATAGTTCTTGATGCAGGTACGTTTTTTGGTCCTGGAAATCTCTCCGCGACCTATGATAAAATTATGCAATTAAGAACTGCTGCCATTGATAAAGGAGATGTCAATTCAGCATGGCCCGTCATGGGTGTTCCATCTGTTTATTGGAATCAGGTAAAAATTGGAAATGATAAAAAACTTTGGGAACACCAGTTTCAAGAAATAATTATGGGTGCAATTATGGAATCTATAGATACTAATTTAATAGTGTTGCATACTGGTCAAAAAAAGGAAGAAATATGGGCACTTTTAGCTCTTATGACATTACGGCAGAGCATATTTTCTGATCCTAGAATATATCCTGCAGTTGATGCAGGTATTTATAAAATTGGAGAACCAGATGATATGGCACCAATCTTTGTTACAAGTAATTATCGAATGACTAAAATTCCTGTTGAACAAGATTTACAAGGTGCTAACTTGAATTGCTGGCTATTAGTGGTTGATACAGAGGGGATAGGAATAGAAAGTGCAGTTGCTGGTGGTCAGTTTAGTGCTGGAGGAATAGCTGAAGCAGTTAAGGAATTTAAAGTTTTTGATCAAGTTAAACATCGAGTTCTTGTACTCCCTGGAATGGCTGCTAGATTAAGTGGGGCACTAGAAGATGAAGCTGATGCTTTTGTCGTTGTTGGTCCTCGTGATAGTTCAGGTATTCCTAAATTTATGGATACACAATGGAAACCCGAAGAATTCATGAAAGAATATGAATCCTGGGAGAAATAAGATTTTTCTTATTTTTTTATCTTTTTTTATTTTAGGTTTAGTTTTCTGGATGGAACTTATATAAAGCTGAATATATGATTTCAATAGAAATATCTTTAGCTTTCCTTACAATTAGTGTTTTTTTTTGATGTGCTCTAGCTTCTTCCAGTTGGTGTTTTGTATGAAATCCAGTAAGTACTCCGATAAAAGAACAATCTAGTTCTTTTGCAAGCATAGCATCTTTAGGATGATCACCTATGATTATAAATTTATAATTAGGGTATGTTTCAAATAAGTATTGTATTAAGCTTGGGTCCAACTTACTCCTTACATATTTGGATTCCCCTAAAATGAAATCAAAAAATTTATCAATTTCCAAATATTCGACGATTTTAATAGCAATATTTTGCTTTTTCGAAGTGATCACTCCTAAGGTAAAATCTTGAGCTTTCAATTTTTTTAGTGTATTTTTTACTCCTGATAATAACCTTGATTGATAGATTCCTTTATTAGCATAGTACTCTCGAAATGCATGTGCTAGTTCTGATGGATTTATATCAGTAAATCTGGTGAACATTTCATTTAAAGGAAGCCCGATCATTCTTTGGATTCTAGTTTTATTAACTTCAGGGAGACCAAATTTTCTCAAAGCATAATTGAATGAATTAACAATTCCTTTTCTGTTATTTATCAGGGTATAATCTAAATCAAAACTGATAAGCACATTTTCATTTTTAATCATAAAAGGTTCTGAAATTACTTATGTTAATTGGTATAATAAAATGATAAATAAAAAAAAAATTATTTTTAGATTATATAAATTGTGAGGAGAGGGGCCCCAAATATCGCCATGCATTAAATTTCTTCCCAATGATTTAATGGGATAATTAAGTAATCTTAAATCCCTTGAATAATTTTAAGAGAAACATGATTTCTTCAGAACTTTCAATTATTCTTCTCAAAGGAAATGGAAAATCATTTATTTCTACTTGTATACCTTTTGATACTTCTTCAATCATAATTTTTATGATTTTTTTATATTTTTCAATGGTAGAACCCGTATATTCAATCTCAGATATTATTTTCCAGGCTTTATCTAATTTCCCATTTAAGATGCATGAAATTGAGGCTAATACATAACTGAGAACAATATGAGAGTATCTAACCTCTTTCAAATTTGCAGCTCGATAGTAATAACGATAGACATTATTAACCATTTCATGTAATAAAAAATCTTTTGCGGTATCAAGCTGTTCATAAAACTTAATACTTTCTAAAATAAGGGTTGCTGCTGTATAAAATTGTTTATTTTTTAATCCTTCTTCGGCAATTTTATTCAATCCTCGAATAATTTGATTAAAGATCCCGAATCTATTGAACTCTAAATGTCCTTCTATAGCTACATCATATGCATTTAAGTAGCTCTCTGTGGAGTCATTTATGCTCCCAACCTTCCAGAAATTATCTCCAGCTTTTACAAAATGTTTATAAGCCATTTCTAAGTTATCTATTTCCTTAAAAACATTTGCGCTATCAAAAAAATTCACCGCAGCTTGGTTATAATCTTTGCTTTTTTCTGAAAAATTACCAGCTAACAAAAAACAGGAAGCACATTCAATTAAATTGTTTTCTATTTCCTGATAACATAATCCTGCTCCACGATAATATCGTGTAATTTTATGATAATTTTCTTCTGTTTTCTCAAGTTTTTCTGCCAAATCAATATATGCTCCTGCTTCTTTTTTAGAAAAATTGATATATTGATCTTCTTCAGAAATAATTTTATAAAGGTTTTTTAATATCTGATATATTTGAGCTAAGGCTAGGCTTTCATTGTTATCTTCCAAACAGGTTGCTAAATTTGAGAAAAATTCTATTCCTTCCAAAATTGATTCTTGAGATTGATTATAATCATCAATTTCCTCATAGCAAGTAGCAATTTGTTGATAAGAAAAAGATAGCATATCATAAAAATGATGATTCTTCGATATTTTGATTACCTTCTCATAATACTTTATTGCATTTTCAAAATCAGAAATTTTCCAATATAATTCTGCAATATTTTGATAATTCTGGGCAAGTTTACGAGTTTCATCAAACTTTTTTAAAAGAGTACTCTCTTGTTTCAAGAATTTAATACTATTAAGAATATTTTTCTTTTCAGAAAGGGAGTCGTTAAATTTCTCCAAGAAGATTTCAGCAATCCTAAGATATAATTCAGCAACTTCATGTAACTTCGCTTGTAATTTATAATCAATAATTTGCTTTCTATAAAATTCTATAATTTGGTTATATAAATCACCTGTTTCTGAATAATCCAAATCTTCAATCATTACAACAACAGAATAGAGAAATTCTCCCGCTTCAAAAAATTCTCCTGATTCAGCTATTTCATTTGAGAAATTAAGTGAGGTTAAGATAAGTCTTTTTATAGATTTATCACGTTCGTTTGGATCATTGATACTTCTAATTTTCAACTCTGAGGCTCGTATTTTCTCTAAAAAATCAGAATAATCAATGAATTCTTCCTCATCAATAATTGTATATTCTCCTCAGAAAGCAATAACAACTATGTAAAGAAATGGATTAATCCATAAAAAATTTAGTGATTTTTATCTTTACTGAAAATTCTTGTATAAACGAGCATTATTAAATTTAAAGGGAACGTATTTTACTAAGGAGATAATATTAAATATGATCAAGATTATTATATAAATAATTACAAATTTTAGGTGTTTTTAAGAGATGAAACAAATAAATGAATTGTTAGATACTGGTTTGTATGAAACCTTTAGCCCCGAAAGAACAATGACTGTAGCTGATTTGTTAGTTGAACTAAATTTGGAAGGAAAATATTTTGGTATCCTTGTAAATAGTAAAAAAGCAACCCCTGATACAAAAATAGGACCATCTGACGAGGTTATTATACTTCCACACATCGCCGGTGGATAATAAAAAGGTAAAAATTCAATTTTTTTGATTTTCTCTTTTTTAATTTTATCTGTATATAATTCTATTTTAATTCAATCTTGAGTAAATCTTCAGCTAAAATAGTGTTAGGAAAGATCTCTTTTGCTTCTTCAAGGAGTTTTGTAGCATTTTCTTGATATCTAGAGGAGATATGAGTCAGAATGAGTTGTTTAGCATCCATTTTTTTAGCATCATTTGCAGCATCTAAAGATGTTGAATGTTTTTTTTCATGAGCAATGTCTGTTAATTCTTTAGCAAAAGTAGCTTCATGAATTATGATATCAGAGTCTTTTCCTAATTCAATAATTGATTCACCGGGTATCAAATCTCCTGTATAGGTAATTTTTCTCCCTGGTTTTTTTGGGCCAACAATCCCTTCCTTTATTGGATCAACAATTTTTCCTTGGTATTCAATAATTTCGCCCTCCTGTAATTTTTTCCAGAGATGGCTTTCAGGTATTCCCATCAATTCTGCTTTTTCTGGATCAAATTTCCCAAATCTAGGTTTTTCAATGAATGCATAAGCGAATGTTATGACAGAATGTTCCACTAAAGCGTATTTTATTGAAAAATATTTGGAATTGTGAATTATGCTTTCTTTAATTTTAATTATTTTTATAGGTTCCTCAGATTCTAATCCTTCAAATTCTATTAGTTCCTCGTTAATGTGATCGATTTCAATAATTCTAATTGGATAATTTGCTTTCAATCCGAGGATTTTTCTATGTAAAAAGAGATAAAGAAAAAGATTCCTAGGCCCAAAGATTGTTATTGGAGCTTTTCTTTCATTTAAACTTAAACGGAATAGAAATCCAGGTAATCCGATAATATGATCCCCATGAAAATGAGAGACAAGGATTAATAAAGGCTTGTTAAATTTCAATCCTGCTTCAGCAAAATTTCGTTGGAAATCTTCCCCACAGTCAAATAAGATAATTTTGTTTCTATATCTTATTGCGACTGAAGACAAATTACGATCTCTAGTAGGAGTAGCTGCGGAACTTCCTAAAATATGCAATGTGAGTTCCATAATAAGTTTAACATAGGAAAATATTTAAAATAAACTTCTCTTAGTCAATGTGATAAATAAAATACAAATTTTATAATTTTGAAAGGGATTTTTTTAATTTGCTTATTTTCTCTGTAATTTTTCTATTGTTAGTTTGTGTTCAATATTTTCTTTTTCTAAATCTGAAATAATTCCTTTAAGTTCTCTCAAACGTATTGATAGATGAGGGTCCTCTTGAATTTGAGTGGGTGTTTGTATAGAAGTATTGCTAATTTGATTTTGCAACTCATTTATTTTTTGATCTTTTATTTGGAGTTGGTTTTCTAGCTGCCTATATCGTTTCTTAATCTGAACAGCTTCATTTTTTATAGTTTCAATTTCACCATCTTTTGTTTCTAATTGTTTCTGCAAGAAAATTGCCATTTCTCTTTGCATCTTTAATTTTCCCTCGGCATCTTTTTGAGATTCACCCTCAAGAGAGGGTTTACCAGATTTAAGTCTATTTATCTGTTCTTGGAGTGATTTTACCTCTAATTTTGATTTATTTAATTTATTCTGGAGATCATCCTGCAGAGTTTTAATCACTCCGGAAGATGTAGAATCGCTTTGATCTAAATTCATAGTTATTTTCCCTTGTTTTAAAGTATTTAATTCACTTTTCAAGATTGTAATTTCATCATCTCTATTCTTAATTTCTGTTTTGAGTTTCTGAATTTCAGCAAAATCCTTCTTTTCTCCTTTTTTGCTCTTTTTATCATATTTTGAAAGTTTTTGTTTTAAATCAATTGTTTCTCGTTTAGATTTATTCAGTTGATTTTGAAGATCTTCAATCAAATTCTTGGTAATTGAATCTTTTCCCTTATCCTGGGAAGTAGAACTTATTTCTTTAATTTTTTGATTTAAATCATTGATTTCAGATTTATAAACTTCAATTATCTCGTCTTTTTCTATTATCTTTTGTTTGAATTCCACCAATTCTTTAAGTTGATGTTCTAAATTATTTATCATCGTCTTTTGCTTATTAACTTTATCCTGTAAATCTGCTACTAATGCATTAAGTGGGCGTTTTTCCCTAAAATCTTCCACTCGGATAACAGAAGTTTCCTTAATTGAGTTTTTTAATTTCTCGAATTCTTGTTGAAGTTGTGTATAGTCTTTTCTTAGCATTCCCATGCTATTCTTTAGATCTCGAATATATTTTTCTTTTTCTTCAAGTTCATAAGCAAATCTAGATTCTACAGCTTGGATTTTTTTACTTTTAGTATTTGCTCCTTCCTCTAGTTTTTTAATAGCTTCCAATTCCATAATACTATCTTCGCGTTGCTCGATTATATCTTCAAGTTGTTCAACTGTATTTTTTAATTTACTAATTTCAAGATCTTTAGCCTTTAATTTTGATTCTAATTCTTTTATTTTATTTTGTAATGGATCTTCTGACATTTCGGAGCATCAACTATTTCATGGGAATTATTTTACTAATAAAATTATAGATTTTAAAATTTAACTCATAATATATTATAAAACTAATATAGTTCCCAAACAAATAAAATTTTTAATAAATCTCAAAGTCCTTTATGGAGAATGAATTAATTTTTTTCATAATAGGGTAAAGGCTGATAAAATTAAACAAGGTAAATATAGCAAATAACACAATAAAAATAGCAAATGGGACTATTAGTGGAGGTAAAAATACTCTTCCAAAAATTATAGTTGAATTTAGAATCATTCCTAGGCTTAAGCTTAATAAAAGTGAAGGTATGATTACATAAAGGGACTCTAGGAATAGAATTCTTCTTAATGCCTTATTTCTCGATCCCAGTGCCCGCATTATTAAAAAATCTCTTGCTTTTTCCATTATACCACTTTTTTGATAATTAAATAGAGATAATATTCCTAAAAACATCATAATAACGATTAAAAACATGGGATATGATGATAGATTTAAGAGAAAATCAATATTTGTCTTAAATACTTTTTCAAGTTGTATATGAGTAAAATTTGTTCCTAATTTGTTTTCTATATAATTTTCTAAATCAGATTTAATACTATCATAAGAATTTTTTTCTAATTTTAGCAGAACGAGATTGATTGTTTGAGAGGGTAATAATAACTTTTCTTGAAATGAACTTAGATCTATATAACCTGCATAACCGCTATAAAAACTATCAATTATTACTCCAGTTATTTCAAATTCATGAGTTTCAATACCAATATTATTGATTCGCAAATTTTGTATTAAAGCTTTATCAAAATAATTAGTAGCTAAGCCATCTCCCACAATTATCTCATAATCAAGTGTGGTATAATTTCCTTCAATTTCAAAATTCTGAATTATCGTGCTGAAATTCAACCCAATAATAGGAAAGTTACCTGTTCTGTGTTTTCCATAGGTTACATAATCTCCATTAATGATGACAGTTTTACTCATTTCTTCAATGTCACAAAAATTTATCAATCTCTCATCAACCATTTTGATAGTAGTAATATTATCTTTTATGTCGCTTATAAAGTCTCTGTTGAATAGATATTTCGTATCAGTAAAATTAATATCTGTCTGATTAACAATAATTCTTGGATTTGAAAACATTTCATACATCCTCGAATAATTTTGGAGTACATCTTTATGCCCTATTCCTATGATGCTCTCACCTTGAGACTTACGAATCCATTCCTCTGATGATGACCTTAGCACGACTGTGCCTAAACCAAGTGTAAATATGATCAAACAAATTAAAGAAAATACTATAATGAATCTTCTAAATTCACTTTTTCTTCTAATAGTATTAATTATTGATAGTTTAACATTAATTCCTAATGAAGAAAACCATTTTGGAATAAATTGCATTTTTTTAGAAGCATCATAATTATAAGGAATATCTTTAGAGAACGATTTTACGATACTATCATTCCCAATCCTCCTTAAAGTATATCCAGGTATAATAAATATGCCAAAAATACAGGAAACAAATAGAATTAAAGTAAAGTATGTATCAATTTGAAAAATAATGGAAAAGTAGAAGGTGTTGATTATTAAACTAAATATTCCAAAGGAGAGTAGCCCACACATTACACCGATAAAGAATCCTATAAAGAATATAATATAAATTTCGAGAAGGTAAAAACTATACAATTTTCGTGGCATTGTACCTAAAGCTTTCATAATTCCAATATCTTTTTTTTTATGGATAATGAGAGTTGTTGAAATTGCAATTATTATGAAAATCGCTAAAATCATTAATAATATCTGGATTAATGATATATATTGTTTATATACAGTACTTATACTTCCTGTAAAATAGTACTGGTTTGAAAAATCAGAAGGAAAAAATACGTTTAACCCTAAAGATGATGTAAAATTAAATAAAAATATTGTAATTCCAACGACTAAAATAATAATTACTAAATAAGGAACTGTTTGACTCTTCTTTCGATAAAAATCTTTCAGAGCAAAATCGATAGACGACATATTAGATTTTAAACTTCATGATTTAGGTTGATTATATTTTTTCTTCTAAGATCTTTCCACCATCAAATGAAATTATCCGGTCTGCTAAAGCAATTAGATCATCATCATGAGTAGCAATAATAATAGTTTTTTTGCTGGATTTTAAATCTTTAAAAAGCTTCTTAATAAATTGACTAGTTTTCTTATCTAAGTTAGCTGTTGGTTCATCAGCAAGTATTACTGGAGGATCATTTGCTAATGCTCTAGCGATAGAGACTCTTTGTTGTTCACCCGCAGATAATTGAAAGGGCAAATGTTCTCTTCTATCAGCTAGGTTCATAATTTTTAGCAGTTTTACAGCAGATGTTCTCTGATCTTCCAATTTCATTCCCGAGAGATTCATAGGAAACATTACATTTTCTTCAGCTGTAAGAGTACTGATTAGATTATAATTCTGAAATATAAATCCTGAATTTATTAATCGAAATAAAGTAAGAGATTCCTGGTCCATATTTGAAATCGTTACTCCTTGATTATATACTATTCCTGAGTTTGGGGAATCTAAACCACCTAATAAATTTAATAAAGTTGTTTTTCCGGCTCCACTTGGGCCCGTAATAACAATAAATTCACCTTCTTTTATTTCTAGTGACACATTATCAACAGCTTTAACAATAAAATCCCCGATTTCATAATTTTTAACCAGATCTTTGCAGTAAATTAGATAATCTTGATTTAAGGTTTTCTCTTCTAAAATTCCATTTTTCATTTCTTGAGTTTCTCCATAATTTTTTTCTTTCATTTCGAATTCATCCATATCTACTTCAGGCTATAGCTTAAGTTATGTATCTACGAATATATAGACTGTCTTAACTAGAGTTTTGATAAAAATACAATTTTTTAAAATTTAAAGTAATGAATTATTATTGTATTTTAAAAATTTATGTAAGATTTTAAAATAAATTTAAATATTAAAGTTTCATACATAAATACTTGAGGGAAATCGAGAAAATAAAAATATCCCCTAATTTCCTAATTAAAATGGTAACTAAATTATTTTTAAAATCTTAAACTTCCTTTTTAAGATTTTAACTTTTTCTCGTCTCCCTCACTCTGATTCTTAGAACTAAAGTTCTAAAAGAGAATATCCTTTAATTATCTCTTTATAAAAAAACTTTAAAGGATTATTTTAATTACCAATAATAATTTTATTTAGTAATTTTGATAATAAAAAGTGTAGATCTTAATGGATTTTGAAAAATTGACTGAATTAATTATTGAACTTGAAGTCGATGACATTGCTGCTGCCGTAAAAGAAGCATTAGACGAAGAAAAAGATCCATTTGACGTGTTAAATGCCCTAACTAAAGGAATGGATGAAGTGGGGCGTCGTTATGAGGAAAAAGAATATTATTTAACTGAACTTGTGCTAGCTGGTGAAACCATGAAAGAGGCATTCGAAGTCTTGCAACCCGCGTTAGCAGCAGCTGATACATCAATAGAGAAAGTAAAAATAATCTTAGCAACTGTTAAAGGTGATAATCATGACATTGGAAAAAATATACTTGGTTCTTTGTTATTAAGTTCAGGATTTGAACTTCATGATTTAGGAATGGATGTAGATGAGAATGCAATTGTTGAAAAGGTAAAAGAAACAGGAGCAGCAATCATAGCTTTAAGTTCATTGCTAACGATGACAGTTGAGCAGATTCAAGTGGTGCATGAGGCTTTAAAAGCAGCAGGTCTTAGGGATAAGGTAAAATTAATTGTGGGCGGTGCCCCTCTAAATGAAGAGCTAGCTAAAAAATTAGGCGCTGATGATTTCGCTGACGATGCGGTAGAGGGAGTAAAACATATCAAAAAATTAGCAGGGCAATAATATTTTTCAAAAATTTTTTTATAATAATTCCAACCATATTTTTTTTAGATTATTTTGTTCCTTGATTTATAGGTTATAAGTGCTTTTTTTTAACTGTTTTATTTCTTTATTTTGTTTAGTGTTGAATTTGATTAAATTATAATGAGAACATTTATACCCTTTTTTATTCGTTTATATCCCAAGAACCAATAAAATAAAAAAAAATTATATATGATTATATGGAGGATTAAATTTTGACTGATAATGAAAGTGAAGTAATTAAGTATGATGAAGAGTTAGACACTAGAGGGCTATTCTGTCCTGAACCCCTATTTGAAGTAAGAAATTTAAGTGAAACTCTTGAAATTGGACAATGTTTTAAAGTTATAGCAGATGATCCTGCTGCAGAAGAAGATCTAAAGCGATGGGCCAAGAGAACTGAAACGAGATTAGTAGAATTTCAAAAAGACGGTGATGATTTAATTTTTTATTTTCAGAAAGTAAAATAAGAGGATTACAGTTATGAGTGTTTATTTAGATTACCAAGCGGCTAAACCAGTTGATTCAAGAGTTATTTCAGAGATGACGGTATATTTAAATCAGAAGTTCGCTAACCCGTCTTCTTTACATTGTCAAGGTGACGATGCGACAGATGCATTAACTGAATATCGACGCAAGATTGCAGATTTCATTAATGCTCCTGATCCTGAATCGATTATTTTTACTTCTGGTGCTACTGAGTCTAACAATTTAGCATTGATTGGGGGTGCTATGAGATATAAGAAGAAGGGAAATCACATAATAATTTCAGAAATAGAGCATATTTCGATTTTAAACATTGCTAAATATCTGGAACGAGAGGGATTTCAAGTGAGTAGACTTCCTGTAGATCAATATGGAATTGTAAGAATAGAAAAATTAGAACGTTTAATTACAGATAAAACCATTCTGATTTCTATTTCTACAGCAAGTAATGAGGTTGGATCTCTTCAACCAATTAAAGAGATTAGTGAAATTGCTTCAAAACATAAAATTCTATTTCACACTGATGCTGTGGCAAGCGAGAGCACAGTTCCTATAGATGTACAAGAAATACCTGTGGACATGATGACAATTTCTTCAAATGATATATATGGTCCAAGAGGTATTGGCGCGTTATACTTAAAGAAAGGAGTTCGTGTGAACCCAATTATAATTGGGGGTGGTCAAGAGAGGGGTTTTCGATCAGGTTCTGAAAATATTCCAGGAATTGTGGGATTTGGAAAAGCAGCTGAAATAATGAAATCCGAAATACATGAAGAAGCAGCAAGATTAGAAAAATTAAGAGACAAACTGATTAAAGGTATATTGGAAACAATTCCAAAATCTCATTTGAATGGTCATCCAGAAAAGCGTCTTCCTCATAATGCTCATTTTAGATTTGATTATATTGAAGGTGAATCTCTGATCTTAAGTTTAAAAGATGAAATGATTGCTGCAGCAACAGGCTCAGCATGTTCATCAAAAACATTAGAAGCATCCCACACTTTGATTGCTATGGGTTTACTCCATGAAGAAGCGCATGGGTCACTTGTAATTACATTAGGAAGAGAAACTAAAGAACGGGATATAGATGAGTTATTAGAAAAATTACCTGGGATTGTAAAACGATTGAGGCTATTATCCCCACTTACTCCTCCAGATTTAATTAAAAAATATAATGAGGTGAATGAATAAAATGAAATCGACTCAGTATTCAGAAAAGGTGTTAGATCACTTCCGTAATCCAAGAAATATGGGAGAAATCGAGGAAGCTGACGGGTTTGGACGTGTAGGTAATCCTGTATGCGGAGACTTAATGTTTATGTATATTAAAGTCGGTAAAAATGATAAAGATGAAGAAATTCTTGAAGATGTTAAATTTAAAACGTTTGGTTGTGGATCTGCTGTCGCTACATCTTCAATGATTACAGAAATGGCTAAAGGATTAACATTGGATGAAGCATATAAGATAACAAGACAGGACGTAGCTGATGAATTAGAAGGACTTCCACCTATTAAAATGCACTGCTCAAATCTAGCGGCAGATGCTCTAAAAGCAGCTATCGATAATTATAGATTAGGTACTGAACCAGAAGTTGAAGTAGAAACTGCTTGTAAATTAGAGATAAATGTTATTCTAGGATTTGAGGACTACTTGGGTAAAGGAACTTATAAAGAAATCCCCGAAGACCTTGAAGAAATTAGAGATAAGAGGGTTCTAATTGTAGATTCTGGTGATGAATCCTTAGAACTTGCTATAAAACTCACTGATTACACAGGAAGAGTTATTGTGTCCACAACTTCTAAAGTCATCCCAGGAAGAGAGGCTATTGCTAAAAAGTTAAAACAATCGGATGTAAAAATTCTTCATCAATCTGAACTTGTTGAAGTGAAAGGACAACTAGATGAGGTAGAAAAAGTAATCATGCATGACTTCGACGAGGATGAAAATTATGAGTTGTTTGTGGATGCTGTAGTATATTTGGATTATAGAGGTTAAATTTAAAAGCTAAATTATTTTTAAATATTCTTTACTTTTTCATCGATTCTAAGATATAGTCAGCAATATAGTGAATTTCCTTGTTTGTTTGATTCTTGTAATTAACATACCTAAAATTAAAAACACACAGAGGACAGGAGGAAACTATTTCTTTTGTTTCTATTTTACTAAATAAATCTTTTCCAATATTAATACAAATACTACTATCAACCCCTCTTATCCCAGAACCTGCTCCGCAACATGGTGCCTCTTTAGGATTCATTACTGTCTCTTTTATTACTAGACCACAGTTGTTTAAAAGTTCTCTAGGCTCAGTAAAAAGAGGACCATTTTTATATTTTCTTCCAAGACGACAGGGATCATGGTATGTAATTGTTTTATTCAAATGGTTTAAAAAAATTTTACCTTCACGTTCTAATTCGTGAATAACATCAACAATATGTTTCACATTTATCTTGTAATCATCAAAATATTTCCGATAGACTTTATCGAAGGCATATAAACAGCCCGCACATGTAACCACTATATTTTTTACTCCAATTCTCTTAAATAGATCAACATTTTCTTTAAAAGTCTTTTTGGCTGTATCAAGATCTCCTGCTGAATATATATATTCTCCACAGCAAGGTTCGTTCTCTAAAATCTTGAAATCGTACCCAGCAAGCTTTAATATTTCATAAGGTGCACTCGCACTTTCTTTTACCCGAAAAGATGACATACAGCCAAAAAAAAGTAAGGTATCAGAGTCGTCTTTTTCGAAAATTTCTTCATTTTTCAATTGCTCTGGCAACCAATCTAATCGTTCTTCTGGTTTTCCTCCAACAGAATTGTCTTGTTCAATAATTCCTCTTATAATCTTATTGTGTATTTCTAAAGGAGCTTTATTTCGCTCAACTAATTTAATTTTTGAAGAATGAATAATATCTGATATTGAAATAGATTGTTGACATGCTAAGTCACAAGCTGCACATAATGTACATGTATAAAGACCAAGGATTTCATCATCGTTTACATCATGATTGTTAAAAATCTTTTCAGCAATTTTTAACCTCCCATTTGGAGATTTAATCTCGTCTTTCGTGACTTTATAAGTGTCACAAACCTCTAAGCATGATTTACAATCCAAACATGATTGAATCTCATCTAAAATGTCTTTATCATTCATGCGTTTAATCCCGTGGTTAATATTTGGTTATTTTTCAATGCACCTTAGAAAATTTAAATTATTATCATAGTTAAAGTTCATCGAAAAAAATAAAGTAAATACTTGATTAGAATTGATTATGATGAAGAACTTAGTTTCAGATGCTACAAAAGAAGCTTATATAAAGCGTTTCGAAAAAATGCAGAAATATCAAAATATCCCTGAAGGAGACAATCTATATTTATCTAAAGTCACTGCTCTTTCTGAACAGATAGAGAATTTACATGTTAAAGCAACAATTGGGGATCTCGTAATAGAAAATGATGGTCCAAAAGATTTAGGAGGATCTGGAACGATTCCAGGACCAATGCCAATGCTTTTAGCAAGTATTGCTAATTGTTTAGAAATAACAGCTTTACTTTATTTATCAGTATCAAATTTAAAAATAAATACTCTAAATGTGAAAGTAGAAGCAAAGTATGATAAAAGAGCTTCTCTTGATCCAAAAAAAGAGCCATTCCCTGGTTTTTTTGACTTTAAGTACACTTGGTATATTAATACTGAGGAAAGTCTAAAAAAAATTGACAGAATTCTGCAAAAAGTCGAAGAAATATGTCCTGTTAAGGGGACATTCAATAAACATCACGAGTTTCACAGAGATATTCAATTGATCAAAGAAGGTTTATAGATCATAATAAATAATTTTAAAGCTAGTGTTTTATTATCGAAAATAGGTAAAAATTATAATAAGCCATTAATGTAGGTATTGAAAATGAAACGTGTTATAATAATTGGTGGAGTTGCTGGTGGTGCTTCAACAGCAGCGCGTTTAAGACGTTTAAAAGAAGATTTTGAAATTATAATGTTAGATAAAGGTCCATATGTGTCATTTGCAAATTGTGGCCTCCCTTATTATATTGGAAATATTATTAAGGATCGTGAATCCTTAGAATTGGTGACCCCAGAGAGATTTCTTGAAAGGTTTAATATCGATGTTAGGGTACACAATGAAGTAATTTCGATTGATAAGGAGAAAAAGATAGTTGGAATCAGAGATCTCAAAAAAAATAAGGAATATTCTCTAGAATATGATTTTTTGGTCTTAGCCCCAGGTTCAAAACCACTCGTTCCACCCTTTAAAGGCCTTGAGAATGTCCCACATTTTACTGTGTGGACAATTCCAGATGCTGTAAAAATAAGGCAATATATTGAAGAAACACCTATAAAGAAGGCTGTAATAGTTGGAGGGGGATTTATTGGTTTAGAGATGGCAGAAAATTTAGTAGAGAAAGGCGTAAGGGTAAAAATTGTTGAAATGCTAGATCAAGTTATGCCTCCTATTGATAAGGAAATGGCGCAGTTTATTCATCAGGAATTGATTCTAAATGGAGTTTGTCTTGTCTTAGAAGACCCAGTTGATTCTTTTGGAAGAACGGAAGATGGTAATCCTTTTGTTAAAACTAAAAGTGGGCGAATAATCGAAACAGATTTAATTATTTTAGCCATTGGGATTAGCCCTCAAAATGAACTAGCAAAAACCGCAGGTTTAGATTTATCGGAAACGGGTTATGTTGTTGTTAATAACAGAATGGAAACATCTGATCCAAACATATATGCTGTAGGGGATGTAGTGCAAGTTCAGCATCTTCAAACTCAAAACCCAATTTCAATGGCTTTAGCAGGTCCAGCAAATAAACAAGGAAGAATAGCAGCAGATAATATTGCTGGAAGAAATTCAGAATATATGGGTGTTTTAGGTGCTTCAGTTGTTAAGATTTTTGATGTAACTGTCGCCACTGTAGGATTAACTGAAAAGCAATTGAAAAACCTAGAGATTAAATATGATAAGATCTACATCCATCCCAACAATCATGCTGGGTATTATCCAGGTGCTACTCCCATGGCTTTCAAACTCATTTTTGAAGTTCCTTCCGGTAAAGTTTTGGGGGCTCAAATAGTTGGAGGGCAAGGAAGTGAAAAAAGGATTGATGTATTATCAACAATCATAAAAATGGGAGGAGATGTCTATGATCTAGAGGAATTGGAATTAACTTATGCTCCACCCTATGGTTCAGCAAAAGATCCCGTTAACATGGCTGGATTTGTGGCGGCAAATTATCTCAAACAAGACATGCCCATATGGCATTGGCACGATTATACTATTATTTCTGCTAATGGGGGTCTTCTATTAGACGTCAGAACTAAAGAGGAATTTTCGGCAAGAACTATTGATGGTTCAGTAAATATACCAATTGAAGAATTGAGAAATCGATTGAATGAACTTTCAGTGGATAAACCAATTTATGTATATTGTGAAGTAGGTTATAGGAGTTATTTAGCACTAAGAATTCTTTTGCAAAGTGGATTTAAGGAAGTGTATGAGTTGACAGGAGGATTCAAGATTTTTGAGATGGCAAACGCTACAACAGAAGAAATTATGGCTGCCTGCGGAGGATCGGAAATAGTAATTGAAGAATTTGTACATGAAAAAGCTATTGAAAGTGATGATTATATTGAAGTTGATGCTTGTGGACTTTCATGTCCAGGACCACTAAATGCATTGATTAAAGGTCTTGAAGAATTGCCTGAAGACAAGAAATTGAAAGTCTATGCAACAGATCCCGGTTTTAAATCTAGTGTTGAAGCTTACTCTAAATTAAATGAAGCGATAAAATTACTATCTCTTAGGAAAGAAAAAGGGATGTTAGTAGCAACCTTAGAAAAAATTCAACCTATTGAAGTTGTGGCAGCGGTAAAAAAGAAAACCAGAAAAGAATTGCGTCCTCCTGACGCCCCTCCAGTATCAAATATCAGTGCGGACGAACTTTTTGAAAGGATTGGCACTGAAGATGAACCACCGCTAATGATTGATGTTCGAACTCCCCAGGAATATAAGGGACCCCAAGGTCATATTAAAAATGCGAAATTAATTCCTCTTGGAGAATTAATGAATAATCCAGATGCTATTAAGGATTATAAGGATGAGGAAATAGTAGCAATATGTCATTCTGGCTCTCGCTCTATGATGGCGGCTCAAATTCTAGCACGTACAGGATTTAAAGATATTCGAAATTTAACGGGAGGAATGATGATGTGGCACAGGAAAGGTTATCCAGCAGAACTGGAAAAAAAAGGGATGACAGAGACTTATTATTAATTAATTCTTATTTAATTTTCTTAATAGTCCGAATCCTTTGCAAGGATAATCAACCAATGACTATCGTTTATTTATTGGTTTCATTTTTTTCGGTTTTAAATTTAAATTTTAGGTTTTCCTGATAACAGAATTAATATTATCATAAAGACCAATCCAAACAAAAAGCTTATAATTGCAGAGATTGTTCTGTCATATACTATATATGGTTCTGTTGATGATGGTGGTATTG
Organism: Promethearchaeota archaeon; assembly: GCA_048938895.1. Classification (GTDB taxonomy): domain Archaea; phylum Asgardarchaeota; class Lokiarchaeia; order Sigyniarchaeales; family SOKP01; genus Loki-b32. The sequence continues at coordinate 55,639 of JBHLLU010000023.1, forward strand.
ATCAACTTGAAATTCCCCAATTGATTAGATAACCTCCAAGAATAAAGAAAAAACCCATTAATAATAGCATAAATCCTCGTAAAATGGGATTCCTAATCTAATTTCCCTCCTTAAATTTTAATTATTTTATGCATTATTCACATCGTATTTCAATATTTTCCTCTGTTTCTGCTTTTCTTTAAATTATAAGTAAAAAAGTTAAAATTCAGCAGAAATAATTTAAACTCAAATACATTCATCTAAATCGAAATTTCCAATTACAAAAATGAGGTAAATAATATGAAAGAAACTCCAAAAAAATTATACACTGCCTATGTTGGCGAGAGTCAGGCTAGGAACCGCTATACATTCTTTTCAAAAATAGCCAAAAAAGAAGGATATGCATTAATCTCTGAAATTTTCCTTGAAACCGCAAGTCAAGAATTGCAGCATGGAACTTGGTTTTATAAAATGCTCCAAGACTTCAAAAAAGAGGAATCTTTTTATGGAATGAAAGTACTGCCTGATGCTGAATTTCCAACAACCTACGGAACTACCATTGAAAATCTAAAATCTGCAATAGCAGGTGAAAATATGGAGTGGCAAACACTTTATCCTGATATAGCTGAAACTGCTGAAAAAGAAGGGTACCAGGATGTTGCCAAAAGAGTAAAAGCAATTGTAAAAGCTGAGAAACACCATTCTGAGAGATATGGGAAGCTCTTAAAGTTAGTTGGTGATGATGCATTTTTCAAACGTGGAAAAAAGGTTGTTTGGGTATGTATGGAATGTGGTTATGAAGTAGAAATGGATGCTTTACCCAATTCTTGGGTATGTCCTAGCTGCGGACATAGCAGAACATACTTCAGAAAGAAATGTGAGGATTTCTAAAAAAGTTAGTCAATTTTTAAATTAAAATCAAAATTTTTAAAAATCAAAATAGATGATTTTAAAAACAACAGAAATAGAATCTGTGAATTGAATATGAAACAAAAAGAAATTTATAAGTGTAATGTGTGTGGGAAAGTAATTGAAATCCTTAACCCAGCTGCTAAAGATACTATTTGTTGTGGTCAGTCAATGGTTTTAATGGAAGCCCAGACGAAAGACTGGAAGCTAGAGAAACATGTTCCTAAGATTACAATTGATGGGAATAAGGTTACTGTAGATGTTGGAATATCTATGGGAACTCCACATCCTATGACAGCTGAACACTATATTATGTGGATTGAGTTAATCTGCAAAGATAACTGTTATAAACGACAAATGTTAAGTCCTGGAATGGAACCCAAAGCAACTTTCGTAGTCGCGGATACAAGTGGGCTAAAGGCTCGGGAATATTGTAATCTCCATGGATTATGGATTTCAGAAAAATAAACACTTTTTTTTTATTTTATTTAAATATTTTAAAATAATTTTAAGATGATTAAACGCAATTATTATTATTATTAAAATCAAAAATATCCTCTGTTCTGAAAATATTCTCTGTAATGAAAAATTAAGGCAGATGTTAACTAGATGAGTATTAAAGCAATATTTCTTGATAGGGATGGAACATTAATTGAAGATAAAGATTATGCCTATAAAGTGGAAGATTTAGAAATCTTACCAGGAGTAATTGAAGGTCTCAAATTACTTCAAAAGAGATATATATTTATAATAGTAACTAATCAATCAGGAATCGGTAGAGGTTACTATACAACAGAGGATTTTCATAATTTTAATAATCACTTAATTAAATTACTACATAAAGAAAATATAGAGGTAGTAAAAACTTTTTTTTGTCCTCATTTAAAAGAGGAAGATTGTGAATGTAGGAAACCAAAAACTGGATTTATTGAGGAAATTGTTGTAGAATTTAATGTTAGCATTCAAGATTCTTGGATGATGGGTGATCATCCCTCTGATATAGAATTTGGAATTAATGCTGGTTGCAAAACTGTTTTTCTCACTACAGGACATGGTAACAGACATAAAGAGGAATTGGAATCCCTCGGAATTAGTCCAACGATGATCAGCGACAATTTTTTAGAAGCAGCAAAAAAAATTTTACAGTATGATTAACTGAAATAAGCGATTATTATAAAAATCTACATTCTTTTTAGTCAAATATAAGATTGGTTAAGAATATATTTCAGGATATTAATGTACTATCGAAAACTGAATAACGCTGCAATGTGGAAAAAGATCCAAAAATTGAGAGATCTTATCAAACTGGAAACTAATTTCAAGGAAAGAGTGTGTTGGAATTGCAGTAAAGATCTCAACATTTATGATTTCCTCAGTGATAATGTTGATTTTGCTCCAGAATATATCTTAAAATTATGGCAAAACCCAATGTTAGAGTTCCATTGCTGTGAATGTTTTAAAAATCTCAAAATTGATGAGCTACAGAAGATAGAGCAAGAATTACCTACGAGGGTATGTTTAAATTGTCATGCATTGATAGATATTTATAAATTTAGTAAATTTCATGACTATTTGAAAATCCATGAGCTAAAGAAATATTGGTTAGATCCCAAGTTTAACATCTTTTGCGATAACCTATGTCAGCGTAAATACTTTAAGGTTTATTACGACTTTTTAAGAAACCGAAAGTTGAAAAGGCAAAGGGAATTAACTAAAAATACATAAGGCTATTCTGGGTGTTTTCGTTTGTATTCCAATCTTCTTTGTTCGTGTAGTTTGGCAACCTCTTTTTTCATCTCTGCTACAACTTTTCCAGTTAGTGGATAAAATTTTACCCACACAATTAAACCAATCAAACAAACTATTCCTGGTATAAGAGTCATACTCATATTAACACTTAAAGAAGCCAAGAAAATTCCCTTGGTAGCATCTAATCCATCTATAGCTTCTACGTATATTAACCCAAATGCTGTCATTAAGGCAGGTGGGATTGCTAAGGCTACACTAATCATAGGTTTACTTAGTAATGGACCCACACCTGCATAGAGCCCTTCCCTTCTCTCCCCGGAAATTTTCCAATAATCAAAATCTATTGTATCTGCTCTCATTGGGTTATGTAAAATAAAGTCTCCTGCAAAACCAAGCATGAAAATTGAAATACCAATCGAAACAAGAATCCAGTTATTTGATAATCCGGCAAAAAAGCTTATAAAACTCCCTATAGTAAGCATCGTTAAAGAATAAGTTATAGACGCTTTAGTTGAGATTTTAGCTGAAATTCTTAATATCAAGGGTATTGATATAATTAAAAAAATTACTGGTCCAATCCAAAAAATTATCATATTAATCCCTTCCATTTGTGCGAGAACCCAGGTTAAATAGAAAGGTAAACTCACCATAACCATATTGACTAAAAACACAGAAACTCCATCATAAATCACATAAACTCTGAAAGAAGGATTTTTAAAGGCAAGTTTTATTGACTTTATTAAAGGTGTCTTCTCCCCAGGGATATGTTCACTATGCTCAGGAACGTATTTTGATAAGATTAAATATGGAACCACTCCAAAAATGGCAATAACTATCACAAGTATTTGAAATTGAGCGATCGATTCCCTTGTTGGTTCAGCTAGAAATATAACAGGAATGATAAATCCTATTATAATCGCCGGTAAGTTAAAAACAGTACTTATCAATTGAATTTTTTCTCGTTCTCGTTGATTTAATGTCATCTGGGGTAATAACGCAACATGAGCAATTAGAACCATAGTAAATAATGTATCATAAGCAATTTGGGTAATTAGATACCATGTAAAAAGCCAAACTTGAATTGTAAGATCATTTGGGTGTCCTCTCCATGCACCTGGTGGAAAAAACACTAAAGCAAAACATACACTAAATATCGGGGCTCCATATTTAATATAAGGGATGTATCTTTGAACTTCTCCCTTCTTCTTGTTATAATATCGAGTATTACCAATCATATTCCCAAAAATGGGGTCGTTGATTAGATTCCAAACAGCATACACAATCTGGGCTAGAATTATCCAAATATTTAATAATCCCATCCATCCATAATAAAACGCTTGGATTACACCCATAACTGCGCTATAGAAGGTACCTGGCACATTAGCAAAACCATAGGATAATTTTTCTTTTAAGTGTACTCTCTCAAAAATGATTTCTTTTTGTTCTGTTTTTTCGCGCATTAAAATAATCCCCAATTTGTGAATTAAATTTTAATTTCTAAAAATAATTAAGATTTTTCAATCTTTTGAAAATAATCTAAAAAAAAATCTAAAATAAAAGAAAATAGATATACAAATTTGATTAAATTCTTTTCTTCCCTAAGAAAGGCATTGCATGTTCATAATTTTTCATAACAAATCTAGAAATGACGATTCTCTGAATCTCACTTGTTCCCTCATAAATTTGATAAAGTTTTGCATCTCTAAATAATTTTTCAACAGGTTGAGTTCTTAGATAACCATAACCTCCGAAAATTTGAATAGCTTCAGTGGTAACGTTCATAGCTACATCTGATGCAAACGCTTTAGCTATCGCAGAACTCAGGTTGTTATCCATGCCTTGATCAGCTTCCCAAGCAGCTTTATAAGTTAATAATCGTGCGGCTTCTATATCCTTATACATATTTGCTATTTTTTCTTGAATGACTTGGTAATTTCCAATTGGTCTACCAAAAGCCTCTCTTTTATTGGCATAATCAATTGAATACTCCATAGCGGAGCGAGCACATCCAGTGGCAAATGCTCCTATTGCCGGACGTGTATGAGCAAAAGTTTGCATAGCTAAAACAAATCCTCTTCCTGGTTTTGCAAGAATGTTTTCCTTGGGGATTCGAACATTTTTTAATCCCACTGATACTGTGTTGGATGCTCTTTGACCTAGTTTTGGAATATGCTTACCTAATTTAACTCCCTCGTTTTTAGTATCTACTATAAATGCCGCAATCCCTTTATGCTTTTTTTCAGGGTCTATAGTTGCAAAAACGGTGATGTAATCAGCAACACCACCATTAGTAATCCAAAATTTATTACCATTTAGAATAAACTCATCTCCATCTTGCTCCGCCTTACATTTCATTCCAGCTACATCAGATCCCATCCCTGGCTCAGAAGTTGCAAAAGCTATTAGTTTAAATTCGTTAATTAATTCAGAGAGAATTCTTTGTTTTTGCTCTTCATTACCACCAATTAAGATTGGTTCTGCTCCAAGATTGTTATCAAAAAGGGAAGTGGCAATACCAGGACATGCTGAAGACATTTCTTCAACAACAATGCAAGAATCCAATAATCCATATCCTAGTCCACTATACTCTTTGGGTATCATTAAATTCAAAAGCTTCTCTTCCCACGCCTTTTTTATGACGGGCAAGGGAAATTCTTCAGACTCATCGTATTTACTAGCAACAGGTAATACTTCATTAATAGCAAATTCTCTTGCCTTTTTTTGTAAAGCCTTTTGTTCCTCAGTTAACACAAAATCCATTATTTTTTTCCTCCTCTTACTCCATTTTTTTAATAAGTTTATCTACGATCTCTTTAAAGTCTAACTCTTCTGGTTTTGGTACATATCGAATTTTGATTAGCTCGTCCATAACGTCTATCTTAGTTTCTTTCATTATATCTGCAATTTCTTGAGCTGCTTGACCCGACCATCCGTATGAACCAAATGCTAAACCAATTTTATTCATTGGTTTCAACCCTCTTTGATATGATAAATATTCTGCTACTGTAGGATATAATCCATTGTTTAACGTTGGACTTCCAACTAATATGGCTTTTGCTTTCATTGCCTCTGTAATAACATCTGAATAATCTGCGGTAGTTAATTTAAACCTTTTTACAGGAATACCTCGATGATTGATTTGATTTGCTAAAGCTTTAGCAATCTTTTCAGTACTGCCCCACATAGTATCATACACAATTAGTACTGATTTCTCATCAATTTCTCCTTTACACCATTTAGTATATTTCTCAAGAATTTCTGGGATATGACTTCGCCAGCATACTCCATGAGAAGGGCATATTATATCAATGGGTAAGGAACCTACTTTTGGTAATGCTTTCGCAATTAACCCAGATAAATGCAATAAAATATTAGCATAATATTTTTCGGCTTCTTGCATTATCTCACATAAATCATTCTCATCATCCCACCTTTTTGTGGTTGCTAAATGTTGCCCGAAAGCATCATTGGAAAATAAAACATTCTTTCCATTCTCATCAGTCATAAATGATACCATTGAATCTGGCCAATGTATCATAGGTATTGGAACAAAAGTAAATGATTTCCCATTTCCAATATCCAGTGTATCACCCTCTTTTACACCTCTAATTCGATTAAAGATATCATCACTTACCTCTTGGTGATAGTAGGCTTTTAACGTATCTATTCCTCTTTCTGAGGCAATCAATTGGCATGTATTAGGTAAATGATTAATAATTAATGGAAATGAGCCTGAATGATCAGGTTCAACATGGTTAGTAATGAAATAATCAATTTCCTCTAAGGCACATACTTCTTGGATGTTTTTTAAAAAATATTCAAAATATGGTCGTTTAACAGTATCTATTAGTACCGTATTCTCTCCACTCTTCACGATATACGCATTGTAGCTTGCTCTAATCAACCGAAATGGCTAAAATAACTGAATTTTTTTTCATTTGAGCCCCTATGCGTACTATATCCGTGAAAATTGCGAACCTCAAAATCGACATACCCTACAAAGTATACATCTTTCATTAATTCCATATGTGTAATTTCAATTTCACCTTTTTTAAAGGATTTATAAGTTATTTTTTAATAAATTAGCTGTCGTTAAAAATTTTGTATCTATCGACTATAAATAAAAACATTCACGCATCTATTTTATTATGATGGACTATCATAAAAAGTAATATTTATTAATCAGAAAGAAGAGCAAAGATTAAGATTAAATCATCACCGGCTAAATTAACCCGTTTTTCAATTGAATAGACCCTTTCATTTCCTTTGTAGAAAAAATAGCTAAAAAACCTGTTATCTATATAAGGGATGCTATCCGCGAAGAGAAAGTAATAGTTATCTCTTAAATCATCGATGTCAATCTCAAAGAAATCTATAAACTCTTGTAAATGGGTTTCATTACTATCAAATACAGGGAGGTTTCTTTCGAAAATACGACAATACTTCTCTAGAAGAACGGCTAATTTCTTAACTAGAATAGCTCTTTGAATCTGCTCACCACTTTCAAAAAGACTCTTTTTTAAGGCAAACACTATTGATGCTACTAATTCTACAGGCATTATGAAGAAAAAGTAAGTGAGAAAAATTTATAATATTTTAGGGTACTGTAAAAAAAACTATAAATATTTCAAAAGAACCTTAGCAAAAATAGAAAAAGATTTAATTTTATTCAATGAATTAGATTAAAATATAAAATAATACTAATAAAAAAAATATGTGAAGAATGGGTTATTATTATTCAATTTTTTCGAACATATCTTTTCCTACTCCACAAACAGGGCAAGTCCAATCATCTGGTAAATCTTCAAACTTG
>JBHLLU010000023.1:63188-66248 GCA_048938895.1 Promethearchaeota archaeon
ATTCAATTTTTTCGAACATATCTTTTCCTACTCCACAAACAGGGCAAGTCCAATCATCTGGTAAATCTTCAAACTTGGTACCTTCTGCTTCTTCGTCATAAATATATCCACAGGCTTGGCATTCCCATTTTCCCAAAATTAACACATCCTTTTATTTTTTAATCTTAATATTTAATTTTATGGATTGAAATTGAATGTATATTAAAAATATTAATTTAATATTTTATAAATTGTACTGAAATTAAGGAAGGCCTAATTTTCAAAAAAAAGATAAAAAAAGATATAATTAAAATTTGAGTTATAGGTTCAGTTCAATAATTTTATCTTGGTTTATTTGTACTTTATCTGGAGTTAAATCATAAAATCTCCAAAATACTATTGTAGCCAAGAACATGAAAATTACTGGAACTAAAGCAAAGTGAACATGAATTCCCCATATTGCCGAAGATGGTTGATCTATAAGATTACCACCTTCCACAAATCCAGTAATCGTTTGTACTGATGCAAAACTAAGGGCTTGTATCAATATACCCATTCGTCCAAAGAATTGTAAGAATCCATTGAAAATTCCTTCTTGACGTTTCCCTGTTTTAGCTACTGATTCATTTATAACATCACCAAACACTGGGGCTAACATAGTCCAATACCCTCCAAGTCCGAATCCCCATAAAATGAGTACAATAAATGCCGTAAAAGTAGTATTAAGGAATATAAATGGAACAGTAAAGATGGTCAGCAGAAAACTATTAATCAACATTACCCTCTTATTATTATTTGTTTTATGGGCGATATAAGCCCATAATGGTGAGGAAATTAGAGCTCCAACGAGAAAACCAGCAGACAAGAACGTTTGAACACCACCCTTGTCTTCTGGTGATACTTCAAGTATGAACTCGACAAAAAAGGGGATAGATGCTTGAAAGGATATTACCAGTGATCTATAAAGTGTGTAAGTAATTATGAAAAATAGGAACGATTTTTGTTTCAAGGACATTTTTAGAGTTTTAAAAAATGATGATCGATCTTCAAGATTATGCTTTTCGAGATAACGATCGATCGTTACTTGATCCTCACGACAACCCGGGATTGAAAGCATTAAGACTATAAGACCAATGATTATAACCACTCCTGCATTAATTAGAAACGTAGTATAAGTTCCCTCTCCAATTATTATAGGGGGTACGAGAGCACCTAAAGCTACTCCAATTATTCCAATAGGGGTTTGGATCCCTGTAGCTTTCCTACGTTCATCTACAGACCGAAACTTATCAGGAAAAAGTGATGAGAAGTTTACAAAAAATATTGAATTGAATGTATCGAAAATACAAGTAGATGCTAGGAACCAGAGAAAAATTATCCAAGCTCCTGATTCTGGATCGACATCTGGGGGTGTAAAAATCATAATATAACTAAATAAATAGGCAACACCACCAATCATTATCCAAGGAAATCTCCTTCCCCACTTTTTTGTAAATTTAAATGGTCGATTTGTGAGGTATCCGACAAGAGGGTCATTCACAGCATTCCAAATGGCATAAATAATAACAGCGGTCCCAATAATCCATGATTTTACTCCAACAGTTTTTACATAAAAAAAATATAACCATACGGTAAATGCCATTTCCATGAATTCAGTCAAGAATTTACCGAAACCATATGAAGCCATATTACCCCATGAATGTTCAATAAAAGTTTGCTCTCCCATCTAGGATCACGAGTATCTGAATTTAAAAAATTAAAATTAATAAGAATTTAGATGTTGCTATTTTTATAGATAATGTTTTTTTTTTTGAAGAAAGGCAGAACCTGTTTCTATTTAGGAAGTTCCTTTTCTACAAAAAAAATTTTTGAAGAGCGGCATTTAGGACATTTCCATTCTTCTCCTACCTTATCGAATGGTATTTCCTGTTCTTCATCAACATAAAGGTAATTACATCTTTTACATCTATGAATTTTCATATTAGTATCTCCATGGGATTTGGTTTTTCAAATTTTTTTTGTAAATCCTTCTTTAGGTCCATTACAATTGGGGCATTTATAATTTTCTGGAAGATTTTCAAATAAGGCATCCATTGAAGCTTCATCATACTCATAACCACAATTTGAACATATATAGATGAACAGCTCTAGCAATTTACGTAACTCATCTTTATCTACATCTTGTTCCATTTTGGAGTTTACATATGCTAGTTCATCATTATCACCAAATAGTATTGCTCCTTTAAGTTTATTATCTTTTAGTACTATTTTTTTATAACAACAGTCTTTTTTATCTGCTTTTCTTAAGATCTCCCATCCACCACCTGCTTGTTGAGGATTAGAAGGATCGATTATTCCTATAGAGGTAAGATCTAATCCAACAATTTTAAGGGTATTTTTAGGTGTGGTGCCTTGATATGCTACTTTTTTTAATCCAAGAACAGATGCAGCTACGATTTTCGATTGTTCCATACATGCGGGTATAATTCCCCAAATTTGATCTTTATATTCAACGCAATCTCCAACAGCAAACACATCCTTTTCGCTTGTTTCTAAATATTCATTTACAATAATACCTTTATTCGTTTCTATATTAGCATCTTTTGCAAGATCAATAGTTGGTCGAATACCAGCTTGAATTAATACAATATCAGCATTTAATTCTTCTCCACTCTTTAATTTAATACCAGTCACGATTCCATTACCCAAAATTTCTTCTGTAGTAGCATCTAAAACAACTCTAATACCTTTATTTTCAATTTCTTCTTGTAACATTGCTCCACATTCCAGATCTAGCTGTTTAGGGAGTAATCGTGGAAAAAATTCAACTACAGTTGTATCCAAATTACTATTGTTTATTTGATTTGCCAATTCCAAACCAAGTAATCCCCCTCCTATTATGATTGCTTTCTTAGCATTTTGTTTTTTAATAAAATCTTTAATTTCTATACAATCATCAATACTTCTTAATGTGAACAAACCTTTCTTTTCCTCCTTAAATTTTGAAGCATTTTTAATAGGAGGGATATTAGGGGTGCTTCCTAATGCTAAAACTAGTTTATCATATGAAATTATTTTACT
>JBHLLU010000135.1:0-4833 GCA_048938895.1 Promethearchaeota archaeon
ATGAAAATTTTAGCTATTGTAAGTAGTGGTCGAAAAACGGGGCATACTGCAAATATTGTCTCCTTACTTCAACTAGACCTCGAACAACTTGCAAAAGAAAAGAAAGATTCATTGCAATTTGAACTTCTCTTCTTGGTGGACTATTCAATTAACCATTGTAGAGGTTGTCGCGCCTGCATGGATCATGGTGAGGAAAATTGCCCTCTCCATGATGATCTCCCTAAGATAAAATCTAAGATTGATAAGGCTGATGCTGTTATTTTCGCTAGCCCGGTCTATGTTGGGGATTTAAATTCTGCGATGAAAGCTTTAATTGATCGTTTAGCTTATGTTTGTCATCGACAAGAATTTTACGAGAAGTGTGCCATCATATTAGCTACTACGAATAAAACTAGCTTGAAACGTACTATTCACACAATGTGTGCTGCAACATATAGTTGGGGATTCAAAACAATCGCAAGAAAAGGATTTAAGACTTATACTTCATATGATTCTATAGAAATATTGAAACAAAGATATCAAAAAGATATTTCAAGACTCGCGAAAAAGATATATATGGAAGTGAGTGAAAAATCTTATCTCAATCCGTCTAGTTTGTCTCTGGCTTCATTCAAAATTCAACAGAAATATCGAAGTAATCCGGAATTATCAAGTCCCATAGATTATAACTATTGGCATTCAAAAGGATGGACAAATAGAACAAGAATATATTATAGTGAAAATCAAATAAGCATATTCAAGAAATTATCATCAAAAGTATTATACATTTTATTTTTATTGTTTTACAAATAAAATATATAAAAAAAAAGGGATATTAGAAAACCGCTTGATCAAAATCATTTCTAAATGCTTTTTAAAAATTGTTGTTTCCTTGATTTTCTTAATAAATAGGAGAGGCTTATGCCTAAGATTCCTATTGTAAAGCATAATTGATATCCCGGGATTGATGGTCCGCCTGATTTTTTCGGAGGAATTGCCACAGTGACTAGAACGCAATTTGATAAAGTATATCCATTTGCGTTATGCGCAGATACTATGAAATAATAGGTACCATTATCGTAGCTACTTAGTGCTAATGAAAGATCAGTGAGCCCTGCCTTAAGTAACGTTAGACTTCCATTAATTTCAGTAATAAAAAATTTATATTCAAAAACAGAATACGTATCGGTACCACTAGAGCTCGTCCATACAAGATCAAACTCTCCATCCTCATCTGGATTTTGAGCAGTTGTCAATAATAAGAAAGGCCCAGGGGCATTAGAAATTATCACAACTTGAATACAATTCGAAAGCATATCACCGTATTCATTATGAGCGACTACAATAAAGTAGTAGTTTCCCGTGGAGTAACCACTTAAAGGCAGATTTAAATCAGGTGTTTCATCAGCTAATACTGTTAAGCTTCCATTAATTACCGAAATGTATTGATTATACTCATATACGGTATAATTATCAGCACTGCTAGAACTGGACCAGGTTAAATCAAATATTCCGTCATCATCAGGACTTCCTGCAGTGGAAGATAATGTAAAGGGTCCTGGCAAGATAGGAGCTCCAAACACATTGGTTGCATTTAACGTGCCTGCATACCAAGTCGTACTATTCCATACTCCATAAGTAAAATTGAAGGCTAAATTGATTCCGGAATTTTTCTCATATATGGCAAAACCTTCATTTCCCGTTATATCTATCAACATCCAATATTCAAGCACTCCAAACCCGGGGAAAAGACCATTATCCTCACCTATCACCTGGAATAGACGATCCCCTGCTCCATCAACCGAGATGAGATAATAATCTCCAAGTTCGGTATTTGGATAAATCCATCTATTTGTATGTGAATTATTTAAATCTATTGGCATTCCTCGAACATCACATACTTCCCTTGTTAGTCTATCTACAGTATACTGAGACGAATATCCTAAATCAAAATTTACTACAGTATTATAAGTATCTCCTAGAAGATGAGAATAAGTAAAACTAATATTATATGGAAAGCCCCCCATAATCCAGCTTTGATTCAAAAATAAACCATCAAAAAGTGAGACTACATCTCCAAGATTATAAATATCCACGGATATTGAGTTAGAAACTGCCGTTCCATTTTCATTCCATGCTTCAACAATAAAGTAATATCTACCATCTGTAAAACCACTTAATGGATAACTAAGGGCGGTAATACCCTCTGCCAGTAAAATTGAACTTTCATTGATCTCTAGTATAGGTTTATAGTCTATATATACTGAATAGTTGAGAGCATTTTCCGAAGATGTCCAGATTAAATCAAACACACCATCGGCATCTGGGTTGTCAGCATTGCTAGTCAATGTAAAATCTCCCGGTTTAGGTCGGTCAACAGTGATACTTATACAGTTTGACATCCGTTCACCTGTTGCATTATACGCAATTACCACAAAATAGTGTACCCCATCCGGCCAACCAGAAATTGAAAAGGGAGATAATGCATCTTGGTCAGCAAGATTAGTTAGGCTTTCATTAAATTCTGAAATAAATTTATCATAGATATAAATCGAATAGTTATCAGCTCCGTCCGAAGCAGTCCAGCTAAGATCGAACATTCCATCAATATCTGGATACCCTGCATTACTTGTCAAGGTGAAAACACCAGGGCGAGGAAGTTCTACTGTAATATGTAGACTATTAGAGAATTTTTGACCAGTTCCGTTATATGATACTACAGCAAAATAATAATCTCCTGTCTTCAAATCAGAGATTGAATAGGGAGATATAGAATTATTATCGATTAATTGTGTTTGAGTTTTACTGATATATGTAATCGGTTCATCAGAAACATAGAGAGAGTAAGAATCTGCTCCATCAGAAGTCGTCCAACTAAGATTAAATGTACCATCTTTGTCCGGATTGTCTGCATCACTACTTAAGGTAAAATCTCCTGGTAACTCATCAGAAAAATCTTCTACCATATTTTGAATACCCCAATACGGTATCGAGAGTGAGCCTGTAACTATGGATTGAGGATATACAATTCCCCATGAGGGAATAACCTCTTTCTTGCCATCCATTTGCCATTGACAAAACAGGTTGTAACCATAGGGAAATCCTCTTACTAAATCATGAGTTCTCCAAAATGCAATATTCCCTGAAGCTCCAGGAAATGGATCGGATATAGTAAAATTCTCTAAACTTTGTACGATCGTATCAGCAGTAAAAGATTGAGTTCCTACACTAGAATTTACTAACATTTTCACGGCATCATACGATGCTGTTCCTGTATAAAAAGGTTCAACCCCAAATTCTGAAACGTAATTATCCCAGAAGGGTATTGTATTTTCTGTTTTATTGGTTCTATAAACCTCTTGCATAACAATCTCATAACGTCCACCTCCTTGGGTAAGATCCCAATAATTATTATAGGTTGCATAGTGATTAATGCCTGTTAATAAGTATTGTGGCTTTAGATTCCCATATTGTCTCCCCATGAGAATACCATTTTGACCTGAGATAAGGGGAATAACAATTTGAGCTCCTAATACATCTAATGATGCTAGATGAGTTGCCATATCCGTCTCTGACAGAGTAACGTCAAATCTAATTGGAGGTAATATTGATGATCCTGGTATTAAAATTGGGAGATAAACCTGTAGTGCAGATTGTAAACTGTCCCATTGGGCAAGATCTTCGCAGAGTATGCCAAATTTAATATTCGAAAACCCATAAGTTGCATTTAATACAGCCACAAGACCAGCGTAGTAAGTTATTAACTGAGCAGCAGAAGATGTAGAATTAAGTGGTAGAACTCTGAAAAAATATTTATAGCGCGCATAATTATCACGGACATTTTCACAGAAAATGTCGGTTGATACCCCTGTGCTTAAAAAAGGGATTTTGGCATCCATTATAATTTCCTGATAAGCAAGTAATGCTTCCGTTCTGTATCCTCCAATAATGTAATGAGGATCATGATTATTAACCATATTTTCTGCAGCGATTATTCCTTCTGAAATTATTAGGTTTGGATCAGTTTCATCAGTATCTTCAGCAACCAAACCTACATAATAGGTGATGCTGTTGATAACCACTCCACCAGCTTGATTTATTTCTTTTGCTGCTAAATATGCTCCATTCCAGGAATGGTCTCCTGAGATTTCTCCCATATCGTTGAGAATGCCTATTTTAATTACTTGACTCAAAGGTATTGCGACTGAAATTCCTGGAATCAAATAATTTCCTACTGTCACGTCAGATATAACTGGGTTTTTATTCCTTTCCTGTGCATCTTTTGAGTTATAATTAGTATAATTTCTGATTATTGGAAAGATTAGGCTTAACAATAAGAAAATAAGGAGAATTGAATTAGTGATTTTTTTTTTCATTTATTTAAACCCTTTTTATATGTGAAAATCCATTAGATTCGTAGTTAAAAATTAAGGTTTTCTAATATATAACACTTAACATTTTTGTTGAAAACTCTTTAGCTAATACTATAGAAAATCTGAATTAAAATTAATAATATTTAATATATCAAATAATGAGATTATAATCTAGCCATCATTGCCTGATTAATGTAGGAATCATGAAATAGTTCAAAAAATTTATAGAAATTGAGAACTTGGTATTTTTTTGGCTTTTTGGCCCCATATCTTTTCAATATTCCAGTTTGTTCAAGAGATTGGAGGCATCTCCAATAAAAGCTGATTTTAGAGTTGTCTATTGATTCAATGTGGTATAAATTTCTTATCTTTTTAACGGATATTATTGAAGTATATTCATAATTGATTATATTTCCTATGGCAAGGATGGTCTCGTCCATAAATTTCTCATGAATATTCATTGGTCCCAATCACCATTAAT
>JBHLLU010000024.1:0-34174 GCA_048938895.1 Promethearchaeota archaeon
GCTTTTGATAAAGCATTAGTCATTTTAAGTTCTTGTCGCTCCAGTTGAACTAATGATAATTCGGGAAGAAATTCATGCAAAGGTGGATCTAATAATCTAATTGTCACAGGTTTTCCTTCCATTATTTTAAAAATTTCAAGGAAATCCCCTTTTTGCATAGGTAATATTTTATTTAGAGCATCCTGACGATCCTCTTGGGTCCTTGCAATTATCATATTCTGCACTACAGGTAACCTATCTTGAGCCATGAACATATGCTCTGTTCTACAAAGCCCAATTCCTTCAGCACCAAATTCTAATGCCTTTTTGGCATCATCTGGGGTATCTGCATTTGCTCTGACACCGAGTCTTTTTATTTCATCAGCTATTTGTAATAATTCAAGGAATTCTCCCTTTATCTCAGGTTCAATTAATGGTACTTTCCCTTCGATAATTTTTCCTGTAGTTCCATCGATTGTAATATAATCACCTTCTCGAATAACCATGTCAGCAACCCTAAATTCTTTGTTTTCTTCATCAATTTCTATATCTGAAGCACCTACTACTGCAGGTTTCCCCATTCCTCTAGCGACGACAGCCGCATGAGATGTTTTTCCTCCAAATTGAGTTAGTACGCCACTAGAAGCATATAAACCATGAACATCATCCGGTTTTGTCTGTGGACGACAAAGAATGATTTCTGTCTCTCCGTGGTTTGCTAATTGTTCGGCTGTATCTGGATCGAAAATCGCTTTTCCAGAAACTGCACCGGGTGAAGCATTAATACCATGAGCTAAAACATGTACTATAGAATTCTCATCAATGCTTTTAAACAATAATTTTGAAACTTTTTTTGGATCAATACTCATGATTGCTTCTTCTTTAGATAACAAATTTTCTTTAACCATATCAACAGCAATCTTTACAGCCGCGGAGGGGGTGCGTTTTCCATTTCGGGTTTGTAAAATATTTAATTTTCTATCCTCAATAGTAAATTCAATATCTTGCATATCTCGATAATGCTTTTCTAATTTATCCATTGTTTCTATTAACTCATTATAGATTTTAGGGAATTCTTCTTTCATCACTTCCAATTTTTTTGGCGTTCGGATACCAGCGACTACATCTTCTCCTTGAGCATTTGTAAGATATTCACCAAATTTTTTATTTTCTCCAGAAGATGGATCTCTGGTAAATGCAACTCCTGTAGCGGAATTATCTCCTTTATTACCAAAAACCATTGCTTGAATATTAACTGCGGTACCAAAATTCGGAATATTATTAATTTTTCTATACGTAATAGCTCGTCTATTATTCCAAGATTTAAATACTGCTTCTATTGCAAGAAATAATTGTTGAAGTGGATCTTGCGGAAATGGTGAACCAATTTCCTTTTCATATAATGCTTTATAATCAGCTATTATTTTTTGTAGATCACTAACTTTTAAATCGGTGTCTTGAGCATTTCTCCCGATGTTTCTTTTATATTTCGTTAAAATTCTCTCGAATTTGTCATCTCCAATATCCATTACAACATCACCGAACATTTGGATAAATCTCCGGTAGGAATCATATGCAAAACGTGGATTTTTGGTTTGTTCTGCTAAGCCTAAAACACTTTGATCATTTAAACCGAGATTTAAAACAGTGTCCATCATCCCGGGCATAGAGATTGGTGCACCACTCCTTACACTTACTAATAATGGATATTTCATATCCCCAAATTTTTTTCCAGTTAATTCTTCTAGTTTACGTAGATTTTTCATCACGTCTGGTTTTAAACTTTTCATAACTTTTTCAGGTTCACGGAAATATAAAAGACATGCTTCAGTAGTAATCGTAAAACCGGGGGGAATTGCTAGTCCCAGTTTTGTCATTTCGGCGAGATTTGCTCCTTTTCCTCCAAGTAAATTCTTTAAATCTTTATTTCCTTCACTAAAATCGTAGATAAACTTGTTTTTTTCGCTAGTTGTCATTTTCATTTACCAAAAACTCAAAATTTTTCAAGATTTAATAATTTAAGAACAGAATCTTATGTTTTTATTCTTTATGATAATAAAAATATAACTAATTTTTACATAATAACATATCACAATAATGAGAAAAATCTTTCTAAGAATATAAATTTGAATTAAAGCGTTTGGTTAGATTTTGTTGAATTCATCTAAGAGATCCCAAATTCCATTTATAATAAAATCTGGTGTATCTTCACTATTTCTTATCATTTCCATCGTTGTTTCTCCTGATAATACACAACAAGTCGTTACTTCAGCATTAAAACCCATTCTAATATCTGTATAAAGACGATCACCAATCATCACAGCATCTTTGGAGGATTTTCTTAACTTATTTAGTTTAAATAGGAGCATTTCTTTATTTGGTTTCCCAAACACTAATGGCATTCTTTCTGTTGCTTTATATAATAAGGCAGCAATACCTCCAGCATCCGGAATATATCCTTGTTCAGTTGGGCATCTATTATCAAGATGAGTTGCGATATAAGGAAAGTCTTCTTTTAAAAGGAATTTAGTAGCTTTAGCTAACCGATCATAAGTTAATTCCTTGTCAAATGCAAGAACGATAATTTGAGGAACCTGCTCAGTTAGTTCAAATCCTTCTATCTCAAATTCCTTTTTAAGAGACGTGGTGCCTAGTAAAAAGATTTTTCTATAATTATTTTGTTTCAAATATTCAATTGTTGGATGCTGGGATAGTATAATGTTTTCTTCTGTTATATTAAGCTTGAATTTATTTAATTTCTCGAGATAAGCTTTTGTGGAAAGACTGGAATTATTTGATAAGAAAAAAAAAGATTTTTGCTTTTCTCTAAATACTTCAATTAATTCTGGTACTCTCTTAAACAATTTGTTCTCTAAGTAAATAGTTCCATCTAAATCAAGGAAAAAGATTTGCTTTTTTGTTAGTTCAGAAATATTCCTTTTGGAAAAAGTCATTACAAAATTTACAAATTAGTTCAGATACAATTTAAAATAAAAAAAAATAAATAAAGTTTGTTCTAATTTAGTAGAATTCCGTATCAATCATTGTGGTGGAAACAACAAGCTCTTGCGCCGCTCTTGTGGCTCTTAAGACCTTAGCCATATCCCCCTGTAGTTTAAACTTACCTGCTAATAAACCACGGATAGGATCTAATTCCTTTTTTAATACTTGTTCCCAGGCATCATAAGGACCGGAAAAAACATATTCAGTTTCTTTTTCTTCCCCTTCTTTTAGTATTTCAGCGCCAGTACATTCGCCATGATAAAGCCCAACCCACATCCTAATCTCATGATCTAAATTACCTGCAGGCTCAACAATAAAGAGAAAATCACCTTCCCACCCATTTGGTGGAAATCCATTAGGTCCAGCGGCATCTTTATAGTTTTCATTATCATTTAATGCTTTAACATAAGCAGCAGCCCATTCTGGAGTTCCGAATTTCATTTTTCTTCACATCAAATAAATTTCTTTCTCTTAATTTTTCATTAGGTTATTATATTATATATTTTATTTAGTAAAGAGTTCTATAAATATTCTAGTTTTTATCAAAAAAAATCAAAAAAGGTTTTTATTAATATTTTAGTTAATTTCTCCTCTTTCTTTCATTTTTGCAATTTCTTCAGTTCTAAGTTTACGTTTAAAAAGTTTCATTGCTAAAGTAAGAGGGAGATCATCTCGAAATTCTACGCTTTTTGGTACTGCATATGGTTTAACCTTGTCTTTTAAGTAGTCTAATATATCCTGTTCTTTAATTTTTCCTTTGAACTCCCTATTTAAGGTAATAAATGCTTTAACTCTTTCACTACCGGGTCTTTCTGCATCAGGAATTCCTATTACTCCTGCTATACTAACTGCGGGATGCTCATGCAGAATATCATCGATAACTCTTGAATAAACTTTATTCCCTGATACATTTATCATATCTTTGATACGATCTTCAATATAAAAATAGCCATCATCGTCCATTCTTCCTATATCTCCCATTGGTAGCCATCCATCATCAGTTAAACCATTTCCCGGAGTAGGCCAGTATCCCTTCATCACCTGTGGTCCACGGATCCAAATTTCACCAGATTCACCAAAGGGAACCTCCTCACCAGTTTCTGGATCAACAATTTTAGCTTCTGTATCAGGTAAAGGTACGCCAACACCATTTTTCTTTGAAGTCATAAATCCTGTAACTTTAGAAAGTGGTGAAATATTTACTGTCGATGCTGCACAAGTTTCAGTAGCACCATACCCTTCACCCATAGGTACTCCTGTTTTTTTTTCAAATTGATCTGCTAATTCAGGAGGCATGGGTGCTGCACCAGAAAGATAAAAAATAGGAGCTTTAGGGATGTCGAGTTGGAGAAATCTAATGTAATGAGCAGGAACACCCGTTACCATGAAAGGACGATTTTTTTTTATAACATCGACAATTCTAACCATATCTCTTGGATCCATTAATAGCATTTTAAGTCCTAATGAAATACATGAATGTATTGTAAAATGACCATATGCATGAAAAATAGGAACACCAATAACAACAGCTGCTTTACCAACAATTCCAACTTTAAGAGGATCCAACATCCAATGCATTAATTGGATAACGTTTGTAGTGATATTATAATGTGTAAGCATAGTACCTTTAGGAAGACCTGTTGTCCCTCCAGTAAAAGGTAAAAGAGCGATATCTTCCATAGCATTTACTTCAATTGTCTTATTGAGTGGCTCATATTTGTTTAATAACTCCTCTAATGAATAATATCCTTCTTCTGATACTTCCTTCATTTCAGGTAATTCATAGTCAGGAAAAAGCCTTGAAGGAGCGTATATAACTGTATCAATCTCAACATCATTTTTTGCTTCATTAACCCGGTCAAGACGTCGATATGAACAAAATACTGTTTTTGCTCCACTTTCTTTTAACTCATGAACTAAATCATCGGTTTTATGTAAAATACTTAACGGAACGTGAATTGCTCCCATCTTCATTGCAGCATAGTCTACTAAAATGAATTCAAGACATGAGGGAAGAACTGAGGCCACAGTATCACCTTTTTTCAGTCCCAATTTAATAAATGCATTAGCTAACTTATCAACTTTTAATTTCAAATCCTTATAGGTAATCTCATCATCAAGATAGACACAAGCAATATTATCAGGAAATTTATTAGCACTTTCTTCAAGAAAATCGTAAACATTTATCTTGGGATAAGGTTCCATAGACAGTTTTAGTTTAAATGGTCCAACTTTATAGGATTTTAACCAAGGTTTATCTGCATAGCTCAAAATTTTTTCTTCACTCATAAGTTTCACCTTCTTTAAAAATTAGGAGTATGTTAATAAATCTCATTAATTGCCCATTCTAGCCCAAGCTCTTTTAGCTTCTCCTTGGTTGGTTTTCCAGTTTCCTTATCCCAACCACGATAATCATAATATGCATCTAATAAAGGATCAAGGTCTACAGTCTGCCCTTGTGCGGGTCCTTCCGGCATAGGCTCTTCCAGCATACGTGGTGGAAGAGTATCATCTGCTCTAGTTACCCCCTCTCTTACATTGTAAATTCTGGCCAGATTATATAATCTTTCACCCATTTTTAGAAAGTCTTCTTTAGAGAAGTCATAACCCAAGAGTTTTTGAATTAGTGACGCCCAATCTTCTGATGTCAAAACCATTCCCATAAATTTACAGCCACCAATCGCATCAAATAAGCCAAAAGCGTCTTCAAATTCTTTGACAACTTTTGTATCTTCCGGATTTTCAGCTAGCACATCTCCAACCATAGCATCTTCTACAATCATAAAGGGCATAGATAAAAATGCGGGTCCTTCAATATAACCAGTTATATGACATCCACCTCTATTTGCTGATGCATAAGCTAATCCTGTAATTTTTGCAGCTCGACTGTCATAAGCAGGTAATTCCAATCCTTTAACGTGCATTGCAAATTTATGTGAATCCTTCCCTAATTTATCAGCCATTATTCTTGTGCCTTCAGCTAATAAATCTCCAATTCCCTCTCTTTTACCAATTTTTGCGATGAGATCAACTACTAAATCAGCATTTCCAAAATTAAATTCAAGACCATCAGTATCTTCTTTAGACAATATACCTTTTTCATAACACTCCATAGCAAACCCAATGGTATTTCCAGCAGATATAACATCCAAACCATATTCATTACAAAGGAAATGTGCTAAAGTGATTGCTTCTAAATTATCTACTCCACACATGGTCCCAAGAGCTCCAAGAGATTCATATTCAGGACCCTCACCCGTACTTTTGTACTTTCCCTCCTTTATTTCTGCAACTCTTCCACAAGCTATAGGACAGGCAAAACAAGGTTTTCTTCCTGTAAGAATCGTCTCATTTATTGCTGTACCATTTATTTTATCAGCAGCGGGGAAAACACCAGTTTGCCAATTATTAGTAGGTAATCCTCCTTTAATATTCACTAAATCCACCATTGTAGCTGTCCCAAATACCTCAAGAGTCATTTTTAACATACTTTGATTTACCCAGTCATACCTTTGTTTAGCTTCTTCTCTGTATTCATCAGGATTTGCTACTTCTATTTTAGCAGAACCTTTTGAAGCAATTGCTTTAACTTTTTTCGAACCCATAACTGTACCCATACCACACCTCCCAGCAGCTCTTCCATAATTTTCTTTCTCACAATCGTTCATGACAGCTGCATATTTCACTAGATTTTCTCCGCCGATACCGATACAGGCTACATTAAATTTTTCACCTAATTCTTCTTTAATAATTCTTGTTGTTTCTGAGGTATTTTTACCCCAAAGATGTGAAGCATCCTTAAGTTCAGCCTTTCCATCTTCAGTAACAAGATAAACTGGTTTAGGTGAAATTCCTTCAAAAATCACACCGTCAAAGCCAGATCTTTTTAAGTCTCTACCCCAAAAACCGGCGGAATTTGCTTCTCCCCAGATTCCCGTTAGTGGTGACTTTGCTACAATGCTATATCTCCCAGTACTGGGAGATGGAGTCCCTGTCAAAGGTCCAGTCATAAATATAAGTTTATTTTCTGGTCCTAGAGGATCAATACCTTTAGGTGTTTCATCTATTAAATATTTAGTAGCTAATCCCGATCCTCCCAGATACATTTTCAACGTCGCTTCATCAGGAAATTCTTCGGTAATTTTACCATTTGTTAAATCAACACGTAAGATTTTTCCCATATATCCGAAAATTTTCTTTACACCTCAAATATTATGTTTTACTATTTTTCTCTTAAATTTCGTTTTATTTTATAGTATAATAAATTTTATTCCCTTAATTATAAAACAATTTCTATTTTCTTATTTAAGAAACTTTTACCATTTCTTTAAAATTAGAATATGATATTTGATACAGAGTTAAAGATAAAAATACAAACCAAAAAATATTAGAATTTTAGTTCTTAAATACCAATACCGATTGTGTTCCCTATTCCTGCAATAATTACTTTTGAGCCCTTTTCTGTCCTTTTTCTTATAGCCATTTTTATTTTCTCAACAAAATTTGGTACACTCTGAGTAATAGGTCTTTTCATTGTAGTTATCGCATCTTCTAATGATTGCTTGCAAATGAGTGCATCAATAGGAATTGATTTACCTGTAGAAGATTCCTCAATAAAATATTTTTCAATCCCTATACCTCCTATAGCGGCTCCAACACCAACAGATATGGATCCTGTTTTATCTCCAGTTAACTTTAATCCCGCATCAATCATTATTATTCGGGAAATTTCTGAACCATGCTCATCAATAAGCATTTTAATTGCTTTTCCTGGTTTTCCTACTGTTCCTCCTGGTCCTTTAGCTCTAACCACATAAATTATGCGATCTTCAAAATTTACTTCTTGAACAATTGTATCTCGAACGATTTCTTTCGCTTCTACCTCATCGTCAGCAACATCTCTGATAAAACTAGCAGTCACTAATGGTCCAAGCGCATCTCCAATAGGACTTCCTTCTGAAAAAGCTTTTGCTGCGTGGTAATATGCCTTAGCCATACTCAAGATAAGTCCTAATTGCATTGATATTTGTAATAGTAAAATCATTGATTTTGATTTCTTACCAAGTATTAGATAATGTCTTATCAACCTATATATAAAATCAATTGACATTGTGACTTCTAACAGATTTTCTAAATTAAATCTTTGAACATCGGTAGCTTGAGGTGCTAACATCTCGACTTCTTCTTTGAAACGGTAATCCCTTACATCAACCACATGATCAAATTTAGGTACAATACCATAGGGATCTAATGATACTGGTGGAATTGTAACAAAAGTAATAAAATCTTCTAGTTGAAGCATCAAATCTTTTTGAGTTTTCTTTTTATCAGCAAATTCTTTAAAATTACTTATTAAAATTTCTTTACATTCATCATTCCACTTTTTTAATTTTTCTAAACCTGCTTGTATGTCTTTAGAAGCCTTCCAGCCTTGAATTTTCTGTCCGTAGAAGATACTAATAAATATAAGAACAAACCATAAAAGCTGAATTATTAAACTTACTGGATCTGTGCCTTGAGAACCGAATTGAAAAAGATTCAACATTTTTAATAAATACCTTAATCAAAAATTGAATAGTACTATGTATTAAGGATTTATAATAACAAAATTTATTTATTCTTTTCGATTATAAAGCATAGAAAACGTGAAATTGCGTCATTTTCCATGATAGAAGAAGAAGACGATGAAGAAATATTAAAAAAAAAGGTAACTCTTAAAAGTGTCATTAAAAATTTAGTTTCAATATTACTGATTGTTTTAGGAGCAGTCTTCATTTATACTGGCATACTCCCAGATGCTGTTTCTGGATGGTCGATGGGATTTATGCTTATTTGTTTTGGGGCAACATTAATACAAATGCAGAAAAATCCAACAGAGCCAATTCGACAAACTTTAACTATACTTGTTTGTAATTTATGTGGATTAACGAAAGTCAGAAATTATGAGAAAGGAGATTTTGTTTTTAAACGAACGGGTAATTGTGATAAATGTAATGATATGATGGAAGTTAAACATATTTATTCAGTAAGGTTGAAAAAACCTACTGAGTCGAATATTGCTGCTAAAAAAAAAAAGCAATAAAAACAAAATAATAATATCTTTCTGGAAAGGTGTTTTTCAATTTTAAATAAGGTTGGATTAGGGGGGACATTTGATCATCTTCATGAAGGACATAAATTATTATTAACAACAGCGTTGTCAGTTTCAAACAATATCGTTATTGGTTTAACGACACAATCTATGCTAAAAAAAAAGAAAGTAGCTTCTAAACTTGAGGATTATAAAACACGTGAAACCAATATCAAATCATTTATCAGTACATTTACTGAGCTTCAACGTGTTGAGATTGTAGAATTGAATGATCCTTATGGCCCTCCAATTTCAGAAGCAGATTATGAAGGAATAGTAGTAAGCCAAGAAACTTATGAATCTGCACTGAAAATTAATGAGATTAGAGAAATTAAGGGATTTATTCCCCTAATAATTATCGTAATTCCTCTTATTAAGGATAAAAATAATGAAAAGATTAGTTCTACAAAAATTAGGGAGAAATTAAAATAAAGAAAAAAAAAGAAATAAAATTAAATTTATATTTTTGATTTGTTTTTAATCAGTATTGATGATACTATTCCTATAATGCTTAAAATTGTAAGCAAGTGGTATCCAGGGATTTGTGGTTCAGATGCTTTTGAAACTATTTCCACCATAATTACATGTTCAGCTTCAATATTTCCTTCATTATCAACAGCTTGATATGTAATAGTATGCCCTCCATATTTATAACTGGATAGTGTGAATGGTCCAATATAATCAAACCAAGTAGAATCATCAATTTTATAGCGAATCAGGGATATTCCAGACCCTAATCCGTCATCCGCAGTTAAAGTGAATAATGTTGATTTCAGCACCTCATTAGTACCGCTATATGGAGTAAAATCAATGGAAGATATAGGTGCTATTGTATCAGTGCGTTCTACTAAAAGGGTTTGAATAATTTCAGTGTTACCAACACTATCAATAGCTTGATAAGAAATAAGTATATCTCCGTAAAGATAACTTGCTAGAGTAAATGGTGTGCTATATGTAATCCAGCTAGAATCATTAATTTTATATTGAATAAGAGAAACTCCAGAGCCTAATCCATCATCCGCAGTTAGTGTAAAGTCAGTTGATTCATTAACTATATCAATTCCGCTATGTGGGGTAAATTCGATCAAACTTATTGGAGCATATGTATCTTTCCAGATGGTAATTTCAGCAAATCCCTCTAGTCCCCAAGTATCATTTGCAAAAAATTGGATGGTAACAGAACCATTAGTTAATTTATCCCATTCCGTTTGATTAACCATTCCTGATAATAGATTAAAAGTTATGTTTATTCCTCCATTCAGATTATACCATGTAGAATGCAAATTAGATTCGGTAATTGAAATTTCAAAATTAGGGGCAACCATTCCAAAGAATTCATTATAATTTGGTGAGATAATAAAAACCTCAGGATAATATAGTGTAGTAAAGTATCTAATTTCAGATTGATAGGTAATACCCATAGAAAAATTCCATAAGATTTGAATTGTATGAACTCCTTCACTTGGAAAGGGAATTGTAGTATTTCCAAATATAGTTTTATTACTCGCGCCATCTAAAGAATAACCCAACCAATCAGGGTTTATAATGGTTTCAAAACTCAATAGTAAACCTTCATTAAGATTATCTCCAACGGTATAACTAGGATCCCATGAATAACCAACAGCATCAATCCACCTCGTTGTTGTGGCTGCATCACCTGTAAATATGTTGAAGGTATCAATCGAAGTACCATTATCACGAAAAGGTATTGAGCCTGAACTTATTCCATCTATGATAACTTCATATGTGTATTGGGATAATCCCTGGTATCCACCTGATGTTGATTCAAAATGGATTCTAAGGTGTTGCCACACATTATCTTGGGATCCAAGAACATTAGGAATTAGTGTATCAACTACTCCATCATAAGAATACCAGTGTTCATTTATAAGTCTAATGGACACCCTATTCTCAACTAAATCCGTATCCATGAGTCTAACCATACCTCCATCTGTAGCATCACCAGGACAAAACCAAAATTCTGTCGTACCATATGCTTGATCCGTGAAATAATTGTTTAGTCTCGCTTTTGCTCCTCCATTATTGTCATAGACTTCCAGAACATTATAATGTCCATTTTTCTCCGCAATGACTTGTGAGCCACAATTAGAGTCTGAAGCAGAATCATCCCAATCAAGAGCATCGCCTCCGATTGCATCGCTCTCAAATCCATATGTCGCAGGGTAATATCCACTCATTGACTGGGAATATGTTTTATTTGTAGGAGTAAATATGTAGATTGGATAAATAGAGAAATACACTTTATTTGAATGAAACTCTTCTCCCACTGAATCATTTCCAAAAACCTGAATATTGTGCACTCCATTATTAGGGAAAGGAATTGTTGTATTTCCCACGATAGTTTTATTAGCTAACCCATCTAAAGAATACCCTTGCCAATCTGGGCTAAATTGCATCCCATAACTTAGTAGTAAACCTTCATTAAGATTATCTCCAACGGTATAACTAGGATCCCATGAATAACCAACAGCATCAATCCACCTCGTTGTTGTGGCTGCATCACCTGTAAATATGTTGAAGGTATCAATCGAAGTACCATTATCACGAAAAGGTATTGAGCCTGAACTTATTCCATCTATGATAACTTCATATGTGTATTGGGATAATCCCTGGTATCCACCTGATGTTGATTCAAAATGGATTCTAAGGTGTTGCCACACATTATCTTGGGATCCAAGAACATTAGGAATTAGTGTATCAACTACTCCATCATAAGAATACCAGTGTTCATTTATAAGTCTAATGGACACCCTATTCTCAACTAAATCCGTATCCATGAGTCTAACCATACCTCCATCTGTAGCATCACCAGGACAAAACCAAAATTCTGTCGTACCATATGCTTGATCCGTGAAATAATTGTTTAGTCTCGCTTTTGCTCCTCCATTATTGTCATAGACTTCCAGAACATTATAATGTCCATTTTTCTCCGCAATGACTTGTGAGCCACAATTAGAGTCTGAAGCAGAATCATCCCAATCAAGAGCATCGCCTCCGATTGCATCGCTCTCAAATCCATATGTCGCAGGGTAATATCCACTCATTGGTTTAACGTAAGTTTTATTTTCTGGGGTTGATATAGAAATTTCACCAGCATTAGTTTCAGGAATTAAGAATTCTGAATTAGATGTTGTATATAGCCTTGAGTTAAATCCGTTAATAAGAGAACAAATTAAAAACAGATTGAGATATAAAAGAAAATATTTGGTTTTCCTATTTAAATTCATAATTTATCACATATAGTCAAGATTTTTATCTATAAAGTAAGATATTCTAACTCCTTTATAAATTCTTTTAAATGAACTTTCAAATTAAAAGTTTTTTATTTAAAAACAGTTTTACACCCTCATTCTTATTATTAAGCCTCTTTTTATAGAAGAAAATAATCAGAAAATTAATTCTACCACTATAAAAAAAGTTCTGTAAGCATAATTTTTTTAGTAAACATACATTTATATTAAAAAGTAAATATTGATTGAGATGAGATTATAATGGATCTTTCTTATTACGAAATAAATAAAAATTTCAATCAAGTTCAATTTTTTTGTTTTTTCTTTATTCTGCCAAGGGATTAAAGATTCAATTTAGAAAGTGATCCCTTGGCTTTGGATATTTTAAAATATTACTAAATCTGATAATTAAGTAAAAATTAAACTTATTAAGTTGTTCTAATTCAAGATCGGGTAAAATTAAACGATTTTATTCACAAAAAATTTATATACATTAGAGATTTTAAAAATAATAACAAAAGAATAAAGATTAACAACTGAAGTTTATGACCATCAAATTAAAAAAACAAACTATCGAAGTTTTAAAGGTGCTTAAGAAAAAGCGATCTAATGTAGTTGCTGCTGATATTGCTGAAGAAATGGAAATTGATTATATTGTGCTTATGTCCGCGATAAATGAATTAATTGAGCACACTCTAGGTGGATTCAAAGAGGAAGAGCTCTATCAAATTTCTTTAAATGATGAAGGGAAGAAATATTTGAAAATAGGTTTACCTGAGCGTCAATTATTGAATTTGATGTTAGAAGAGAAGATTAAAGAAATCCCTTTTGAGGAATTACTGAAGAAATCAAACTTAAACGAAGATATCTTCTTCATTGGGATCTCAAATTTAAAGAAAAGAAGATGGATAAGTCAAAGTAAAGCTACTGGGGAAAATAAAATATTTCTTATTGTAGATGAATTTCCTCAAACCAATTTAGAAAAATTCTTGAAAAGATTTGAAGAAAGGGACACATTAGATTATTCTAAATTATCTAAAGCTGATGTAAAACTCTTAGATATATTGAATAAAAGGAAATTAATAGATAAAAAGCGTAAAACAAATCGAATATTATACTTGACTGATACAGGAAAAAGTATTACAGTTTCTAAGATTAAAGAATTAACTCAAGTAAGTAAAATTACCTCTGAGATGCTCAGTTCAGGTACTTGGGAAAAGTATGAATTAAAACCTTTTGATGTAACTAAACCGGGTCCATTATTAAAAGCGGGAAAAATACACCCTTTGATAAACCTAATTAATGAAATAAGAGAAATTTTCTTATCAATGGGATTTACAGAGATAAGAGGTCCAATTATAGAGAGTGCTTTTTACAATTTTGATGCATTATTTCAACCTCAAGATCATCCTGCACGTGAAATGCAAGATACATTTTATCTTAATAATCCAGATAAGGCAAGATTACCAGAAAAGGATAGAGTTATGGCAGTAAAGGAAATGCATGAAAATGGGGGAGAATCAGGTTCTACAGGATGGGACTACAAGTGGGATATTGAAATAGCTAAAAAGACAGTCTTAAGAACTCATACTACAGCTACAACTATGCGTAGATTGGCTGAATTTTATAGAAATAATGATAAAGTTCCTGTTAAAGTATTTTGTATTGATCGAGTATTCCGTAATGAAAAAGTTGATAAATCACATCTAGCAGAATTCACCCAAATAGAAGGAATTGTAATTGATGATAATGTAACTTTATGTGATTTAATTGGTTTATTATCCGAGTTTTATAGAAAAATGGGATTTAAAAAGATTATTACAAGACCCGGATTTTTCCCTTATACTGAACCATCAATGGAAGTATCTGTATATTATGATAAATTTGGGGAATGGCTAGAAATGGGAGGATCAGGAATCTTTCGTCCCGAAGTGACTTATCCTTGGGGATTAAAAGAACCAACCCGAGTTTTGGCTTGGGGGCAAGGACTTGAACGAATTGCAATTCCATATTATGGTAGAAAAGATATTAGAGATTTTTATATCAATCCTTTGAATTGGCTAAGACAACAATCATATTTAAAATAAGGTGAGATAATGCCAACAATTGAGTTAAAGGTTGAAAGGTTAGAAAAATTAGTCGGTAGAAGATTAGATTTAAAGGAATTAGAATATGATCTCCAATGGATTAGCTTAGATTTAGAAGATATTAATGAAGAAGAACAAAAAGTTAAGGTTGAATATAATCCTAATAGACCGGATTTTTCTAGTCCGGAGGGTATTGCAAGAGCATTAAAAGGGTATTATGAAATTGAGGAGGGCCTTCCATCTTATGAAGTTCTCTCAGGAGAAACTGAATTAAAAGTAGATCCTATTGTTAACAAAGTACGTCCTTATATAGTCTGTGGAGTCATAAGAGATATTGATTTAGATGAAGATGAGGTAGCTACATTAATGAATATTCAAGAACACCTACATTGGGCTGTTGGAAGGGATAGAAAAAAGGTTGCCATTGGTGTTCATGATTTTGATAAAGTTACTCCCCCATATAGATATACAGCAGTAAAACCAGATGCTGTTAGTTTTGTCCCATTACATGGAGACGGATATCCTATGAATCTAGAAGAAATTTTATTACTACACGATAAAGGCATTGAGTATGCTCATATTTTAGAAGGAAAGGAAGTATACCCTATAATTTTTGATAAAAATGATGAAGTACTATCTTTTCCACCTGTTATTAATGGAGTTCTTACAACAGTAACGGATGATACTAAAAATTTGTTTTTAGATTTAACAGGAACAGATTTAAAAGCAGTCAATTTAGCATTAAACATATTATCGACCACATTAATGGATATGGGAGCAAAATTGGAAACGGTAAAAGTAATTTATGAAGGAAAATATGAAATGATTACACCTGATTTGAGCCCAAAAAAATGGATGGTTCATAACGATTATATAAATAACATAATTGGTTTAAATTTAACAATTTCAGAGATGATAAGATGTTTTAAAAAAGTGAGATTGGATGCTGTTGAATCGAAAAAGAAAGGGTATTTAGATATACTAGTTCCTGCCTATAGAGGGGATATAATGCATCCCATTGATTTTACTGAGGAATGTGCCATTGGGTATGGCTATATAAATTTACCTCTTACAATTCGAGAAGGCGGAATTGGTCAATACCATCCCATACAAGATTATTCAAATCGCATAAGAAAAATATTGATTGGGGGGGGATATCTAGAAGTGATTAATTTTATTCTAACAAATTCAGAGAAACAATTTTTGTATATGAATCAAGATTCTGAGGCAGCTAATAATATTGAGATCGCTAATCCTGTCTCTAAAGAATTCGATACAACCAGAACGAAAATACTTCCCAAATTGATGGATAACTTACTTTTAAACAGATCTGAAGAAAAGCCAA
The DNA here is from genome assembly GCA_048938895.1 of Promethearchaeota archaeon. Taxonomy (GTDB): domain Archaea; phylum Asgardarchaeota; class Lokiarchaeia; order Sigyniarchaeales; family SOKP01; genus Loki-b32. Next base: position 15,796 of record JBHLLU010000024.1, read on the forward strand.
TTAGAATTTTCGAAGTGGGTGATGTGATATTACTTTCACCTCAAGAAGAAACAGGAACTAAAAGAGAAGTACATTTATCTGCAGTATCTTACCATGAAAATGCAAATTATACCGAAATAAAATCAACATTAGATTATATTATGACCTCTCTTGGGTATTATAATGATTATGAGGTTAAACCCGGAAAAAATCCAAGTTATATCGATGGTCGGTACGGAATAATTTATTTTAGAAATAAGATAATTGGTGAAATTGGTGAAATCCAACCAAAAGTTTTATTAAATTTTAGATTAGAATTTCCTGTTTCGGCATTTGAACTAAATATCGAACCATTTTTGAATTTTTAAAATTAATATTAGTGATAAAATATGAACAATCAGACTAGTTTGAAGAAGGAGTTAGAAAATCTAAGAGAAAATATTAATAAAATCGATGATAAGATTATTGAACTTTTAAATCACCGTGGAAAAATTGTAAGTAAAATAGGTGATATTAAAAACAAATTAAAATTGAAAGTTCATCAACCTCAGAGAGAAAAAGAAATATTTGAAAGGCTAAAACGTAAATCGGAAGTTTTCAATGGTTCAAGTATCGAAGCAATATGGAAAGAAATAATCAGCGCTAGTAAACTCATTCAAGGGATGATCAATAAAATAGGATACCTAGGACCTGAAGGAACTTTTACTCATCAAGCAGCTTTAGAATATTTTCCTAAAGCAGGATCAGAATTTTTTCCCACTACAAATTCACTAGAAATATTTGAGAAATTGGAAAAGGGAATTATTGATTTTGGGGTAATTCCTATTGAAAATAGCCTTCAAGGGACAGTTAGAGATACACTTGATTTGTTAATTGAAAAAGAAATGTTTATCTATGGGGAAATCGAGTTAAGAATTGTCCAAAATCTAATCTCTGTTGAGAATTCAGATTTATCAAAAATTCAAAATATTATTTCACACCCGCAAGCTTTTGCTCAAACTAGGATATGGCTTAAAGAGAATTTACCCAAAGTTAATCTAGTCAGTGTGAATTCAACAGCTGAAGCGATACGTAGAGTTCAAGAATTAAATGATAATTCCTATGCTGCAATTGGACCTGAATTCTCCAGTAAACTCTATAATTTGAAGATTTTAAGTTCAAATATCGAAGATAATCCATTGAATTATACAAGATTTTTGATTATTTCAAAAAAAGAAAATAGATTTAAAGAAGGAAAACTAAAAACTTCAGTAATTTTTGTTACAAAACATACTCCAGGAGCGCTATATGCCGTATTGAAAATTTATGCTGATGCGAATATTAATTTATTAAAAATTGAATCTCGTCCGAGGAGAAGAGGACGTTGGGAGTATATTTTTTTAATGGATTTTGAGGGAGATAAAGAAGATCCTAAGATTAAGAACATTTTTGAAAATATGAGTAATAATGTGATATGGTACAAAATATTAGGAACTTATTCTATGGCGAAATAGGAGAAATTTAATTAAAAGTAACTTTTTTACTTTACAATTAATATTATTATATACATTTTTCAAAATTGAATATTAATTCATGTTAAAGATCTTACTTATAAAATTAGGTTTTCTATAAATGACTGAAAATATAAGGGTTGATGGTCGGAAGTTTAATGAGATTAGAAAAATTACGATTAAACGAAATTATCTTAAATATCCAGAAGGTTCTGTATTAATTACACAAGGTGGAACTAAAATTATAGTAACTGCTTCAATAATCGAATCTGTGCCAAGATTTCTAGTAGACACTGGAACTGGTTGGATTACAGCAGAATACTCAATGTTACCAAGAGCAACTCAAGTAAGAAATCAAAGAGATACAAATAGAGGAAGATCCATGGAAATTCAACGAATAATTGGTCGTAGTATGCGTGCTGCGTTTAATTATGAGAAACTTGGTGAACGAACAGTTAGAATTGATTGTGATGTGATACAAGCAGATGGCGGTACTCGCTGTGCGGCCATAACGGGAGCTTTTGTTGCTGTTTTTGATGCAATGAATTACCTTTATAACCAACAGCTAATATATGATTTTCCGGATTATAAGGTTCTAGCAGCGATTTCAGTAGGCATAAAGAATGGTAAAAGTTTATTAGATCTAAATTATATCGAGGATTCTAAAGTGGATGTTGATTTTAATTTAGTTATGAACGAAGATTCTGAAATTATTGAAGTTCAAGGAACTGCTGAAGGTGCTCCTTTTAGTCATAGTAAATTGAATGAAGTGATCGAATTAGGTCAAAAAGGTATATTAGAAATAATTAAAATTCAGAAAAAAGAACTTAATATTTAACCTCAATCTTTTTAAAAAACTCTAAAATTTATAATATATCATTAATATTTAAGCTTCTTATTGCTTTAATGATTCTCGATTTTTCTTCTGTTGAATTGACCGCATTTTTAATATGCTCCTTTCTAATCATTCTAAATTCTTCAAAGATCACATTATTTTCCTTATGTAGACTTACTTTCTCATCAGGATCTTGATTTAAATTGAATAAATATTCTTTCTCATTCTCTTCGTCATAAATATATTTCCATTCACCTTTCTTGATTGATAAAAGGATAAAACCTTCTTTATGGTTTCTCCTTATCTGCCTATTTTTCTGATAGCATTCTGAGACAATGAACAGATCTGTATAGGTTTTTTCTCCATCGATAAGAGGGAGTAGACTATTACCTTGAAAATTTTCAGGATTAGTTATTCCAAAATAGTCTAAAATTGTGGGTGCTATATCAATTAATTGAACTGAATCCGAGATTTCTTTTTTGACTGGTTTATTGCCCATCTCAACAACTATTATAGGAATTTTTAATGCTTCTTCATATACACTTCCTTGGTGTCCAAATAGTCCATGCTCATAAAAACTTTCTCCATGATCTGATGTCAAAATTACTAAACAATTATTTTTGATTTTATCATTTAACAATCTAAATACATTTCCTAAAAATTCGTCAACAAAATTAATTTCCCCATCATAAAGCGTTTTTAAATCTTCAATCATTTTACGAGTTATTTGAATATCTTTAGAAAGTGTGTACACTTTTTTGGTTAAGAAGTCCCGATAGCCAATACTTATATCATCCTTGCTAAAATTTAAAATATTTTGCGTGGGCGGATTATAAGGGGCGTGTACATCCATAAAGTGCGCCCAAATAAAGAATGGCTTATTAATCTCGGATAAAAATGAAGTAAGCTTATTTGCAATATAAGGGGCATTATAAGCAATTGGAGTAAAGGGTAATAATACATCAGTAAGTAAAGGGATCTTATTTCTCAACCAAGATTTTATTTTATTAAACCCTTTAAGTCGGAACATTAAAGTTCTGAAAAGATCTTTAAAATTCAAAATCTTTTTGACATAAAAACTTAATTGTTGCAAAAATGTCATGTCTTTAAGCTCAGCTTGAGATCTTTTATAACGTTCTCCATCTAAAAAGACATTAAATCCTCTATCGTAATTAAAAAAGCGCCCTAAATTAGGATTGCTATGGATACATAATGTATTGATTCCATTTTCACTTAATAATTGAGGAAGTGTAATCTTTTGATTAGGTAAAGGGCTGTATCCCCCATCAAAAAAAGGTAAAACCGATGTGAAGATAGAAGAGAAAGATGATGGTGTTTCAGGTCCATTTGTAAAAGCATTTAAAAATACTGTACCTTTCTGAGAAAACTTGTTTATATTTGGTGTGGTGTTTCTGTGATAATTATATAACTGTAAATGATCTGCTCGTAAAGCATCAATAGTAATTAAGAGTACAGCTTTATTACTCTTCATTAAAATATATAATAAAAATGGTTAAATAAATATTGGTATAAATAAGAGTAGAAGGACCAACTAAATCTTCCACTACTAAAATTATCTTAGTTTTTCATTAATGCGCTTCAATTCCTAATTGTTCTGGGTGTGCTTTAAAGTAAGCAACACCTTCTTTTATGATATCAATAATAGATCTTGTCGGTTTCCAACCAGTATCTTTTATAATCTTATCATTCATACCAATTAGAAGAGGAACTTCACTAGGACGCATACGGTTTGAATCTATGTAAACCTCTGAAGAAATGTTAAAGATTTCTTTCGCCAATCTGACATAATTAGCAATTGTAATTCCTTTACCAGAACAAACATTATAAGGTTCACCATATCTTTTTTTCTCACTAACTAGGATGTAAGCATTTACAGTATCCTTAACATGAGTAAAATCACGAATAGAGTTCGGATTTCCTATAACTATTTTATCACGTTTATTACCTAAAATTTCTACGATTTGTCTGTGAATTACACTAGTTACGAATTGAATCCCTCTTCTTGGTCCTTCATGATTAAATCCCCGTGTAATAATACTAGGTACCCCATAAGAATTATGATACAACCATGCAATCTGCTCAGTTGCGCATTTTGATATGCCATAGATACTTCTAGGTCTAAAAGGATTTTTCTTTAAATCTTCTGTTACAGGAACTTCATTCGGATCTACTAAACCATATTGCTCACTACTGCATGCTACTTGAATACTCTCTAATTCGGAGGTAGATCTACGAGCTGCTTCAAAAAGATTGATCGTACCTATAATATTGTTATGAGTGACTCTAGCAGGTTCTCGAAAGGAAGTAGGCACGAATGATTCGGCGGCAAGGTGAAATACCGCATGAGGTTGAATGTTAGCAAATATTTCGAATATTCTTTCAGCGCTTGTTATATCTGCTTCATGCAAAACAATTTTTCCTCTTAAATGTTCAATATTTTCATGCATAGGTACTGAATGCCTACGTATTGTTCCGTGAATTTCACAACCCAAATCTAGTAATTGTTCTGCTAAATAGCTACCCGCAAATCCACTTATCCCTGTGATGATTATTCGCTTTTCATTCCAATAGTTCTTGTCTGGAAAAACTGTTGATCGATTCTTAAAATCCTCTAAATATTCGGTGATCAATTCAGGATTTATCATAAATCCTTGCTTTTCAAGCTCTATAACTCGAGGATTTATTTCAAGGACTTTATCAATAGGGATTAAATCATCCATAATAATTCAAATTAAATTTCGAATATAAATTAACTTAATTATTAAAAAAACGGCTAAATATTAATAGAAATTCCAATAACAGATGATAAAATATCTATTAATTACAATCTGTGTTTTTTAAGGGAGTGTATCTAGAAATCATAATCAATTTCAAACTTTCATTTATAAAAATTGTCTGAATATTTAGGACTTCTGTTTTATTACTCAAATCTTGAAGAGGTTTATCGGATCCCCCTCCATATAATCCGGTTTTTCAATGTTATATAATCTAAGAATTGTAGGTGCTATTTCTTGATAGTCAACCAGCGGAACATTTCCCTTTTTAATATTATTTCCATAGGCAATAAATAAGCCTCTATTTGTATGGCTAAATGTTTCTGTCTTTCTCTTGATGAAATATGAGGATTCGGTAGTGAAAAGAAATTTATCATCAAGAATTACCATTAGATCTGGAAATCCGTTTATATCGAATTCAACAACTTCTTGAATATATTTATCTTCTTCTAAAACTTTCTTGATCATCTGTTTTTTTTGCCTATCCTTATCAATTAAAAATATCGCCCCTACGTTAGAGGTAAGTTTTTGAATAAATGATTGTGGTCTATCTTTATCAACATGTTGAAGGGCTCTTTCTTTCTGTATCTCCGAGTCTCTTTTTTTCGAAATAGACAATTTATTATACAATCTTTTGGATAGATCAATTTTCATGAAAGGGCGTACATAATCATAAAGTTTAATAATAATACTATTGATTTTTAGCCCTTTTGCTTTATTTAAGTAGAGTAATCTCTTTTTTTCAAGAAATCGAGGAAAATGGATAACTTTTTTATAAAATTTTAAGCCATGATCACTAAATATTATTATATTATCGATATCTTTCCTTTTGATTAATTCTCCTATGAATTTATCAATTTTCTTATAACCTACCTGAATGTGATTATTTACTATTTTTTCAGTACCGAATATTCGGTGGGAAATAGCATCAGGGACTCTAATTACATATGCCAGTAAGTTAAAATCCTCATCTAATTTTTGTAAAAACAGATTTTTCTTAAATTCAAAGGCCTTAAATATTTCAATTAGAGTTCTACCTTCGATTATCCAATCTTTACTATATAGTGGTTCAAGTTGTTTTGGAAAAGACGAAAATGAAGGAGATAATATACCAGTTATCATTTGTCCGTTAATCTCCCAGGCAGGATAGGTTCCTGGAACGTTCAGAGTAAATATTCGAATATTTTTTATTGAAAAAATTGATTTCTCTCTCCAAACATTGGAATTAAACACCCCATTAATAGGATGGATAAAAGTAAGATAACCTAATTTTTGAGGGTTCAAACCGGAAAATAAACATGGCCATGAAGGGATAGTTGTGTGCGGTGTGGTGACTTCTAATTCTGAAGAGAAACCATTATTGATTAAAAATTTAAAATTTGGTAATTCATCTTTATCAAGTAGATATTGGATACTCTCAAAACACCCTCCATCGATGCCTATGATAACATTCTTGATTAAAAAACACCAATTATATACGTTATATAAATCTTATGTTACTTTAAAAGTAGACTGACATATAAGGCTTATGATATATGGATTTGAATTAGTAATATCATTTTTTTTACACTCTACTTTTTACTCTTTTGATCTTTTTGTTGTTTAAAGAAAAATTCTTGACAATATAAGTCTCTTAAGAAAAATATAACACAAATTCGTGTATTTATTGTTTATATATTTACATATAGGAATATTCTAAAATTTTAAATTATTTTTGGGATTGTTTTAATATAATTTTAATTTTTATTTATTCTCAAATTTGAAATGAAACCTAATCTACTTATTTTTACTCCTCTCGCTTTTGAAAATGGGAGAGGAGGAGAGATTTCTGCTATGGAATTAGCTGTAGGTTTGCAAAAATATTACAAAATTACACTTTTAGATTCAAATATCATAATTGGTAAGAAAATATTAACAAATGATGCAATAAAGAAGAAATTAAAAGGATTAAAAAGAAGTGATAAAATAAAATTTGCAATTATAAAATTTTGTGATAAAATATTTACAGTTCCTTACCCTTGGGAAATTTTAAAACTTTATAGATATATTAAAAACAATGACATAATCTATACTTCTGCTTTAACAATAAAAACTAACTTGCTATTTATCCTTTTTAGTTTATTACATCTAAAAGGTCAATTTGTTGTAGGTCATAGGAAACCTCTTTATAGCGATAAGTTATTTTCATTATATAATCTAAAATTAAGAACTTCTATTCTTCTATTTTCTATTTTTAAAAAAAGATTTCACCATCATACAATTTCAAATCATGCTAGAAATTTTCTAAAGCCCTTTTTTTCACCTGAAAAAATTACTCATATTATTCATGGTATCGATTTAGAGAATTTTTCAAAAGCTATTTCAAAGGAAAGGGAGATTGATAAGTTAAAATTCATTTATGTAGGCTATCTTGATGATATTCATAAAGGTATTGGGATTTTATTAGATGCAATTAAAGAATTACTACAAAATACCCAAAATTATAATATTTCTTTCGAATTTTGTGGAACAGGCCCAATGAAGGCAAGGATAGAAAAATTACAAACAGAATTTCCAGAATTTATAAAATATCATGGCTATGTGAGTAATAATATAATTCATGAGTATTATCAAAACTGTGATGTGTTTCTCTTTACGTCAAGAAGAGAACCTTTTGGAAGAGTGCTAATTGAAGCTTTAGCATCAAAATTGCTAATAATATGTACAAAAACGTATGGATCTATAGAAATATTAAGAGGGAAAGATTTTGCTTTTTTTCTTGATGAACTTGACAAACAATGTATAATAAATAAGATAGATTTGCTATATAAGCTATGGGAACAGAATCCAGATAAAGTAGAACAATTAAAACAACTTGCTAAAGAATATGCATTTAAGAATTATTCTTTTACTGTTGAACTAGAGATGTTTAGAAAGTTATTTGAAGATTTACGATTAAGGAGATCATAAATTGCTATTATATCAAATTGTTTTCGTTTATTTCATTGAATAATTTAAAATACTTTTGTATTAATTCCTCCCAATTAAAATTTGTAATAACTCTTTTCTGTCCATATTCACCCATCTCGGTTTTTATTTCTTGATTATTGTATAAGAAGTTAATTTTCTCAATTAATCCGTGTATATCATTTGGTTCTATTAAAAATCCAGATTTTCCATTTATGATAGCCTCTTTTATTCCACCAGAGGAAGCTCCTATTACTGGTACTTTAAATAAATTAGCTTCAAGGAATACCAAACCAAATCCTTCCACTGATTCTTTTTTTTTGATTGAAGGCATTACAAAGACATCGGCAATTTTATAAAATTTATTTCTCACACTTTCTTCGATTGCACCCAAGAAAAACACATACTTTTCCACCTTCAAGATCTTAGCTAATTCTTTTAATTTAGAACTTTCGGGACCAGTCCCTATCAAATAATATTTAATCTTATATTCAGGATTTGCTTCTTTAATCTCCTTGATCGCTTGTATTACTAAATCAAAATTCTTTCGAGGCACATGACGTCCAACGCTAAGTATTATAAACTCTTCTTTCTGGATATTAAAATTTTGTCTAATTTCTTTCTTAGTAATATCTAATTTATAATCTTTAATTGTCAATCCATAAGGAATAAGTACAAGTTGGTTTTCTTCAAGATTATGTATTTCTTTTATTAGATATTTGATTTGATGATTACTAATGATTATCTTTTTTAAAGTTTTTAAAAAACAAGTTTTAACAGAAAAAGCACTATGGGTTAAAAATTCATTTCCATGAGCCCACGCAATAACTTTTTTATTAAAAAGTAATGAAACTACATAAACCAAATTCAAGATATTTGATCCACATGTTCCCCCTAGGATCAAATCAAAATTATACTTTTTAAAGTAAGGATATATTTTTTTAAGATTTTTTATAGTTCTCACAAGATATTGTGGCTTTAGCATGAAATAAATGCAGATCTTTAACCTTTGAGATAAGAAAACTCTTTTATCTTTAAATATCCTCCAAACTATTGATATAAAATAATATAAAAAAAGTCTATTTTTAAAGCTTAATATGATATTTTTCAAGGAATAATTTTTCTTTTCCAAAATACCAAAAATATCTTTTCCGTTATATCCTTGATTAAAAACATATAGTTGATGATCTGATTCTTGAAAAGCTTTACAAAAACTAGTCAGGTGTCTTGAAACACCTCCAATTGAGGGAAAGAACTCGTAAGAAAATAATGCAATTTTCATAATATTAGAAGATATGAAAACAATTTAAATCTTGATAATATCATTATTTTTACTTGTATTTTGATTTTAGTAATTTACTGTTTAAGGATAAATTTCTCATCTTAAAATTATAAGTATTTTATTATCCAAAAGCAATACGAACCAACTTTAGTAGAGATTTTAAAATAGCATTTTTTTGAAAATTATAAGTGTTTATTAGGTCAAGTTTAACATTATTCAATATTTTTTCGGCTTTTGAATTTTTTATCTCCTATAAATATTAACTCTAAAGCAGTATAAATCGCTATAATACAATCTAAATATATAAAGAAAATAAGCAAAATATAAAAATAAATTGAATTTTTCCCAAAATATATTTTATCAGTTGTGTTTTTAAAAAAACATATTTTTCTTACTTTTTTTAAATAAAGATAAAATATTAATAGTATTCCAACAAAAAAGAAAGCGCTGTTAATAAAGAATAAGAGAGGGAAAATGATTAGATATAGTCCTCCTATTATTAATATGATAAAAATTAAAATTCTCTTCTTACTTTTTCTTATAAGGTTGTGATATACATTTTGAATCCATCTGACATTTTGAGAACAATAATCTTTCAAATTTGATGGAAAATTAAAACTTTGCACACCTTTTGAGTTTAATTGATAGATTTCAAGATTTTTTTCCATTAAATCTAAACCAATTGATCTATCGTCCCCGATTAGTCGTTTTTCTGTAAATTTACCAATTCTTTTGATTACATCTAATTTTAGAAGAGTACATTGAGAGATCGCATTTTTTGAATATCTAGTAAATTTATACCTGAATAAAGCATTACGATTAATATATAAATATCTTATAAAATTTTTTTTAACTTGGGAATGATGAGGTTTTAGAAAAGAGGCTACAATTGATTCATTTTTTTTTAAAATGATGTGCAACATATTCAGTAAATCATCATCCGTTAAGTAGATATCGGCATCTAGCAAGCAGATTAATCCCTCTTTAACTTGAGAGATACAGTCGTTAATTGCTTTAACTTTACCACCCCCTTTTTCTTGGAGTAAATATTTATAATTATCATTTGACTTAAATGAATCAGCAATACTAATTGTATCCTCGTTTCCCCCTGCATTGACTATTATATTTAAATGGGGATAGTCTAGTGAAAACAAGTTATTCAAGCATTTACGAAAAATTTCTCCCTCTTTCCATGCGGGGATTATAATATTGATCAAGGGTAATTCCTTGAAATTTTCTATTTGGGGATGATTATAATCACTGAAATTCCTCAAATTAGTGATATATTTCTTATCTCTTAAGAAATACAAAAAAAAGTGATAAAAAAAAATAGTAATGAATGAAATAATTAAAAATTCAATAGAAGCAACCATTTTTAAGCTTAATTGAATTATTTTGCTAATTATTTGAATTAAATCCATAAATTATGCCTCTTAATTCTTCTTAAGTCTAGCCATTTATATAGGATTTTTGTTTTATCAGCAATTTTTTCCCAGTTAAAAGCTTTAACATAATTTTGGTTAAAATTTCCCATTTCTTTAATCTTTTTAGGGCTATTTAACGATTCAATTAATGCATGAGTTAACCCAGAAGAATCTTTTGTGGAATATAGAAATGCATTTTGATGATTCAGAATATTTTTCAAGCATCCAATACTAGGCGCAATAATGGCTTTACCAAAACTCATCGCTAAAAGGACTCCTGCGGACGTTAATATTTTTCGATAAGGAAAGACTACTACATCAGCAGAATTCATATAATTCTGAATTTTATCATCAGGAATAAACCTAAAGTCTACTAATATTGTTTTTGTATCTTTAATTTTATCCAAGATATTTCTTCGAATTCTCTCATTAAGAGGTTTTCCTGCAATTATCAACTTAATTTTGTTTTGAGCTTCTATTGATTTATAACTTTTTATTAAATCTGGAACGCCTTTATATGGTCTGATAGGTCCGAAATAAAGAAAGACAAATTCTTCTTCACTTAAATTAAGATTTCTACGAGCCTGATCTTTAGAAATATTGTTTTTGTACAAATTTTCATAAGTTCCAATTGGAATAACAACTAATTTATTTCTTGGTACTTTATATTCCCTCATAATAACCTTTTTTGCTTCATCACAGTGAACAATTAACTGATCAGCTAGCATGGAAAAAAAAATTCGACCGATTCTTTCCATCTTAGGTCGAAAAGATTCATGACTATAAGTATTATGAATTGTCCATATTATCTTATAACGTAGAATGAACTTTAAAATTAGTGTATCAATAATAAAGATAAAAAATTTTAATAGAGATTTGAATTTATTTCTTAAATTGAAACCTGCGATATTAAAAATCCAATGAATATGAAATATATTACTATTCTTATTAATAGCATTTTGTAAAAGAGGAAACCAAAAGGGAAGTGTCTTAGAGAATTCCACAATAATTCCCTTTTTATTTAAAGCACGCTCGAGTAAATGCAAATAATAATTCTTATTGCTTTTATTAGGAATCATTAATATTCTATTCATAGAACTCTAATCTTCTGTTTTAAAACTGAATTTTCTTTATAGTTTTTAAAATTTTTACTTTTTCAATTAATTCTTGATTTACTATAGGTTCCTTATCTTCTGGTTCAATAATAAACCAAGGAACATTATTTAATACACGGTTTTTAAACTGTTTATTATGACCATAAAGCCTAATTGGTAATAGGGGATGTATCATATTACCTATGGATTCACCATGGTCTGCGGTTATAATAGTTCTCCCAGGTAAACTGTTTATTAACTTTTTTAAATACGGAAAAGTTTTGATTAAATTTCTCTTATACAGTTCAAAATGATCTTTTCTTGAGATTATGCGATAAAAATCTACACTATATAAAGCAAAGATCTTTCTATTTAGGGGCTTATTTTTTTTCTTTTTTTGAATCTCTTCAGAACAAACTGAATTTCTTAATCTTTGGGTAGCTTCAGCACCAAAAGAATATCCGATATAAGGAAAATGGGGTTGCATAAAATGAATAATAATTCGTTTCTTTGGAAACTTTAATATAGCATCTATAGAGTGCTCATACATAGTTTCTGGTAATACGGTAGAGTATTTTTCATTCCAATCATCTCTCCAAACTGAAATTAACTTATGAAACTTACCCTTATGAAATTTATCTACATAAGGATTTGCTGTTATGTAAACAATATTTGGATAAGTCTTTTTTGAAAAATTTTCTGATAGAAAAGTGGATGTATGGCTTCCTCTCGATTTTACCTTTTTTAAAATTCCTTTCAATCCACTTTTATTAATCTCTTGTTTAAAAATATCATATCTACAAGCATCCAATATTATAAGGTTATCCCATTCTTCATTAAGAATATAAATACCTTTATTTTTTTTGAAGACAATAGAACTGATCTTTAAAAGGAATTGATTTCTATAGAAAATAGGATCATACCAATTTTTAAGAATCTTCTTTAATATAGTTTGTTTCATTTTTAATTTAAGCTATAGGTAAATAAATCCTTTAGATGATAGAAATTATAATATTAAATAATTTTTAATTTTCACGAACAATTGAATTCTAATAAAAACCAATCCATTCATTTTAAAAACACAATTCTTTTTTAAAAAAAATTATTAAGTAATGGTTAAATTAAAAGGTTGATGAAATTAAAGAGACTCTTATTAAAATTTGAAAGAATATATGAAAAATATGGAGTTTTAGTCGAAAGAGGGTATTTCTTAAAATATACTTTAATTTATAAATTCTACTTAAGATTATTAAAATGTTTTAAATTTTCACCCATAGTTCCAAAAAATGTAATATGGCGTAATACTACTTTAAAAACGAAAATCGAGTTAGAACAAGCAATTGATATTATTAAAAAATCAAAACTTAATATTAAAACAAATGTTATTGAAAAGAATTGGGACTCTTTAATAGCATTAAGCACTATACTTCAAAATACAGACAGAAATGCTGTTATCCTTGATGCAGGTGGTCAACTTGATTCTTTAATTCTTCATTGGCTTTTTCAATTTGGATATAAGAACTTAAGTTGTTTGAATTTAACATTTAAAAAAAGAATCAAAAGAGGGAATATAGAATTTCTATCTGGAGATTTGACTATGACGAATTTTCCAAATAATTATTTTGATATAATTACTTGTATAAGTGTTATTGAACATGGAGTTGATAAAGAAAAATATTTCGAAGAAATGCATCGAATATTGAAAAAAGGTGGATTATTGATTACTTCTACGGATTATTGGGAAACAAAATTAGAAACAAGTAATAAATACATATATAATAACCCCGTTTATATATTTGATAAGAATTCTATCCAAAATCTATTAGAAAAGGCTAAAAGTAAGGGGTTTCAATTATTTGGCCCCGAAGTTGATTTAAGCTGTAGAGAAAAGGTTGTACATTGGCGGAGATTTAATTTAAAGTTTACATTCTTAATTTTTTGTCTGCAAAAAGATTAATAAAGATTTCATAAGTTCCCCATTTCCCAAATTTCTTATCTTATAAAAATTTTAACATAACTATAGAATGGTATTATTCCATGAATCAGAATGAGTGATAATGAAAATCAAGATGATTCAATGGAAATGAGGAAGGAATATAAAATTCTGGTAAAAAATTCCTTCTATTCATTTTTGAATAGTTATGGGGTTATTCTATTTACAACTATAACCTCTTTTTTTACCGCAAGAATCATTTCGGCTGTAAATTGGGGTTTTCTAATACTAGCCTTATCCGCTGTAAATTTATTTGTCATAATTTTAACTTTTTTTCCTCCAAGCCTTGGATATACTCTAAATTATTATGTTCCAAAATTTAGAGCTTCAAATCAAAATCGCAAGTTGAAATCGTTCTTAAAACAGATACTGGTTATTAGATTATTTTTTGTTAGTTTGATATTTTTGATTGCAATGATTATAGCCATATTTTTTACAGAACTTCTTAAGGTTAATTTAGGTGCTTTTTCTCATTTGTTTTTCATTTTAGCACCACTTATCTTTATTAATGGATTTGGAAAAGCTATGTTTGACTTATATAGGTCTTTGAATATGTTTAGAACTGTTCTTGTTTTATTCTTTATAAAATATCTAATCCAAATTATATCTCTTATCTATTATTTTATTTTCTTTAGGCGTATCAGTGTTGAAGCACTTGCTTATATCACCTTATTTTCAGATTTAGTTCCATTTATAATGGGTTTTCTATATATTTTTTTTATAGTACAATTTAAGATAGAAAACACAGAAGAGGATTCTCAATCTTATAGTGAAACTATAAAAGATTTATATAGTTATGGTATTCATTTAAGCTTCCAGGGATTCATGGATACGTTTTTTAGAAATTTTAGAATACAAGCAGTCGGGTTTTTTGAAACACCTGATATTGTAACAGGATATAGTATTGGAGTTAATTATCGAAATGTAGCATTAGAAAGCATAGCATCACTAAATAAACCATTAATAATCTCTTTTTCAGGTTTAGATTTAGCCGAAAAGAAGGATCAAGTTTTTAAAATTTTCAGATTAACTTTTCAGTATTTTAATTTATTGAATTTATTATTTATCGGAATATTGTATTTTATGGCTGATATTTTCTTATTTTTAATATATGGAGTAGCATTTCTTAAGTTTTCTATGATCCTCAAATTGACTATTATTACGATGATGTTTAGTGTTCAAGAGACACTCTTCTTTGCCCTTATTAGATCAAGCAAAAAAGTGAAGTTTATTATCCCAATTTCTATTCTTTCAATTATTTTGAGATTACCCATTTTTCTTATCAGTTTATTCTTTTTTGGGATAATTGGAGCGTTAATCGGTGTTATAATTTCAAATACCCTTTATTTCATTATCCTTGCCCTCTTAAATAAAAAAATCTTTGAAATACAATTGAAACTTGGTAAGACAGCATTACAATACTTATCATTTATAATAGCTTTGGGTTTAACTATCCTTTTAGAATTCCTATTTTACAAGGGTCTCAATTATTATATGTTAAAAAGCCTAAATCTATTGATCTTTAAAAATTTTGTAGTTTTTTCTCTTATCACATTTATAATAGTCTACATTGCCTTAAACATAATTTTCAAAATTCTTGCTCGTTCTGATATTGACAGTCTCGAATCATTTTTTCAGAAAGATACTTCTTTTCATAAACTGATAAGATGGGGTTTTAAAATAATGAAAAAATTTATCAGAAGATAATTTTAAACTTGAATATAAGGTAAGAAGAGATTATAAATTCTAATTTTTAAAAAAAAAAACTATATTAATGATATCTAATTAGATTTAATTAATTATAATTATATCAAATTAAATTTAAGATGTCAGATAATGAACACAAGGTAGAATATACCACAGTATCAATTCCAAAACCCCTTATTGAAAAGGTTAAAGAACGAATGAAAGGAACAGGTTTTTCATCCGTTTCTAGCTATGTTACTTATGTACTTAGACAAGTTTTATCGTCAATTGAAGAAGAAGAACGTTCAAAACAAGCATTCACCAAGGAAGAAGAAGAGAAGGTTAAACAAAGATTAAGAGATTTAGGATACATTGATTAGAATTTAGTAAAGAAATATATGATAAAAGGTTAGAAAAAAGATGATAAAACCACATGGAGGAACATTAGTAAACAAGGAATTACCAAGATTTGAAAAAGAGAGAATCTTAGGAGAAATTAATGACTTTGAAAGGATTAAAGTCAGACCTGAAACCTTGAAAGTTATTAAGAACATCTCGTTTGGAGTTTTTAGTCCATTAGAAGGTTTCATGAATGAGAATGATTATCATTATGTGCTAGATACAATGTATTTGGAAAATGACATTGCTTGGCCATTTCCAATCACTTTAGATGTGTCTAATGAAGAGATTAAGAATCTCAAAGCAGACGATCAAGTAATCCTTACAAATGGTAATGATATCCCAATAGCACTTATGAATATACAGACCATTTATAGTTATGAGAAAAAACAATATGCTGAAAAGACATATGGTACATTAGATAAAAACCATCCGGGAGTTCAAAATGTCTATGATTACCACGAAAACCTTATTGGAGGAGAGATTTTCTTAATTCATGAACCAAAAGCAATTTTCCCGGATCTAGACTTAAAGCCAGTTGAAACAAGAGTATTATTTAAAGAGAAAGGTTGGGATCGGGTTGTTGCATTTCAAACAAGGAATCCTCCCCATTTAGGTCATGAATACGTTCAGAAAGCGGGATTAACATATGTTGATGGCCTTTTTATAAATCCAGTTATTGGAAAAAAGAAACAAGGGGATTTTCTAGATGAAGTTATAATAGAATCATATAAAGCATTAATTGAAGAATATTATCCCAAAAACAGAGTTGTTTTAAGCACTTTCGAAACAGAAATGCGCTATGCCGGTCCAAAAGAAGCAATTTTTCATGCAATCGCACGAAAAAATTTTGGATGCGATCACATCATTATCGGAAGAGATCATGCAGGAGTAGGAGATTTTTATGGGCCATATGATGCTCATTTCATTTTCGATAATTTTCCTGATCTAGGTATTGAACCTATTAAATTTAGATCTTTTTCAAAGTGTAGTAAATGTGGTGCAGTTGTTAATGATAAAATCTGTCCACATCCACCCGAGATGCAGAATTTTTTTGCCGGTAGGGATATTAGAACAGCATTAATGGAAGGGAAGCAACCCAGTATAGAAGTGATGCGTCCCGAAGTAGCAAAAGTTATTCTAAAATATGAAAATCCATTTGTAGTTTAGAATTTTATCATAACCTATAATTTATTGATTTGAAATCAAAGGATATATAACTATGGCAAAGAATAAAAAAAAGCTAGTTGTTATAGGATTAGATTGTGCAACCCCAAAAACTTTATTTGAAGATTTTCAGGATATTTGTCCAAATATACGGAAATTAATGGACACTGGAGTCTATGGGAAGCTTAGAACGTCTGATCCCCCAATTACAATTCCTGCTTGGATGGTAATGTCGACCGGGAAGAAAGCGGGAACATTAGGATTATATGGATTTAGGCATAGAAAAGAAAATTCTTATGATGACTTTTGGATAGCAACATCCTATAATATAAAAGAACAAAAAGTATGGGATATAATCGCAAAACAAGGGTTAAAATCGTGTATTTTAGGTTTACCTCCTACATATCCTGTGCAAAAAATTAACGGTAATCTTGTTTCAGGGTTTATTACTCCAGACTCCAGATCAGAATTTACCTATCCCCCCGAATTAAAAAAAGAAATTCAAGAAAATATTGGAGAATATATTTTTGATGTAAATTTCAGAGTAGAGAAAAAAGAAGATTTATTAAAGCAAATCTATGAAATGACAGAAATTCATTTTAAAACTGTGAAATACTTAATAAAAAATAAAGAATGGAACTACTTTAAATTTGTAATCATAGGTTTGGATAGAATTCATCATGCATTTTGGAAATACTATGATAAAGATCACCAAAAATACGTGCAAGGTAATCAATTTGAGGATGTTTTAGAAAATTATTATTCTTATCTAGATAAAGAGATTGGAGAAATTCTAGAATTGTTAGATGAAAATACCATTATTATGATTGTATCTGATCATGGAGCAAAAGCTATGAAGGGCTTAATCTGCGTAAATATGGCTTTAGAAAAATTAGGATTCCTAAAATTCAAATCAACACCACAACCAAGAACAAGGATAGGGGAAGCAGATATTGACTGGGATAATACATATGCCTGGGGCTGGGGGGGGTATTATGCAAGAATCTTCATGAATGTAAAAGGAAGAGAACCTAATGGAATTATTAAGAAAGAAGAATACGAAAAATATCGTGATATTGTATCAAATAAATTAAGAAGTGTTAAGGATATGAATGGAAATCCAATGGATACAAAAATCTTCAAACCAGAAGAGTTGTATGACATAATTCGGGGAGATGCGCCTGATTTAATGGTATATTTTGATGATTTAAACTGGAGATCAGCAGGAACAGTAGGATATGATACAATGTATTTAACTGAAAATGACACTGGCCCTGATGATGCTGTTC
>JBHLLU010000024.1:34274-65964 GCA_048938895.1 Promethearchaeota archaeon
CTGGAGATCAGCAGGAACAGTAGGATATGATACAATGTATTTAACTGAAAATGACACTGGCCCTGATGATGCTGTTCATGACTATTTTGGGATATATATTATTCATGATCCTAACAGAAAGATAGGTAAAAATTTAGGAATTAGGAATATACTTGACATTGCTCCTACATCTTTAAAGATTTTGGGATTTAAGGTTCCAAAGGACATGGAGGGAGATGTCATTAATTTTTAGAAGTAGTAGGTGAATAAAATAGAGCATAAAGGTTTTACATTATGGTTTACTGGGCTCCCCTGTTCAGGGAAAACAGTTCTTGCGAATGCAGTTGCCGAAGACTTAAGAAAAAAAGGAATGAAAGTTGAAAGACTTGACGGTGATATAGTTAGGAAGAATTTAACAAGAGATCTGGGGTTCACAGAAGAAGATCGAAATATGAATATTGAAAGAGTTACATTTGTAGCAAAGTTATTAACTCGAAATGGAGTAGCTGTACTTGCTTCATTTGTATCCCCATACAACAAAATTAGAGATTACTCTAGAAATGAAATTGGGAATTACATACTTGTTTATGTTAAGTGTTCACTTGAAGAATGCGAAGCAAGAGATGTTAAAGGAATGTATGCAAAAGCGAGGGCTGGAGAAATAAAAGACTTTACAGGAATCGATCATCCATTTGAAGAACCGGATAGAATCGATATCCTTGTTGAAACTGATAAGCAAACTATTGAAGAAAGTAAAAAAATTATTTTAAAGGCTCTAGAAGCTAAAGGGTATTTACCCAATTAATTCTTTTTTCTTTTTTTTCTTTGATTTTTTTTGTATTTTAATCTACTAGTCTTCATAAAAGGAAGATTTAATCGATATATCCCAATGCTTGTAATCTATCTAACACTTTCTCTTGTTCTTCTTTTTTTAACCGTTCTCCAACAAAATCTTGAAATTTCAAACTTTCAATCTTTCTTCTTAATTCATCTACTAAATTGGGATAAATTTTTGCAACATTATGTTTTTCATGTGGATCTTTAATTAATAGGTACAATTCCTCATTCTTTTTCTTCCGAAAAGGGGCATATATATATTTATATCTATTATCTACTCGAATTCCCGATAACCAATCTTCTTTGTTAGGAATAGTGATACCTACTGCTTCTAGATATGCATCTCTATGGGGTAATTTTTCTCCTTTCATTATGGGCAACAAACTTTTACCAGTTATTTCGTTCTGTAATGGTAGGTTAAGTAAATCTAAAATTGTTGGGAAAATATCAATATGTCGAATTTGTATAGTTGATTCAGCATGAGGTATATTCTTTGGATTATAGAAAATCAACGGAACCTTTACAAGATGGTCATACACATTATAACCATGTCCCACATGAATTGGGCGTATCATTTTAGCATAAGGGATTTTTAATATCCTATATTTCTTTAAAATTCGTACACCTTTTACAAGTAATTTCTTAGTATATCTTTCAAATTTTGAATGTGTAATGCTTTCACCATGATCTCCTGTTATTATAACAGTTGTATCTTCTTTTAATAATTTAAGAACCTTACCAATATAGTTATCTATGCTAGCTATGGCTCTTGCATATCTTGATTTCCCATATTGTTCATTATTCATTTCTTTAAGAACCCGTCTAGGATGGTGTAGAGCCCAGATATGTAAAAGGACAAACCATGGTTCTTTAAAATGAGATTTGAACTTCTTAAGCAATTTCTCCCCCCATAATGTATGAATTGTCTCAATTCTCTCTCGATAATTGAATTCGTCAAATCCTTTGTCAAAACCTATTTCTTGCACTACTGGTCCTGTTATTTCTGCATAAGTATTATACCCTTTTTCTTTTAATATTTCAGGACAGGTAACGATGTCTTTATTTAACGCATATCCAGAGTGACTTCTCACTCCATTTTCAAAGGGATAAAGTCCAGTTAGCATACTTGAAAAAGAAGGAGTTGTAGTAGTTGTAGTCGCAATGGTATTAAGAAAACTGAATCCTTTTTCTTTTAATTTAGAGATATTGGGAATATGACTTTTTCCTGAGTCATAAATATAATCAGCTCTTAAACAGTCTACTACTATGAATAAAATATTTTTCACATTTTCCACCATTTTCCATCATTTATAATTTTTAAGTTACAACTAAATCCACATTATATTTTTTGGAATACCATTCAAAATAATCTCTCAATCCTTCTTCCTGAGAATATTTTGGTTGAAAATTCAGGAGTTTATTTGCTTTAGTTATATCAGCATAACTATGAAGAATATCTCCCGGTCTTGGATCTTGATAAATTATTTTCAAATCTCTTCTATTTGTCATTTTTAACATCAAATTTGCTAGCTGTTCTAAAGCAATTGGAGATCCTAATCCTAAATTTAAGATTTCTCCCGAAATATCATTTTCCGCTGCTAATATATTAGCTTGAACAACATCCTTGACATACGTGAAATCTCTTGATTGTTTCCCATTTCCATAAATTACTAAATCTCTATTAGAAAGAATCATTCCTAACCATATTGCTATTACCCCGCTATATGGTGAATCTTGTTGTCTTGGTCCATAAACATTGAAATAACGTAAAGAAATCGTTTTTATTCCATAAATATTATAAAATATTTGCATATATGCTTCACATGCTAATTTCGATACACCGTAGGGGGAAATAGGAATTCTTGGCATATCTTCTTTTTTTGGTAGCGTTGGTGTATCACCATATACAGAAGAACTTGATGCAAAAATGACTTTATCTACATTTCTCTTTCTGGCGGCATTTAAAATATTTAATGTGCCATTTACATTTACGTCATTGCAGGAATCTGGCATTATAATTGATTGTGGAACGCTGGTAAAGGCTGCTTGATGGTAAACTATCTCAATATCTTTGAATAGTTCTAATAATAAACTTAGATCTCTAATATCTCCTTTTATGAACTTGAAAGAGTTATTCCCTAGTATATCTTCAAAATTCTCAAATCGACCATTATATAAATTATCAAAACCAATTACATTTGCTCCTAATTTAATTAGCTCAAGAGTTAAATTACTTCCGATAAAACCTGCGGCACCAGTAACCAAAACGTTCTTTCCTTCAAAATTCATTATATTTAAAAAATACTTCAAATTTAATTAGGTTTTTTCTCCAAAATATATTCTTAAAAATTATCTTAAATAAAACATTATAAAGAATTCAATGATTTATTTATATCACAGAAGAAATTTATCGAAGAAAGTACAGTTTAAACATTAAATGAATTAAAAAATATGAAATATTTCAGATGGAATAAAAGTAAAGCATTAAGGTGCAAATTTTGAAAAAAATTCTTATTACAGGAGTAAATGGATTTATTGGGTCTCACTTAGTCGATTTCATTATTGATAAAGATGTAGAAATCTATGGAATTGAAAGACCAAGTCAAATTTATAGAAATTTATCACACTATTTGAAGAATAAATTTTCATTTGAGATAGATAATAAGAGAGATTTCTTTGGAGAACCAATCAAAATACCTACTGATAATGATAAATTCATTCTTCTGGAATGCGATATAAAAAATGCCAGTTTACTAGAGAAAATAATTACAATAGTAACTCCCGATATTATTTTCCATTTCGCAGCACAACCAAACATTATCCCTTCATGGGAGGATCCTGTTGATACTATTGAAACAAATGTTATCGGAACGTTAAATATTTTTGAGCCAATTAAAAAAAATATCCTTAATTCGAGAGTTGTGTCTGCTTGCACAAGTGCGGAATATGGAACCACTGTTCAACTTAACCGACCATTAAAGGAAAGTGACCCACTTTTAGCCGTTCATCCATATGGGATCAGCAAAATTGCTACTGAATTACTAGCGCGTCAATATTTCTTAAATTTTAATATTGAAATTGTCAATCTTAGACTTTTTAATCAAACGGGAATTCGAAAGATTAATGATGCCCCTTCTGACTTTGTAAGGAAAATAGTCGATATTGAACTTGAACATAGTGAACCTATTATTCAAGTTGGTAATTTAGATTCCTATAGAGATTTCACAGACATTAAAGATTCTATAAAGGCAATTTGGCTTACTGCTTTAAAGGGAAAGCCAGGGGAAACTTATAATATATGTTCGAACACAAAAGTTCAAATTCGAACACTTTTGGAAATTATTTTACAATTCTCTAAAAAAAAAATTAAGGTTATAGAAAAGTCCACTCAAAAATTACGAAAAACTGATGAGGATGTTATTATTGGTGATAATTCGAAAATACATAATGAATTAGGTTGGAAACCGATTATACCACTTGAAACAACACTTAAAGCTATGTATAATTATTGGTTGGACTATAGCAAAAATAAATAAAGATTTAAAAAAAAGAAATTTTATTAGAAATAATTCGCTTTTTCTATGATCTTCTAGAGAGAATAAGAAGTATTACACCTAAAGCCGCTAAAGCTCCGCCTCCAGCACCTAAACTTAAAGCTAAAGTATCTCCTAGATCATATGGCGTCATAGGTAAGTTTTTATCGTCCTCAGCTAATTTGTTAACGAGTATATCTCTAAAAACTGGTAACCATTCTAATATTGCACTCATTTGTATAAAGTTTAAGCCACCGTTCTGTGCTTGTAATGTCGTATACATTGCATTGCCTTCTTTTGCTTTATACCAGTTATTGACACCCTTTACAGTAACTAACGAATAATCACTATCTTCATCCCAAAGTAGGAAACATTGAGTTAGTGTAAGAGTTGATACATAGCTTAACCCAATCTCAAAATAAGGGGGTCCATAAATAGGTGGTGTCCGCTCAGATAGAAATCCTTCAGGAAGAACTACCTCTCCATTAATAGTTCCATTAGCCCATTGTTCATAGAAAGCTATAGTAGCAACCTGTGTCAGTGTTAGCCCATAATCTAACTCAATCAAGTCCGCTGCTCTCCCGGTAGCAGGATCAGCACCAATGAGGGCTCCTAACCAGTTTAAAAGAGCAGTTAATTCACCTGTGCTAATACCAAAAGATGCAATGATAGAAGCCTGAGCGGTTGTATCCATTTGCATAGCAGGTAACCACATACTCGAGTAACTATCTCCATAAATGAATGTTTTGTCACTTAATGGATCCCATAGAGCTATGCATTCAGCTAATGAGAGACCACTGGCAGTTGGCAACCCAACTTCAAAGTATGGTGCTCCCGCAAAAGACGGATCAACTTCACCGAGAAAACCACCAGGGAGAATGACCTCACCAAAAATGGTTCCATTTGCCCATTGCTCATAAAATGCCAAAATAGCTAGCTGACTTACTGTTTGTCCAGTAGCGTCCAAAACTAATGCAGGGGTAACATTATCAATGAAATTACTTAACCAGGTCAAAATCATTGTTAATTGAGTCGGTGAAAGACCGAAGGTACCAATTAATGTCCCCTGGGCAGTTGGGTCTCCAAGTCCCGCAGCTATCCATGTTTCTATGCCACTATCATTTGTAAAGGATAATGGGAGTGAACTGTTCCATAGGTTCATGCACGTTGCAATAGAGATGTTTGTAGGAGCAGGGATTCCTGCTTCAAATCCTTTTAGCTCAGAAGTGCCAATAAATAACCCAATATCAATTCCATCAGGGAAAAAAGTAGCGTTCGCCCATTGTCGATAAAATCCAGTTGCGATTGCTTCTGCTCTGGTGATTCCATAGTTATACTGAAACGCACTGGGCACAGCATAAGTGATAAGAGTCCAAATATAATCAAACGTGTTCCCGACTTGAGCTATTGTAACATTGTAGTGTCCAGGAATTACCGCATTGGTATATCCATCACCACCCAGATATGCTATATAATAGAATATATCATATATCTCTTTCGCACCTGTTCCGTAAGTAGTATCTGTAATTATGCCATGGAAATAATAAGGAGTGATATATGCATCATAAAAGATACTATCTAACAGATTAGTCCGAGCGGTCAATGTATAGTTTTGGGCAACACCTGTGATATTGGAGACACCAGGTATTCCTGTATATGGGTCAACAAAAGTAGGATCATTAAAGAAGACATTTGTACCAGCATCAAAACCGTAAGTAAGGTTCAACCAATAGATTGAAAGGTTAACCAATTGAGCAGCTGTTCCGAAATCAATAATATCCGGAATTTTAGCTTCGATCTCTGCCTTCAAGCCAAGAAGTGCGCCAGGGGTTGATTTTAATTTTAATAGGGGCTCCACACCAGCGGAAGCCGCATCGAATACTCCTTTAAGAACATCTGGTAGTCCTAAGACGGGAATTTGTTCCTCCAGAGCTGGAACTGCATCCGCTTTAATCTTAATCATGGCTTCAGGAACTCCATCAGAGACCAGATCTCGTAGATAATCGTTTGTAACTAAGCCCGTTGGTACTAAACCCGCACCAACAGCTAGCAAAACAATTGCAGTTATTAATTTAGATTTACTTGACATAGTATATATTTTAACTTTTCATTATTTAAATGTTTTTATAAATGGTTGAGTGAGTATTTTACGTTCGTACTCTTAATTAAATCTGAATTTCAGAGATTCGGATTACATTTTTATCGATTTTTTAAAATTCTAGAACTTTATATCCCAAAAAGATGAAAGGTAATGTAAATCAAATAGCTTTATTAAATCTAAATTTTGATGAAATTAAAAGTTATTTTCTTTATATCATCTATTTTTAATTGTATGTTACAATAGGGACAAGTATTTTCAGTATTTCCTTTAAGTTTTTTAAGAATGTTTTCCTTCAATGAAGCAGAACAAATTTTATTAGAGCAAAGGGTTAATTCACCATAAACTTTCTCTTTTTCTTTATTTAAGTTCTCTTCGATAATCTTAAGATTCTGGGCGGTGACTTTCTCCGAAATCGCACTTTTATTATTCTTAATATATTTATTCAAATATTCAACATTCGTTCCAATAACTAAATTAATCATTTCTCCTACTTTGAAATTATTCTTTTTACGGGCATATTGAATATTTCTAACTAAATCATTTACTACACGCTCAGCAAGCAATTCATCATCAAGTTCCGTATCCAAATAGATATTACAGTACTTAGATTCCGCTTTCACTAGTGTTCCATCGGTTTCCACTGAATCTTTGATTTCTAATTCCTTAACATTTCCAATCTGTTTAATGATTTCTGGAAAAGAAAGTTCTGGCATACCATCTTTCGGTTCTATAATTATTTTTTTATTTGGCCATCTAAGTCTTATTTTATTTTCTTCCTTTAAAGCGCGTATCAACTCAATCAATTCTTTAGTAAAGAGCATTTGATCTTCTAGTTCCAAATTAATTTCATCTAGTGCAACTTCTGGCCAGTTCTGTAAATGAATGCTTTCAGTTTCGGGTAGGTTTATTGATTTCATATATGGTTTAAACATTTTGAGGTAAATCTCCTCTGCTAACATAGGATTGATTGGAGCTAACAATAACAAAACCTTCAATAATAAATCGAATAAAATAGTCATGATGGTAAATTTATCATGGCTATCTGAATATATATCTAATTTTTCTCTATTTAGCATGATGTACCATCTGCTAATATCATTGATAATGAAATCCCTTAACTCACTAGTTATCCAAGGGAGTTTATATTCGTCTGACAATTTAGTAACTCTTTCAATTGTGGTATTTAATCTTGAAATAATCCACTTATCCAACAAACTTAAATCATTCTTATCAATTTTGTTCTTGAAGCGATCATATTTAGCTAAGCCTAATTTTTCACTTGCATAGACGAAAACATTCCAAATAGTATTAATTACTTTATAGGTATCAGCATATTCTTTTGTGTTGAAGTTAAAATCACGACCAGGTTGGGTTACACCTATAGAATAAAGTCGAAATGTTTCAATACCTTTTATTTTTGAATAAGATTTATTTTTTACTAACTCATCCAAAGAACCTTCTATTAGATCCTCAGGAAAGATTTGAGTTCCTTTTGATTTGCTCATTTTTTGTTTATTTCTTAATGTCCATCCATGCATATAACAAGCACTATAATTTTTTTTTCCAGAAGATACCATAGCACTACATAATAGGGTGTTAAACCAACCTCTAATTTGATCTTTTCCTTCAAGAATGAAATCCGCAGGAATCCAAGTATCATAATGGCTTTCTCCATCATAGACTTCCTGTGCTGCCCACATCACTGAACCAGAATCTAACCAAACATCTAAAATGTCTGGAATTCTTCTTTTTACGCCTTTATTACATTTTTTACAGATCCATGTTACCTCATCAATCCAAGGACGATGCAAATCTTTAGGTACTTCACCTGCTATTTCTTTTAATTCCTTTGAAGAACCAATCACGGTTATATCGCCACAATTTTCATTATCACATGTCCATACACTAAGAGGAATACCCCAGAATCGTTGTCGGGAAATACACCAGTCTTTTAGTGTACTTAACCAACTTTTGAACCATCTATTCCCTGCCCAATCTGGGATCCAATAGATTTTACTATTCTCTTTTAATAAATCTGGAACAAGACTTTCTGTTCTAAAAAACCATTGATTTGTGGCTCTATATACTAATTTTGAATCACATCTCCAACAGTGAGCATATTCGTGCTCAATTTCACTAGTAAAAATAAGAGTACCTTTTTTTTTCAACAAATCCAAGATTTCTTCGTTAGCATCGAATACAAATTTTCCTTCATAGATCCCGGCTTCTTTTGTATAGATTCCTCTTATATCTACGGGATTGAAAACAGGAATATTATTTGCTACCCCTACCTCAAAATCTTCAGGTCCATGACCCGGAGCAGAATGAACTAATCCAACTCCTTCAGAAGCAGAAACATATTCAGCAGATAAAATAATTGTGTGCACTTTCTCATTTTCTTTTTCTAACTCCGCTTGATAGGGCACCTCTTCCAACAAAGGGTGAATATATCTCATTCCCTCTAGATCTTCACCAATATAATTATCTACAATCTTATATGTATATCCTAGTTCTCCCGAAATTAGATGAACTAGAGAAACTTTTGATAGAATCCAATACTCATCTAAATCCTCAATGTGGACTTTTGCATATTCTGCAATAGGATTCGCCATTATAGCTTCATTTGCGACCAATGTCCAAGGAGTTGTAGTCCAAATAATAAAATAAGTATCATCCATGTCAGCTGATTTAATCTTAAGGAAAAGACTAGTATCAATTATGTTTTTATATTCATGTTCATGTTTTGCTAGAGCTGTAGCACATCGAGGACAACAATTTAAAGGCCTATAAAATTGGTAGAGGAGCTTATTTTCCCATGCTTTTTTTAAGGTCCACCAAATTCCCTCAATATAGCTATTCTTAAATGTAATATATGGATTTTCCCAATCCCAGAACAAACATCCTAATCGTTTGAATTGTTCATTCATTATTTTTAAATTCTTTTGGGCGTATTCTTTACAATTGGTAATGAATTTATCTACACCGTATTCAAGGATTTGCTGCTTATTATCTATTCCCAACTCCTTTTCCATTTGTACTTCTATTGGTAAACCGTGGGTATCATACCCTGGGGTGTCTGTAACCTTATATCCTCTCATTCTTTTATATTTTATAAGATAATCCTTGAGAATTTTATTCCAAGCAGTTCCTAAGTGAATCGAACCGGTAGTATATGGAGGACCATCTATAAATCTCCAAGTTTCTTTTCCTTTTTCTTTTTCCCTAATCTTTGAATAGATATTGTTTTCAATCCAAAAATTCAAGATTTTTTCTTCTAATTCTGGTAAGTTCAGTTTCTTTTCTAATACTTCCACGTAAATCATCTTGTTGTAAATGTGAATGTTTATTATAAGATGTTTAAACTAAAAAATTTAATGTAAACCATATAAACTTGGTGGTAAAGATCTGTAAATTTAAGTGGTAGATAATTAAAATGTATTAAATTTCTTTAATTCATTCTATTATTAAAAATAGAAGTGTTTATCTTAGACAAAAACCACATTTCCCGAAAGATTGAATTGTTTGTTCCCAACAGTGGTGATGATATGCCCTATTACAATGTGGGCATTCTGTATGGCAACTATCTTCACCTGCTATTTTTTTAGCACAACTTGGGCATTCTATTTTATGACAAATAACACAAGATACCACAGATACCTCAAAGATTTTCTTTGAAATTAGATTAAATAAATCTACAAGATAGCTAAATGTTGTCCATTCTTTAAAGAAGTCGTTAAATGAAGCATGTAAATCATTCTTAATTTTCTCATGAGCTTCAATTTCAAATTCGTTAACCACTTTAATTTCTGGCATTTTCATTGGATAATCAGTAGGTAAATTAATTTGAAATTCAAAGGTAAGATCTTCTGTTTTCATTTTTCCTTGCATCTCTATATGAAGATTGGCATTGATTGGGTCATATCTTATATTTTTATAATGATCTTTTAATAGATCAATTTCAAAGTTAATTCTCGAATTCTTATCTACTAACCATGAAAGTTCTCTTATAATTTCTACAACATCTGACTCCTTTTCTATCCAATTTTTATAAGATTTTAATTCTGAGATAGGAACATTGATGATTTGTTTAAGTTCAGATGAGATTTCTATAATAGGGGGTTTTGGATAAGGTTCTAAATCGACATCTATAATATATTCCTTGAAACCATATGTAACTAGATGTACTTTTATGGATGTTAAACTTTCTGAAATTTTATCACATTCATATTCTCCAGATATGTTTTTATACTGAGATTCAATTTCTTTGATGAAATAAAGCTTCTTTTCCAATTCTCGTATTATTTCTATAATATGAGTAGGTTTTTTTGAATCCCAGCTGCTCAGAGACATTAAAGCAGAATCTGGATCTTTCAAAATGGTTTTTACCTCTTCCGGTAATGAAATTTTTGGTTTTTTTGGAAAATTAGTAAAATCTATTGAAATTACAAATGTTTTTGTTAGTGTAATTGTAATATACACATTAATTTCGGCTGCGTTTGTTCCTTTTTGATCGTAAGCATACTCTTGTTGAATTAATCCAAGTTCTGTTGCCAATTCTAAACTCAAGTGTTCATTTTCATCATATATAGGTTCATCTGGTGATTCAACATTTTCTTTAGAAGGTTCTATACTCGTTTGCTCACTATAAAATTTATTGTTGTCATAATTTGAAGGTGTGACATAGTATTCTGGTTGAAATTCTTCGGGATAGGCATTTAGATCAGGAGTGACATACTCCACCTCATTTAAATTTTCATAATTATCTCCGATTGTCTCCAAAGTGTCAATTTCTTCTTCTGATTGCTTTTTAATGTTATGCAATTTCTCTTGTATTTGTTTCTCGAGTTCCTTAACGATGTCAACTACATTATTCTCCGGTCTCCATTTCTGAAATTTCTCTAATTGGATTTCTCCTAATAATTCTTTTATTTCATTATGGAATTTCAAGTGAGGGGGTTTGTTTGGGAATGTTTCATCAAATTTTATCTCTAATTCATATTTTTTTTCTGGTGTTTCATATACATACCCATATAAATGAGCAATATTACCAGAAACCATCCAAAAAGAGAATTCCTTTGCTATTCTCTGGGCTTCTTTCAGTATTCGTTCTTTCTCCAAGCCATTCTCACATAATTCGAGTTATATTCTATATATGAAACATAGACTTTCTTCTTAAAAATCTTTACAATACCGTGAAATAATGAGGAAGGATTAGTTTTTCTAAATTTAAGTTTTTAAATAATATGTTTTCGCTCTATTTCTAAATTCCTCACTAAAAATTTTATGAGTTATTCTCTTGATTTTGGGAAAAACATAAAATTTTATAAACAATAGAACGATTTTAAGTAGATAATTCTTAATTTTAATAAAAGATTCCCCTTGATCTCTCGGTTTTAGTTTAATCGCAATTTCTTTATATTTATAATACGGAACAATTTTAAAAAGCATTTCTTGAGTCAGAGAATATTCTGATTCGAATTCCAATTCTTGTAATAATTTTGAAGATAATGCTCTAAAACCATTTGTAGGATCTGAGATTTTTCTTCGTAAAAATAGGAAGTAGAAAGCAGTCATTAATTTAGAACAAAGTTTTCTATTAGGATCCATATCATAATAATATTTAAATCGATTACCAATCACAAATTCAATACTATCCTCTAAAATTGGTGTTATAAAATCAGTTATATATTTAGGGGGGTGTTGCCCATCAGCATCTAAAATGATTGCTATATCCATATTGTTTTCTCTGCAATATTCCAATCCTGTTTTTGTAGCAGCTCCATTACCTCTATTTTTAGGATGTTTAAGAAGTGTGATATTATATTGACTTACAATTTCACTAGTCTTATCTTTTGACCCATCATCAACTACAATTACACTTAGTTTATCAGAAACGTTATTTGGAATTTGATCAAGTGTTTTTCCAATGTTTAATTCTTCATTAAAAGCGGGAATCACCACACCAACTTTTAATCCTTGAAATCTATAGGTATTCTCCCCAGTCATAATACTTTTATTTGGTAAATTTGACTTCTAAGAAGACAATGATGGTTTCGGATTATTAACTTAATCTTTATTTAAAATCAATTAATAGAATTATTTTAAGATGAAATCTATTATATATTTTGATATGTGTTAAAATATTCCGTTATATAAAATAATAATCATTTAACAAAAGAAATTTGAATTTTACGTGAGACACTCCTATTACCTTTCTTTTTGCATTATTCTTTAATGGTATTTCCTTAAACTGAAAAGATAATTTAAAAATTATTTCATTCTTTTTCTTAAATATGGGAAAAAAGTTGAAAAAAATCTGTTATGTTAATCCCGGAATTAACATCAGAAGACCAATTTCCTTTATAATGAATTCACTGAAAAAAAAAGAATATAAAGTTTCAATTTTAACCCCTAGAAAGAAACTTGCAGGAAAAAGAGAAAAAACAAGACATTATGACGACTTTGAAAGAATTAATTTGTTAACTTATCCTGTGTGGACTAAGAGTTCAGGATTTATTTGGCCGATCCCTACAAATTTTGACTTTTTTAGAAAATGCTGGAAAGCTTTGAAAGAAAATGATATAATTCAAGTATGGGTTCCTTTTTATCCAAATACATTTATCACTTGTTTGTTAAAACTTCTTTTCTTCAAAAAAAAAACATTGATTTTGACGATGGACACTTTTCCCGCTTATTCTTTTAAAACATCCCCAACTCTAGACATTCTTTTTAAATTGTTTTTTAAAACAGTTGGAAAGATAGCCTTTATTGCTTCGAATTTTATCTGCATTTACGGGGAATCATTTGTAAAGTATTCAAAAAAAGCGGGGGCACCTCAAAGTAAGATTAGGATAACACCTACAGGAATAAGTTTAAATCCTAAACCCGCAGAAAAAAATATACGAAACTTGTTTTCTATAAAAGAAGACGATAGAATTGTCCTCTTTGTGGGTCTTCATAACAATCGAAAAGGTATTGATTTAATTATTAAAACAGTAAATGTTCTTAAGAATGAAAAGATTAAATTTATGTTAGTAGGAGATGGTCCAGAGAGGAATAAAGGGATTCAATTAGTTAAAGAATTAAATTTAGATAAGAAAGTTATATTTACAGGCACCAGACTTGATGTGCATAATTTCTACGCGAATGCAGACGTTTTCTTTCTCCCAAGTCGTGGGGAAGGATTAGCTGGTGTTTTAATGGAAGCAATGATTTATCAAGTACCTATAATCACAAGCAATATCGCAGGGACTAGGGATTTAGTGATACATATGAATAATGGGTTATTATGTGAAGTAGAAAATTATATATGTTATGCTAGAAAAATAAAAGAACTTTTAAATACCCCAGAATTAGCTCAGAAATTCAAATCGAATGGATTAAAAATGATTAAAGATCATTATTTATGGGAAAAGAATATTCAGAATTTTATAAGAATTTATGATCAAGTGAATAATTATTAATCCTATTAAAACCTATCAGCTGGGTTGGTGCTTCAGATTTTAATAAAATAATTATTCTCTCTTTTATTATTTCTTTATTAAATAAGTGACAATTATAAAAATCATGATTAAAAATAAAAACATCTTGATTACAGGTGGAGCAGGATTTATTGGGACTCACCTTTTTGAAACTCTTATACAAGAAAACAATTATATTGAAGTATTAGATAATTTCAATCGATGTTATTATTCGGGAAAAGAAGAGAATTTTGCAGGTGTATCACAAGATTATGAAATTTTACAAGATTATAATATTATCAAAGGAGATTTATTAGATCGCTCCACTTATAACGAAATTTCAGAAGATGTTGAAATTATCTTCCATCTTGCAGCTCATGCAGGAGTGCAATATTCAATGCAAAATGTTGAGCAAGTTACAAAAAATAATATAGAGGGATTATTAAATCTCTTTGAATTTGTAAAAAAAAAGGAAGTTCAAAAGTTTGTTTTTGCATCATCTTCTACTGTTTATGGTAATCCTCTGTATACCCCTGTAGATGAAGATCATCCTAAAAATCCAATATGTCCCTATGGGTTATCAAAATTATGTGGCGAGATTTATGCTGATTATTATTTTAGAGAATATTCTATTCCCATAAGTTCACTTAGATTTTACTCTGTATATGGTCCAAGAGGAAGACCAGATATGGTTGTGGGAAAATTTTTCGATCTAATTTTACAAAATAAAGAATTGGAAATATACGGGGATGGAGAGCAATTAAGAGATTTTACATATGTTTCCGATATAGTTGACGGATTAATATTGGCATCTGAAAAAAGAGAATCCTCAGGTCAAGCATTTAATTTAGGTTTGTCTAACCCAATTTCCATTAATCAATTAGTAAACAAAATTTATGATATATCAAATAAACCTAAGAATGTTAGATATTATGAAAAAAAGAAAGGTGACATGGACATAACCCATGCAGACATAAGTAAAGCAAAAAATTTATTAAATTATAATCCTAAAATCAATATTGATGAGGGATTACAAAGAACTTATAATTGGTTTAAGGAACATCAAGGAATTTAATTAAATTTCAAATGGTTAATTTCGTGTAAATTTTTTAACAACTCTCAACCCTTTTATAAGATATTTATCAAAAAATCTCTTCTTATTTAAGAAAGATTCAAAACTATTGATATCAGAAGTAGTAACTGTTTTAAGCATAAAATTAAAAAATATAAACAGTATTATAAAGATGCTAATTGAAATAAAATCAAAATTCTTAAATAATGTTAGTCCTAAATCTTCGATTAAGTTAAGACTGACATCTTTAATTAAAAATTCTTTTAAAAGGATTGTAATAACTAAAGGTCCAAAAAATGTCAAATATTGAATTAGGATTTTTTTGATATTTAATTTGATATTTCCAAATCTGTAGGTCGCGTATATTTGAATAACCATCGATATTAAATTTCCTATTATTAGACCATACAAAATTGCCCCTTCAACCCCGCCAAAATAGAGTCCCATAAAAAATAAAGGAATGCTAATTGATGTATAGAGAATCCTTAAAACTAACGATAATTTCACTTTATGTTGAGCATTTAAATGACTCTGCACAAATGAAGCTAAAATTTTAAAGATTGTTGCTAGTAGTATTAAGCGAAGGAAATTTGAAAAAATAAGGCGACCTTCAAGAAATAGAAAATCTAAAACAAACTCAACACTGAAGAATAGGATTCCGGAAATAAACAAGATTAGAAATAATGTCATTCTATAAGCAATTTTATAAATTCTATCAATCTGTTCATAGTTTTCTTTTACATTTAAGGTTGTAAAAGAATTTAATAAGGGAAATTGGAACGATTTTATTGAATATTCACTTAATTTTTGATAATTTAAGGATATATTGAAACCTGTGGCAGCATTTGGTGAAATAAAACCAATTCCCTGAAGTTGAAATTCTCTCCAGACTTTCTCGAACATATCTGTTGCTGCTGTTGCCCCACCATATCTAAACATCTTAATTAAATCCTCTTTAAATGAATCAGGCTCATTACCTGTGGGTTTAATTCTAAAGACCATAATAAATAGAAAAAGACTATTACCCACAAGTGAAATAGTGCTTGATATCAGGATAATCCATGCTGCTACTCCAATTTCAACATTAATTCCTTTGATATATAAAATTAAAAGAGGTATTATCTGAAGTCCATCTTTCACAATTACAAAGATTAAGTTATATTTGAATTTATTGAAACCACGATTTATCGCTGTCACAATAAAGTTGAGGCTATTTACGAAGATTAATGGTGATAATATATAAAAAAGGGCTACAGTATCAGTATCAAAGAAATTTCTAAGCAGAGTAATTAAAAGTACACTAAATATGAAAATCGGGATTAAAAACCCTAATTTAATAATGAATGCATTTTTAATTACAGATTTTATCTTTGTGTTTTCATTTAAAGCTCGATATCTTGGAATATAATAATTTAAAGCAAAACTATAACCCGGAGGTAATAGCCCGGAGATAGTGACAGTAATTGTGATGAATGAAGTAGCTATTATTAGAAAGCCCCATATCTCATCTGAAAATAATCGTGCTAAAAGAAAAGAATATATAAATGTAAAGAACAGGGAAACATAATTAATCATAAAGGAAAAGAGCGTATTAGAAGCTAATGTTCTATACTCTGAATTGCCTTCAGATAATGGTTCTTTCATAATTAACTACTTCTATACTAATTACTAAATTTTTTTTAAAATTAAATTAAAAAATGAAAATATTAAATTTCAAATTAATTTTGTGTTATTCTTATTTTTGGGAAAAATTATGTTTTTATTAATCTAAGATAATTTTATGAATTTTCAATTATTTACAAAATTAATTTTGTAAAAAAAGTTATTTCAAATTAAAGAATTTAAATTTAGGAATATTCTAAGGTATCTTGCCAGTACTTGAAAAGTTCCGTGTTGATTTTATCGGAATCGGTGTAATGAAAGCAGCATCCTCATGGATTTTTGAATGTCTTAGAGAACACCCCGAAATATGCATGTGTTCCGAAAAGGAACCACATTTTTTTGATTGGCCATTTAGGTATAAGAAGGGCTTAAAATATTATTCTTCTCTTTTTAGTCATTGTTCTCAAGATAAATTAAAGGGAGAATTTACAGCTAGTTATATTCGCTTTCCAGAAGCCCTATTGTTAATAAAAAAGCACTTTCCTAATGTAAAATTAATAATTTCATTAAGAAATCCAATTGATAGAGCTATGTCTCAGTATAAATATAATGTACAACTAGGTGGAAGGTTAAGTATTTATAAAGATTTTAGAGAAGCTCTTGAAAATGATGAAGATAATATTGTCGAAAGAGGTTTTTATTTCAAGCAATTACAAAGTTGTTTCGATATTTTCCCAAAAGAACAAGTATTAATCTTGCTTTTCGATGATATTAAAAGCAATCCATTTTTGTTTTTACAACAAATCTATAGATTCTTAGAATTAAAAGATCTAAATTTTATGCCTAGTCTTTTAAATAAAAAAGTATTACAAACGGGGAGTAAGTCAGCACAGAATAAAATCCCCTTTTTATCAACTATTATATTTGGAATGGGGAATTTGATAAATAAATATTCTAAATTAAAGTATATTATATCCACAAGTCAATTTATGGAATATATTAGAAGAATTGTAAATTTTAACAGAAAATTTTCATTTCAAGAGAAGGAGAATGAAACTTTAAAAATCAAGGTTGATAATGAAACACGAGAATATCTTTACGAGATTTATAGAGAGGATATTGAAAAATTAGAAATATTTCTAGATCGGGATTTAAGGTCTTGGAAAATTGCATAATAAATCTTTATTTTTTGGTATTTAACATTTTAATCAAATTTTTAACCTTATAGTAATTCTCCTTAATACAATAGTTCAATTAAATCATAAACCTGCTAATCTAATTAACTATTTAATAGGTAGGATGCTTAAATGAATATCTTCTGGATTGTAACTGATTCAATATGCAATTATGAAAGATCTGATCTACATGGATTACTCCCAATCTATAAGACACTAAAAAATAGCAATGAAGGTTTTTATTTTGAAAATGCTCTAGCTCAATTTCCCTCAACAGTACTCTCTATTTTTTCCTTTTTAACTGGTAGATTTCCATATTATATCTTTTCAGATTTTGATAAATTAACTAAAACACTCCCGAGTTTAAAAGATAGAAATTTTATAACTCAATTAAAATACAACGGGTATAATATAGAATCTATTTTATTCTGGAGAGAAGGTGTGGATTTCCTTAAAGAAATTCTTAACCCTTATGATGATAGGGAAATTTTTAAGGGAGATCATTGGCTTGATGCCAAAGAAATTTATGATATCTTCCTAAAGCAAATTAAACGATTGAAAATTGATGAAGACAATTTTTATTTTATCTTTTTTAGGCCAAGCGATCCTCAAACTGA
Source organism: Promethearchaeota archaeon (assembly GCA_048938895.1). GTDB lineage: Archaea > Asgardarchaeota > Lokiarchaeia > Sigyniarchaeales > SOKP01 > Loki-b32. The sequence goes on from JBHLLU010000024.1 coordinate 52,651, forward strand.
TTTTTGTTTAACAGAAATTATTAAATATTTAGAAGACAATTCTCTGTGGAAAGAATCAATATTCATTCTGAATTCAGATCACGGATTTTATGATAAGAACCTTTATAAAAGAATTAAATTATTGCATTTTGATGATATTCATCAGAGTTCATTACGTTCTGCAATGTTTATGAAAATTCCTTTAAGTTTAACCAATACTTCACCAAGAATTATTGAAAAACGAGTGTACTTATTCGATATCATGGAGACAGTTTTGGATTATTTAGGTTTTCAGATAGATTATGAACGGGAATCTCTATCATTTAAAGATTTGATTGAAAAAAAAATTGACATCAATATTACTCGAAAAGTAAGATCAGATTGTTATTTGATATTTCAATCAATTGAAAAAGCTGCAATTTTTCAAAATGATTGGAAGCTTTATATTAACAATGGAAAATATTCCTTATTTGATCTTTCTAAAGATCCACTTGAGAAGAAGGATGTAAGCAAGGTGAATCCAAGAATTTATAAAGATTTATATAATTTTTATCTAACAACTGAAGTGCAAGCAAGTGATATTTTCATCTCTGGCTTAAATGATTTTTTTGATGATTCTGTTTTAAAAGGCTTAAAATCAGAATACATTTATCTCCCTGATCAATTTCCCCCACAAATTGTAAAATTTCTCAAAGAGCAACTTAAAATCAATAATAAAATAATTTCTCCCATGGAATTAAAAAACAATGCCTTATTTAAGAAACAGAAAAATCTAGTTACAATTCTGATTTTCAACAGAATGACAGGATATGGCATAAAAAGGTTACGGAGAAAATTACGAAAGTATACTAAGCGTTTCATATTTATAGATACTTCATTATCAGATGCCTCAGGCAGAGCAAACCAAGCAGGATATGTAAAATTTATCATTAATTCGATAATCAAAAGAAGAAGTCAATTATTTCAAAGATGGAAGGAAATTCTAGTATGGATTTTATATTTCCCCTTTTATTTTAATATGCAGATTAGAAAGTATTATAATTAAATTTATTATCCCTTGAAGACGATTTTAAATAGCCTTTTAGACTTATTTTTCTTAGAAATTAGTTGAGAAACAGTTCAAAAAAGATTTATGTTATTATGGTATTATTTTAACTAGACATCATGAGCTTTAAAAATCGTATTTCACCTGAAATTAGAAGGAGATCCCTAAAAGATATATTAAGCAAAAGGAATTTTGTAAGAGTTATAGAAGTCCATAATGGTTTAAGTGCGATAATAGCTAACAATATTAAAGAGCAGAGGGAAGATGAAGTTTTAGAATTTGATGCTTTATGGGAGAGTAGCTTAACAGATAGTGCTGCAAAAGGATATCCTGATGCTGAAATAATTGGACCAGAGTCAAGGTATGAAACTATACGCCAAATATTACAAAGTTCAAATAAACCGTTGATAGTAGACGGAGATACTGGTGGTGAAGCAACCAATTTTGAATTTTTTGTTAAAAATCTAGAAGATCTAGGGGTTTCGATGGTTATAATTGAAGATAAAGTATTTCCCAAAAGAAATAGCTTAGAACCAGGCGCTAACCAAACTCAAGAGGATCCTGACATATTTGCGACGAAAATTAAAAGAGGTAAAAGTGTTTTATTTTCAAAAGATTTTCTAATAGCTGCAAGAATTGAAAGTCTTATTTCAGGTGCAGGATTAGAAGATGCAATCCTTAGAGCAAGAAAATATTTGTTAGCTGAAGCGGATGCTATAATGATTCATTCTAAAGATTCTAATCCTGAGGATGTTCTTAATTTTGCTGTTAAATATGATAAATTAAGCTCTGAGATTGGTTTTAGAAAACCTTTGATTTGTGTACCAACAACTTATAATACAATTAAGGAAGAAGATTTAAGAAAGAGTGGTTTTAATATAGTTATTTATGCCAATCACCTGCTAAGATCAAGCCATAAAGCCATGGTTGAAACCGCTTCCTTAATATTAAGGAATCAGAGAGGATTTGAAGCAGAACCCATGTGTAGCCCTGTAAAAACCATTTTTCAAGATGTTGGATTCTTAGAAGTAAAGGAAAAAGATAAAATATACGCTAAGAGTAAACATCATGTTATAATTCCTGCTGCCGGTGTAGAATCTATTTTTGATCACCCTAAATCCATTTTAGAAATAAAAGGAAAAACAATAATTCAAAGGCAATTAGAGATTCTTAATAGCTGTGGAATATATGATGTTGTGGTTATAAGGGGATTTAAGAAAGAGCTTCTCAACATTCCGGGAGTTAAATATATTGATAACGAACACTACGAAGATTATGGGCTTCTCTATTCCTTATTTAGAGCAGAAAAGGAAATGGAAGGAGGATTTATTTATATTAATTCAGATATCCTTTTTGATTCTCAGATTATTAATTCTTTGTTAGAAACTAGAAGAGATATTGTATTAGTTGTTGATAATTCCTATACTTATCATAAACATGAAATAGATAAAAGATTGGATTTAGTAATGACTTCAAAAAAACCCACTAATCAACAGAGATTTCTTTATTCTAGGGATAATGAAATAATAAGAATTGGTAAGAATATTGATAAAAATATGGCAGATTATGAATATATAGGAATTGCCTACTTCTCTGAATATGGTGTAGAGATAATCAAGCAAATATATCAAGAGTGTACTACAAATAAAAAAGAATGTTTTCATGCTATATCTATAGAGAAAGCAACTTTCAATGATTTTATTCAAGAAATTATAGATCGAGGTTTTAAAGTCCACACATTGGAGATTCATAAAGGATGGTTAGAGATTCATAACAAAAAAGATGTTGATTTAGCTGAAAAGCTACTCTAAAGTTTTATTTAAAAGTGATTAAAAAAGATGATTGAATCTTTGGGTGTTGGTTCTATCCAGAACCTACAACGCATTTTAAAAAGCATTAATTCTAAGAGAGTATTTTTTATCACAGGAAATTCTTCTTTAGAGAAACCAAATATTAAGAAAGTTAAATCCATAATTAGAAAAGAATGTGAAATTTACCATTTTGATGAAATTTCCTCAATCCCCTCTATTGAAGGTGTAAAAATTGCTTTAAATTCATTTAGGAAAAGTAATAGTGATGTTATTGTTGCGATGGGGGGAGGATCAGTATTAGACATAGGAAAGAGTGTATCGATATTTTCTACCAATAAAGGAAATATCGAGGATTATCTTTTTAAGAAAATTTCGTTTAGAAAGAAGGGAATTCCATTAATTTTAATACCAAGCACGGCTGGTACAGGAAGTGAAGCAACTCATTTTGCTGTAATTTTCAAAGAAAAAACAAAATATTCGTTGGCTGATGAGAAATTTATGCGAGCCGATTATATCATTGTAGATCCTGAATTAACATATAGCCTTCCAAAGAGGATAACCGCTTATACCGGTATGGATGCATTTTGTCAAGGAATAGAATCATTTTGGAATATAAATTCTACAGACGAATCAAAAGAATATGCAAAGAAAGCAATTAGGCTGATAATGAATAACATAGAAAAAGCAGTTAACTCCCCCGATGAAGAATCTAGATATAATATGGCTATTGGAGCTAATTATGCAGGCAAGGCAATAAATATAACAAAGACAACAGCCGCTCATGCAATTTCTTATCCTATTACATCATATTTCAATGTACCTCACGGTCTTGCTGTAGCGTTAACTATATCCTCTATGATATTCTTTAATGCAGGTGTAAATAAGAATGACGTGTTGGACCCTCGTGGACTTGAATATGTAAAAAAAATCATGGATGAAGTAAAATTACTAATCGGTGCTCGTACCTTTATTGAGGCTCAAGAAATTGTCAATAATTTGATTAAAAAAATCGGTTTAGAACTAAAGTTATCAGAATTAGGAATATCAAGCCAAAGTGATTTGGAAATTATTGTAAAGAATGGGTTTAATCCTGAAAGGGTAAAAAATAATCCAAGATTATTAACAGAACCTCAATTAAGAGAAATTTTAGAGGGAATTAAATGAAAGTTATAATATTAAATGCTGGAATTGGTAAAAGGTTGGCACCATTAACGAATAATCTTCCGAAATGTTTGGTCAAAATAGATGAAAGAAATACCATCTTAGATCATCAATTAAAGATTATAACTAAGGTTGGTTTTACAGATTTCATAATTCCAACGGGTCCATTTGAGAATAAAATAAAAAAACATATTAAAAATAACTATCCATTCATTAAAATCCAATATGTTAACAATCCAATTTATGATAAATCTAATTACATATATTCTTTATACCTGGCTAAAAAAATAGTTGACGATGATATTTTATTTTTGCATGGAGATTTAATATTTTCTGAAAAATTAGTAAAATTAATACTTGATTCAAAGGAAATAGATTGTGTCTTGGTAAACAAGGAGATACCACCTCCAGAAAAAGATTTTAAAGCCATAATTATAGATGAAAGAATAGAAAAAATTGGTGTGAATCTAACTGGGAGTAATGCGGCTTTCTTAGCTCCGTTATATAAACTATCAATAGGATTTATGGAACAATGGTTTAAAAGAATTGAAGAGTTTATTAAAAAGGGTAAAGTAAATTGTTATGCTGAAGATGCTTTAAATGAATTATTAGGCGATCTTATCTTAAAACCCTGTTATTTTGATGAATTTTGTGTTGAGATTGATGATCATGAAGATTTAGAAAGAGTAAAGAATTATATATCTAAACTTAAATAAATAAAGAACTTTATTAGATGAAAATGATTTCTTGCGAAGATTTTATTTCTATTTTGAATAGATATGACTTTGGATTTTTTACAGGAATCCCAGATTCAACGTTTAAAGATTTGATGAAATTCTTAAGTGAAAATGATTCCGAAAACCTTAATAATATTATCACGTGTAATGAATGCGAAGCTATCGCTTTAGCTTCAGGTTATCATCTTGCGACAAATAAAGTCGGAATTGTGTACATGCAAAATTCAGGGCTTGGAAAAGCCGTTAATCCTCTTACTTCATTATGTGATCCTGAGGTTTACTCTATACCAATTTTACTATTAATTGGATGGCGTGGAGAACCAGGTAAACCAGATGCGCCCCAGCACAAAAAAATGGGGAAAATTACCTTACCATTATTAGATACACTTCAGATACCTTATATTCTTATGAAAGATGATTTGGATAGTATTGAAACTGGAATACAACAAGCAAAAAAATATTGTTTTGAAAAAAAGGGACCTTATGCTTTTGTATTTCCTCGTAATTTCTTCAAAGAGTATGAAATGAAAGAAAAACGATTAAATAATTATTCATTAACTTCGAGTGAAGCAATTCATCTAATTATGGATAACCTTACCAATAATGAAATAATTGTATCCACTACTGGTTATATTTCCAGGAAATTATTTGAATATAGAGAAACAAGGAATCTTGAGCATGGCAAAAGCTTTTACAATATTGGTTCGATGGGTTGTGCTAGCTCAATAGGATTGGGTATAGCCCTTCAAAAACCAAATAAGAGAGTAATAATTTTTGATGGAGATGGTGCTGCAATTATGCAATTGGGAGCATTTTCTACAATTGGAAAAAATGCACCCCCGAATTTTGTACATATAATATTTGATAATGAAGCTCACGAATCCACTGGGGGTCAACCTACCTCCTCTTCAATAATAAATTTTACACAGATTGCTGATGCATGCAATTATAAATTAACTTGTTTAATAAAAACTCAAAAAGAATTGTTGAGTTGTATAGAAGAAATTAAATCTGCTAAAGGTCCAATCCTAATCCATATAAAAATAAATTTCTTAGATAATACAAGATTAAAAAGACCAGATAGGCTTCCCAAAGAGTATAAAGAAGAACTAATGGATATACTAAAGCTTTAATAGGGGTAAATTCATTTACCTAGCTTATAATTTCAATTTTATTAATATTTTTATAGGATATGAGATTTTTATGATTAATTTTAAGTTTGAATTCAAATAAAGAAAATTAATGATTAAAATGAAACAAAGAGTAAATAAAATTCTTTTTTACATTCATTTTAGAATTCATATATTAATTTTCTTAGTTTCTCTAATATCTCTTATATTTGTCTTTTTAAAATTGATTGATTTTAATAAAATTATTGGAATCGAAAATGTAAAGGGTTTAAATTTATTTTTCCAAACACTAGTTATTCCAAGTTCCATCTATGTGATATTGTTTCTACCAACTTACCCTATCTTTTTTTTACTATTAAAAAAAAGCGATTTTACCTTCCTGGAAAAATTAAGTCTAACAATCGTTATCAATTCTGTTTTTTATATTTTTTTAGGATATATTGGATATTGTTTGGGCATCGAACTATCAAAATATTATTTTTTTTTTAGCATAACTATCTTTTTTTTGATTATAATTAGCGTAATTATTCTTATTGATTGGAAAAAGGCAGATCAAAATATACTTAAGTCAAAAAGACTATTTCATGATATAACCGGGAAATCAAAACAATTTTCACTTATTAGGTATATTAAAAATACACTGAACCTGAACGGAATCTTTCTCTTCATATTTATTTTCTTCATTTGTATTCTTAATATTGTTAAATACTCAATTTTTGTAGGAACGGATCCCTGGCTTCACATTTTTAATAGCCAAATTATTACAAAAGAGAATTTTCTCTATCTTAAAGGATATCATGGTACATTGGGTATTAGTATTTTCGGTGCTGTCATTAACTTCTTTTCAGGAATAGGTCATGTTTTAATTCCTAAATATTTTGTATTTTATACCTATTTTCTCTCAGGTATATTGTTTTATAATATCTCTTTGAGAATTTTTAGAAATAAAAATTTAGCCATTTTTAGTGTATTTATTCTTGAATTTTCCTCTTTGGGATTTTCGAACATGATGCTTCAATACTGGCCTTCAGGGTCAGCTCTAATTAAATGTTTAGCAGTTTTTCTTCTGCTTTATAAGAGGTTACAAGGTTTTCTTAAAGTGGAACGCCCTTCAAAGGAAGATGTTTTTAGAAATATTACTTTGTATTATAGTCTTATTACAATCATCTTTGTAAGTGCTGTATTGACTCATGTAATTACATCTCTTATATTTTTGTTCTCATTTCTTTGGTTGTATCTTATTTATTTTCTAAGAGATTATAAACGAGGTATTGATTTTATCTTTCTCTGTGGCTTAACTGGTTTGTTCCTATTGTTGAACATTTTCGGGATCGGAAGTGGTCATTATTGGTTTTTTACATCTTTAAATTTCTCTTGGTATATCTTAATCTTAATTGGCATAGGTGGGTGTTGCGCTGGTTTTATTTTTTTATGGAGAATACAAAAATCGATAATTTTTACAAAGGGACGGTATAAATCAGCTATTTCGGGTGAAAAAAACAGATTTCTTAAAAAGATAGAAGATCGAGCAATAATTCCTCTCATTTTTAGCTTTTTAATGATATTAGCTCTCTGTTTATTAATTGTGAATCTTATATGGATGGAGATTGGAATTACTAATATATTCTATGTACTAGAAATTATAATGTTAAGTTCCTTTGCTATTTGGGGTTTAATTTTATTTCAAAAAAAGCCTAGAGGAAAGCCATTATTTATTTGGGCTATGGGTTTACTTCTACTATTAGGAGGAGGTTTTGTATTTAATATTTTAATACTGAATAATATGATATGGCAGAGAATTCTCTATCTTATTCCTCCTATCACTGTAATTGGATTTAGTTCATATATCTATAAAATTATTAAATTAAAAAAAATAAGAACGTTTCAAATGAAGTTTGTAATTCTTTTTATAATTATATTTTCTCTTTTTTCTTCATTTTTCTATCAATCGGTTAGTTTTAACGTCTTTACGCTGAAAAAAAGAAATGTAAGCTCAATCCAATGGTATGCCAATAATGCAAAGGACAAAAATGTATTAATCACTGAATTCGGTTGGAATCATGTTTTTAGATATTACGGCTATATTTATAATAATTCGAATAGTACTCTTCTCTATGAAGGTAATTTCATTAAACTAAAATATGAAACTGATTTATTTCCCCCTTCAAATCATTTTTTTGATAATGGGACAAATATTTTACAACAAATTAAAAAAAATTATGGTACTGATGTATATATAATTTTTGAAGATACATATATTATAAATAAAGGATTTGACCTCTTTGGTCAATTATCAAAAGAAGAAGAAGAAGAATACTATAATCTCGACTATTTAAATAAAGTTTGTTCTTCAAAAACTAAGAGGGGTGCAGAATCCCCTATATTTTGGGTCATCTAAAATATTAAAAGAAGATTTCATTCATCTCAAAAAACATTTAAGTTTTAGCTCTTTTTGAGATTTAGAACAATGAAAAAAGAATTTTAAAATTAATATGTCAAAGTCAGTATTTGTTATCGGTATTCAGAGATCTGGTACAACTTGGTTAGCAAACCTACTTTGCAACCATAGTAAAATTGTAGGAGTTCAACGAGAGCCTTTTGGAATACTTGAAAGTGCCTATTTTAGTCATGTCGATAATTTCTTTGGAAACCTCAGAAGAAATCATAACTTCATCCAATTTGTTGAAACATATGCAAGTTCAGATTATTTTAGAGCAACTGGACTCGATAAGGACCTTTTATATAAAAATAGGCCAAAAACTTATAGTCAAGCATTTAAACTTATTATGGATACTCTCGCAGAAAAGCATAATGCAGATTATTGGCTAGAAAAATCACCAGCTCATTCACTATATCTAAGAAAAATATCGATATATTTCCCTGATGCTAAATTTATTAGGATAAAAAGAAATCTCTATGACGTGATTACATCTGCGATTAGAAAAACTCATATTAAAAACAAACTTATGAAGAAAATCTATATTTTAATTAGACTTATTCAATATCGTAAATATGAATCATATATAAAGAAATTTGAATCTCAGACAAACCGCTTGTTAATGCTTAGCTATGAATCAGTGCGAAAGAATATTGAAAATAATATGAATGACATTTGCAAATTCTTAGGAATCAACTTTGAACCAAATATGTTAAAAACTGATTATAAACCGAATACCAGTTTTGAGAGTTTCGTTAATACTACGGAAAGGAAGACTGTATTAACTAATTCTGAAAGAAAATTAATCAAAATGCTAAATACTATCTTAAAAGTCATCCCATTTAATATATATAGGATAATTTTCTATTTTCAAGTAAATGTGCGAAAAAAAGGATTCCCTAGGTGGTTTTGGATGTATTATGAGAAAGACAAATTTCAAAAGATAATAATTAAATAACATCTTTTACCTTAAAGGAATTATAAAGGGATTTTGTAATAAAAAGAGATTTTCTGACATCTCACCTATTTAAAAATCTCATAGTTGCCCGGAAATACATCATCTAATTTTTGCTGTAAAATCTGTTTCTTATTCCCTTCGATTTTAATTAATTTAGGTAATTTACCTGTGTGACCAACTTTATCTTTTCTACATATAAAGGCTCCAATGACTCCATCAATATCATCAGCAGTGTCTAAACCTCTTTTTATGGATCTTTCAATATCCATACCCTTCACTGAATTTGCTACTTTAGTTGCTGCAGCGTCTGCCAAAGCTGCGGTTTTAGTAAAAATAGTGACTGCATCAGCTTCCCCAAAGCTAATAGCATGTCCTATTGTTGCAGAACTTGTTCCGATACCAATCGGACAATCTTTCTTTTCTATTCTAAATCCAATATTTAGGTTTAATTTATTATTTCCTGCATAAAGAGCAATGTTCATAGGCTTGATGGAATCTATAGCAATTTCACCGCCATTTTCAACTAAGGCAACCTTAGCCTCTATAAAATCTGCATTTTCCTTATTTGATCTTGTTTTCATAGTTTCTAACATCAAGTCAACTAGAGCCCCCGCAACAGCCGCCATAGGGCCCACATCACAAATATATGCTACTTCTGACATTATTTTGATTACCTCTATATCTGAATCTTGTTTGATAGGAGAAAGGGAGGTTAAAAATTGAGTGTTTTTAATAACATATTTCTCCAAATTTCCCCGATGCAGATAAAAACTTTTTTTAGCAGCTAAAATTGCCTTTTTGGACTCTGAAATAATTGTTATATCTGATTCTTTTTCTGAAAAATGTGTTTTATATATTTTCAATATTAGTTTCTTTCTAATTCATATATTTCTAAGTAATATAATGAGTCTAATAACAAAATAAATATAAATAACTAGGTTTTTATTATTTAATGAAATAGATTAATTCGATATTATGAGTAACATTAATTACGAAGAAATTATCTCACAATTGAAATCAGAATTAAATGCTGAATGTGCAATAGCAAATAAATACGGGATTATTTTAGGAACAAAGATTAAAGAATTTTCTAAGGGAAAAGTAATACCCCAAAAAATACTTTCCTTGATTTCAAGTTCTAAAGAAATTGCCCAAGAATTAAATTTAGAAAAGATAAATTCCTTTGCTATTGAAGCTCAAGAAAATCATTATCTTTTTTCATATACTGAAAAATTAATATTAATTTCAAAATTGGATCTAAATGTTAATTTGGCAAAATTTATGCCAAGTATAAGCATTTTTTTAAACAAACTAAGCGAAAGTTCTGAGGAAGGAGAGATTAAAGAATTCTCCATCTTTAATTTTTCCAAAGAATTATCAAAAATCGAGGATACACTGAAACAGGAAGAAATTAAAAAAGAAAAATATTCAATTATAAAAGATCTAGTTAAACACGTTTCAAATTAATTAAAAAATGGGATTATTTAAAATTCATAGGTGATTCATCATTCTAAGGCAAGTCTTTATCTACAAAGGTGAAGAACTACTTTATTATAGGCATTTTGGTAAAGCAATGAAACATGAAGCTTTGGATTATCTAATATCAGAAATCATGGATGATGAAGCTATCAGGGGTGAAGATAGAGTAGAATTCCATGATTATTATAAATTCAGAGTATCTTATATCACCCAAAAAAGCTTAGGAATAATTGTTCTTTTTGTTACGGGTTTAACAGACAAATTTGATAATATCAAAAAGGAATTGATAAAATGTAGGAAAGAGTTTATCAACCTCTTTGAAGAAATATTACAACATCGTTTTGATGCAAAAACTTTTGAAGTTTTTGACCCCATTGTTGATTCAATCCACAAGAATCTTAGACCAAAAATATCTTTAATCGGATTTTCGGGAGTAGGAAAAACTACTATAACTAAGTTAATAAGAGCAGAAGAGATCCCCATGCAACATATTCCTACAATTACAGGTGACATCGCTACTGTGAAAATTGGGAAATTGCATTTTCATTTGTGGGATTTTGCGGGACAAGAACAATTTAGTTATCTTTGGGATAATTTTATAAAAGGTAGCGACGCTGCTCTTTTAATTACTGATTCAACCTTAGAAAATGTTGAAAAAAGTAAATTTTTCCTAGAATTAATTAAAGAACAATCCCCACATGCTCATACAGCGGTCATCGGAAATAAGCAAGATTTAGAAGGAGCTATTAATCCTGCTCAAATAGAAAGAGTATTAGGATTAAAATCATACTCAATGATTGCAAAAGATCCTGAGAATCGAAATAAAATGATTCAAATAATTGCTGATGTTTTAGAAATGAGTGCAGAAGTCTCTCCGTTATTAAAGCCACTTTTAGAGAGAGATAAATTAATAGAAGAAGCAACAGGGGCATTAAAGACTGCTGATTTTGAAAAAGCAGCATTTCTTTTTGATAAGATAAGTTATTTATGCGTAGAATTAGGAGATGATTCATTAGGTAAGGAATTTTATGAGAAATCACAAAAAATAAAAGCAATGCTGGACCAAGTTGGTGCTCCCCAACCTACTCCTGCTCACCCAATAGAGACAGATAGACAAGAGCAAAAAATCGTCTCGAAGGAACTACAAATCTCTAAAGAGATTATTACCACTAAGCCGACAATCTCAATTGAGACGTCTGAAGTTAGTATGCCCCCTACGCCTAAACTTCCTCCTCAGAGATCAACAGAAAGACAAGTTATTAGACCAGAAAAACCTGAAACCCCAACACAATCTATAAAACAGTCTGTTAGTTCCGTTGGAAACACTAATGTTGGCTTACAATTAAATCCTGAAGATTTTATGGTAAAACTAAGACCCAAGACTTTAGGTGATGTACCGAAAGATGCAAGAAAAAAATTGAAGACATCTGCATTTGGTCATGTTGCAAATATTTCTCAAACTCCAAAAGAGATGCCAGATGGATTCCCTCAACCTACAAGAATTCCAAAAGAATTTACCCCTCTAAATACACCAATACCCCCTACTGAACCACAAACACTACCTCAACAAATTTCAACTCAACCTACTCCATCCCCTCAACCTACAAGAAATGCAAAAGAATTCACCCCTCTAAAAACACCAATACCCCCTACTGAACCACAAACACTACCTCAACAAATTTCAACTCAACCTACTCCATCCCCCCAACCTACAAGAATTCCAAAAGAATTTACCCCTCTAAATACACCAATGCCCACTACTGAACCGCAAATAGTACCTCAACAAATTTCGACTCAATTTACTCCATCCCCTCAACCTACAAGAATTCCAAATGAATTTACCCCTCAAAGTACACCAATGCCCACTACTGAATCACAAACAATACCTCCACCAACTTCAAGTCAAATTACCCCATCAGCTCAACCAATAAAAACTATAGACGCTCCAAAAGCAAGCACTCCAGAGATTGGAAAGCAAGGATCTCAAATGGATCAATATAGCTCGCCTACCATGGAACAAAAGCAAATTGATCATGTGAAAAAAACACTTAACGATTTAAAAGTAAAAAAGGTTGAGATATCAAAAATGGCTTTAGATTTCGAAATTAAAGAAATGACAGGAGAAATTACTAAAGAGGAATTTGAAGAAAAAATGAAGAGAATAAAGGAGTATGAAGAAAGAATAGAAAAGCAGATTCAAGACATACAGAAACTATTGAAAGGTTAACTTTAGATAAAAATAGAGAATTATTTTTTACTTTAAATAAAATTTTTTAAATATATATCTGGTACATTTGCTTCCCCAATAATGATACCTTTTTTCCCTCCATGGTAATCAGATCCACCTGATTTGATTAAATTATACTTCTCTGCGAGTTTTCTAAAATATTTTGGGAAAAACTCCTGCGCCCATTGAGCTTTATCTGTATTAAAAAAAGGTCTATTTTTCGAATATGTATATTCAACTTCGATTCCCTCAATTCCTGCTTCTAAACACATCTCAATAAATTTTTCCCTACTTGGTACTTCATGAATTCCTGGATGTGCCAAAATTGGAATTCCTCCAGCAGCTTTAAT
>JBHLLU010000136.1:0-3056 GCA_048938895.1 Promethearchaeota archaeon
GGAGGGGATTTGATCATAAAGTTGCCAGTGTGAAAGACAGACCCTTCCTTAGCTCAAAATTTTATAATCAACTAATCAATTTTTTATCTGAAACTGAAGACGATAATTCATTTGGCATAATTTCAATAGATAATGGGGGAGACTTTGAAGGAGGGTTATTAATCTATGGTAAATATCTCGGTATGATATTTACTATGTTTTGGGATGATCAAAAAGGACTTCAAAATAAAACCTTAGATGACATAAAAGGCTATTCCAACCTTACTGTAGAAAAGTTGTTAGATCTATACGATTTGATGGATTTCTTCTTTTAGTAAAAATTATATTCTTCTCAGATCGATATTTTGGTAATAACCAAAATGAATTTCTTTTTTAATTTCATATTATATATAAGATAAATTATGTAACATTGTTCTAAATACCTTTTTTAATATTTTTAAATATGTTCAGCTTAGAAGAAAAGATAGAAAAATTAGCAGAGTTAATTCTTAACTCAAAAAAAATTGTAGTACTTACAGGAGCAGGTATGAGTACTGAAAGTGGGATTGCAGATTTCAGATCTCCTGGAACAGGATTATGGGAAAAAGTAGATCCCTATGAATATGCTTCGATTAATTCCTATGTCTCGAATCCAACTAAAAATTTGGAGTTTATGCTAGAGACAGGAAAAGCAATATTCAGTGCAAAACCGAATAAAGGGCATAAAGCCCTTACAAGGCTTCAAAAACTCGGTAAACTCGAGGGAGTGCTTACTCAGAATATTGATCGATTGCACCAAAAAGCAAAAACTAAAAATATTGTTGAGTTTCATGGAAACGTTATGGAAGCAAAATGTCTAAGTTGTGGGGCTATTTTCCCCATAACAACAATGGTTAATCAGGCTTTACAGGGAAATGCACCTTTCTGTGAAAGATGTAATGGAATGCTGAAACCAAATGCAATATTTTTTGGGGAACCTTTAGAATCTTCTGTCCTAGCGAAAGCGGATCAAATGCTAAAGAACTGTGATTTAATGATTGTATTAGGAAGCAGTTTAGTAGTATATCCGGTGGCTTGGTATCCTCAAAAAGCAATATCAATTGGAGCAAAATTAGCTATCATTAACATTCAAGAGACCGATATGGATTCTATTGCAGACATTGTGATTCATGAGAAAATTGGAGAGATATTTCCAAGAGTAGTATCAATTGTAGAGGAACAAATTAAATAAAATTAGAACAAATAAAATAAAAGTAAAATTTAATCTTTTCTTAATAGCTTTTTATCAACTTTCCCAACACTTGTTACTGGCAATTCTTCAATTATTTCAAATGATTTAGGGACCTCATAAGGTGCACAGTTATCCTTAGCAAATGTTAAAATATCCTCTTTTAAAGCTTCTTCATTCCCATCATACTCATATTCAGGATCAAGTTGAATAAAGGCTTTAACGATTTCAGATCCGGGTCTATCTGGATTTGGTACACCAATGGTGGCAACCATTTCAATCGCAGGATGTTTTGTTAAAGTATCTTCCAATTTTGCGGAAAACACTTTATAACCCCCTACAATTATCATATCTTTAGTTCTATCCACAATTCTTATGTATCCTTCTTCATCAATGACCCCCATGTCTCCCGTTTTCATGAAACCATCAACTACTGCTTTTTTAGTTTCTTCAGGTTTGTTATAATATCCCTGCATAACCATTGGTCCTTTGATACAAATTTCTCCTGGTTCACCAATAGGAACTTCTTTTCCCGTATCAGGATCCACCAATTTGAAATGGACGTTAGGAAAAGGCAAACCTACATGTCCTAGTTTCTTTTTACCTTTTGCAGGATTTCCAACGGTCAAAGGTGAAGTCTCAGTCATCCCATATAATTCTATTAACTTCCCTTCGCCGATAACACTTTCTAGTATCTCTTGTGATTCTTTCGGGAAAGGTGCTGCTGCAGAAATTACATAGTCGATCATTTCCTTATCAATTTTTTTAAATTTTGGATTCTTAAGGAGCATTTGATACAATGTAGGAACATTCGCTAATACGCTTGGTCGATATTTCAACATCTCCTTTATGATATGATCTGTATCTCTAGGATTGGGGATTAAGATTTGACTCCAACCTAACATAATTACGTTTGCGCAAGTGAATAATCCCGCAATGTGAAAGAATGGAAATCCTGATAAACCAAAACCCTTAGCAAATTCCCAACTAAGCCAGTGTTGAAATATTTTAACATCAGATACGAAGTTCCTGTGACTGAGCATGGCTCCTTTAGGAGGACCTGTTGTTCCCCCCGTATATTGGATAAATGCTATATCATCTGGGCTGATTTTAACATCTGGTAATTCTCCTATAACATTCCCTTTAACATGCTTATGATATTCAAGAACAGTTATTCCCTCAAGTGGGCTAACCTTTCCTTTAGGGATTTTTCCTGCCATCTTCCCTAACTTGGCTAAAATTTTCGGCATAAAGCCTCCTACACTAGTAGTAATAACTAATTTCAGTGCGGGAATCTGGTTATAAATTTTTGTTATATGTCCAGCAAATACAGCATCTAAACATAATAAGGCGACTTGTTTTCCACCAGATCCTAAATCATTCAACTGATATTGGATCTGTACAGCAGAAAGGAGGGGAGAAACACCTGAAACGATTAATCCTGCTTTTAAACCTCCTAAAACGCCTATTACATACTCTGGGATGTTTACAAGGCAAATTGCCAATATATCTCCTTTCTTAAAATCGTTTGCAATTAATGTGTTAGCAACTTCATTGGAAAGAGTATCTAATTCTTCATATGAAAATTCATTACCATAGAAATAGAACGCTGCTTTTTGGGGAACCTCCTCGAATGTTCTTCTTATCGCTTGCGTAAAAGATGTTTCAAATTCTTTTGGATCTACATCACCTATACCACTATCATAGTTTGACTGCCAAAACCTATCTTTATAAGACATTTTTTTCTCGAGTTTTTTTATGTGTTTTTTTTAAAAAAGAAATTGATAATATATTATTTGACGTGACTTATTATAAAGTTTAATTAAAAGAGATAGATGGAACTTATAGT
>JBHLLU010000136.1:3156-4779 GCA_048938895.1 Promethearchaeota archaeon
GGATGACCTAAACTATAATAAGATCTTAATGCATCTAGATTTACTTTATATGATTCTTTTTCTTCTAGATATCTCGGATTATATAACATACTCATTTGAAGCTTTCTCATTTTTCTATTAAGCTTTTCTTCTTTTATCTTATCTTTTTTCTTATCTTGATAAATTACAACTACTACAGAATCTTCTTTTGCCCATTCCTTTAACTTAATAATCTTTTTCACCTCACTTTTTTATCTCAATTATTTTATTAATTTCTACTTTCAAAAAAAAATCATAATTAACTATACTATCTTGAAGTTTAAGAGCATCAGAGCTATTACTGTGTAGAAGAACATTAAGATATTTGCGTAATCAAATTATAATTGTCCTTGTATACCTCAAATTATTTAGAACAGATACGCTAGGACACTTTTCAAACAATATATTCTAACCATAATTCATCAAATTTTAGTTTTTGATTTCGATTACTGATCATTGGATTGGTAATTCTAATCAAACCAATTAAAGTATTTAAATCTATCTATCACGTGAGCATCCATAAATGAGATATCTTATAAAATTTCATTTTTAACCATAAAGTTTTTAAATGAATGAATATTGTATTTAATCGTAGTAAAAATATTATGAATTTATGCGATAAGCATATTAATTTTTAACGGATAACTGAAACTCTTTCTCTATATTCTCTAGACAAATCTGTAATTTTCACAATCTATCCTTTTAATGAAAAACACACTTAATTCTTAAAAGCTTATTCATCGACCATTCTGCATCGTTTAAAATTGAATCATTATTTATTTTTTGGACGTGATTAATTTATAAAGAATGAATCATGAACTTCATTCCTGTATTAAAATAGAAAAGCAACTAAATTTTTAAGATTCTATTTTATCTCAAATTCATTTACTCTAAATCAGGTTATTTTCGTCGGATAACACTCATCTTTTTAATTTTTATCTCATTTTATTTTTACTTATATTCTCCTCTCTCTGCCTCCATATAACAAACATTCTTTTAAAAGTAAAACTATTTCAGTTTGAAAGAATGATATTTCTAAATTTCGGGCAAATTCCGTACATTTCAGAAAATTGTCGGTGTATTCTTGTTTTATTTTGAAAAATAGTTATGATATATGATGACTTATAGATCAGGATATGCAGTGTATGAAAAAAACAACCAATCTCCACCAATTTCAAGTGGGGATAAGACTCTTGATGAGTTGCTTTCTGGAGGGTTCCACCGAGATTTAGTCTATTTACTCTATGGAGATAAGAAATTAACTACAAATATTTTGCTAACAACTTCTGTCATTGTCCAAAAGGCATTTAGTAACGGAGGATTAGGTGAAGGAATTCGAGTTGCCTTCATTGATGGGAACAATCGCTTCAATCCTTACAATGTAAGTAAATTTGCGGTTACACAAAATTTATCACCCCAAAAAGTCTTGAAAAACATCTTGATCTCACGAGCTTTTACATTTGATCAAATTATTGAAATTCTGGAAAATAGACTGTCAATGCTTGAAGATGTGAAAGTTGTGCTAATTTCTGGAATTACCACTATGTTTGAAGGGTATGAAAAACAGACTTTCGAAGAACTCCTGAGGGCAATAGATGGAATCAA
>JBHLLU010000137.1:0-4723 GCA_048938895.1 Promethearchaeota archaeon
TCCCCTGAAAATGTGAAACTTATTACAGAATGGGGGAGAAAAATAAATGAAACCATGATTCTTATGAAAAAACCAATTGTAGCTCAAGTACAAGGAATAGCGGTTGGCTTTGGTGTTATGTTTATGCTGGCTAGTGATTTGAAGATTTTTGCTGATCGCCCTAAAGAGGAATTATATCTAAGGCTTCCTGAAATAGCAATTTCGGCATTTCCACAGACGGGGGCTACACTTCTACCATTGTTAGCTTTTGGCTTAAATTATGCCAAAAATTTGCTTTTTACCACAGACAAAGTTGGATTAGAAGAACTAAAAAACATCAACTTCCCTACAAGAATCATTCCACTTGACCAATTAGAAGTTGAAACTCTTTCATTTGTAAAACAATTAACTAAATATCAAACTGAATTTCTATTCTTTATAAAATCAATGCTAACAATTATGAATAAAGGATATATAAAATCCTGTTTCGATTTAGAAGATGAGTGTGGAGAAGTTGCCTATGCAACAGAGAAAAAATCCATGAAGGAACTTGATGAATTCATAAAAGAATTATACCAAAAGTATTCTTAAAATTAATCATATTATTTTTAAATTTATTTTCTTTTTGACTAAGTAAAATCATTTAAAGGTCGTTATCATTGGGATATATTTACAAATCTGGCAAGTTTAATGAAAATACATGGCTTATTGATGCTACCTACTTGGATAAGGAAGGAAATAAAATAAGAAATGGACATGCGGCTTATTTAATAAAAACAGAAGATGGTGCGAATTGTTTAATTAATTCAGGTAGTAGAAGTGGTGCTGCTACAGTTTATGAAAGTCTTAAAAGATTAAAAGCATGGCCTTTACAGAATCTAATTCTTACTCATTCTCATTGGGATCACACGCAAGGAGTGATATATTTGCGAGAAAAGGTTAAAGAGGAAGGCTTGTCACCCATTAAAATTTTTGCTTCAGAGAAAGCAATGCCCTATTTAGAAGATCAATCTTATAACGTTTGTTTTGAATCTGAACCATATTATCCGGATTATCTTAATATAAGAGGAGTGTTTCCTTTGAAAGATAAAGAAAAATTATTCCTTAATGATGATTATTCATTAGAGATTATTGAAACTCCAGGGCATATGATCGATCATATCTCTATATATGATGAAAAAAATAGAAGTGCATTTGTTGGTGATGCTCCAGGTATGCATTGGTATACTGATTTCTTTGTATGCAATTCGAATTCAATTTATTGGCAAGAAAAAGACTATCTTGAATCAATAGAAAAAATGAAATCACTTGATTTAGATTATCTTTGTATTGCTCATTTTGGAGTATTCACTGAAAGTGATATCAGCCGTTTTCTAGATAATTCCGTTTTAATGTACCATACTTGGATGGACTTCTTTGACCAAAATAATGAGAAACTTAATGATATTGAGTACTTAATGAATTTAATGTGGGATACAATATACAAAGAATTTTCACATATTCCTGCTTTAAAGCTAAGTTTAGAATCGGCAATAAAAAATGCTATAAAGCACTATAAAGTAAAAAATTGAAGAATTTAATAGTATTAGGTATCTATTGATTCTAAATATGGAAGATTCTTGATTTCCATCGTAGTATTCGTAGCTTTAATTAATTTTTGAAACTCAGAACCTGGAATTTGAAGTGTTTCAGTATTCACATTTGGATGGCAGCAAATTTCTTTTGCTTTCCATATTGTCTCTTCAATCATGAAAATAACCTTATCTTTGGTATCATTCACTAAACCTAATGGAGATACAGCTCCCGGAGTTATACCTAATACTTCAAGGAGGTCTTTTGGTCCAGCAAAACGAACTTTTGGAGCACTTATCATGCGACGGAATTGGTTTAAATCTAATCGTTTATCATAGGGTATTGTAACTAAGTACAATTGACCTGTTTTCTTATTCTTTAGAAATAAATTTTTACAATGGGTTCCTGGGATATATCCCGTATGAATTTTTGCTTCAGGAACCGTAAATACTGCAGGATGAGTATGTAGAATATATTCAATGTGATTATCTGATAACCATTGTTTTAATTTCTCTTCCATTTTGCTCTCACTTTGTCAAGTGTAATTATTTTATAAAGAGAATGAGTGCTCTAACATAATGGAAAAAATTAGAAGTTAAATTAAGATTCTTCTTCGGTCTCTTCTCTACCAAGTAATCTAACTACGGCATCAGCAAGTTTGTTTTGACTACGGCTTAAAATTCCTTTTACTTTGCCTTCTTTTCCAAGAACTCTTAACATGATACCATTCCAAATAGATGAAGGTTCTCCTTTTATATTTTTAAATCTATCTCGATGCACTTCTACATTTATATTATCATAATTTTTAGCAGCTTCCGTGCATTTGAAACATAGAATACATTTATCCCTATCAACCTCAATATTCTTGCTTTTTCGTTCCATAGCTACAACAGCACATTCGTCGCAAAAAGCATCTATTACTTTTGTATCTTTTTCATTACATGTAATTGTTATAGATCCTTCAACTACCTTGCGAACCTTATTTCCATTCTCTAATGTTCGAATTTCCTCATCAAATTCTGGAAGAGAACCATTTTCTACAAGATTCAGCTTTTTCTCGCCATTAATATAGAGTTCTAACGTATAACCTGGACAAATCCAGGTGCATGATCCACACCAAACACACTTATCAGTATCAACGACAATTTTTTTATCAGATTCGATTTTCATTTCTTCTGGAGTCCCAATCGCGGTCCGTTTTAAAGGTTCATCATATATTGAGACAGTAACAGGGCAAACTCTATGACAGAAACCACATTCCACACACTTGTCTTCATGATATCTGAGTTGCATAACATGATTAAGCATCTTGTATTCATAATCGATAGTATTCTCATCTACTTGAATAGCTTTTTTAGAAGGTAATGACATTTTAACTCTTATCTTGATTAGAATTTTAGATTAATAAATATAATTTACATAAGATAATAAAAGTTACAATTATGATACAAGTAATAATAATTAATCAAAGAATTGATAAATTTCTTTTTGATGATCTATGAAGAATAAGATTGAAAAACAAGTTTGATTATTTTTTCTGCATATCTTCTCCACAACAGGTAAATCCTTCTTCTGAACATGCGTTTTCATCTGCACAATTACAATCTTTGGTCACTGTTAATTCAAGACCACAATTTCCGCAAACAAAAACATCTCCTTCCTTCATTTCATTACAATGTACTATTTTTATCACCTTAATTTGTTAAATCTATATAAAAATGATTTAAATTTTTATTAAAATGTTTTTTTTATAGAATATTGATTTTAATATTGTTGAGTTTAACTCTTTTAAGAATTGACAAAAAGAAAAAAATATTTTTAAATATAATTTTCTTCTTTGTTAATAATTCAAGAACTAGCGAATCCTCTCATGAGATTAAATATATTCAAAATAAAGAAAATTAATAGAAATTTTTTATTTATTTCCATGATTATCTTCTGTTTTTTAGGTTATTATTCTCTCCAGTATATCATTTATAGTAAAATTCCTATAGATTTGGATATTAAGTGTTCTCAAATTGATTATGAACATGAAATTGAAATAGAATATGGGATTCCAACCGAAATTTCAGAAGTTTCTGTTTCACGTGGTAATATTTTTGGAGGATCGATAATTACTGGATTATTTATAAGAGCAAATTTCTCTAGTAATAATGCTTCAATTTGGGTAGAAGACCAGTTTAATGATACTATATGGCAAGATTTTTTAAATGGAACTATTGAAAGATACGTTAATGTTAATTCATCCTCTATAAGAAAATATATTTTATGGGTTAATTCAACAACAGTAGGAAATAGAACTTTATATTTTACTTTTCGAGCCGATATCTTTATGGCAGAAAATTTTGGATTAGGGATCTTTCTAATATTATTACCCATTATTATTGTTTTCAGTATTGTATTTGGAATTAAATATGGGAAAACAAGATTACCATCCTCATTAATTAGAAGGTGGTTTAAGGGGATAATTATTAGAAATGGTAAAGTCAGGTTTATATTTTATCATAGTAGAGGAAAAGAAAATATAAGAAAATTCTTATCTAAAATGATTATATGGATTGAAAATACTCTCTTTTTTGATATCAAAACATATCCAAATGATTTTGATGTAGATTTGAATGGAGTTCTATATAAAAATCAAAATTTAGATCAGATTAGTGAATACCGAATTCAAAAAGGAGATAAGATTCGTTTAATTACTCCAAACAGAACCCAAATATCAAGTGGATGGTATAAAATCTATATGGGAAAGAATAGAGGAATATATTTTAGCATGAATATACGGGCTTCAGAATAAGATTTGGAGAAAATCTAGAAAACATTTTTAAAAGAAACTATACGATCCATCTCTCTTAAAGTATATGTGAATTTACCTATTACTTTTTTCGACTCTACATTTTTGTATTAATCTTATGATATTAATTACTCATAAAAAATTTTGTAAAACTCATTGTAAAGTTCGGCAAGTTGAGAAATTTGCTGAATATTGTTTTGTTGTAATGCATATGCAATATATCCACCTAATCCTGAAGGGTTGTTAATCCAATGCAAGAATCCTTCGATCTCTGTTTTGAGTGCTGGATCAATTGATGGTCTTTGCATAAGAACACTCGAAGAATTATATCCCGCTTGATTCTCAACTATATTATTTTCACCAACATCCGATAAATCA
>JBHLLU010000138.1:0-4654 GCA_048938895.1 Promethearchaeota archaeon
ATTAATAAAATAGGTGTCTCACATGTGTTGAAAATTGCTCTAAACTCGAATGAAGAAGATCTTTTTAAAAAATCTGCTCTTCAACTTAGAAATATAATTGAGCAGGTTGGATTAGAATAGATAAACCAAATAGCTAATTTAGAGACAAATTTTACTCATTTAGAAATTCAATGAAATTTTTCATAGGGATGCCTGTTCCCATAAAGATGATCGGCTTTTCATCTGTAGATAGTGTTTGGAATTCCTCACTGTAGAAGAATTGGCACAATTGGGTAAATTTTTCTGAAAATGAATTAAATTGGCGGGGGGTAAGATACACATAAGCAGAAATTAGGGGGAACTCCTGGTTTTCACTATTTTTAGAATTTATATCAAGTTGGGGGTTAAAAAGTCCATAAATAAGCTTTTTTGTAAGATTTATCATTTCTTTTGGGCTGTTCTCAAGGTTTGCATTAATTTTCTCAAAGAATTGCTGTTGGATTTCGAGGTTCACGATACGAATTTTGGTTATAAATAGCATTACATCAAGAAAAGTTTTAGCTTGTTCGGCAGTAAGAGTCTCAGGTTTGAGTTCTGGCAGAATGGCATTAAACTCAGTTTCAAAATTAGGATTAATAGAATAGATGTTCTCAAATACTTTAGGTTTATCAGAACCCGGATCAGAATATATGGGTCGTTTTTCTTCTATTACAACATCAAATTCTTTCATTTTTTGGATATGACTATGGATCGTGGATTTACTTTTATTTAACTTTTGAGCAATTTCAGACAGGCTTAATTGTCCGTAGATATTTAAAAAGCTATATATCTGAAATTTTGTCTTTCCAAGGAGATCAACAATATTGGCCATTTTCTCTTTTCGAGAAGCTTGATTTTCCATTTTTTTATCACTATTAATATATTATATTCGAAATTATAAAAATTGATCGAATTCGATTAATTAAAGAAAATACGAACATTTAAATATTATTGTTTCAATTTAGTAACTATTGAATTCGGAATTATTAGTAAAAAACGAATTCGACAAAACGAATAAATAAATAATAAGGTAAAAAAAAATGAAAAAAAACGGAAACAAAAATAAAGTTGAAAACAAAGACAATGTAGTAAAAAATACTTGGCCCGCATTTCTTTCAAAGACCTCGTATGCGATGACAATCAGTGCGATTTTTTTGAATGTAATAATTATTTCAAACTTGCTTTGGCCGAATGAATCATTTCATAGTGCTGAGTTAGGATTATTAATAGGAAGTTCCATGTTTTCTACAGCATTTTCTGGAATTCTTTTTGGATATTTAGTAGATAAATATTCTCGGAAAATGCTCTATGTGATTTCAGTTAGTTTTTACGGTGTTGGATTAATTCTAACGGGATTTATTCCAATCGGATTAGGAAATACTTCATTTTATTTCTTTATTACGATTGTAATTCTTCAGGGATTTTTCAGTGGAGGCTTTAATCCAATTGAAACTTCATTTGTAAATGATAAAGTCGAACAATCAAAGCGATCGAAATTTTATGGATCAATAAATGCAATTTTTCAGTTAGCCCAAGTGGTTGGAATGCTTTTTTCTTCGTTTCTATTTCAGAATTTACTGTGGAGGCAATTTTACTGGATATTGGGAGCCCTTATTATATTTGAGGGCATGTTGATTGCATTTAAAATGCAAGAACCCAAACGAGGTATTCAACAAGAAGAGTTAAGGGAAGTGTTAAATTCTTCTAATATTGAATATAGGTATCGCCTCACTAAAGAGACTGTCCGAGCAACAATCTTTAGAAGGACAAATATTATTGCATTTATCGAAGGAATTTTTACAACAGTTCTACTTGCCATACCTGATTTCTTATTAATTGCATATATTTCAGGACCTCCTCATAATATTGCACCATTTACAATGACCATTTTTATGCTAATGACAGGTTTACCTGGAGCGATAATTGGATCTTTAGTCTTTGCTAAATTGTCTGATAGAATTGCTGAGAAAAATTTCAAATATCGGGTGTATTTGATTATCTTATCGATGATTGGGATGTTTGGATTATTTTTGGTGATCTTTATACTGCCTGTTCCAAATTTTAGTCAAAATGAAGGAAAGGATATCATGCTACTTTTTACTTATTCTGAAATTATAGCCTTAGGGATTATGGCATTCTTAGCAAAAATGATAATTACGATCTATTCCATTAACCAACCTCCGATCCTGCAAAAAATAAATCTTCCTGAAGCACAAGGGAAAGTAAGTTCTGCAAATCAATTTCTTGAGTTAATAGGCTCTGGTCTTGGTCCAATGATAGCTGGGGTTCTATTAATTAATTTTAATCAGAACTATCAACTGACGGTTCTTGTGTCAATACTCATAGGTATGATTGGTTGCATGGCATGGCTTTTTGGAGCGAAATCAATCAACAACGATATTCAAAGAATATCAACAATACTGGATAATCGAGCAGCTGAACTGAAAGAAAATGTTCAAGTCACTAATGAATTAAGTATTATCACTCACTAATAAAACTTATTTTAATTTCTTAATTAGGACTCCTTTTATTCTATTTTACTTTGCGTTATAATAGAATCTACTGAAAAATTTAATTATCAAGGTTAATTAAGAATTTTGAATCCAAATAATATTATGAAAAGAGGTGTATTATAGTAAAAGTTCTTATAGTTTTTGATTCGAAATATGGAAATACCGAAAAAGTAGCTAACTTGATAGCAGAAGGAATCAATTCTATTGAGGGAAACAAAGTAATAGTTAATAGGGTAAAAAATATAAACCTCAAAGAAGAATCTTCTTATGATTTAATTTTAATAGGTTCTCCGAATCATTTTGGGCGTCATATAGGCTCGATAAAGAAATTCATCAATAAACTTCCAAAATCTCAATTAAAGGTAAATGCATATGCAGTATTTGATACCTACATAACTGCTGATTTTGAGAAAGCTGTTAAAAAAATGGAGGAACAGATTAGTGAAGTGATGCCGGATTTAACAAAAGCAAGTCCAGGATTATCTATAAAAGTTGAGGGTACAGGAGCTTCAAAAGGACCTATAGTAAATGAGGACCTTCCAAAATGTAAAGAATTTGGAATTAAATTAGTACAAGAATAAAATTATAATTATTAGAAATTAGAATAAGGTTTACTTTTAATTTTTTGTTTTACACCATACCGTTTAGCTTGCATTTTCCACCCAAAATTACCAAATACTCTATATACGCTATATGGTATTAATTTTTTTGCTAATAGTTCGATTGCTTCTTGAGGAATATCCTTATTCTCGTGTAGAGCCTGAGCAACCATATCTAATCCCTTTATTATATTCCGAACCATTCCTCCTTTTTCCAGAAGCGGAGCACCATCGATTGCTCCTCCCCCACCAAACGCAATTCCTCCTTTCCATTGAAATCCACATTCCTTAGAAAAAATTTCACAAATTTTTAAAGCTATTTGGTTTTGGGAAGCTTCAGGGAAACCATTATTCACTATAGCAATAAAAGTCTGAGATTTTTTATTTTCCAGATTTATATAATGTTCTTTAATTAATTCCATTACTTTTATTACTGGAGCCGGTAAGCTATCCACGTATAAAGGAAATGTAAGAATTAGTAGATCCACATTTTCAATCATTTGAAACATCTCTTGTATTTTCTCCTCTCTATTTACAATCCGATGTACAAATAATCTTTCATTCTTATTTCCTAATTCTTCTAATTTTAAAATTAGATAATTTCCAAGAGAGGCTGATGTACTATTTTCACCCTTTGGACTCCCTATCAAAAGAAGCGCTTTTTTAATTTTGCTCATACTTATTAGACCTCCTCCTTCACTTTTTCTATAATTTTGTTGAAATTTTTAAAAAACTCGGATTTATCTTGGTTTTTGATGTAAATAATTGCTTTATGAATAGGAGCTCCCATATTAAGTGAATTACGATAAACTAATTCTTTAAATGTACTTTCTTTCTCATTATCCGAATTTTCCAAAAATCCAACAGCAATGATTGAAGCCCTATTAGAATAACGATACGTATGATGAGTTTCCCCATCCCTCTTCGTAAAAAAGGGCAAAATAGTCGGGATAAACCTATCTATTACTTTTTTCAGCTCAGAGGAATATCCACCAAAAGTAATTGGGGTGAAATGAATGATAAGATTACTTTGAACCATCTTTTTAGCGACTTCCCGGCCATAATCATCAATTTTACATTTTCCAGGGCTTTTTACCCAACATTCAAAACAACCTTGGCAAGCTGCTACTGAAGCTTCTCTTAATAAGATTGATTCCGTGTCATACCCATTTCTCTCGAGTTCTTCTACCATTGAAGAATGTAGATCATTAATATCCACATCTTTCTTAAGAGTTCCATTTAGTAAAAGTGCTTTCATGATACTTTAGAACTAAGTTTGATTTATAAGAATTATGGTTATGAAATGTAAAGGATATCTTTGCTTAGAATACTACTAAGATAAATGTGTAGATGGAAAACGTAGTTTAGCTAATTTTTATAAATAAAAGTTAATCTTATATATAAATCCATTAGATTGGATTTATTACTTCACATTTAAATTAATTAGCTAAATATTTAAAAAAGATTTATGGTTTCACAACAAAACAATTTTAGCTAAAAGAGTTTTATATTTTAACCTTTCTC
>JBHLLU010000072.1:0-16860 GCA_048938895.1 Promethearchaeota archaeon
CACCCAAAAGACCATAAATCTTTTGAGTGGGAAGTTCCTCCTAAACAGGGTCATTTTGGGGCTATTCATAGAGTAGATGAAGATATTGGTGGGATCACCACTACATTAAGAATCAGATGGGAAGATCCAAGTAGTTCACCAATACCTGTTGAGTTTGATCACATAGTAGCGGCGAGTGTACTTGATGATGATGACAATCCAACCAGTTGGTTATTACATGAATATAAATCTATTGAAAATGGAGTAAAGTTACGCTCAACGTTTCGATTACCTGCTAGAGCTCCCAAACAGTTTATCGAAGCGTTACGTAAGCATAACATTGAAGAGATAGGTGAATTTATAAACTTTTTACCAAAGTTGTATGAAGAAAATAAAAGTTCAAAGTAAAAATATAGACACCTTTTGTAATAATATAGAAAAAAGAAAAGATTTTTTATATAATTATATGCTAAAGTTTTGCTTCTTCTTCAATCTTTATTGTTTCTGCCTTTTCCTCGACTTTTTGGATTGATTGAAGAATCTTTTCGTGATAAGCACGTTCAATTTCTACAATTTTTTTAAGAACATTTTGCATTGTCTCAAGCTTCTTTTTATTGAATTCTTCCGTGGCCATTTTTACATCCGCTTCTTCTTTAGCGGCTTTTTCTTGCGCAGCCTTCAATTTACTTTCAGCAGTTTCTAACTCATTTGGTTTTAGCTTTTCTTTTGGTTTACTTTTTGACTTATTTAGGCTTTTTTCTGCCTTTTCAAGCTCTTTTGCTGCTTTTTCAGATTCACTTTGCTCTGTTTGGAGTTTTTTCAAGTTAACTACAAGATCATTCAATGGTGCGATGTATTCATCTCGAAGTTTTGTTACTTTATCTAAACGTTCTTTTTCAATAGCTTCAAAAGTGTTTGCTAATGAACTTATTGCTTGTCCCAAAGAGGGAGTTTCGGTTTCAGCATAACTTTTTAATGCAGTAACAGAATCCTTAATTTCTTTGGAAACAGTTTCTTCTGCATTGATATATCGATTACTCTCTTTGATTATTTCACTGATTTTATTATTTGCGATTCCCAAAGAATCGGATACATTATCTAAAAACTTTTTAAACACGATATTTCACCTTTTACCGAATTTCAGTTAGAATAAGAAGTCAAGCTTAATAATTTTTTTGTCTAAAAATTATAAGCTGGGAAAAAATAGTGATAAATTATTTTGATACATTTTTCTACTCAAATTTTTATTAGTAAACTATAATCAATATTTTAAGAAAGAACTTGATAAATAGACTAGAACAGATATTATATTCATATAAATACCTATAAAATAATAACTTCAGTTGGGAGTGTAGTTACTAGTAATAAAAGAGGTTGTTTAAATTTGAGAATGTTAGTTTTAAGTCATCGGAGTTCGTATTTCTCACCATCTATATTTTTAAAAATGCCTGAAACAATTCAGAGAGAAGACATCAATCAGGTTCCATTATTAATTGATATTTATGAAAAAGGTTTTTTTATACATACGTTTGGAACGTTTAAAACAGCAAATCTAATTTTTAACATCCCAAGTGAATATTCAAAAACAGGAAGTGAACGTCTTTTAATTTCATTAGTTGTTGATAGTGATGCTAAAATCAAATCGACGTTAGCTGAAGACTATTTAGAAGGTATAGTGGAAGAAATCAAAAAAATTAAAGATATTTTCAAAGCATTCTACGTAGATTCTATGTTTGATAAAGGAGATCCTATTAAATTTGGGGAATTAAAAAAATTGCTTGAAGTATTTTATAATTCTTTTTCTGAAGAAGAGGTCATATTTGAGCAGAAAGAGGCGAGAGTATTAATTTTCGGGCTTTCTCAAGCAGGAAAAACAACAATCATTAAAACCCGAAGAAAATCTGTAACAAAAACAACTTTTCCAACTATAAATGTGGACATCTCAAAAATTATAGTCAATAATGTATCTATGTTAACCTATGATATTCCTGGAAAGTATAAAGCGAAAGAAATTTGGAAACCCTATCTTAAAAATCAGGATGGATTGATTTTTGTTTTGGATGTTACGGACACCATAAGATTTTCATATGCTCGTGAACTATTGCATGAAATTGCTGAGAAACCAGGATTAAGCGAGTTGCCACTCCTAATCCTTTTTAACAAGACTGATAGAAAACGAGTAGATATAAAAGATCTAGAAGAAGCTATGGGTGTAAATGATCTCAGATATAGACCCATGAAAACATTTTTGACTAGTGGGATTATGAATCAAAATATTGATGAGGCGTTTAATTGGCTTTCATTAAAAATTGCTGAACGAGCAGAATTATATACTCCCCGAACAGAAATTGGGTTAATTTTTTGCAAATGGGATGAAAATTTAGGGATTAAAATCGAAGCAGTGTATCCTAAAAATGCTTTTGAAAATCCTGAATTGATTTCTGTTAAGAGTTTTTCAATATCACAGTATCTTTTTGGTGGTGATGTATTTAGGCCAACCTCAGTAATTCTTCCATTTCCACACCTAAAATCAAATGCAGCGATCTATTTTGATTCTGTTTCAGACGAAAGTATTAGGGGTGGAGCATTACCGTTATCCTTAATAGTTTATTACAATGAAAAAATTCCTAAAAACATAATTAACCAATTTAGCGCATTCATTCTTAAACATTTTGAAGACATAAAAAATAATTATCTAGATAAAAATCAGGTTATAAATATTCTTGAGACTATCCATAGTGCTATAAATCATCAAATAAGTATATATCAACCATCGATTGAAGCACTTAAAACAGCAGAATTGCGTTATGAAGCTTTGTTTAAAGCTGCTCGCGATGCAATTTTGATAATAGATAGAAAATCAGGCATTATTATGGATGTGAACCAAGAAGCAGAACAATTATTTCAACGACCTTTTGAAGATTTTATTGGATTGCACTCAAGTCAAATATTAAGTGGTATCATTGACATTGATTTTAACGAGGAAGTCTTTGAACAGCTTAATTATCCCTTTCCATTGAGGTTAGAAGTCATTGATAATGCAGGAAATTTAATTCCTGTTGAAATTAACCTGAGTGAAGTTCAAATAGGAGGTCAAATTTATATTCAATATATTATTCGAGATATTCGTAAGAGAATAGAAGCAGAAATTAAATTGAAGCATTCTGAAATAAAATATCGTTATCTCTTTAAAGAATCGCCTTATTCTGTTCTACTTATTGATCCTAAAGGTGCTTTGGTAGATTTTAATCCTGTTTTAGAGAAAACATTAGGATATGTAAGAGAGGAATTAATCGGAAGAAAATTTGTAGATCTTTCAATTATACATCAAGATTATATTGTCGATGTTCTTAGAAGATTGAAAAAAGAAGAAAGAGGCAAGCAATTTCCTCCATTAGAAATCCAAATTTATCAAAAAAATGGTAATCTTATTTGGGTAAATATGCAAACTTCTTTTGTCGATATTGGTGATGATACTTTTTATCAAATTATTTGTCAAAACATAACTGAAGAGAAAAAAATTGAGCAGGAACTAATGAAGATTTCAAGGTTTAAAGCGATTATTACAGCAATTACATCAAGGTTTGTAGGAATACAGGATTTTAGTCAAGCCATTATTGAATCACTTAGAGATATAGGTGAATTTGTAAACGCAACGCGAGTCTATCTTTATATTCTCAATGAAAATTTTAATTTCATAAAAAGAAATTATGAATGGTATAGAAAAGTTATGCATCCTCAAATATCTTTACCTGAAAATATAGAGATGAATAATTTTCCTTGGTTAACAGAGAAACTGTTAGAATCTGATTATTTGTATGTGAAAAGTGTAGACTACCTTCCTACAGAAGCGGTTAATTTGAAATATTTTCTTGAAAATCAAAGAGTGAAGAATCATTTAACCTATTCAGTAAAAATAAATGGAATCTTAGAAGCATTAATCTGTTTTGATGATATTAATGATAGGGATTATTGGATTGAAGAAAATCTTGATTTAATAGGCATAATTTCAGACATTTTGAAAAATGTATTATTACGAAAATTAGCAGAAGAGTATTTACGCGTAAGTGAAGAAACTATTCATCAAGAATTTGATAGAGAGTATTTTTACAAGGAATTATTTGTTAATGATATGAATTCTATCATAAACAACATTCAATTATCACTAAACGAATATGAAACGGTTGATAACCAACTTATATTGAAAAGTAAAAAAGAGATATTGGATTCAATTAAGGATCAATGCATTAACAGCAAATTTTTAATAGATATAATACATAAATTAACAATCTTAGACCAAACAAAATTCTTAATTGAGACCGTAAATTTAAATAATGTCATAAGTGATGTTAAGGAATTTATCACAAATAGTTATTCAAGTAAAAAAATTATTATAAATGTAGAACAACCTCCTGAAATTCTTTATGTAAAAGCAGATAAATTTCTAATTGATGTTTTTGTCAATATACTTATGAGTTCTATTAGATATAATATCAATCCAACTATTGAACTTAAAATTATCGTCTTTAGAAGCTCACAGGATAAAATAAATTATATTAAAGTTGAATTCATCGATCACCAAAAAGAAATTCTTAATATCGGAAAAGATATGATCTTCAAAAAGGAAAGAGAAAAGGATAGTAAGATAAAAGAAATAATATTAGGATTTTTATTAGTTGAAAAAATTCTAAATAACTACAATGGCAAAATTTGGGTTGAAGGAGATTCCTTTGTTATATTATTACCTGAAGCTTAAATAGGTGTCTAAATAGAAATTTATTCTTATTTTCTTGCGTTAGATTTAAAATCGTATATTGCTTATATTTACAATGCTGTATACAAAAATGTCGTTGATTAAGACATTTAAATTTAAAGAAGGTGATAAAAATGGAACAAAAAATGATGGATATCAATTCCAAATTTGATGAATTACTGGAAGATCTAACAGAATCTTTACCCAAACAAATGCCTGCTGGTTGTGCTGAAGCAACCCTGAGAAATATATTAAAAGTACTAAATATCGAGGATAATTTGATAAATAATATAATGGTGCCTTTATCAGGGGGATTAGGAGGCTATAAATCTGAAGAAGGGTGGTTTGGTCCCTGTGGAGCTGTGGTCGGAGGTTGTGCTGCAGTAGGGGCAATTTTGGCAGGAAAAGAACCCATGACGCAAGATGTAGTCATGCCGGCTTATATGAAATCTGCTCAATTTGCAAAAGAATTTGAGAAGGAATTCGGTACAGTTCTCTGTCCAAATTTATCTGGTTATGATTTTAGTGACCCCGCTGCCATGATGGAATATATGAAAGAGAATGTATGGGGAAAGAAGTGTTATAAGTATGTTCTTTGGGCTATTGATAATGTAAGAAAAATGATGAGTACAGAATTAAAAAAGAATTGGTAATCTTAACTAAACTAAACCATTTTTTTATCTATATCCTTATTAACTCAATTCAATTATAATCAAATTAGGATCTTATTAGAAATTAAGGTGAAATTAAATCACAGAAAATCAAAAAGTCACTAAAAAATCCCCTTTTGCAAATCTACTAACGTATATAGCAGGAAAAACTTATACACATGTAATATCTGTTGCCGCTAAATTGAATATTGCAGATTTACTAGCCAACGGATCAAAGTCAGTAGATGAACTCTCTATTGCCACAAAGACTCATGCTCCAAGTCTTTATCGAGTTTTACGAGTTTTGGATCGTATGGGTATATTTTTTGAAGAATCACCAGAAATTTTTTCATTAACAGAGGCTTCAGAGTTCCTAAAGACAGATTCTCCTTTTTCTGTAAAAGATTGGGCTATATTAAATGGTAGTGAATGGCACAGTAGATCTTGGATGAATCTTTTATATAGTGTAAAAACTGGGAGGCCTTCTTTTTGGGAAATATATGGAATGAAAGGTTTTGAATATTTTCAAAAGAATCAAGAAGATTATGAAGTTTTAAGTAAAGCGATGACGTTTTTCTCCAAAGGTCAAGCAAGACGAATAGTAAATTCCTATAATTTTTCTAATTTCAGAACTATCGTGGATATAGGAGGTGGGAATGGGTATCTTTTAGCAGCGATCTTAAAGAATAATCCCTCACTTAGGGGTATCCTATTTGAGTTACCCGAAGTGGTTGACGGAGCACGAGAAATACTAGAAAAGGAAAATTTATTAGACAGGTGTAGTATTATGGCAGGTGATTTCTTTCAAAGCGTTCCTAAAGGAGCAGATGCGTATATAATGAAATATATTATGCATGATTGGAGTGATGAAAATGCAAGAAAAATTTTACAAAACTGCAGAGAAAACATCGCTCCTGATGGTAAGTTATTAGTTGTTGATAAGGTAATCTCTTTAAAGAATGGACTAAACGATGAAATAATGGGAGATATTGAAATGATGATACTTGGAGAAGGACGTGAACGTACAGAAGGTGAATTTCGAGAATTGTTTTATAGTGCTGGATTTAAATTGACTAAAATTATACCCACTGATTTACCTTTATTTATTATCGAAGGTGAAAGTATGAAATACTCTTAAGGATCCTCTAGTATTGTAAAATCAATTCAGAGAAAAGAGGCTTGAAAATATTTATCCTTGATTAATAAATGCTGCTTTTCTCATAACTTTTTCATTTGAGAATTTTGTTAATAGACTGTTTATCTCATTTAACTGTTGAGCATTAACTTTTAAAGATTTGATTGCTCCTGCATCGAGTATCTTTCTAAAAAGATCATCCCCTTTCTTAGTACGGGTTATAACCGTTGTAAATTTATCAGGAGACCCTAAGCCGCCAAATGAAATGTCAGCATATATATTAGTAAAATCATTACAGGCATTACATGCAGATCGCATATAGTTATTTAATTTTTCAAAGGGAATATGAAGAGTCTTCCCATTCCTCAATTTTATGATTAAATCTTCTTTAATATTGATTTTTTCAACATCTTCAAATTTGATTTTAAAATTATTTTCAAATTGTTCACTTTTAGCTTTATCAAAGAAGAAATTCTCATAACAAAATAAACCAAGGCACAAATCAATATTTTGTGAAGGAATTATTCCCAAATCTTGCATGCAGCGTATTGTATAAATTTGACAGGGTGTTCCCACAATTGCAAGCCTATCAAACTTAATTTTTTTCAACTCTGAGATGGAACTAGTGTATGTATGGAATTTTTGCACTTCTGTTACTTGGTGAGCTAAATCTAATCTAACTCCAGATGAATCAATTAGATCTTTTCTGTTCTTAGCAATACTAGACTCTCTCGAGAATGCAGTTTTAGTTTTTGCTACAATCGCTCCATCAATCATCTTTCTTTCTAATAAAAAATTAATGAATGTATTAACAACTCCTCCATCAATTCCACACTCCAGAAATTCTGGATCATTCGTTTGACAAATATAAAGATTTCTAATATGACCTAAAGGCATCGATGAAAAATCTGAAAAATTATAAATCTCGTCAAGATCATCATCTAAAAAATGTGTTTGTGGACAAATTGCATAACAAATCCCGCATTCAAGGCAGCTGTCTTCGTTCAAAAATTCTGGGGGGCCTCTAGAGGTTTTAAATCCAATTACTCCACTTTCAATAGCGTTACAAAAGCTTACACATCCCCCACATTCTTGGCAAATGCCTTTATTATGTACTTCTGTGATTAAATCTCTAAAGTTTTTAATAGTCATTTAAAAAATTATCTAAATTTCCCAGTATTTTTTTGATTATATAAATAGTGTATTTAATTTATAGATTATGGACTCTGCTGTTATATGAAATTTATAAAAATTGGTATTATTAGAATTTTTGTAAATATATATATTTCTTTTTAACTTAATTTAATCTACCAAATCCAATTGTGAGTAAATTGAGAATAGAATTTGATGAAGCACTAGAGCTTTGTGAACAAGTTCGACTTGATAATAAAAATAAACGACTTTCCTTTAACAAATTATGGTGTTGGGGCTGTTTAAAGTTCGCTAAAAGCCCTGATAAACGATGTTTCGCAAATGCAGAATACGGAGCTAATACTGGCTGTGCACAAGTAAATAAATTGTACAAAAAATTAATGGAATAAAGCTATAATTATGAACTCAAGCCGTACAATTATGTCAAATTGAAATGTATATAAAGTCAATTAACATAATTCTTATAAGAATCCATTATTAGAGGGAAGTAAAATGAATGAATTAAGTAAGGTAGATGATGTAATTTATGTATTTCAGAGAACAAGAACGACAATTACTTAGAAATATTGATGGAGAGCTCAAGAATCCTCATCCATCTAAAGAACGTATTATAAATTGTTTATATGATTTACGCACTAAAGAGAATTTCCAAGATCTTTCTGATTCAAAATTCTATAATATTTTCTTTCTACTAGGTACAATTTGTATTATAACAGTTATCTTGAGTAAAAAATTCAAAAGTTTGAAAGTATAATATTATATTTAAAGAATTTTTAAAATTATCACAAAAAAAGAGCGAAAAGAAAATGAAATTAGAAATTAAAAAAAAAATAATAATCTTATTCACTTTGGGTATCTTTTTCGTGTTTTCACCTATAATTACTGGAGTGCTTAGTTTCCCTAAGAATACCTCACACAATTGTCTAGAGCTTAAAGATAATGTTTGTATCAGCAATGAAGATTTAAAAATCTCAGAAAAGATCCATATAAATAATAATTGGACCGATGCTAAAGCAGCGGGAATCTGTACGGGTAATGGGACTTATTCTGCTCCCTATATTATAGAGAATCTGATAATAGATGGAAGAGGTTTTGGAAGTTGTATTTTAATCGAACATTCTACTGCCGTATTCATGATTCAAAACTGTGTTTTATTTAACTCAACAGGACAATGGGACGCTGGAATTCTACTGAATTATGTCAATAATGGGTTCTGTATTGATAATGATTGTTCTTCTAATTATTATGGGATTCGGCTAAGATTTTGCTATGATTCGGTAATTGCTAATAACTCTCTAGAAAAAAATATTGATGGGATATACTACGAATATGGAGCTAATAATACTATTTCAGGTAATAAAATAAGATCTAACAATCAAGATGGAATAGATATAAGTGTTGGATTTTATAGTCAGATATCCAAAAATAGTATAATCGATAATGGTAATAGAGGAATATTTTTAGTTAGTGTACTTTGCCATGATAACAACATTACAGATAACTTAATTAAAAGGAATGGTTTTGATTTTGGGATGGAAGGATTGTATATATTAGATGGTGTCTTTAATTTTATCTACCACAATTGTTTTGTTCGTAATTATTTAAATGCTCATGATAGAGGATCGAATAACAGTTGGGATAGCGGAGTGATGGGGAATTATTGGAACAATTACACAGGCTCTGATGAAAATCATGACGGTATTGGTGATATATCCTATAATATAATTGGTTCTGCGGGAAGCAAGGATAATTTTCCGTTAATGAAATGTCCGTTTTCAATAATAGATGATAAAGCAATTTTCAGTTATGATCTCATATTTCTAATCGGAGTATTATCTGTTGTATCATTTATTCTAATTAAAAAACGCAAGGATGTGTTATAATTAGCAATAAAGCAATTTTTTTAATTCAATTATATAAGTTTAAAGAAGATTTGATTAATTACAATCATGAAAGAAGATTCTGCTTTATTATTGAAGAAATCTTATGAAAAAGGTGAGAAGATAAGTACAGAAGAAACTCAAAAAATGCTTAAGCAATCAGATCTTATAAAAATGCTTTTAGAACCACCTAAACGTCCTCCTACTACATTTGTGGGCATTCGTGCCCTCGAATGGCGCTTATTAGAACTTTCAGAAATACCATTTTCATATACCTTAAACGAAGTACAAAATTGGATTAAAATTCTCGTAGAAAAGTCATTTATACAAGAAGGCTTTTCCTTGGAAGGGACTAAAGACAATTTACTTGCATGCCACAATTCACTGATAACTACAATCCTTTTAAAGATGCCATATGACGATAAAGAAAAAATCGATGCAGGGATAGATTGGATATTAAAATATCAATCAATTGAGAGGGGAAAAGAATGCACTTGGCCAGGTAAAGACCTTTACACTAGGTTTGGGGGTTGCATGAAAAAAATTCCTTGTTATTATGGCGTAATCAAGGCCATGATCACACTTACTGAGTATAAGAAACGGTATGGTGACTCTGATGAGCTCAATAACAAACTTTCACAAGGATTAGAATATATCCTAAAACATAGAGTGTTTATGAAATTATCTTCAGATAATCCGATAGAAGATTCAATTATCTTAAATTTTTACCCTTATACCTATAGATCGAACATAATAGAAATATTATCATTACTTAAAGCAAATAATTTACTTAGAGATGAACGCTGTAATGATGCTTTAAAGATTTTAAAAAAAAAACAACGATCTGATGGATACTGGCAGGCCGATACTTCTTACATGAAATCTACATGGATAGATTTCGATATACCTAAGAAACCGGGATTATGGATAACATTCATAATAAAAAAACTATTTACATCCAAATAATAATATTAAAATTACAAATTATCAAATTTAGTAATAATTCGAAATCCCATCAGAATTAACGGAGTGATTAGAATTCCAATATTCATAAAAAATGGTATCAAAATCAATTATGTAGAACAAGGAGAGGGTGAACCTCTCGTATTAGTTCAGGGATATTGCTGTAAATTAGAGAGTTGGAATTATCAAATATCGTTTTTTAGCAAGAAAATGAAGGTTATTGCATTAGATCTTCGAGGTTTAGGGAAGAGTTCAAGAACAGATGATTCTTATACGATACACACCTTTGTAGAGGATATTAAAGATCTATTGGAGTATTTAAATATAAAAGAACGAATCCATCTATGTGGTTTTAGTAATGGAGGGACCATTGTTGAATCATTTGTGCTAAAATATCCAAATTTAGTAAAAACTCTCATGCTTTTTGGAACTGCTGCAGATATTCCTGATGAGGAATATGAACAACAGCTTAAATTGCTCGATCAGAATTTTAAAGAATATACGCCAGAGCAGTTGATCGATATTACACTTCCTATTATGTTCTCAACTTCATTTCGGAGGAAATTAAGGAAAGATGAAAAACTATTTGAATTATACAAAAACGACATGGGTTTAGTTG
The DNA here is from genome assembly GCA_048938895.1 of Promethearchaeota archaeon. Taxonomy (GTDB): domain Archaea; phylum Asgardarchaeota; class Lokiarchaeia; order Sigyniarchaeales; family SOKP01; genus Loki-b32. The sequence continues at coordinate 11,132 of JBHLLU010000072.1, forward strand.
CTCACTTGAGGGATCCTCCGCGATACCAGGATTATGTCAACCATTGGAAAGCGATTAAGAATTTTGACGTTCGAAAGTTATTACCTTCAATTACTCAACCAACACTAATACTTGTTGGTTCTAAAGATCAAGGCAACTTGATGGCATCCAAAGATATGCATGAAAAAATAAAAAATTCCACTATGGAAGTACTTGAGGGAATCGGACATGGTTTAATAATCGAAGCACCAGAAAAAACTAACGAACTAATGTGGAATTTCATAAAAGGACATTTAGATCAAAAAACATAATTTTAGTGACATTTTTTTAAATAAAACAGCATTTCTTTATTGAATGAACGTTCCTGCAATACTTTTGATCTTAATTTTGTTTGCTATTCTGATGGCTTTCTTTTCACAAAATAAGATCGATTATTTTCCTATTGCATTAATTATAGGAGCAGTTGCAGTGGTTTCAATGCTCATTATTGGTGTGAAAGAACAAGAGATTCTTGGATTTATCAATTTTAGCACCTTAATCTTCATATTTGCTATTCAAATTATCATTTTTTATGCAACAGATGACCATGTATTAGAATATGTAGCCATTAAAGTAATACATCTAACAAAAGGGAATAATAGATTATTCTTCTATATCATTTGTTTATTTACTGGGATAATCGTAGCGTTCATAGAGGATCTTACCTTATCGTTAATTTTAGTTCCGTTGATATTCCGAACTTGCAGAGTATTAAAGATACCTGCAGGAACCTATATGATGGGAATGACAATTACTATAAATATTGGGGCAATTCTTACGCCAATCTCAAGTTTAAAGAACTTGATAATTGGAGAAGAATTTGGATGGGGATTTGGCGAGTATTTCGCAAATATGGGAATTTTGTTTGCGATAGCATTAATATCTACCATTTATTTGATGGATAGATTAATAATTAGGAAAGAACAGAAACCAACAGAGGAGGATAAGAATATCCTTTTATCAGTATTGGATCCAAGGATTTTAATAGAGAATAAAAAATATTTTTTAACGACAATCATCATTATCTTAGCCACATTTGCGTTGATGATCATAGGATTAGATCCAGCCCTGGTTGCTATTATAGCAGCAGCTATTCTTCTTCTTATTCACTCTAAGAAATCAACTTTTGCAGAAATAAAAAATGAAATAACCTGGAGAATCCTAATTATATTCGCGATTTTATTTATCCTATCGAATTCTCTAGCTAGTTTTGGATTTTCAGAATTGATCTCTTCAAGCTTAGCAGATTTGTCAGGTAATAACCTCTTTCTTGCAGTATTGATAACCCTAGGTCTTTCTTCTTTATTATCGGCATTCCTTGCAGGTACTCCAGTTACAATTATCCTTCTTCCAATAATTGCAAGTTTTATTGGTGAAGGCTTTTTTCCCAATCCCATCATAATTGCTTTCATAAGTGGGGTAAATATGGCGGGAAATTTCTTACCACAAGGTTCAGCATGCGATCTCCTTACACTTTCAATGGCAAGAAAATATAATGTAGTTAATTTAGATTATAAACGCTTATTAAAAAATGGATCTTTTTTCGCAACGATTCATTTCCTAATAATCTTAGGGTATACTATGATTTACATTTTAATATTAGGTTAAGATCAAAAATGCTAAGAAATTGTTGACTTAATGTTACTTACCATACTTTTCGTAAGGTCCAGAAATGCTTTTTCTACATTATCACCTGTTTTTGCAGAAGTTTCCTTATATAAACACTTTTCACTTTTTGCGTAATTTTCAGCTTCAGTTCTGTCTACTATTTGACCGATTTCAGGAATTAAGTCAGATTTATTTCCAATTATAACTTTAGGGATGTCCTTATTCATAATACTACGCATTTCTGATAACCACGTTTTCATGCCGGAATAAGTATGCTGTCTTGAGAGATCAAATACGATTAGAGCACCTTGAGCACCTTCAAAAAAGCTACGATGCAAGAATTTAAACCTTTCTTGCCCACCAATATCCCAAATGTGGAGTTTTGCGATTTTTGAAGGTTCATATTCAAGAGTTTTAGTTAAAAAATCAACCCCTATAGTCATTTTATATTTTAATTCAAATTCATTATGGACGAACCGGTTTAATAAGCTGGTTTTACCAACTGCACTAGGACCGACAATAATTACTTTAAAGGCTTCCATATCACACTAACATCAGTTTTTTCCTTAGATCTATAATCATACATTATATTTTTAAATTTAATTAAAAGTGAATTAGTTGTTTTAATAAAAAGAGTTTTAAAGGAAAATTATCATTAATGGATTAAAATTTAATAATAAATCGGATATGATTTTATGGAAGTACAAATAGGAAAAATGATATTGTATGGGATTCTTTCTGCAGTATTTTACCTTGTGGTCCCATTAGTATTATTTGAAATTCTTCAAGCCTATGATATTATGACATTCAGTGCTACTTATAAAACTGCGATTATAATATTTGGAATAATAGGTGTTGCGTTTTCAATGGCAAGACATCTATTTCCAAAGAATACTCCGGCAAATAAATTAGTTGCTTTTGGGGCTGTAGTGTACTCAGGCATTTATCTGTTCTATATGTTTGGTGGATTTACTCCAGGTGTATCTCTAGGGACTTATCGAATAGACATCCCTGGTTTATTACAGGTTTTATTAGGATTGCAATTAATTGCGTGGTTATTATTAGCGTCCTCCGGAATTAGAGCTCTACAATATTTAATAGAGGCCCTAGAGCTTCGCGGGGAAAAAGAATACTCCGTAACTGTAAGAAAAAAGTTTAAACTTAGCATGCTATTTAAAATCCTTGGGATAATAATGAGTTTAGGTATTGCAGGATACTTTGGTTCACTGGTTTATAGTGGTATGAATCTCGATTTTAATTTGGGCACTTTTTCTCCCGGAATTGATACTCAAGGAACCCCAAGTCCGGCTGATGATACTTTAACAAATGTAACGATATCATTTGATGTGGACAATCAAGGATTATATGCTATTTATGACATTAAGATAGATTTTTATCTATATAATATATCAGCTGTCCCTGCAGTTAAAATTGGTGAGAGTTTAAATAATGATTTTGGTACATTTCACTCCTTTAGTTCACAACTTAATAATGAGGTCACTGTAGATATAGTCCCAGCTATTTTGTTTGCAAATGCTTCAACTACAGATGTGGAATTTAAAATAAATTTTTCAACATTGTACGCTGGAATTTTTGTGGATTTGAATATTTCCTTTGAATTTAACCTAATTCCTTAAATCGTAATTTAACTATTTTCCTTATCTTTTTTTTCTTAATATTAAAATTAGTCTCTCTTTAATAATTTAAAATATCACCAAGGGGTTGTTTTTTAATATAAGTGAGTAGTTTAGTATTGCTAGTGATCAAAAAAATTTGAAAGTTAATCAGGAGCAAAAGGAATTCCACATTTCTATAAAAGATGTTGTATTTGCCTCATCTGAACGAAGATCTTACACATCTGCGATCCCCTTGCGCATGCGTGGATTAAAAGGAACAAAGCTTCATCAAAAATTTCAAGAAAGTCGAAAATCAAATCAAAAAGGATTTCAACGAGAAGTTTTGGTACAGTATCAGATAAATATCCAAGGTTGGACTTTTATTATTTCTGGACGAGTAGATATCATTTACGAAAAAGATGGGATATTGATTATTGAAGAAATAAAGTCAATAATAAACCTAGAGGAGTTTTCTCTTGAATCTCAAGCAGCAGAAGAGTATTGTTTACAATTGTTATTATATGTACATCATTTTATCCAATTTGAGAAACCTATTAAGAGCCGCCTTGTATTAATTGATATTTATACTGAAGAAATAAAAATTATTGAAGTTCCCCATAAAGATCTTTCAGATTATATAAAACAACAATGTGAACTTATTTTAACCACATGGGAAGATGAACAAAGATTAAAAGCTGAACAACGTAATCGTGTGAAAACTCTTGTATTTCCTTTTGAGGATTATCGTCCATATCAGAAAGAGATTATCCAAAAAACCGCAAAATGCATCCAAAATCGAGATCGCTTAATGCTTTTAGCTCCTTCTGGTTTAGGAAAGACTATTGGAACTCTTTTTCCTGCTCTAAAATTTGCGTTAAAGGAAAACCTACGTGTGTTTGTAGTAACGTCAAAGACTACTCAACAGCATATCTATCGACAGACATTACAATTTTTTACTACTAAAAAAGCGAAGTTTAATTCGATTATTCTCACTGCTAAAGAAAAAATGTGCGTAAATGATTTCTTTATTTGCGAAAAATCGTTATGTCCCTACCTTAAAAACTATGAAAATGTCCCATTGGACAAAATCGTCTCTGAGATGCTTACAAAACAAGTCATTGATGCTCGGTACATAAGAAAAACAGCAAAAGCTCATATAGTATGTCCATTTGAAATTTCTCTTGATTGTGCTCTTTACTGTGATCTAATTGTAGGAGATTATAATTATGTATTTCATCCTTACATCAAATTAAAACGGTTTTTTGACCAACCTTATGATGATATCATATTGATTGTTGATGAAGCGCATAATTTACCTTTCCGAGCTATGACGTATTATTCTCCAGAAATTACCTTACAATCTGTAAAAAATCTTAACAATTATTTACATTCACTTCACATAGCGCCATCCATTGAGAAAAAAGGTATTGTTTTATCTGAACAAATTGCTCAGTATATTATGGAATTGAAATCTCAATTCACTGATTTTGATGGAAAAAAGCCTATTCTCGTGAAAATTGATAAAAAATTCTTTCGGAGGGTGTTGAAGGAATTTGAAGAATTTCTTTTTTCTTTTATCGAAGCCTATTCTTTTCAAAAAGGAATTCAACCAAGAGGGAAAGATAAAGTCATAGAATTTACCCTAAATTTACGTCATTTCACAAATATTTTGAAAGAAAGTGATGATCCTGAGTTTAGTGAGTTACTATATAGTAAAGAGGGAAAAATCAAAATATTGTGCAAATCTGCTGCACCAAAACTTGAAAAACAAATAGCAGGTTTCCATTCGGTTATTATGCAATCTGCTACCTTATTTCCACCTGACTATTTCCAAAAAATGTTAGGACTTCCCCCATCAACACAAAAATTTCAATTTGATTCTCCTTTCCCTCAACAAAATCGATTATACTTACTTATCCCTAATCTCTCGACTCGATATGAGGATCGACAGGAATCTTATGATCAAATTGCTAGGATAATTTGTAATACAATTAAGATTAGAAAAGGTAATTATTTATCTTTTTTTCCTTCATTTGCGTATCTTAGGGCTGTACAACGTGAAATTGAAGATCTTTCATTCCCAGCTGAACTTATAGTACAAGAACGTAAAATGAGCGAAAGTAAACGGAGAAATATTTTAAAAAAGTTAAAGTCTGCTGATGGAAATTATCTACTCTTAGCAGTGCATGGAGGAATCTTTAGTGAAGGTGTGGATTTTATTGGAGATATGGCTATTGGTGCATTTATTATTGGTCCCGGGCTCCCTTCATATTCAAAAGAACAGGATTTAATGCAGAAATATTTTGAATTAAAATGGAAGAGAGGATTTGAGTATGCTTACCGAAATCCTGGGATGATGAGAGTTATTCAAGCTGCGGGACGTATTTTCAGGACATCTACTGATCGAGGATTTGTCATGTTAATTGGCCATCGATTTAATACGCAGTATTATAATAGTGTTCTTCCAAGAGATTGGAAAATTGAATA
>JBHLLU010000139.1:0-4628 GCA_048938895.1 Promethearchaeota archaeon
GGTTTTCATAAACATGGTCCTTTTAATATCATTTTAGATAGATTAGATGAAAAATCTGAAAAAGAGAAATTGGAATTTTTAAAGCTTCAAAAAATGAGAATTTCTCAGGATATATCCAGATTAAATTCAAGATTAAAAAAAATTGAAGATATTATATTACAATTAAACAATAAAACAGATAGAAAAGGAGAGTTATAATCAATGAATTCATTTCAAATGATAATAAAATATTGGTTAAAATCAAAGAAATTTTTCGTTTTAGAATTTGTATATTTATTTCTTTCAACGATTTTCTATATGATTATACCTATTTTTATAGGGAGAATGGTAGGAGTACTTGATCCTCGACTCTCCTTATCTTCAAGCTCACGTATTTCTCGATTCACCATAAGTTTTTTTATTATTATCATAATTTCTACTATTAGGTATCTTACAAACAGAGCAGCAAGAATAAGAGGAGCAGAAGTCTCCTCTAGAGCAATATATCATCTTCGAAATGACATCAGTAACGCCATCTATCGACAATCATTTTCATATTTTGATAAAACTGAAACTGGTCAATTAATATCTAGAGCTACAAGTGATATTGAGGAAACTCAAATGATATTTGGGATGGGATTAACATTAGGGCTCCAATCAACGCTTCAGATGATAGGGGTTGTCGGGGGATTTTTCTTGTTCAGTGTGCAATTATCATTTGTTTTAATTGTAACTATTATATCTGCACTTTTGTTGTCATACTATATTGCAAAGAAGTTAAAACCGATTTTTTTAGAAACGAGGGAAAGTTTTGGTGAACTTACAAACACCATGAGAGAAAATATAGTAGGTGCCCAAGTAGTTCGTATATTCAGCACTCAAGATAAGGAACGTCAGAAATTTTTAAAGAACAATACCAGATTCTATGATGCAAGTGTGCAAACAGTGAAATATAATTCTCTATATATGCCCTTAATTTATGTAATAATTGGTTTCATGACGATCATAACTCTTTTTATAGGCGGTCTCTTGTATATTGAAGGATCAATGGATCTAGCTAGTTTAGGATCATTGCAATCCTATATTATAGCGCTTAGTTTTCCATTAATGATGTTTGGACAGATAATGCTAGCTTATATTCAGGCAGATGCCGCACTTACCCGTGTTAGAGAAGTTTTGGAATCAACTCCCGATATAAATGACTTGCCAGATGCAATTCCCACAGATTCTTTGAATGGAGATATTGAATTTGACAACGTCACATTTGGATATACTCAGGATCATAGAATATTAAAAAACGTATCATTTAAAGTCCCAGCTGGAAAAACTCTAGCAATTTTAGGTACAACTGGTTCAGGTAAGTCAACTATAATTAACTTAATTCCGCGCTTTTATGAGGTTAATGGCGGAAATATAAAGATAGATAATATAGATATCCGAAAGTTCATTTTAAAAGATTTACGTAAAAATATTGGAATTGTCTCCCAGGAAACATTTCTTTTCAATAAAAGTGTTTCAGATAATATTGCATATGGAAAAGAAGATGCTTCAAAAGAGGAAATTATTGAAGCTTCTAAAACTGCTAATTTACATGAATTTATCTTATCTCTTCCTAAGGGATATGATTCTATTGTAGGAGAAAGAGGCACAAGGCTATCAGGCGGTCAAAAACAGCGCTTATCAATAGCTCGAGCTCTACTTATTAAACCTAAAATTTTAATCCTTGATGATTCTACAAGTTCAGTTGATGTAGAAACTGAATTCCAAATTCAAAAAGAATTATTGAAAATAATGAAAGAAACTACTACCATTATTATTACTCAAAGAATTTCTACAATTAGAGGAGCAGATTATATTCTTATTTTAGATAAAGGAAGAGTGGTTGGTTTTGGATCTCATGAAGAGCTTATCGACTCGAATGTGTTATATAAGCAAATTTATGAAACATTATACCAACAACAAAAATCTAAAATTAACCTAAAATTAAACTTGGAGCAGAAAGTAATTAGAAGTGATTAAAATGTCAAATAAACTTAGCCAACAAGAAGAACAAGAAGAAGAACAGGAAATCATTCAACCAACTGCTGTAAATCGCCCAAGATTTATGTTTGATTTTGAAGGGGCAGTTTTAGAAAACTCAAGAAGAACTTTATGGAAATGGATAATTTCATATTTAAAACCTCTTAAATGGCAATTTTTCTTTTTTCTGGTTTCACTTTTAGTCGGTACAATAATATCTGCATTAACTCCTGCAATTTCAGCATGGATTATTGATAAGGGAATAATTCGAGGAAAAATGAGTTATATCCTAATAATGAGTACCATTTATTTATTGCTTATGTTGTTTTTGGCTATTACAACTTATCTCGCTCAATATGGGATGGGAAAAATCTCTCAAAGAGTGACTTTTGATATTAGAAACGACCTATTTTTCAAACTACAGGATATGTCTCTAGCATATTTTGATCGAAAATCCTCGGGAGATGTAATGTCAATTACTACTAATGATGTTACTGTCTTAAACCAATTAGTTGGAGGACAATTTGTCCAAATCATCAGCAGTCTGGTTTCAATCATCTCTACGATTGGAATTATGTTTTATTTAAATCCATTTTTGGCTTTAATTAGTTTACCAATTTTTCCAATCTTCATGTTTTTAACATGGTTTTTCAGAAAAATGGTGTCGGGACTTTTCAAAGAATCAAGAAAAACAATAGGAAAGGTTACCTCTTCAATCCAAGAGAATATTGCAGGAGCGAAGGTTGTTCAGGCTTATGGTCAAGAAAAAAAAGCTTCGTATGAATTTGATGTTGCAAATACAGCAAATTATAACGTGATGGTCAAAATAAGAAGGTATATGGCAACAATCTTTCCGTTTATAAATTTAATAACTACAACCCTTACTGCTGCTATTCTAGTTGCTGGGGGATATGCTCTTCTTGGTAATGTCTCCATTTTTGGTATAGCAGTTACACCAGGAATTTTAACAGCATATATTGTTTATTTGGGGCAATTTTTTCGACCTTTTATGACTTTAATGCAAATACAACAGGTTATACAAGCTTCAATGGCAGCAAGTGATAGAATTTATACGTTATTAAAAGAAGAAGGTGAGATCCCCGATAATCCTGATCCACAGTATTTCAATGATGTAAAGGGAAATATTCAATTTGAAGACATTAGTTTTGGATATATCCTTAATAAGCTTAGTAATAGTGGTAATGTTAATTCTATCAAAGCAATAAATCCAAGTGGCATACCGCAAAATCCTATGATGAAGCAAGGGTATAAATTAATCAAATCTCTCCCGAAACCATATTCTTCTTTCATTTTTAAAAATATGATGCACATGCCTGATGAAGTTAGACACAAGTTAATGATCAATTTAATGAGAAATGAACCATCAGAAATTCCAAAAATGATTGATGATGTTCTCGGTGAATTTGAATATGCTGTTCCGGATACTAAGTTCGCGCAAAGCCATCCTGATTATAAAACATCATTCGCACCTTTAGAGGGTGAAGAAATGAAAACAATGCCATCATTTTCAATGGAGCAGATAATTCCAAAAGAAGGTATAAATATGATGGTTACGTTTTTAGAAAGATCGTTGCATTCTAATCCCTCTCTCCAACAGAGTGGGGGAATGGGAGGTGAAAGTGGAAACATGATAGGTGGAGGAATGACCAGAATGTCCCCAAAAGCTATACTTGAAACGCTTGCAAGTATAAAGATCCCCTCTGAGATCGAAGAAAAGATTCCGAAAATCGTAAAAGATGCAATAACTGAACAAAAAATACTACTCCAACATAAACAATCTACTGGTTATGTGTTAAAAGATCTAAGCTTAAATGTTCCTGCAGGAATCACTCTAGCAATTGTAGGAGAAACTGGAGCAGGTAAGACTACATTAATTAAGTTGATAGCACGTTTTTATGATGTAAATAGCGGAAAAATACAAATTGATGGAATCGATATCCAAGAAGTGTGTAAAAAAGATTTAAGAGATCTAATTGGTCTTGTCCCTCAAGATGCTTTTCTTTTTACAGGTACAATTAAGGAAAATCTTTTATATGCTTATGAAAGTCCTACACCAGAGGATGACGAACGGATGATCGAAGTATCGAAATTTTTAGGATTGCATAATTTCATTGATACCCTTCATAAAAAATATGATACTAAACTAAAAGAAAATGCTTCAAATATCTCAATTGGTCAACGCCAATTAATAGCTTTTGCGAGAGCGCTTATAACAGATCCTAAAATACTAATTTTAGATGAAGCTACTTCTTCTGTAGATCCATATACAGAAACACTAATCCAAGATGCCTTAAATAAAGCACGTGAAGGAAGAACAACAATAATTATTGCCCATCGTCTTTCAACGATTAAAAATGCTGATCTTATTGTAGTCCTAAGTGCTGACAAAAAGGGAATAATAGAACAAGGAGATCATGAATCGTTACTTGCTTTAAATGGTAAATATAAGCGTCTTCTAGAGATGCAACATCGCGATGTGGAAAGTAATTAAACCTAATCATTTTTTCCATAAACCTAATTTAGAATCAATTTTTTTTCTAGATTAGCAATTAATAAAAAAGGTGAATAACTGATTCCCTATTTTGAATATTCTGGAAAAAAAATATATT
>JBHLLU010000025.1:0-25409 GCA_048938895.1 Promethearchaeota archaeon
AAATATACTACTTCAGGACATAACATCAAAAATTTTTCAGGTTATCATGAAAATGGGGATGGATTTTCCTATTTCAAACCCTTCTCTCCCAATGAAGTATTTCAGATTTTAGGAAGAGCAGGAAGACCAGGATTGGATTCGATCGGTCATGGCATTATCTTAGTAAAAGATATTGAAGAGAAAATGTGGGTGGAGGATTATTATTTCAATGCCCACCAGATTAATACTCCCTTAATTCCTAAATATAGTGATCTAGTCTCAGGATTAAATAAAGTGAATATCTTAAAAGAGCAGGTCTTACTGCGGATATTCGAAGAACAGACTATCACCCTTGAGAAATTAAAGTCCTTTTTCGAAAAAACATACTTCTGGTATACCATCCAACATAAAACCAAGGATCAGCAAATCCCCATCGATCAATTACTCTTGATCAAAGAAATCTCTCCCATCAATATTTTAAAACTTCATTCTGATCCAAAACAAGTCCAGTTGCTCAAGAACTATAATAATGAGATAAAAATCACAAAATGCGATAATGCTACCATCTCTGGGTATATCAAGACTGCGTTTGGGGTATATTCCTGTCAGTTCGATATCGATACAGGAATAAAATGTTCATGCGGATTTGAAAACGGCATTTCTGATAATTTTTCGACAGAGAACAAGTTTGCTTTTGAGTTTTGCGACCATATTACTCTCTTTATGCTCCATCTTATTCGGTATCCTGAACCTGGACTCCAAAGATATGTGGAAGACATCATCCCTAAAAGCATTAAGAATCAATATATCCTCAATTATCTGTTTGAAAAAGGGCTCATCACGAAAAATCGAGACAATACTATCCAATGCTCCCAATTTGGTAAGTTAATTATTCGACTCTATTTATATCCCACTTCAGGAGTATTAATTAGATACAAACTGGAGAATATAAAGATTGGCTCCTTCCGAGATTTAATTAAAGAAGCCTATGAAGTGCTTAAAGCAGAATTTCGAGTACGAGACTATAAAATGCTCGATCCTATCTTGGAATGGACTGATGAGGAACCAATTGAAGAAATCTTGCACAGATACCAAATTATGACCGGCGACCTTTTCTCTGTTCGAGATGGTCTAGAAAGGATCATAACATTCATTGGAATCATTGCCCGAAACCTAAGTTCTTCAAGTTTTGATACTCATAATACCCTTGCCAATGTAGCGGAGATGTCAGAAACTTTACGAATTCGGATTCATTACGGTATTCGAGAAGAATTATTTGATTTAGTCTTGCGATTGGAAAATGTAGCAAGAGTCCGAGCACGAGTACTATATAATGCTGGATATCATACTGCATCGCAGGTTAAAAAAGAGAGTCCCTATACTCTTAACCAGAAGACAGGATTAGGTATAAAATTGTGTAAGAAAATTTTGAAAGAGAAATAAGTAAGGTGAGGTTAATGGATACTCAATCAGAAGAGAATGCTCAATATAAGGGATCTGGAGCAAAGAATCGAATAAAGAAATCTAACAATACTCCTAACGGCTCTACTGAACCACTTTCCCTTCTGGAACATAGGGATGAGAATCTTTCTACCTTACACAAGATCCATGCTATTTTATTAAATTGTATTAATCTAAGTGAAAAACAAAAACTAGAATTTGCAGCCAGTCAACGATACTTCATGAAATTATACCTTAAGAAATTACGGGAGAAGTTAACAATAGAACGAAAGGAAATACTTGGTGAGCAGAAGAATTAAATAATTTCCTTGCGATAATTACAGAAAATATATACAAATAGTTATACCACCATAGGAAATTCTTGATATTTGTAGTTTCAACTATAGTTTATACTTCTTAATAATATATTTTTTTTTTAAATATTCTCATCATTATACTTTAACGATTATGAGTTCTAAGTCTATAAAGAAAGAGACAGTAAGTATTGAATTTGAGATAAAAGAAGGATTCCAGGTGAAGTCACTTGCCATCCCTTATTCGCTTTTTTTTAGAAATCAAGAATCATTTATTTATTCGGGGGAAGAGAAGATCCCTTTTAAGAAACGACACTCTCGATATAAGTCGATATTGCTTAACGAGTTTAGAGATTAATTGTATAAGAACGATCATAAATCTTTTTTAGGATCCCCTTTTTTAGGAATTCTTTCTCAAGAAGTCGTAATTCTACCTGTGGAATCTTAAATTTATCAGCCATCACGTCAAACACGTAGTCAGGGAATCTATCGTAAGTTAAAGATATTTCTTTAAGCATAGCAGTAAACTGGATCGAATAATCTTCTTGTTTCTTTTCAGATTCATTCTGTTCAGCCTCTTCAAACTGAGAGGAAAATCCCGTAATCCTAAAATCGGTCATTGCTCTGAATTCTGGAGTATTTCCTAATTCGGATATGGCAAATTCATTTTGTTTTTTTTTAACTTCCTCAACCGCACTAGTCATCCCCTTAACAATCTTTCCTGAATCTAAAATATCTGATACGATATGATTCTGTCCACATCGCAAACATTTCTTTCCCTTCTGGGTAGTTTTTACATACATATATTGGCTACACTTCCTGCATGTAAAGATTAGATAGGGAGTCTCATCCTTCTTAAAAGTGGCTTCTTCCATAGGTTAACCTACCTCTTTTTTGGTTTCTAAAATACTTTGGATAATAAAATAGACTTCCTCTTCATTATAAATGGGGAGAATCTGAATCCCTAAATCTAAATTCATTTTTTGGAGGTGAGATTGCAATTTATGCTTTTCTCCGGCATGCTGTTCCTCAAAATCAATAAAGTCCACCAGAACAATTAGTAATTTGCAAATCTCCTTTAAGTCGGAAATTTCTCCCGTAGAAGAAATAAAATCTCGAGGGTTATACACTTGGAGTAACACTTTATTTTGAATGGTTATATGTAAATCAGAATCGACCACAGAAAACGATATGTTAGCTTGTCGTAATTTTTTTCTCAAACCAAGCTTCATAGGAAGAGATTTACCTAGTTTGATATCTGGTTCTTTACGTATAGGAGGTGGGGAAGGTCCGGTAAACATTTCTAGACTTGCTTGAGGGGGAGATCGTAATGTAGGGCTAATACGTTCAAGAATTTTTATACTTTCTTCAGTTTTTGATGTAAACTTCAAATCAGATTCCTTGTTAAGCTGTTGAGGAGATTTTAAGTTTGTATTCATCTTTTTAAGTTTATTTAATGCAATATGGAGGTATATCTCATCGTGCGTTCCTTTACAGTATAATATGATAACCTTTCCTTCTCGATGTCGAGCAGTTCTTCCTTTTCTCTGGATAAGTCGAATTTCGGAAGCGACTACATCATAAAACACCACCAGATCACACTCAGCAATATCTAATCCTTCTTCTCCTACATTTGTTGATACCAATACATTATATATTCCCTTTCTGAACTCTTCTAAAATCTCGATCTGCATTTTCTGGGAAAGGCCTTTATCATCCTCAGATTTCGTCGCTTGTCCTACAAATCGAATGGGGTGGATCCCCTCAACTTCGCTCAATCTTTTTACAATGGTTTTTAATGAGTCTCGTAGCTTTACAAACACTAAGATACGAGCTTCAGGTCTAATGGTTAGTTCGTCAGTCAGTACTTTGTGAAGTATGTGATATTTAGGATGAATAAGGTTTTCTGGAGAAAGATCTTCATTTTTCTTCAGCTCAATAAAGACACGATGAATTCTCGAATCAGAGGCGAGTATTTTTACTGCCTTGGAGCTCGCTTTTTTCTTTTGATCTCTCCTTAATTTTTCTAGATAAATAAGCAAAACATCTAATCCTTGTTGTTCTATTAATTCTAACATATGATATACAATTAATGCCTGAGCATTGATCGATAATGCACTATAGACCCCTGTCTTATCAGTACTACTTTTAAGAATGCTTACTAATTCTTTATTTAGTCTTAGTAAGTCTTTTCGAAAGACTTTTTCGTGCAGTAGATCTGCCTTTCCATCTAGAAATCCAAGTTGCGAAAGATAATGAAGACGTTCCTCTAAGACAGAGGTCAAGACCGAATAGGTTTCAGCCATTAATCCAGTAAGATTTACTCCGATCTTATAAATATTCATAGGTTTCAAATAACTTTTCACATCCTCATCTTTTCGAGTCCTGATATGAATATTTTCTAAAGGAATATGCAGACTGGTACATAATTGAGCAATCTTCTTCTTCGATGCCCCCGGAGATGCGGTAAGTGCAAGCGTTGTCCCATCAGGATTTTGCTCCGAATATTCATCTGCAATCATAATATAGGCATATTCTCCCGAAGCGTGATGTGCCTCATCAAAGATGATAAGAGCAGTATCTTCAAGAGTATAACGCCTACTCACTAAATCGTTTCGAAGCGTTTGAGGAGTGTAAAATAAGATTTGGTTATGGTGGTATAATTCAGTTCTTTTTTCAGGAAGTGTTTTTCCGGTAAGTACCACAAAATTATCTTCAGGAATGTTTAAAAATTTGAGGAAGGTATCATAATGTTGATTGATAAGAGGACGCGTGGGTGCCAACACGATGATTTTGCTTTCAGGGGGAAATAGTTCAAGTGCCTTCTTTGCAACCAATACCGCTATAATTGTTTTTCCCAGCCCTGTAGGTAGCACCACGAGTGAATTTTTATTTATACAAAAGTTCGCAATGGCAACCTGATACTCTCGTACCTCTAATTCTGATATATGGTCTGAATCATCAACCACACTCACTCAATCCTCACCTCACAATCCTCTAGCTGGAGCATATCGATCGTTTTATTACTTTTTTTATAGGATAGAAGCAACGCTCCTAATTTTTGCGCAAATTCCGAGGGGTATAACACTCCATTTTGGCGCAAAAAGAGAAAAGGATAATAATTACAAAGATTTTTAACATTACTAAGCAGATCGGTTCCATTGGTGTCTACGTCAAACCCTTTTCCTTTCTTTACAAACTTAAACAGATATATAATATCACTCAATAAGTTAGTATCGACTTTTTTCATTCTGAGTTTTCTTGGAATAGAACTAAGGGTAGGATTTTTCTCAGGAATAAGGTACACCTGATTATTGATAATTTTTTTCTCGAGCATGTATCCATCCATAATATGGATAAACAGATCCTGAAAACGTAAAAGTAATGACAGCAATTCATCTGCTTCTGAAGAACTTAGTTTTAAGAACTGTGCTAATTTTTCGAAGTTCAATCGTTTTTCATACCCTTCTGAAAATTTCTCGAGGACGTCAATGAATTGATGTAGCAATCGTAGTTTCTGATTACTTTTAATCTGATCCAAACTCTGATCTGCTGCCATTACACCTTATTTTTGTCGAAGTTATAAAAAGAAAAAATTTACAAAAAATTAAAGGGATTGAATAGTCGTTTTAATATAACTTTCAATTTTATTAACCACTTCTGTAAGACTGATTCCATTGTTCTCTTCTTTATTAATACTTAATAATACTCTTCGAATGACTTCAAGCGAATAATAAAGTATCTTTGAAAGATAAAATTGGTTTTTGGCAAGTTTCTTCTGCTGTGTTGCTAACACCATTTGATTATCAAGGACCATGGTTAACGGATCTTTAAGTGAGGGTTTTGATTCCTCTAGGCTTTTATAAGCAGATAGTTCTTTTGCCCTCTGATCCAACATCCATGTGAGGTTTTTGAGGTCAATCGAGACATGGTTTAACGGTCGAATGAGTGCGATAATAATCCCTCCCACCAAAATAATTTGCCAGAGTAGAAAGATCTGAGAATAAGAATTCACAAACCTACGATAGAGAAAACCACACATGGCTATACCCACGCTTCTTCCTATAAGTCCGCTTAAGTTTCCAAGAGAAAATGCGACCGAACGTACTTCAGGAAGATTGATATCTCCCAAGATAGAATATGTAATAGAAAGGGTTGAGGAAGTCATAAACGAAAATACCATGAGAAGACCAATAAAAAGGGGAATGGACACAGGGCTTATGGCATAGGCCGTGATTGAAAATCCCGAACCAAGTACTATGGTAAATAGCAGAGTGATGATTTTTCCATTAGTTCTTTTCTGATATGCGCTGTCTGCTTTCTTTCCCCATAAAGAGACTCCAAATAATTGAGGAATAAAGACCATAATTTGGGTGATCATTGCATTAAAGGGAGTAAAACTTGCATCTGTCCGTAGAAAGGTTACAAAGTAGAAGGTTATCGTACCGACAACAAAATCATGAATAAAAAAAAGTACTATAAGATTAATATTAGTGGTTGTTTTCGAGAATTTATTCAATTCTATTAGCCCTAAACGATAGTTATAGTCATTTTCAGCATTTCCCCTTTGAGGAACAGGTACAGAAATAAGTAAGAAGGTGGTTACAATCGAGACCAGAAATAAGATAAATACAAGTAGTCTCCATGAGATCGCTCCTAAAAACAATCCAAATAACATAATACCTGCCCCCGTGCCTAGAAACAAAGCCATTCCCAATAAGGCAATGGAATTGGTTCTATTTTCTGAGGGAGAAAGGTCAACGATGATTGAGTTGGTAAGAGGTAATAGAGCACCAAATCCGATGGCAGAAATCATCCTCGAAAGAAAAAACGGAATTAGGTCTACTGAGATACAGGTTATAAAGAGCCCACAAGAATAGAAACATAAGGAAACCACGAGTAGTTTTTTTCGAGGGTAAAAATTTTCAAGGTACGCCCATAGAAATGAAAGAATTCCAGAAAAAAGTAAAAAGAATGAATGTGTTATTCCCACCACACTGACAGATAACGATAAGCTGTCGGTTATGTCGATGATCAATGGTCCGAATACCGAAACTGATGCCCATTCTACGATAGTGAGTAAAAATAGAACTATGAAAGTAACTCTATATTTCATCATAAATTACAAAGAAGTTCAGGATTTTTAAAGGAAAATTTAAAGAAAAAAGAAAAAAAATGAAAAGAAGGAATTATCCTACTCCTGGAGGATCTTTTCCCAGATGATAATTTCTCAATATCAGCTCAAACCATAACATAGGAGCTTTTCTTTTAAGCTGTGGTTTGTAGCTAATGGTATTATGTACTTCTAAATAACAAACAGAGAGAATATTCGAACCGATATATGGATCTACAATGCCAAATAAATAATCATCATTTTCAAGAGTAAATACTTGCCTTGCATTCCCAAATTCAAGTTCAATTCGCTCCTCACCTTCTTCTCGTTCTTTAACAACTTCTTCTTCAAATTCTATAACGTTTAATTCAACCATAATGCTTTTAATCATTTCAGAAGAGCGAACTAATGTGGTAAATCCTTCTACCTGATAACGATCAAACAGTCGATTTTTTACCTGTTGTTGGATAGTACTCATTCTAATGTCAAGTAATTCACAAATTGAATTAATTTTTATTTCTTCTTTATACTCACAGAGCGCGGTAATTGACGCACACAATCCCGCGATAACGTTATCAGTAGTATTTTTGATCCCGTCCCAGAGCCGATATAGTACTTTCTTAGAGAGGAAGTAAAAGGGCATCCCGAGGTCAAAATAATTAGTAATTTCTAATAATTTTTGAGAGATATATTTCTGTCTATTTCTTACTGCATAGTTCGGGAAATATGCTTTTATTTGCAGATAGAAGTTATTAAATTCTTTCTTAGTAAGGTCCGTGATATTTAAAATATCTGAGAGAGGTACTGAGATGATATCAAGTTTAAACCTAAAATAGAGAATAATGGCCACCAGTTTTTCTACATTTCTAAATTTCGTACCGGGAGCAAATTGAGCTCGAATACTTTTAAAATTGTCTAGAGCTTTTTGTTTTACAGACTCATACTCTTCCAATCCAAGGCTACTTAAAATCCGTGCAATTTCCCTTTGAGCCTTTATTTCTACGATCTTTTCATTGTCAGTTACTTTGTTGTAGTTATTCAAACGTCTTAAGACTCTAAAATGAGGAGAGAGTTGCCGTTCTCTTTTGTTCCCAATCTGAGTATTATGTGCTTTTCGAGCATATTGAAGAACATCATAGTTATAGGGGCGATTATACTGGAGTTTCTGTATTTTCAGTACGACAGCACATTCTCTACATACGTATCCCTCAGTTGTTTCAATAATTTCGGTAGAATCACACACATCACAGCGAAGAGTGGTCTGTGCTACTACTACCGAAGTTTTTTCTATCGTCATTTTTTTTGATCACTATTTTTTCTATTTTCACTAAGAAAGTTTTGTGACGGTGTTTGCTTTTTAAACCTTACGGTTGAGATCGATATTTGTGCGTAGGGACTTTCTATCGCCCGATTCAAATTTAGATCTAACTATAAAAACCCCACTTTTTTCATTTCATTTATCATTGACATTTTTGTACATATTAAAAGAATCGAGCATGGATGACGCACTTCTGATCTATCTTCCGGAATAGCCCTAACTTTTTTCAGGGAGCTTTTCCAGATGATATAGTCGATATGGAGAGATCAGGAGAAAATGTACATTTGTGTAAAAAATCGGAAACATGGATGTAAATTTTTTTCTTTATAAAGGGTGAGAGAATTAGAATGATATGTTCGGACAAGTATTACTCTTTTCACTATTAATTTTCCCTATGATGTATATCTTGGGCTTTATTATAGAACATGCCCTTTTTAGTCGAGATATGGGAAAAGCAGGAAATATGATAAAAAATCTTGTATTCTTTGTAGGAGTTATTGTCCATGAATTATCTCACCGGATAATGTGTGCTTTGACAGGAGTTCCCACAGACGGCATCTCAGTTAAATATCGAGATAAATATGGTCAAGTAAATCCCAATGGTTCAGTAAGTCCCCGAAATATGTATCAAATAAACTTCATGCAAGGAGTGTTGATTAGTTTTGCTCCCTTATTGATCGGAGTTTGGGTTATTTATCTATTTCTTGTTATAGCATCTAATCCTTTTTTCGATCCAGTGATTCGAGTTATTGCTGGTGTATGTGCATTTTCGGTGTTTATTACTCTTGCACCCTCTCAAGCAGATCTTTCTATGGTTAAAATTTCCTTTCAAAACGATCCCTCTCAAGGTATCTATAAGATTACTTTAGTCCTAGCTGCATTTTTACTCTCATGGATACTGGTAGGAATCTATAATATCGTATTTCCTGTAGAATTTTTATATTATTTTATCATCATTGGATTTTATTTTGGATTAAAATATACCATCACCTTCTTGAAATGGATTATCAATAAGATACGGTTCCGTTCAGGAGTTCCCCACTCCGCCGCAGGCTATAGAAGGTACGCCCGACGACATACTAAACCAAAAAAAGCTTATGGAGGGCAACCATGAAAGCGTATTGTTATTTAGTGTTGATCCTTGGATTCTTTATGTTTTACCAGCAGAATCCAGTCTATGCGGTGATCGTTATGGGAATAATCCTTGTTGGATATCTCTTTTTCAAATCCAAACGCTCACCATCAGGACGATCGGGAGGTATCTTGGGATTTATGAAAGGAAATGCTCAGCAAGACACCAGAAACTATGATGATCTCATTACATTGATGATGATCCAGCAATTAATGGATTCTAGCCATAACCACAAGACTCAGGAAATAGACACTACCCATAGTGATAAAGTGGAACAGATAAAAAGAGCTATACTTGATATTTTTGATGAGTAGCACATGCAAGTCCAACAGCCCCTTATCAATTTTTTAGAACGAATTATTTCTGAATATACCGTTATATCGATTTCAGGGGAATCAGGAACTGGAAAAACATCCCTTGCGGTATATTTGATTGCAAACCTAGTAAAAAATCCTGTTTGTTGTATCTGGGTTCAGGCAAGTGAGCCTTTTCCTAGAGTCAGACTAGAAGGCATGTTTCGAAAAAATACTGAACAACAGGAGTATGTATTACAAAACACCTATATAGCTCCCAAAAAAGTAATGCACTCCTATTCAGATCAAGCCCATTTTTTCTCTACGTTTTTAGATTCGATATTTCCCCCTGATCTTCAATTTCTTATTATTGACAATATCTCCCATCATCTGCGTTATGAGCTTACTATTAGATCAGGGATTGATAAAAAAGTAAGACTTCTGGATGAGTTTTATGATACTGTAATATATCCCTTGATTTTAAAGTGTCAACGAGAGAAGGTTATCCTTATTTTGCTCCATGAAGTTTCTTTTGATGTATCTACTCAACAGAACCGTCCCTTTTTCTACAAACTATATGAAAGAATTAAAGGAGTGCAACTAAATCTTAATAAATCACTTTTTTCTGAAGAAAGAACAATGGAAATCGATACTGGGAGTAATCGAGTATCATTCGGTTTTACGATGAGTGAACATGGGTTCTATTTTGAGCTATAAAAAGATATGTTACTTAACCCTTTTCTTATTCCTCTTTTTTCTTTAAATAGGTTGAGTCTCAAATAGGTTTAGTAACAGTAAAGTAGGTGATGTACAAGACATATGGCAGATTTAAGTCAAATAAAGGGAATTAACGCTCGTCAGATCAAACTTTTACTAGAAAACGGGATTAGCACTGCGGAAGCACTAGCTATGTCTCCAAGTGGTACTGTTGCTGATATTGATGGTTTAGGAGATAAAACCGCAAAAAAACTCATTTGGAATGCCCGTAATGCACTGGGAATGACTGATTTCATACAGGCAAAAGACATTGATGAGAATGTCGAATTCATAACCACTGGTTCTTCAGAGTTAAATAAAATTTTAGGTGGTGGATTCCAAACAGGAAAGTTAACGGAAGTATATGGACCCTTCAAGTCAGGGAAAACTAACCTTGCTCACACTATTTCAGTTACCTCTCAACTTCCCGAAAAGAAAGGAGGGATAAATACATCTGTAGCCTATATTGATACGGAGAATACTTTTTCTAAGGAAAAGATTAAGCGAATTGCAAAACGGTTTGGACTCGATCCTAATGAAACTCTTTCTCGAATATTTCACGCTCGGATTTACTCTTCTGATCATCAAACACAGATGATACAGAAGGCAGAAACACTCTGCAAGACTCGTGGCGTACGCCTAATAGTAATTGACAGTTTAATGGCTTTATTACGCGCAGAATATGTAGGCATTGGTCAATTAGCCCCACGTCAAGCTTTACTAAATAATATTATTCACACTTTGTCGAGGATTGCAGAAACATACAATTGTGCTGTACTACTTACCAATCAGGTCGCAGTTAAGATGATGGGTATGTTCTCAACTGATGACGCTATTGGCGGCAATATTGTAGCCCATGGTTGTCATTTTCGAGTAATGTTCAAGACCAAAGGATTTTCGTCAAATAACTCTCTAAAACGCAGGGCAGTGATAGTAGACGCTCCCGACCTTCCTCCTGAAGAGTGTGAATTTTTTATTACCCCCGCAGGCATTGCAGATACCGACAAAGTAGAGATTCCCAACGCCCCAGAATTAGCGTTTGATATGGAGACATTATATGAAGAACAAGAATCTTCCTCAGAAGAAAACCAAGATATATCCTTAATTTCGGTGAAGGGAATCGGTAAAGGAACTGCGGAAGGTCTTGCGGCATTGGGTGTGACCTCCATCGATGCTCTGCTTGAAGCTGACCCTGAAGATTTATCCTCAAAATTGAGTGGTGCTTCAGTTAATAAAGTACAAGAATGGCAAAAAAATGCGCAGGAGCTACAGACTTAACTCCTTTTTTTTTAATTCTTATTATAGAGAATTAATTGTTTGAATATATAAAAAAGTAAAAAAAGAGAATTTATTATTCTTCCTCGTAAGTTGCACGTCCCTTAAAACGTCCAATGTTCCTATTTTTACTTTTGACTACAATAACTATGACCGCTGTAATTATCACCCCAAAAAAGGAGAGCAATCCCACGGTCCATTCCACTGGCATTTTAAATATATTCCTTGGGGTTGTACTGTTGGTTGGATCAGTCTGATTAGGATCCTGTATTCCACTGATTCTATATCGCTCGATAATCGCATAGGCAATATTAGTATAGTTGACATCACTTTTTACCCCGATATCCATCGTGTAAAGTCCATCAATCGCTGTTCCAAAGAAGATACGATTTAAACCGGTGATGGGTGCCATCGTCTGATTAGTGTATATAATATAGTCAATGACAACAGGATCATAGAGCGTAAAATTTACCGAAACAAAATCACTAATTGTCGCAGCAATGGGCGAGACTCTCCCAAAACAAAACCAGTACATATAATCGGTTTTAAGCTCCACTGGCGGTGATATTATCATCCCATCCTGAAAGCGAGTAACATCATAATAAATCATGTTCTGAAGATCAGTAGCCGTAAGTTTGTCGTGAAGGCATTTTATCCATTTTTCAACTCGAATATAAAGATTAAGATTGTAGGTAGATATAGTGGTAAATTCGATAGTATGATTGCCAGTAACCGCACAACCGAAAGGAATTTCATGATAATCTGTGTCTACATGGGTTGTAGTAAGATCTGCTTCAAAAATATCGAAATATTTCCCATCTGGATCTGTCACTGTAATGACAAGGTTACAGTTATGAGAAGTCACAATTTCCACCCAGATAAGATAGGTATAGGGTTTCTCGAAATAGAGATCTTCAAAGGTTAAAGAATCAGATGGAGCTAGGAAGGCATATACCTTATCAGGAAATTCGGAATCACTGGATTTTACTTCTGGGTCGTTTGTCAAATTCACCGAAACAGCATCGATAGAAGGAAATAGCAAACAAAAAATAATTAAAACTGATAGTAGAATTTTAATTCCTCTCCTAATAGCCATACACCTCTAATTCGGTAAATTCTTCTTCCAATTCGTGAATAATTCCGCACTTATCAAACCTAACACAATTAAAACAGGGTTGATCTGCCCAGAAATATGCCTTTTGGTTTGGGCGTTCGATAATAAGAACCGGAAAACCCCCATGTGGACATTGCATTGCTGAGTTCGAGATCTTTCCTCTTTTTGGTAAGGCATACGACATTTCGCATGCTTCGCATTTCATAAACCGTTTATAACTATTCGTTTTGAAGATAGTAAGAGAACATCCACAGGTAGGGCAACTACCCACTTCTTTAATCTTTTTCATGAGTCTCATTTATTGTTTTTAGTATTCTCTGGTGTTCTCAGTATTTAAAGAAAAAATAATTTCCGAGTGAAATTTTTCTTTATATATATCCAGCCTTAAGATATTCTATCATGTTGCTAGATTATTTTGATCAAATGGGAGAAGCGGTAGAATTTCTAATTGCTCTCGGCTCTTTGGTGGGAGTTCTAGGACTTGTTGTAGGTATTATCGGGTTCATTTCCCTTGGTCAATTCCGCCGTCATCAGATGATAGGAGTAATAGTTGTATCCATTATGTTGTTAGTTGTGTGTGGCTCTGCCACTGGATTCAAATATTTCCATATTCGTCATTAAAAGCTGTTTAAGTAAAAATTTAAAGCTTAATGATATCCAGGAGAACTATGTTCGGCAGGTCCGATATTAATTCCAAAGATGGTGAGTACCTGTCCTGTAAGCCAACATCCAATCCATAAAAATACAATTCCAGTGGTTAACATTTTTAGGTTAAGAGAGCGTCCTCCAATAAAGATGCTGAGAATGCTATATGCCGTGAAAAATCCTCCTCCCATCAGACACAAGCCCCCTATGAAATCAAACACCTTGGTAAACAGGTAGCCAGTTTGGTACCGTAGATGAACTGCTATGAAGGGAAAAGCGATAATAAAGGCAACTATTCCCCCGAAGATAATGAAGATGGAGGTAGATGTTTTTGAGGTTCTTCTCGACTCAAATAAATAATACTTGTTTCTTTTCATACACTTCCTAACTGCCCTTTCTTTATAAAGAAAAAACATTCTTACCTTCCAACATTATTGAAGACCTTCAGATCAATTATGGATGATTTAGAGGGAAATTCCTAGATTTTTTGTTTAAATATCTTCTGTTTGTCTATCGTTCACCACTAAAAATAGATGTGAATTATGAAGATAAAACTTTTTTCTCGACTTGTATGGTTGTACCATCTTGTTAAGGGTTGGTAGTTTTTTTCCTTTCTTTTATTTTTTTTCAAATTCTTTACTTTTTCTTTTTATAGAACAAGGAAATTAATATATTACCTTGGGAATTAAACTTCAAGATCTTATTCAAAGAGAAATAATCGGAATTAATGAGTTAGCAGGAAAAATTATTGCAGTCGACGCTCCTAACATCATCATGGGGTTGTTTAATTTTGCAAGAAAGGACCTTGATGGCTCTTATGCCGGATTGATATTAGATAGAACTCAACGGCCAATTTCTCACCTCTATGGGCTTTTGTATCGACTCAACTTTTATTATTCGAAGAATATTTTTCCTATCTTTTGTTTTGACGGCAGAGATTCTGAGTTGAAAAAATTAGTTACGAAAGATCAACTTAGGGATTTTCGTTTTACCCAGCAATGGTATGAGCAGGCAATTCAAAATCGAGACAAGGAAAAAGCACGACATATTGCGTTAAGTAAGGAATATTTATGGCAGAATATTATTAAAGAATCTAAAGAATTGTTAAATGCTTTAGGAGTTCCTTGTATAGAGTCACCCGCGTCAGCAGAGTCGCAATGTGCCTACTTAGTCAATCAAGGGATTGTTCATTATTCCAATTCCCAAGATTTTGATTCTCTCCTATTTGGATGCCCTCATCTAATCCAGAATTTATCGAAATCGCTCCGTAGAAAAATACAAGGGAAATGGACCTATACTAAGATAACACCGTTTCATGTTGATTTACACAAAAACTTAAAGAAGTTAGGAATAGATCAGTTTCAGTTAGTTGATCTAGGGTTAATGGTGGGCACAGATTATTTTCAAGGGATCAGAGGGATTGGTCCAAAAAAAGCACTAACGTTTATTCAACAATTCAAGCAAATTGAAAATGTTATAAGCCAAGAAAAGTATAATTATGATTTTGAGCAATTGACTCCTGACATCATAAAAAGAGTACGAAAATTGTATTTATTTCCAGAGGTTAATACCTCACAGCAAGAACTTTATTGGAACTTACCTCTTATGTCTCATGTTGTTGACTTACTGTGCTATGAACATTATCTCAATAAAAATCGAGTAAAAAATAACTTACACAAATTAGTTGCTAATTATGAGAAATGTAGAACCCATTTTCTTAATTTGCGAGATAAACCTCGTTCAGTTCAACGTACATTAGACAGTATATTTTAGTTTTGCATAATTGATATTAAAAGATATTATTTAGCTCAAAGACATTTCATTATATTTTTTTATTTAAATAAAATGAACTTAAGCATTATTTAGAAAAAATTAATTTCTTCCCAAATTACGATGACTCAAATAATAAAAAAAGAAATTCCTTGGAGCAGTCTTTCTGGAGCGCATAAATCACCTCAAAAAGAGCTAAATGGTCAAATTTTAAGTTGCTTATTTAGGGAGGAGTGCTTTGTATCATTTTCTCAAGATATTAAAGCTCTTTCGGAAATGGAAATGAGACAGATTGCCACCAAAGTACGCCTCCCTTATAAAATTGTGCGCTCTGTTATTACTAAGTTTCTTGTGGATTTGTTCTATTTTCGAAGGTTTTTACGAAGCTATAAATTCACGTATGCCTATACCAAAAGTCTTAGAAAACTAGTTATTTATCTCCATAAGCTCCATCGTCTTGCTCCTGTATTCGATTTTCCTCGCGCAAAAGAGAATGCTCGAATCCTCAAACACAATCTATCACTTCGATGCTTTTTACCCCAGTTTGCTACTCAACTTGCAATAGTGTTGTATGTAACCGATCTAAATGATCACAATAAGCAGTTTGTTATTAAACAGTCGAATTTACGATTATTATGCGATTGTAGTGCATATGCCTTCCACAGGACTCGAAATAAACTCGGATTAGGAAGTAAAAAATCTTATCCCTAAATATTCAGATTTTTTTCTTTATATAGAAATGCTCGAATTGGATATAATAAAAACTCAAAGTGAAATTAAAATGGTTCAAACTATACAAAAATTACAGAAAAGCTATATTAAAATAAGCGAAACTGAAGATCTAACAGAAATTGAGCTTGCTTTAAGAAATTTTTTGCGTAAATATACCCCACAAGTTAAGGAAAATGTGATTGTTAGTCTCTTAGGATATTTGGGACAAAAATTCCACACTCCAGAATATAAAATAAAAGTTTTTATTGCCTATTATAATAGTGAACCCTATGGGATGGTCATATCTGACTTAAATCCTGAATATAAGAGTTATGGAAGAAAATGCGGAACATTTGGATGGTTATTCTGTCAAGATCAGCAAATTTGTTATGAACTGCTAAAGCAGTGTGAATTGTTTATTAAAGAAAACAGACTACGAAAAATCCGAGGTCCGATTAATTTTCCTAAGAATGAATTCGGCTTCGGTCTTCAAATTACAGGTACAGATGAACAGTTGTTGTATGGAGTTGCTCCTGCTAATGAAAATCCAGATATCTATGATTATCTAGTAAGTTTAGGATATATCCCTGAATCAGAATATACCTGTATGCATGTTGTTGAAGAATCCTGGAAGAAAGGCAACTCGCTAGATAGCAGACTTAAATTATGCTGTTTGCCGGTCGATGAAGTAGAAGAGAAAATTGATGAGATTGTAGAATTAGCAGGAGATTCCTTCAGTTCACTGCTTCCTGATACATCAGGAGGTGGGAGGGAGAATGTAAGGGAGCTTTTGCATCTTGCTACTCATGTACCTAAGCAATATTTTCATTATCATCAAATCTATGATCCTTTCGAGCGATACAACCATATTCAGGAATTTATTGAAGGGTGGAAGGATGTAGATCTTGAAGAGATGGTCACGGTATTTCCGATGGCTCTAGAACGGAATACCAATAAACTTATTGGAATCTTAATTGGAATCCTTGATTATTATCAGTGCTGGAATGGTCAGTATGTCTCACGGATTAACGTCCATACCGCAATGGTACGTAAAGGCTATAATGGAAAAGGAGTATTCTCTTCTCTAAACAACTTCGGGCAAGCCACCAACCGATCAATGTGGGGTACCGAATACTTTGAGGGAACGGCCATCTGGACTAGAAATTCGAAAGGAGTGAACAATGAAGATGCCGTCAACTCTATTTTTCCACACTGCCAACCTAACAGGAGGCATGTGGTCTTTGAAAAACGCGTGAAATAATTTTTTTATTTTCTTTAAATATTTATTAGTTTTTTTAGCTTCTGGCTAATATTGATTATTGAATTATATGAGAGATCTAATATCATGACCTAATATAGTTGATTTCTCTATTTAAAGAAAAAGACATTTTTTTCTTTATATAGCTTCAATTATATTTTCATTTAAATTTACTAAGGAAAAGATAAAAAAATGATAAATCACATACCAAAAATTTTGTATAAGAATAGTATTACCGAAGTACTGGACGATATAAAGTACAATTATGGAAAGTTGGTTCGACGAGGGTACATTTATGGCTTAATTGCAATTGATCAGGATGCTAAAATTATTGCAATCGACTCTCGGTTCGATCGCAATCTTAATTATTGGGATTTGAGTTCCATCGGTGCGGCATTATACGGCGTCGCGAGGCAAGGGCAGGATTTTTTTGAGTCAAAATCACTAGAACGAGCGACCATCATCTACGACGACATGCGGTTATTTGTTAAGTCAGTGGGAAAAGTTGAGCTCCAGAAGAAAGGAAAGCGAGACATATTAATTGTAATGCTTACGGATAATGATGTGAATTTAGGGGTTGTTTACATGCAATTAAGTAAGTTTGCGATGAAAATCAGAGAAGAAATCCAGAAAAATCAGAACGCCCAAAAAACCATGAAGATGACTGAAAAGGAAGTAAAAGAGCACATTAAAGAGTTAAAGAACGAGATTTTTTCTGATAAATTAGGGGAAATTAGTTAGCATTCCAGGTGATGTATCTACTATGGAACTACAGGAACAGAATAAGAAAAGTCAGTTAGACATCAGTAGCGAATTCGATTTTAATGATGCGGAAAACATGCTCCAGTTTAAGATCGTGTACTGGGGACCGGGAGAAAGCGGTAAAACCACCAACTTTTTTCGCCTTAAGGAAAAATTCGATCTCTTAAAATTATCAAAAGGATATTCGATTGAGACTACCGAAGGAAGGACACTATGGGAAGACTCGTTATATCTATTGTTTAAATTCCCCATTAAAGATGTGAAGTTTAACATTATTGCTCATGTGGTAACATGTACGGGACAAGAGCGGTTTTTGTCTACACGGGAGTATGTACTTGATGGTGCCGATGGAATAGTGTTTGTAGGAGATTCCGATCCTGAAAAGTTAGAACAGAACAAACGTAGTTTCCGCGAGTTGGTAAGCTTTGCCTCCTCAAATAAGATACCCTATATCGTACAACTCAACAAAAGGGATTTACAGGATGCCATTAAGCTCAGTACGTTTAAAGTCGCTTTAGGGCTACCCTTATTGAAAAACTATCCCGATGGTTCAGATGTAGTATATGAAGCAGAAGCATTACAGGGAATAAATATTGTGAAATGTTTTAAGCAGATTATCCTTCAGGTTATTTTCAATTATTTTAGTGAGGAGTAACGGGAATGGATAGTGGGGAAGATTATATCACGCCTGAATTCCTTAATATTATATTTTTTCAGCAAAAAAACGTAGTTATCTTTCCCTATGTCGACTTGAAACATCTACACGCTCTTGAGATTTTTGCATTAGGCTATAATATAGTGGATCTTGAATCAACAGTTTTGTATGATCTGAAAAACATTTTAGAGTTTGAAGCTTCTAATTCTTATTCACAAAATCCCTCACTCTATTTTATTTATAATTTAGATAAATCGAAAGTTCAAGAGTTAACAGAGCTTAGTGGTATTCGTTGTATTTTAAATACTAATGAAAATATTACAGAGATAGCCACTAGTACTGAATTTATTATTTACAACAAGAAAAGTGGAATTTTTGTCAATTATGCTGAGAACGACTTGGAATTTGAGAAGGCATTAATTTCTTCTTCTACTAGCCTCACCATGCTTCAAGATTCGATTCAGAAAATTAAAAGTACTGCAACACAGCTCTTTGAACAGATGAA
This sequence comes from Promethearchaeota archaeon, assembly GCA_048938895.1. GTDB lineage: Archaea > Asgardarchaeota > Lokiarchaeia > Sigyniarchaeales > SOKP01 > Loki-b32. The sequence goes on from JBHLLU010000025.1 coordinate 19,041, forward strand.
CCAAGATCCCTCCCCTAATAAAGTTGCCTCTCTTCTCTGTGAATATAATATCCGCTATTGGCAGAAGATTTTAGATTATACTTCTCGGTATTTTAAGATTCAGCTACCCTCTTCATCAGAGCTCAGGAAATATGCCTCTGATGCTTCTTTTGTAAAACCTCGAAATAAACTACTCGATAAAGATTTTTCAGAAGAGTATGAATTAATCGTTTCGAAAAATAGAGCTATTGGAAAAGAGTTTGTTCAGCTTATCCATGATTATCGGAGTGAGAAAGTAAATGCTTCTCATTTAGGATTAGAGGAGCTATATAGCCCTCTCAAGCTTTATAATTATTTGAGAAACCGGCATTGGAAAGAAGGAATTCCTGAGAGATTTATAAAAGAATGGTCTGAAATGAAACTTTCAGGCTATGAGCTTACTGAAGAAGATCTTATTGACTTTGAGGATATTTGCAGTACATTAGAAATTAGTTTTATAGGGAAATCTTTAAGCCCACAAAAGCTTTCCGATACGAGCATTAGACCACGAATTCCTGATGATACATTTATAAGTAAAAAACCCTCTTTACAGGAAAATTGGAGAGGCTATAAGCTGTGGCTACATGAACGTGTAGAATCTATTTCACATTTAGTCGATAAATGTATAGCGTCCCATAACAATGAGCAGTATTCTTATTTACTGAAGGAAATCTCTCAACTCTCGAAATCAATAATCCAAGCAAAGGTTTCACCAATCAAAGAAAGTGTAAGGAACGAAATTGATACCAAATTAGCAAAAGTTAGGATCAAAGAATGGGTTGCATTGTTTAGTATCGAAGATAAATTTCGATTAGTCAGCATCTTTCGGAAATATTTAGAACGTCTCTATAATGATTTTTTTGGGAGAGATCCCTTTAACGAAAATATTGTGCCAAAAATTAAAGCGGTAACCAAATGCTTTCAGCTTTCTATGAAACTTGAAAGCAATCTCCTCTGGTTAAATAATTTTAGAAATAAACTGACTCATGATGATAGATACAGTGATTCTGAAATTAATTTAATGCTTAGTGTAAATACACCTCGAATCAACAATATTATCATGCGGTTTATTGCTGGACTTATTACTTCTCAGTTGAGACCCCTCCTTCAAGCGAATAGACATCTAATTGATGAACTCTTTGGGTATATTCGCAGTACTTATTTCAATGCTGAATATATCTCTACACTTCCGGTAGATCTTATATACGAAAGGATTCTGGTAGTTTAGTCTTAACTTGGGGTTTCGAGAACACTTATCACAATTTCAGGCTCATCACCCACATAATCTTGTTGGGTAACTTCTGCCTGATATCGCATAATTCTATGGTTACCCACTATGATATTGTATTTCGCCAGAAAGCTCAAAATACTCTCATTTTCGAATTCTAACCATTGCATTTTTCTTTCTACTTCCCGAGTTTTCGTGTAGGAGTGTAAATTTCTTCTTATTTTTAGTAGTAAAAATCTTACATTCATTTTTAGATCACTTTATTATTTTTACTACTTTACAAAAATGAGAATATTTAAAGAAAAATTATTCAAGAAATATGACATGAGGAATTTTAGTGAAAAAAGTAAACTTTTTTTAATTTTATGACTTAGAGATCTTTATAAATAAAAAAAATCAATAAAGATTTAAAAAACAGTGATAGAAAATGAGTAACGTTCCGATAATCATACTAAAAGAAGGAACTGAAGAAGTTCGCGAGAAAGAAGCACGTAAACAGAACATTAATGCAATGGTGGCAATCGCAGAAACAGTTCGCTCTACACTAGGGCCAAAGGGTATGTCAAAAATGCTCGTTGATTCAATGGGTGATGTTACTATAACAAATGACGGAGCCGAGATTTTAAAGAATCTTGACATTGAAAACATTTCAGCAAACATGATGGTAAATGTTGCTAAATCTATTGATGATGATATAGGAGATGGAACAACATCGGCAGTCATCTTTTCAGCAGCATTACTAAATAATGCATTGGAATTAATGGATCAAGATATTCACCCCAAACCAATAATCCATGGATATAAGTTAGCTGCGGATAAATCACTTAAAATTATCAAAGTTATATCAGAGAAGATCTCTGACGGAGACGATGAAGTTCTTATAAATATCGCAAAAACTGCTATGAATGCTAAGGATATATCTCCATTAAAAGACTTTTTCTCAGACTTAGCACTTAAAGCTATGAAACATATAGCGGATGATGGAGGTAACACATTTGGTAAAGTTGCTAATGTAAAAATTGTAAAAGCTCCAGGAAAATCATTAAAAGAGACTGAACTAATTAATGGAGTTTATGTTCAAAAAGAAAAAGTAAATACTATGATGCCTGATATGATTAAGGATGCCAAAATCGCGGTGATCAGACGCAAGCTTGACGTAAAGAAAACAGAATTTGATGCTCAAGTTCGAATTTCCAGTCCAGCTGAAATTCAGAGATTCTTAGACCAAGAAGAGAAGATCTTACTTAACTATATGAAAATATTCAAAGATTTAGGAGTTAACTTGGTGGTTAATAGTAGTGATATCTCTGATAAATTTGGTGCTTTTTTAGCCAGAGAAGATATTGCTGCTATCAAAAATGTGGGTGAAAGTGATTATAAGTCAATCCTAAAGGCAGTTGGGGCAAATCTGGTTGATGATTTAAATTCGCTTTCAGAAGCAGATTTAGGATTCGCTGAGAAGGTTGTATTTGAAAAAATTGGTGATGATGACTATACACTTTTATCAGGTTGTAAAAACCCAAAATCCGTCTCTATTTTGCTTAAAGGTGGGCTTGATAAGATCCTAAGCACAGCAGAAGTTTCTCTTCACGATGTGCTTTCGGTTATAGCAAAAGTAATGGATACAAAAACTTATGTTGCTGGGGGCGGGGCTATCTATATGGAACTTGCTAAAAGGATTCGAGAATATTCAAATGAAATTAGTGGAAAAGAACAACTCGCGGTCTCTGCGTTTGCACTAGCCCTTGAAGAAATCCCAAAAACTCTTATTAAAAATGCCGGATTGGAAGAGATTGAAAAGCTTACCGAATTAAGAGCAGCTCATAAAACAGACGCAGATAAATGGATTGGCATTGATACCATAGATTCAAGTTTGGGGGATAATCTCAAAAAAGGTATCGTCGAGCCTGCTGAATTATTAGTACATATTATTAAATCTGGGAGTGAACTAGCGAACCTTATATTAAGAATCGATCGTATAATAAGCGCTAAAGGACGTAGCGTAGGAGAATAGAAATTTCTTTTTTTTTATATTTTTTTATTATATACGAAATAAGAATTTATACTTAAACTGAGAATAAGAACTAATTGATAATAAGTCCAAATTCTATAAATTTAATAATTATTCAAAATCTTTTTATCACACTCTAAATTAAATATTTATAAGTAAAGATTGTCATACCGAGAAGAGAATGAAATTTATCGATCAGAAAAATTTTGAAAAATTAAAAGCAATCAATAATAAAAACGTAATTAAAATTGTAGAAGAGTTTGTTGAGTTATGTAAACCTTCAAAAGTCACAGTCATAACGGATTCAACTGAAGATATTGAATATTGTAAGCAAAGAGCCATCGAAGTTGGAGAAGAGGCTAAACTAGCAATCGAAGGACATACAATTCACTTTGATGCGTTCATCTCAATGTCAAATCACGACCAAGCAAGAGACAAGAAAAACACTAAAGTTTTAATACCAAAAGGGGAATATCATCCTCCTGCCATAAATACAATTGAAAGAAGAAAAGGACTTGAAGAAATTCTGGATGTAATGAATGGATGTATGCGAGGAAACGAATGTGTTGTACGATTTTTCTGTCTTGGCCCAAAAAATTCTAAGTTTTCAATCCTTGCCCTTCAACTCACCGATTCCTTTTACGTGGCTCACTCAGAAGATTTATTGTATAGAACGGGTTATGAAGAATTCAAAAAGTTACATGGATCAGATGAATTTTTCACATTCATTCACTCTTCCGGGCAGTTAACTGGTTATCCCCCAGTTACAAAAAATCTTGATAAAAGAAGAATTTATGTAGACTTACTAGAAGGTAGAGTGTTATCTGTAAATAATCAATATGCAGGAAATAGCTTAGGGTTGAAGAAATTGGCTTTAAGGTTAGCAATTTATAAATCTAGTAAGGAGAGATGGTTAACAGAGCATTATTTTATTTTAGGGGTATGTCCTAAAGAAAATGTTCGAGTATCATACTTTTGTGGAGCATTTCCAAGCGCTTGTGGTAAAACCAGCACTGCAATGTTGCCTGGTCAGGCAATAGTAGGAGATGATATTGCTTATCTTCGAGTTTGGGATGATGGTTTTGCACATGCCGTAAATATTGAAAGAGGCCTTTTTGGTATAATAAAAGACGTTAATCCTAAAGATGATCCTGTAATTTTTAATGCACTTACAACACCTAGGGAGACTATTTTTAGTAATGTATTGGTATCTGATAATTTACCATATTGGATAGGGGATGGAAGACCAATCCCAGAAAAAGGCACAAATTTTTCAGGGGAATGGCATAAGGGTAAAAAAGATAGTGATGGAGAAGAAATCCCTCATGCACACCCTAATGCCCGATATACAATTCGTATAGAAGAATTAGATAATGCTGATGAAAATCTTCATAATCCAGAAGGTGTTCCTATCTCTGGAATCCTTTATGGTGGCCGAGATAGTGATACAATGCCACCTGTACTTGAAAGCTTAAATTGGGATCATGGTGTTTTCATGGGAGCATCAGTTGAATCAGAAACTACATCAGCCACCTTAGGAACTGAAGGTGTACGGATTCAGCAGCCTTTTGCAAATTTAGATTTTATTGTCATAAGTTTAGGTGAATATCTAAAGAATCACCAAGATTTTGGAAAGAGATTAAAAACATGCCCAAGAGTTTTTGCTACTAATTATTTCCTTAAAAATAAAGAGGGAAAATATTTAAATGAGATTTTGGATAAACTTTGTTGGGTAATCTGGGCAGAAGGCCGAACCCAAGGTGATTATGAGACGATTAAAACGCCAATCGGGCTTTTACCGAAGTATGCAGATTTAAAAATAATATTTGCTAAATACCTTGATAGAGAATATGAAGAGACAGAATATATTGAACAATTCTCAATTCGAACCAATAAACTCTTAGAAAAATTGGATCGTATTGAAAGCTTCTATAAAAACGAAAAAGAGATCCCCCAATTTTTCTGGGATCTTTTAACTACCCAAAGAAATGGTTTAATAACACTGCAAAAGGAGTATGGGGAAGATACAATTTCTCCTGTTTTGATAAAATAATGAGCTTACTTAAACAAGGTATTTTAATCCTTGTCGTACTTTGTAGGTCTTATGAATCCTATCTATTTCAATAAATCGTTTAATTTCAAGATTATTTAGTAAATCCCTCATTTCTTCACTGTTTTTATTAAGTTCTGTTCCTAATCCTTGAATATCTTGTTCATAGGTTTTTAACACTTGGATTAGGGAAGAATACTCTTCATATATTACATTAACTAAGTGCGTAATTGACTCTTTTATGTTTAATCCTGTTTTGGTGCTGGATGGAAAAATTTTACTATTTTCGGGGAGATAATTTTGAGCACGAATAACTTCTGGTGGACGAGCACCCTCTAAATCCTGTTTATTAGCTAAAAAAACAACAGGTACATCTGGAGATAATGCTTTTCTTATGGAATTCAATATCATAATTGCACTATCATCTTTTTCAGGGTGAACCGCATCAAACAAAAAAATGACACCATCAGAACCACGAATGGTTATATCTCTCATTATAGAGAATCTAAGAAGTCCGGGAGTACCAAAAAGATAACAATCAAAGCCATTTAATTTCACCGAACCTAAGTCCATTCCGACTGTATAGTATTTATCGTCTTTACCTTTCGCTTCAACATTCAATGCATTATCATCTAGAGCTTTTATATAACTTGACTTTCCCGACTGCAAAGGTCCAGAAACAACGATTTTCAACCTAAATCACCACTTATAAAATAATGCAATTTTAACTTAGATTTTCCAATATATAAAGAGATGTAATATGTTTAATTATAATTTTTTATTACATAGATAATAACCTACCTATGGGTTAAATATTAATATCTTCACTTTCATTTCAAGTTTTTGTAAAGAATTAAGAAAATCTATATAAAATTTAACAAACGGGTTTTTCCGTAATCCTTTATATTTTAAATGTATTTTTCTGAATGATTTTAAAAATCCTATTTAAAAAGTTATTAATAATAATCATTAAGCAAAATTTTTATTTCTTTAAACCACTATCAAATCTTAAAACTTTCAGCTCTATCTAATTTTCTTTGGCTAAAACTAATAATTTTTGCC
>JBHLLU010000025.1:25509-62414 GCA_048938895.1 Promethearchaeota archaeon
TTTCTTTAAACCACTATCAAATCTTAAAACTTTCAGCTCTATCTAATTTTCTTTGGCTAAAACTAATAATTTTTGCCAAAATTTTCGATTTTTCTATGGAACTATTTAATTCATTGGGTTCTATTATATATCCTTTATTCTGAGCGAGATTGTATATTTTTTCTCCTATTTTTGTTCTAATCATCACAGTAGTATAACCACTTTGAGAACCCAATCCTCCAAAAGAAATATCAGCATAAAAATTTGAAAAGTTTTCACATACTCTACAGGCATGCCTCATAATATCTCTAAGTTCAGAAAATTCTATCTGCAATGGTGTGTTGCTATTTTTTAGATTGATTATCAGATTTTCTTTAATATTTAACTTTTTAATATCGTCAAAAGAAAATTTAAACCTTTCCTCTATTCTAGCCCTCGCAACGTTATCAAATTTAAAATTTTCATAGCAAAATAATCCTAAAGTATATTTAACAATATGAGCCGGAATAATATTGAGTTCTTGCATTTTTCTGATAGAATGGATCTGGCAGGGAACTCCAACTACCGCAATTTTCATGTAATCTGCATACGCAATTTTTTTTAATTCAGAAATAGTAGAAACAAAGGTATTATAATTTCCTAATTCCGAAACAGGACCTTTTGAATCATAATAAGTACCTGCAGCCTCAAGAATTTCTTCTCTCGTTTTAGCAAAGAAGGGGATTCTCTGAAATGAATTTATTCTTTTTGAGATAAGTGCCCCATTAATTAAATTATTTTCTAAAAGTGAAATTAATATGGCTGTAACAACCCCCCCATCAGTAGCAACTTCCCTAATTTTTGGATCACTAGCTTGAGCTGTTAGAATTTTGATCCAATTTCCAATAGGTGGTTTGTATTCATATTTAATATTTAACCCTTTGTCCAGTTCAAATGTTTCAGGACAAATTAAATAACAAATTCCACAATGTAAACAATTATCCTTATTAGAGTAATGTGGTGGTCCTTCCTCAGACATCTCAATTGCTCCTATATCTGCTGCGCTACAAAAACTCACACATCCCCCACATTCTCCACATATATCTTTTTCATGGACCTGTTTAATCAGATCTTCAAAGGATTTAGGCATAACATCACTTTTTTTTGTTTGAGGATCTTCAGCCATACAAATTCACCTATTTAATTATTCAAAAGTTAATTAATAATTTTATAGTATTTTTAATATTATAATATTTATCATAAAAATCAGATAAAATGACTTAAAACGCATATTTCATTCCAAATAAATTTAGGAATTTGAATTTAATTTCCCATTTTGATAATTATTTTTAAAGAATTTTCCCTATTTAAAATTACTTGCTCTTGCTATATTTTGAATTCATATTCATACCCACTACTAAAAAAAAGTCATATATTTTGTAAATTAGTTCATTTATTGTATTTTTTTTTCAAAATGAATAATGAAAATGTCGAAAAATTTAAAAAAGTTACATAAATCCGAAATTCTAAAAAATCTTTAAATATTAAGCTCGATCTTAATTATATTATTGAAAAAAATTATTGTAATCCTTAAAAATATAATAAATACCTTATTAAAAAGATCAATATTTATAAAATAGGAAAAATAGAATCTAAAACATATTATATTAATAAGCATAAGGTTTGAAAAATTATGCAAATGATAGATTTTGAATTTAGAAATGAGTTAATAGAGGATGATTTCTCATTAAATTATTGTTATCAATGTGGAACTTGTTCTAGCACCTGTCCTGTAGCACTTATAACAAACGGTGAATATAATCCCCGAAAAATCATTGAACAATCGCTTCTAGGGCTTAAAGACCTATTGTTAAAGGATCAAAAGCCTAACGTATGGCTATGCTGTACATGTCAGATGTGTGTGGAAGAATGTCCTCAAAATGTTTTTTTAACTGAAATCTTTGAGAGAATAAAAAACAAAATCGTTATTTCGGGAGAACCTTATCCTGAGACATTTAAAACACAAGCACAAAGTGTTTTAGACAACGGGTTAGCAATTCCTCTAACACCACCTATAATTCGTAGAAGAGATCAATTGGGACTTCCCAAAGTAGAATCTGCTAATATCAATGAAATAAAAAAATTGTTAGATGCTACAGAGTTCGAAAAAAAAATAAACTCATTGGGAGGGAGTAAATGAAATGTCATATAAGTTCTTTTTGGGTTGTGTAATTCCTGGAAGACTACCATTTTTGGAAGCATCAGCTCGTAAAACTTTTGAAAAGATTGGTATGGATGTTGGAGATCAGACTAACTGCTCCTGCTGTCCTGATCCCACCGGTGTAGCTCAAATGGATCATGAATCATTCTTAGCTATAGGAGCAAGAAATTTATGTCTTTTTGAAGAAAGTAATAATCATATATTGAGTCTTTGCTCTGGATGTACAGAATCTCTTAAAACTGTGAAACACACTTTAGATAACGACGATAATATGAAAAAAGAAATTAATTCGAAATTAAAAGTAATTGGAAAATCCTATAAAGGAAGTATTGATATTAAGCATTTTGCTGAAGTTTTATATGAAAATATTGAAAAACTTAAAAAAAATATTAAAAATCCATTAAAAGATCTAAAAGTTGCCGGACATCCAGGTTGTCATTATCTACGACCTTCTGAAATAATAAACTGGGATGATCCACTCAATCCCACGACATTAGATAAATTAATTGAAGTAATTGGAGCAGATGCGGTTGAGTATGATACGAAAAATGATTGTTGCGGAAATCCCCTAGAAAAGTCTGATAAAGAAATCTCTTTGAATATGTTGGAAAGCAAACTTAGAAGCATGAAGGAAGCGGGAGCAGATTGTATAGTTTGTGTTTGTCCCGCTTGTTATCAACAGTTTGATTTCAATCAGAGAGAAATCAATAAAATTAAAAATACAGATTATAATTTTCCTGTTTTCTATATAACCGAATTAATAGCTTTAGCTTTAGGAATTGATACAAAAGATCTTGGATTAAATTTCCATAGGATAAAAGTGAATGAAATTTTACAAAAAATAATCAAATCATAGGAGATGGTATATTTTGAGTGAAAAAGAAAAAAAAGTTATGGTTATTGGTGGAGGAATAGCAGGGATCCAAGCATCCTTGGATTTAGCAGAGAGAGGTATAAATGTTGAACTAATTGAGAAGAATGCCTGTATTGGTGGAAGGATGGCTCAACTTGATAAAACCTTTCCTACTAATGACTGTTCTATATGCATTCTAGCTCCTAAGCTCGCTGAGTGTGTTCGACATCCAAATATTTCATTACATACACTTTCGGAAGTTAAAAATTTAACTGGGAGACCTGGCAATTTCAATGTGAAAATTTTAAAAAAAGCAAGATACGTGAAAGAAGATAAATGTATAAATTGTGGACAATGTGTAGAAAAATGCCCTATGAGGGTAGATGATGAATTTGATATGAAATTAAGGAAACGTAGAGCAATTTATATCGATTATGTTCAAGGAGTTCCTTCAATAATGACAATAGATAAAGAAAATTGTCTATTTTTTACGAAAGATGCATGCAGGATTTGTGAAAAAGTATGCGAGAGAGAAGCTATTGATTTTGATCAAAAGGATGAGGAATTTGAACTAAACGTAGGATCAATCATCGTTGCTACTGGTTATGATATATTTAATCCAATTACTCTTACAACTTTAGGATATGGACGATACCTTAATGTTGTTACCGCTTTAGAATTTGAAAGACTAATTTGTGCATCTGGTCCTTTGGGTGGACATTTACAAAGACCATCTGATAAAAATGATCCAAAAAAACTTGCCTTTATTAATTGTGTGGGCTCAAGGGATATAAAAAACAATCCCTTTTGTTCATCATGTTGTTGTATGTATACCACCAAAGAAGCAATGATCGCTTATGAACATGACAATGAAATAGAAACATCAATATTTTATATTGATCTGCGGGCTGCAGGTAAAGGTTTTCGAGAATATATTCAAAGGGGAGAAAATGAATATAGTATTAAATACATAAAAGGTAAAGTAGCAAGAATAGTAGAAGATGAACAAAGAAATCCTATAATAATATATGAAGATATTGATACTTCACAAGTTAAACAACTTAAATTTGACCTGGTTATACTCGCTACTACAATGATTCCTAAAAAAGATTCAGGCGAATTAGCTAAGATCTTAGGAATTCAAACAAATGATTTTAGTTTTTTTAAGGCAAAAAACTACCAGCCACAGAAATCCTCGAAGGAGGGTATATTTCTCTGCGGAACATGTAGAGAACCAATGGATATTCCAAATTCAGTAATTGACGCAAGTGGAGCAGCTGCTAAAGCCGCTGAAATAGTAATGAGGGGGTGAAAAAGATGTCGAACGAAGAGATTAGGATTGGAGTGTTTATTTGTCATTGCGGTACTAATATAGGAGGCGTTTTGAATATTTCTGAGTTAACAGAATATACCAAAACTTTACCCAACGTCGTATATAGTGACGCTAACTTATATACATGTTCAGAAGTTGGCTTAAGTGAGATCAGGAAAAATATTGAGGAACATAATTTAAATCGTGTTATAGTAGCCTCATGTTCTCCACGTACTCATGAGCCTTTATTCAGATCCACGTGCCAAGAAGCAGGCTTAAATCCGTATTTATTTGAAATGGTAAATATTCGGGATCAAGATTCTTGGGTTCATATGAAAGAGCCCGAAAAAGGCACTGAAAAAGCTAAAGATCTAATTAGAATGGGTGTTCATAAAGCAGCTTTATTGGAATCGTTAGAAAAAACACAGGTCAGTGTGATAGCTTCTGCTATAGTAATAGGTGGAGGGATAGCAGGGATGAATGCTGCTTTAACTTTAGCAAACCAAAATTTTAAAGTAAATTTAATTGAAATAGAATCCGAGTTGGGAGGTTTACTCAGATACCTTTATAAAGTGTATCCTACTAATGAAGATGCTTCAAATATATTGGAGACAAGAGATCTGATTGAAAATCACGAGAATATTGATATATACAAGTCTACTGTAATAAAAAAAATAGAAGGCTTTGTAGGGAATTATAAAGTATTTCTTCTTCAAAATAAAAAAGAAATAGTAATAGAAGCAGGCGCTATAATTGTTGCTACTGGCGCAAGAGCATTATCACCAGAAGGATATTATAATTATAACGGTAAAAACATAATTAGTCAATTAGAGTTAGAGGGATTATTAAAAGAGAAGAAAATCGAAGCTAATAACATTACAATGATTCAATGTGTGGGGTGTAGAAATGAAGAAAGAAAATATTGTTCTAATATATGTTGTATGACAGCACTTAAAAATGCTATATTGATTAAGGAACAAAATTCAGATGCTAATATAAGTATAATTTTTAGAGATATTCAAACACAAGGTGTTACCTATGAGGAATATTACAGAAGAGCAAGAGAAATGGGAATACTATTTATTAAATATTTACCAGAAAAGCCACCAACTATTAAGAAAAATCGTATTGAAGTATATAATGAGTTTATGAATCAAGTAATTGGATTTCCCTATGATCTTATAGTACTATCAATGCCTCTTATTGCAAATGAAGATTCGGAACAACTAGCTAAAATGCTAAAGGTTCCACTAGAGGAAAATAACTTCTTTTTAGAAGCTCATGTAAAATTAAGACCAGTAGACTTTGCAACCGATGGTGTTTTTGTTTGTGGTTCAGCTCACTGGCCTGCAGATATTTCAGAAAGTATATCACAATCAAATGCAGCAGCATCTAGAGCTAGTACAATTCTCTCGAAAGAACTTCTAGAAGTAGAAGGTTCTACTGCTGAAGTTGATACAGATGTATGTGTGGGTTGTGAAGCATGTATTAAGATTTGTCCATATAGTGCAATATACAAAGATGAAGATACAGATACCGTAATAGTTAATAAAGTGGTTTGTAAAGGATGTGGAGTATGTGGTGCCAGTTGTCCTCATAGTGCTATTATCATCCATCACTTTACAAGTGATCAAATAATTGCTGAAATTGCTACCTATGGAGGTGGAGAATAGATGGCATTCGAACCAAAAATATTAGGATTTTTATGCAATTGGTGCTCTTATGCAGGAGCAGACTTAGCAGGTGTAAGTCGAATTCAATATCCAACAAATGTTAGAGTGATTCGTGTTATGTGTTCTGGAAGAGTTGATCCTGTGTTTATAGCTGAAGCATTTATGAACGGTATTGATGGAGTACTTGTTCTAGGATGTCATTTAGGAGATTGTCATTATATTAGTGGTAATTATGAAGCAGAATTAAAAATGAAGATGTTAAGTAAGGCATTATCGATGATTAATTTCTCTGGGCGATTACAACTTGATTGGGTTTCTGCTTCTGAAGGTGGTAGATTTGCTCAAATAGTGAGTGATTTCACTGAACATATCCGTAAATTGGGACCTTCTCCTGTTAAGAATAAAAAAATGAAAGAAGAAGTAATGAATAATCTTACTGCAATTAAATCTACTTTATGTGATACAAGATTAAGAGCTTTAGTTGCGAGACAAAGGGAATTGACAACAGAAGGGAATGTATATGGGGAACTAATTCCTAATGAGGAATTCGAGGATATTCTTGATAATGCAATTGAAAATGAAACAATTCGCCATAAAATCTTAGAAAAAATCAAAAAAGAGGGAAAATCTGTTCCTGATATTGCAAAGGAAATTAATGTAGAACCTCATAAAGTTTTACAACATATTGTAACTCTTCGAGCTCGTGGCCTGGTTGATGTTGATCAAATAAATGAAGAGATTCCCACTTTTATTTCTATTAAAGAGGTTTAAAAATGGAAAAGGTTGGTTCAGTTTTAGTTGTAGGAGGAGGAATAGCAGGTATTCAAGCTTCAATGGATTTAGCAGATTCAGGGTTTAAAGTGTATTTAGCTGAATCGTCAATGAGTATAGGAGGAGTTATGTCTCAATTAGATAAAACCTTCCCTACTAATGATTGCTCTATTTGTATCCTTGCGCCTAAATTAGTGGCTGCAGGACGTCATGAAAACATTACACTTTTAATAAATACAAATTTAGAAAAAATTGATGGAACTCCTGGTAATTTTACTGTAGAATTAAAACAAAGATCCCTACTTTTAGATCAAGAAAAGTGCACAGGTTGTGGCGTTTGTGCTCAAGAATGTCCAGTAGAAGCAATTGATTTTTTTAATGAAGGATTATCCAATAGGGCAGCTATATCAGTTAAGTTTCCCCAAGCAGTTCCATTAGTTTTTTCAATTGATCAAAATTTATGTATTGGTTGTGGTTTTTGTAAAGGGGTTTGTAAAGCTAAAGCAATAGACTACACACTTGAGGATAAATTTACTACTCTAAATGTTGGGGCAATTATTTTAGCACTTGGGTTTGATGAGTATGATCCTAGTCTTACCCAACAATATGGATATAGTAAATATTTGAATGTGGTCACTAGTATTGAGTTTGAACGTATTTTAAGTGCAAGTGGTCCGCATTCGGGACTTATACTTAGACCCTCTGATGGAATAATTCCAAAAAAAATAGCCTTCCTCCAATGTGTTGGTTCAAGAGATAAGAAGTTTGGCGCCGAATATTGTTCATCTATATGTTGTATGTATACTGCTAAAGAGGCAGTAATTGCTAAAGAACATATGGAAATAATTCACCCTACAATTTTTTCTATGGATGTTAGAGCCGTTGGAAAAGATTTCGATAAATATATTGAACGTGCTCAAAAGGAGTATGGAATAAGATATATTAGGAGTAGAATTTCCTCTATAAAAGAAATACCTGACTCGAAGGATCTAATACTTCATTTCGAAAATGAAGAGGGAAAAGTTGTAAGTGAGGTTTTTAATTTAGTCGTTCTCGCAGTAGGTGCTTTACCAAATCATAGTACAAAAGAATTAGCAAAAAAATTAAATATTGAATTGAATGGTTATGATTTCTGCAAAACCAAACCGTTTTCTCCTGTAGAAACATCCAGAGAAGGAATATATGTATGTGGTATGATTTCAGAACCTAAAGATATTCCAGAAACTGTTGTAGAGGCGAGTGCAGCAGCGGGCGCTGTAAATATACTTTTATCTGAAGTAAGAAACACGTTAGTTACTGAAAAGGAATTACCCAAAGAACTTGATATTAGTGGTGAACCCCCCCGGATAGGAGTTTTCATATGTCATTGTGGAATTAATATTGGGGGTGTGGTAGATGTCCCTGAAGTTGTTGAATATGCAAGTAAACTACCTGATGTAATCCATGCAGAAAGAAATTTATACACTTGTTCCGCCGATACTCAAAGTAATATTAAGGAACAAATTAATGAACATAAATTAAACAGAGTAATAGTAGCTTCATGTACACCTAGAACTCATGAATCTTTGTTTCAAGCTACAATTCGGGAAGCAGGGTTAAATAAATATTTATTTGATTTAGCCAATATTCGAGATCAATGTTCCTGGGTACATATGCATGAACCAGAACAAGCGACAGAGAAAGCAAAAGATCTAGTTAGAATGGCTATCGCTAAAGCTCGGCAATTAGTCCCCCTCCAAGAACAACAGGTAGAAGTAATTCATAAGGGATTAATAATTGGGGGGGGTGTTTCAGGTATGACTGCCGCGTTGAATCTTGCAAATCAAGGATTTGAAGTATTTCTCGTTGAAAAAAGTGGAAAATTAGGAGGTTTTTCAAACAATATTTATCAAACCCTAGAAAATCATGATGTGCAGGAATTCCTTAAAGATTTAATAAATAAGGTTAACACGCATAAATTAATTAATGTCTTTCTTAATGCTCGAATTAACTCGATAGGAGGATATGTTTGTAACTTTACTGCCAAGATTACATTTGGTGAAGATAAACAAAAGAAAGAATTTCAGCATGGTATTATTATAGTTGCTACTGGAGCTCTTGAATATCAACCAAAAAATGGTGAATTTCTTTTTGCTAAAGATGATAGGGTTATCTCGCAGTCAGAATTAGAGAAAATTCTGTTTACTGAAGAAGAAAAAGTTAACGACTTAAAATCGATCGTTATGATCCAGTGTGTAGGTTCTAGAAACGATGAACATCCTTATTGTAGCAGAATGTGTTGCAGTGAAGCTATTAAAAATGCTTTAAAAGCAAAGGAGATTAATCCAGATCTTAATGTTACTATATTATATAGAGATATCAGAACTTACGGGTTTAAAGAAAAGTATTATAATTTAGCAAGAGAAAAAGGAGTAATTTTCATAAGATTTCAAGAGGACAAACCTCCAGAAATCAAATTAGAAGATGGAACTTTACAGATCTTCATTCAAAGACCCGATCTCGGAGATATTATGGTAAATGCTGATTTAGTTGCACTCAGCGCAGGTATAGTTGCCGATGGTCCAGCAAACGAAGATCTTGCAAAAATGCTGAAAGTCCCTGTAAATGATGATAAATTCTTTTTAGAAGCTCATGTAAAACTTCGACCATCAGATTTTGCTACTGACGGAATTTTCTTGTGTGGTACTGCTCGAGGAACAGCAACAATTAGAGAAAGTATTGCACAAGCAATGTCAGCAGCCTCCAGGGCTACCACAATTTTATCTAAAGATATTTTAGTAACTGAAGGAGTTATTTCTCAAGTAGATCCTGCTTTATGTATAGGCTGTAATAGATGTGCTGAGGTTTGTAATTATGGCGCAGTTGGGGTAAGATATGAAGAAGGATTAATGGTTTCTGAAGTAAATCCTCTACTTTGTAAAGGGTGTGGAGATTGTGCTGCTGAGTGCCCGGCCGAAGCGATAACCATGAGCCATTTTGGAAGAATCCAAATTGAACCAATGATAGCTGAAGCTGCTAAAACCACAACCACGGATGGACAACCAAGAATTGTTGCTTTTCTCTGTAATTGGTGTAGCTATGCGGGGGCGGATCTAGCTGGTGTCAGCCGATATCAATACCCTCCAAATGTAAGAACAATAAGAGTTATGTGTTCTGGGGGCATCCCTAAGAGTTTTATATTACAAGCATTTTTAGAGGGTGCTGACGGTGTTTTTATAGGTGGATGTCATCTAGGTGATTGCCACTACATAGCAGGAAATCAGGACACTTTAAGAAGAACTGATGAAATTGAAAAGATTATAGGATCTCTTGGAATAAATCCAGAAAGGTTCCTGAGAAAATGGGTTTCTGCGAGTGAAGGGAAAATTTTCGCTGAAACCATTTCAGAATTTACCAATAAATTGAAAAAACTTGGACCTATTGAAAATGATTATAAAAAAAAAAAAGAAATTCTAATAACAAAATAAAAAAATAACACTTTCATAAAATTAGGAGTTTATAGGATGATAATAACTAAACAAAAGGATATTGAAGAAATATATGATATGGTAAAGCCTTATTCAAAAATCTTGGTTGCAGGGTGCGATGGTTGCTGTCAACCTCCGCGTTCTATAAATGAAGCTAAACTTTTAGCACAAATGCTTGAATTGAAGGCAAGAAGTGAGGGAAAGGAATTAAAATGGAAAGCTATAACTGTTTTAAGACAGTGTGATGACAGAATTGCGGCTACAACAATAAGACCTTTTATTGAAGAATATGATGCTATTGTTTCATTAGCGTGTGGTCTTGGGGTAGGAATGTTAAATAGAATATTTCCTGCAATTCTCACTTTTCCTGCGCAAAATAGTATGTTTGGGGGCGCAGAAAATAATGGTGAGAATTATTTTGTTGAGTATTGTGAAACTTGTGGTGAATGTTTATTAGGAGTCACAGGAGGTATATGCCCTATGGCAGGATGTGCTAAAAACCTAAGTAACGGTCCATGCGGAGGGCAAGTCGAAGGGAAGTGTGAAGTAGGAGGATATATTCACGATTGTGCGTGGGTAAAAATCTGGGAGCGTTTAAAAAAGTTTAACAGGCTCGATCTTTTCACAGTTTATAGACCCCCTCGGAATTACCGATTATGGTCAAGTCCAAGATTTATACATATATATGAATCAATTTCTAATGAAGAAGAACAAAAAAAGGAGGAAAAGGTCTAAAATGACAAACAGACCAGCTTTCAGTAATTTAGTAAAAACGATTAGAGAGGGTAAATTTGTTTTCACCGGTGAATTAGAACCAGAAAAGGATTTTGACTTAACGCATGTACTTAAATCAGCAGAAGAAATGAAAAAAACTGGAAAAATAATTGCAGCGAATGTAACTGATGGTCCTCAAGGAGATGCTTATACTTGTTCCATGGTTCCTTGTTATTTAGTTCAAGAAAAGGTTGGATTAGAAGCGATTTGGCAAATGACTGTAAGAGATAGAAATAGAATTGCTTTATTTGGCGATATATTAGGTGGTTCAATTCTTGGCCTTAAAAATTTACTAGCTTTGACCGGAGATCATTCTGCACTTGGTGATCATCAACAGGCTAGACCTGTATATGATCTAGATTCCACTCAATTAATTGCATTAGTTTCAAAAATGGTTGATGAAGGAACAGATTTAGAAGGGAACGAAATTAAAGGAGGAAAACCTCAAATAAATGTGGGCTGTGCTGCAAACCCAAATTCAAATCCAAGAGAACCCGAAATATTAAAAGTTGGCAGAAAGGTAGAAGTAGGTGCAGATTTCATTCAAACCCAAACATCATTTGATATAGAAGATGCTAAGGAATTTTTAAAAGAATTAGAAAGGTATAATACTCCTGTATTACTCGGATTATTCCCGATAAAAAATTATGGAATAGCGTGGTATTTTAATGAATATATTCCAGGAGTTTCAGTTCCTCAAGATTTTCTTAATGCTTTAAAAAAAGCTAAGAAGATTAAAGATAAACAGGAGAAATATACGGCGATTGACAACATAAATCTTGAATTTTTTGAACCATTTATTAAAGAAATAAAAAAAACCACGAAAGCAGCGGGAATTCACTGCATGGCAGTACATTATGAGAGATTATTCGAGCCACTACTTAAAGATTTTTGAAAAATAGAAGCATTTTTTTAAATAAGATTATTTGTATTTTTATTTACAATTTTTTGAAGGGTAGAAAAAAGAAATGGGGGCAATAGTTATGAAAAATCTTGATGAAAAAGATAAAAAGATTATTGAAATGTTGTTTGAAAACTCAAGAAGACCCTATCATGAAATTGCGGGTGAAGTAGGGTTGTCTGAATCAACTGTTAGGAAACGTGTAATTAAATTACAAGAAGGGGGGATAATAGAAAAATTTACTATAAAAATTTGCCGAGAAGATGAAAAATGTATATATGCCTTCCTTACACTTATTCCAAAAAATGAATCAGAAATTAAAGAACTACTAAGAGAAACGGTAATTCTTCCTCAATGTGAGGAAGTATATAAACTTGACGGCAGATGTGGAATTTTAATTAAAGTTAGTGTACCCGATACTAATGAGTTAGATGCTTTGTTAGAAATGTTTCGTTCTCGAACTGATATCGAAAGCGTAGAGAGAATTTGCATTGTCTTAAAGCCAATTAAAATCATTCCAAGTACTTTATAACCATAATATTCAATGAAATAAGAGAAGAAAAAAATTCTTCTCTCTTTTTAGAATTGAATGAAATTAGTGATCAAAAACATTCTTATTTTTAACAAGATCTATTTAAACTACTCGTTAAATTATTCTTTCTCTTGTAGAATGAGATATAATATTATTAAATTAGTAATTATCGTTTCTGTTAAATCAAGAATGTATAGAAGATCGTTTGGATAAAGGTCGTAAACTAGTAACACTATGCTTAATATAATATTGATAATAAATACAGAGCTTAAAAGAATCTGAGCTTTTTTCATTTCATTCTATCGTGGCTAAAATTGCAAGTATTACTAATAATCTACAAATTTATTTTAAAACATGTATAAAATCTGTAAATTATAAAGAATGAAATTAATATGGATTTGTCCACTTCTCCAAAAATTGTAATAATGTATCCGAATCTCTTGATATTTCAATACTCTCTATAATCCCAACATTTCTTAATTTAAGTTCGGAATTGAAATAACATAATAACGCATGCAAGGGTTTCCCATGAAGGTGAATATGTGGAAAATAAACATTTTTTAAAGAATTTAATCTTTTTACGACTTCTAATTCTATACCCATTTTTATCTCTTTGTTACATTTAGGACATCTAATATTTTTTTCTACAGACTTTTTAATATGTTCATCATCCTTAATTCTACCATATACAACAACCAGGTTTTTCACATCCAAATTATGATCATAATCACATTAAGTGTTCATATTATTTAAAAAAAAAATTATGAAAGATCATTATCTAATTCTTTTAAAAAGTCTCTGCGATTTTTCTCTTCCTTAAATTCCTCAAACACATCCATAAAGGATCCTAGATCGTCCAGAGATAAAAAATATTCATCATCAATTTCTTCAAGAATTTCTTTGGTATATGTTAAGTTACAATCTAAACATTCAATAAGATCATCATATTCAAGAATATTTCTTGAATTACATCGAGGACATAGATGAGATGATTGCATTCTACCCAAGCATTGAACAAAAATGTAATAACTATTAATATTCAAATCCCCTATATAAAGGTAATTAAAATAGTAATGTGAGATTTGAAGCCTAAAAACTTGAAAATTATAGGAAAATGTTTCAACCTACGAAAAAGTTATCGGATTATGAAACTATTATTAAAATATTTGCAAATAGAATGGTTTTCATAGATCCTGTTTACTCCAAATACATATCATTAGTGGTAAATTTACAACTACAATCTAAATTTCTAAAAGCTAATTTTCCTCATTAAGATCTTTCATTATGGAGTCAAATATTTTCTTGGTTTTTTCAGGCTCTTTTAATTCATCAAAATTTCCAAAGAAGTTATCCATTTCAGAAAATGCTAAAATATCCTTATCAGGTATTATTCCAATTTGATTTTTATCAAATTCTAATAAACAGTGTGGACATTCAATTGAATCTGTGTATTCAATGACCTTTTTTGTCTTACATCGAGGACAATAATACTTTTTAACCATATCTCTTCTAAAACCATTAAAAAAGTATATGCTAACTAATGATAAGTGCATCATACATATAAAACAATTGGTTATGAGATTGTTCATTTCACTCATACCATTAACAAAAGGTAGCTCTTTTTAAATAAAAATTTAAGCATTTGCTCTTTACGTTTTTCCTTTAAATATAACGAATGTTTATAATAAATATTGGCTTCAAAATTTCGATGTGAGGAAGATCAGAAAAGATTTTCCTTTCTAATCTTATATGCTTACAACGGTAAAGAAAACACAATGGATAAATTATACTTTTATTGGGAATGCTGTTCTAATCTACTTTCCCGTTATTACTGTAAATTTACGATATCAAGTATCATTTTAAAAAAGTGGAATTAGTTGATACTTTCCTATTATTCATAATTATTTCTTATCAATTTTTTACTTAATATACTGAAATTTTTTCTATTTTCTTCTATTTTTTCTTTAAATATATCGACTGAAATAGTATAGTAATTGTTACTTTAAGGTGAATTTTATGCATAAAAAATTTGGAATCGTAATTATACTTGTTATTTGTACTTTATTTAGTGTTGTGATTACTTCTCAGAGTTGTTATCATACTAAAAATCTTCCTACTGAACATTACTCTAATAATGTGAATATGGCATCATTGAACAACTATAATAACCTTAATTCTATTTTTACAGATAAAATAGATGATTATAATGAATATGGATTTTTCCCTCAGATTTATGAACCTTCATTACAAGCAACCTACTATGGGCTGTTCATATTAGATGCTATTGGAAAGTTAGAGAGGGTAAATAAAACGCAAATAACTGACTATATCATGAGTACTTATGACTGGGAGACTAGATTATTTATGGATTCATATGCATATAGGTTTCTTGATACAGATTTTTCACGCTCAAGGATCTATCCTCTTACATCCTTACTTGAAGTTAATTGTTATGCGATCCTCTCCTTAGACCTATTAAACGCTCTGAATTTAATTGACTGTAGTGCCGCTATAAAATTCATAAAAAGTTGTTATAATAATATTACCTCAGGATTTATAGGTCAACCATTTTCAAATGATTTACAATATTATGCAAAAATTTCTACCATGGATAACACATTTTATGCAATTAAAACTTTAGATTTGCTTCTGGATAGCTGGACGGGTTACACTCAAGAGAGAGATAATATTATCCAGTATATAAACGATTTACAAATAATAGACAATAGCAGTTGGGAATATGGAGGATTTGCGAATGACAATGAAAATTATTTTTTCTCCCTTAAATTATATACTGATGTCCATATATTTTCTTCATATTATTGCTTTAAGAGTTTAGAATTATTAGGTATGGAAGAGAGTGTTAATTTCGGTAATTTCAATGAGTTCTTAGAGGAGCTTTATAATAGTGAAGAGAGTAGTTTTTATTATATGAAGGGATATGATCAATATAACATTGTTGCTACTGCTTTAGGGTTGAATCTCGCAAATTTTACCGATTTTATCTCCTATAACTGGAGCGCCACAGTTAATTTTATATTTGAACATAGAAATACATTAGGAATATGGGATGGTTCTAGTAATAAGGGATATCATGAACTAATAGATACATTTCAAATCATTAGAGCTTTAAAGGATAGTAATATTATCTCGAGATTGTCTCTTACTGATACAAATCTAATAGCAGATGTTATAATCAATTATTTCTCAAGTAATTCTGGATTCTCTCTTATATCTATGGATTATACAACACTGAATCTTTTCTATACTATAACTTCATCATTTGAATTATATGATAAACTCCCGGAATTAGATTTTCAAGAGATTTATTCTATGATTTGTGATGTATATTATTATAATCCTCCATTATATCATGGATTTTGGGGAGTAACTCGACCAGAAATAGATGGAGAGACAATTCTTGGGTTTCGGTCTCTTCCTATTGAGTTTGAGACTATGGGACAGAAAATCAACTTTACAGAAGTTGAATATACTATTTCTCATAAATACACCTATTATGCCTTAGAAGTTTTAAAAATCATGTTTAAACTTGACGATTTTGCTTTAACTTGTAACCTAAATAAATTGATGGATGATATTATATCTACTCAATTTTTAAACAACTCATATCCCGAATACTATGGTGGATTTTCTTATATTTACCCATATAGTTCTCTATATGATGGGTTGTTAGTGAGAGATATTTATTTCGAATATTCATATTATGCAATAAAAGTCCTCGAACTACTTGCTGAACAATTGGATATTGGAGATCTTACATTTTTAGATTTTAATATTGATGCTTTGAACTCATATATAGAAAATAATATCGTAGAAACTCCAGAATTACTTTACTTCAATCCAACATACACAAACAATATAGAGACGATATTAGAATATACATATTACATGATTTATACACTAAAGGCTATTGGGTTATTTGATTTAAACATTCAAAAACTCAGAAATCTAATTGAATATAATCTCAATTACACAAATATTAAAAATCTCTATTTTAGTTTTAAGATTGCAGAAATTCTAGAATTTGATGTGGGATTTGAAATTGATAAAGTACAAAAACTAGTCACTTACATTTTTTCCCCAAGAATAAATGAGTATTATCTTACATCTCGCAGAGATTTTATTGATCAAGAGATTTTTTTATGGATATGTGAAATGGCCTCAAGTCATAATCATAAAATCATTGCTCAGTACCCAGAACAAGTAATGCTGGGAAACCATATAAACATTGACGCTTCGCTTTCCAATATTATTCTATCCTACTTTGATTACAATCTATCATTTATTTTTGAGAGTGCCCAGGTAGGGAATTATGAATTTCAGAAAATAGGAAACAATGATTTTTCCCTAGATCTCCTGATACCTCAACATACAAATAATTATCCGAATGTAGTTGGCAAGATATATGCTCTTAACAACAATATTAAATTAGCAGAAGTTAGTATAATGATAATTACATATTATCCTGAAAAAGTCTATCGAAATGAGATAAATAGTGCAATTGTGCTGTCAGTGTTATTTATCATGATTCCTGGTGGAGTTATAATTTTCTCAGAAAAAAAACTAAAAAAAAGAGATCCTAATCTCACACTCTAATAAAAAAAAAATTTTAAAAATGTTTTGTTTGTACTTAAACTTTATCTCTAGGGTGCTTTTAATCCTACGAATGGCATTGCTTCCACTAAATCATAAGCAATATCGATTTTATATCTAAAACCCTCAATAGCAGAAGCTAATTTTAAAAGCCGATTAGATGCTATATCCATTGCTTCCTTAGTTTTTCCGGGTTGAACAACACCGATAGTAATACTGTGCATCCCTTCCGATACTGGCCATACTGCGGATTGAATAATTGGTTTAGTGATCGATCGATCATCAGGAAACTCTTGCATTACTTCAAGGTAAATTTTTCCGACCTCTTCTGATTTACTTGGAGGCCACCAATGTTCTGTTACAATATACACTTCATTTTTCACCTAATTTTATTAAATTAAAAAATTGGATTCAAATAGACATAATTATTAATTAGTATTTAACATTTTAGTCGAATAATAAAATCCAAAAAATCTCTCTAATATCAAGTTTAGTTACGACATTCTTAAGGAAAAAAATGAAAAGAATTATTCTGTACAAAACTCATTTAAGAACAGTTTTCGATATTCTGGATGCCTTTTGTTAAATTTGATGCTCTCATTTCCATTGTAAATAAAATCACAGCTTAGAGAACTCGGAAACTCAGAAAACTGGATAACAACCTCCTTAAAATTTATAATCTCCTCTTTTTCAGGTTCATAATTTGGGAAAAAAATAAGTTTTTGCTCGATTGTATGAGAACTCATGATTTATCACATTCTATTGTTATCTATAATTATATCCTTAGTATCCTATTATAAAACCGATTGGAATAAAATTGAAGTTATTCCAATAATTTAGAATATAAGTGAGTTTTCTTTCTTGACTTGAAAAACAATCTGATATCCTGCATCATAGAAAATCCAGAATAATATAGTTTCTT
Organism: Promethearchaeota archaeon; assembly: GCA_048938895.1. Classification (GTDB taxonomy): domain Archaea; phylum Asgardarchaeota; class Lokiarchaeia; order Sigyniarchaeales; family SOKP01; genus Loki-b32. The sequence continues at coordinate 43,508 of JBHLLU010000025.1, forward strand.
TTTATTTTTTATACAAACCTAAGAAAATTATTATAAAAATAATGATATCGACAAATTCCACTATAATAATATATGAGGCAGTTTCACCGAGTAAATTTTGCATAACCGGTCTAAATATATTCGATAACATATATAAAAAGAAACTGATTGTCAATATTCCCGGTTTAACAATTGTTAATCGATTAAGACTATATGCCATATAAAAAATGTAGACGATCCCTAATAAAGAAGGGATAAGAATTATGGGTAAAATCATTCCCATTATTATAAAGTTTGGCCCTAAAATAATTGCAATTGATTCGCTTATTATAATCACGCTAATCAATAGTTTTCTTAATCGATTCATATAATGCTTATCTTTTAATTTAGTAAAACGGTCCTCTAATCTAAAGAAAATTATCTCCATACCCAAGTATATTAAAGGAGCAACTTCAAAAATGATGATAAAAAATCGAAATTTTAAAAAGAGCAATACCACATTATCACTAAACGTAAAAAAAGTAAGATCCCATAGGAGATCTACGGCTTTTCCAAAAATAAGAATTAGAAAAAACATACCTAATAAAAAGGGAATATCAGATAGATACTGTGCCTCCTGTTTAAACCATTTTTGAAATAAATAAAATACTGTTATGGATAAGATCAAAATCCTGATTGATATTACCAAAAGGACTTCACTTGCACCATCGTATGATTGAAATGCCTGAATAATGGATGACCAATTAACCAAAAATAAAACTACAACTCCTATTATAGCACACGCAACAGAAATGAATAAGGTTAATTTATATTGTCCCTTTTTTGATAATTTCATAACAAGTGGTTTAATTTCACATTTTTAAATTAAACCAAAAAAAAATTAAAGATAATTATTTCCTGTAGTAAGTTGCCAAAAAGGCATTTCTCGACCCAAAACGAAGATAACTTATATATCCATAAAATAAGGAGTAAATTAATGACTCACAAATTCACTTAACATCAGATCTTGGAATATGGGATGTCTCTCTTTAAAAGGAATCTTTTCTTCACCACTGTAAATAAATTCTTCAGTAGAATGACTTGAAATATCATGAAAGGGTACAATTATTTGTTCCACAATCGACTTGTGATCTGTTTCAACCATTTCTTCTATTGATTCTATTCCCATTTTCATTAACTCTTTTGCAAATCCTTATTTTAGATAGGTTAAGACAGAATATTTAGTTTCATATCAGAAACTTCTTGCGAAGTTCGTACTATAATGAAATTGTAAAACATCTTTCAATCTGAAATAATTAACACACGAAGAAGAAATCTATTTAGTACTATATTATTACTTTTACTTCTTTATAAAAAAGGAGTATGATATAAAATAGTTAGATTTAAAAAATACTTTAATTAGCTGTTTGTAATATTATATTATTTTTATCTAAAAACCAAGATTCTACCAAGAATGTTTGTGTTGAATTCGTTTCTACATTGTATTGAGATTTAATTGTAGATTTTGGAATCCAAATTTCTTCCCCATTTTCCATAGTTACCCGAAGAGCTTTCTCAGTTTCACCAACTATTTTTCCTTCCATTCTTTTTAATTTGTTACTTATATTCATTTCTTCTTGAATAGTTAGTCCATCATCAAGCCTTTTATTTTCTGCATTTTTTTTAGAATTATTATTATTAAAGGAGGACTTTTGCACATCTGGAATAGTGGAGAAGATGATTTTCTCTTCTAATACATGTTGTAATAATAATTTTAAAATCTTAATTTGTGGGAAACTTAACATCTTAGGATAATCTCCTACATTAAACCAAACTTTAGAATCTCCTTCCCAATTTATTGAAATAGGTGTCTTTTCTTCTTTGAAAATATGTACAGTGGACCAAGTTTTAATTCTCTTCTCCAAAACTTCAAGTATCATGACAATTTCTTCTAAACCACATTTAACTGTTTTTCCTTCTCCAGCAGACATTTTTTCCCATGTACCATCATTCTTCTTCTTAATAAACTTCAAATAAATAAACGCTTCATTCTTCGAGGAACTTTGAATAACCATTCCTGTACGTTGTCCAAAAAAACTTTGACTATGGGTATCTACGATTTTTCTCACCTTTTAAATTGATTTTATTTACTAATTGTGTTAAAAATATATAAAGAAAAAGAGAAAATCGGTTTTTCGAAAAATTAATACATTTTCAAAGTAATTTACAAATTGTACTTTGTCTCTTCATTTAAATCCTTGTCTGTTTTCATGAGTTATGAATGATATTCTTCATAAAAGGAGGTTGTAAAAAACTAATTGGGAATTATTGTGCTTTAGAGATTATACAATACAATAACTCCCTCGAGAACTTAATAGGGAAGTCATGAAATCTAAAAATTTGGGTTACCTAATACCAAGAGTAGAGTCAAAATCTGAGTCTTTTGCTCATAAAATAATCAAACAATTGATCTATACCAATATTCTTGAACACAATTTAGATATTATTGATTCGTGTTTAGAAAAATATTTTGAGACAAGACGAGCTGACGTTTATTTCAAGTTTAAATCAGGAGAAGAGGTAGTAGTTGAAATCCAAAACTCCCCTATTTCCTCAAAGGAGATTACTGCCCGTACAAAGGATTATAACAATAGAGGAATTTATGTCCTATGGATTTTTTATGGGAATGGGAAGAGTATTGGTTCACCTAAGAGCCCTCATCATCTTAAAAATTTGAAGATAAGTCCTGCAGAAATGCGATTGCATCAGCTTTATAGGGGGAGAGCTTATTATGTAAATATTACTTATACGCAAGAGAAATTTAGACCCACTCAACCCTACGCGTTACATTTCTCCTTTTCGGATAAATATTCCCCCAATATATTTAGAAAAGGATTTGAAACATTTTTTATTCGTAATATAAACTATATTCGTATCCCAAATTGGAATCTATTTTGCACAACATATGGGAATTATAAAATCGCTAGATTTTATGATCGCAATGCCAAATATACGTTAATGGAATTGATAAGTGGACATGCAAAAAGAAATAATATTATTCGTGATAAATCATATTCTAAAACAAAAAATACAAAAAAATACTTAAAACTGATCTATAAAATATTTGGAGATGAATATGGGAGAAATATCATCATCGATGCCTTACTTCGTTTAACAGATAATAGAGGATTTATGTTAAATGCAAAATGTCTGAAAAAATATAAAAAAAGCCTTTCTCGTAGAGCAAAGACTAAATTAACTAAAATTTCCTTTTAAGAAAAGTTTTGATATGTAATACCTCAGCAATCTCTCAAAACAATATATTGAAAACTTCAATTAATTTTTTCTGGCTAATTCTTTCCTTTTTTTCTCTGAAGTATTAAATTGCTACGGATACTAAGTTTTGTTTGAAATGCTTTTTTAATATTAATTGTAAAATCTCTTCAAAACATTCTAGAACACCTTCCCCCTTAATAGCACTTGTATATCTTGTGTCGACATTTTTATATTTAGGGTAATTAATTTCTTTTAAAAACACCCTAGGATTGATTTTTATTTCTGGTTCAAGATCTTGTTTGTTGAACACTAACAGAATTGGAATTAGTTCAAAAAATTCATTAAAATATGACATTAACTCCTTCCAAGAGATTAAATTTCTTGAATATACTTCTCTATGAGAATCTAGTACAAAAATAATCCCATCTACTGCCCGTAGTGTAGTTAACCTTGTTATTAAATAGAAATCCTGACCTGTAGTTGTATAAATATGAATTTTTATTCGCCAATCTTGATTTTGAAAGGTAACAGTACCATAATCAAAAAATAATGTCCTATTAACCGTACTTTCAACACTGCATAACTCCTCTTCCTTTCCAAAGAGTGAGAATAAAGCTTTAATAGAAGTAGTCTTACCGGAAAGAGCAGGCCCAAAATATACGATTTTAATACTTAATGTTTTATCGACATGATCTATAATCATATGTTTTAGTTTAAACATATATTTTTAAAAACCAATTATTTCCTACTTTTTCTGTATATAAATTTGCTCAAATAAAGATTCCTAAAGGATTAGATCTCTTTCCATAAATCATCAATTTTTTCACCTAATTTATCCCATTCCCATACTATGTTCAACCCAAAATATGCTCTAATTAAGTCTGTTAAAAAGTAGAGATACTGCTTTCTGATTTTCTTAATTTTTAGCGAATCTTCTATATGCCTAACAAGAATTCTTGGTGATACTGGTTTTCTATAATCTCCTCTCTCATAATAATTGAACAAATGCATAGTTAAAATATATATTCCTTCAAGTTTCTCTTTTAAATCTAAAACACAAGAACCATTATCTTGGTTATTGTAAAAATTTCTTATTAAATCAGTTTCATATTTTAAATGATGAGAATTTATTAATTTTCTCGTCTCATTTATTACATCCTTTTCAGGCATTATAACAAAACCTTCATATAACTGTCTATTTTTCTTATATTGTGACTTAGATTTAATGATTATTTCAGATGTAAAGGATTTTTGAAATATATAATCAATGAAATTACTCAAATCAGGAATCAAATGAGTAATTTCCTTCTTCATTAGAATTAATATCTTCTTTCGAAATAAACTAGAATGTACAATATAGATTAATACTTCGGGAGGAATATTCAATTTTAATTTAGCGATTGTTTCTTCTTGTGGTTTTCCTGTAAATGGTAAATTTAAAAGGTTAAAATATTTTTCATAGATTTCCAAGAGTGTGTTTTTAAATTTACTATAATTTAAATCTTCTAATTCCTTTCGAGTTTTACGTTTTTCATACAAAATTTTAGGTAACTCCTTTAGACCTTTCAATTCATGAGCAAATTCTTGAATTATTTGAGATTTGAGTTTTAACGACTTGAAGTTTTCATTTAATTGTTCACCTACGATAAATGTAATCATAAATTCTTCAAATCCACTTCTGGCAAACTTAGAACATATATAAAACCGATAATTTAATGTCTGAAAATCTTCAAACGCAATTGGAAATGGTTTTTCCCCGCCCCCATAACCCAATAACATGTCCAGTAAAAACCCATCAAAAGGATTATTGTCATGTTTACTAAAAAATAATTTGGGCCCCTCTACTTGGTCAAAATAAAAGATGTATAATCTTCTAGAATCAATATTTTCTTTCATTTTTCTCTCAGTTATAAAAAATTCTGAATTTAAGTTTTAAAAGCTCTAGATTTCAAACTTCTGAAAATTAAAAAGAATTCAATTGAAAAAAGTAACTTTTATTTAGTATCCAATCAAAGTAGAATAGAAGGTGATTTGTTATGGTTTTAAAAACAGTTATAACAGAGATGTTTGGTATTAAACATCCAATTGCATCTGCTGCTATGGGGCCCTTCAGAACAACCGAATTGGCCATAGCTGTCTCAGAAGCTGGTGGTCTTGGCATGATCTCTCACGCAAATCAATCTATGGATGGTAGGGAACCAGATGCTTTGGTTGCTTTAAAAAAAAATCTTGATTTTGTAGTAGAACATACAGACAAACCTTTTGGGTTCAATATAAGGACTTCAAGACTCACTGTAAATTGTGACAACCTGATTACTGAAACATCAAAGCATATTATGGCGAATCCTAAATTAAGAGAACAGTGTCTATATGCCCTCACCAGTGCAGGCTCAGCAAGAAGGATGCCTGAAAACAAAGCTTTTCAGAAATTAAGGGAAAGTACAGAGATTAAACATTTCCATGTTGCACCTGCACTCTGGTTAGCAGATAAATGTGTCGCAGCAGGATGTGACGGATTGGTTGTAACAGGATTCGAAGGAGGTGGACATCAATCCTATGAGAAAGTTGGAGGTATCGTTTTATTACAACAAGTGCAAGAAAAACACCCTGATATTCCAAAAATCGCTTGTGGCGGATTTGCAACGGGAGTAGGTATGGCCGCAGCGTTAGCTCTCGGTGCGGGAGGAATCGCTATGGGATCGAGATTTATTGCATCGAAAGAGAGCGAGTTTCATGAAAATTACAAGAATGTGGTACCCCCTGCTAAAGCATCGGATACAATTATCAGAACAGGCAGTCTAGGAACCATAAGGTATTGGAGGAATAAATATGCCTTGTCAAAAGGTTTAGTAGAGAGTAAAGAAGAAAAAATGGCTGAAGAAAAAGCAAGGGACGAACACCGTGATTCTATATCGCAAGAGGAACTTGCTGAAGAATTAAGAAAGGATTCAATAGCTGCTTTTGCTGCGTATCAAGGTGATATGGAAAATGGTGGCGTTTTATTAGGACAAAGTATCGGAATAGTAAATCAAATTGAAAGTGTTTCAGATATCATTGAACGGGTAATAAAGGACGCTGAAATAGCATTAAGAAAAGCAAATAGTGTTATACAATAATCCTCATTTATAATTTTTTTTTATATTATCTTTTATAAAATTCCTGCAAATATAGATTATTAAGGATTAAATATTAAATGATAAAAATGGGTAAAATTTTAGACCTTGCTGAAGATCTATGGGTAAGTAAAAAAGACACATTTTCTAATCATCCATTTGGTGTTCCTCGTGGTCTTGAACTTATAAGTGAATACAATTCGCAACGAACATGGTTTTATCGAGGATTTTCCAATTCTGTAATAAGAGAAACTAATGATGGTTTGATAGTTGTCGATCCAGGAGCAGATTTTGATGGTGAAAGGAGGTTTAATGCGATTAGAGAAGCAACAACTCAAAAAGTCAATACAATAATATTTACTCATGGTCACGTGGATCATGTGGGAATGAAACTTTTTTTAGAGGAGTGTAAGAATGAAGGTTGGCTAAATCCTCAGATTATTGCTCATGAAGCGGTTATTAATCGTTTTAATCGATATAAACTAACAAATTCTTGGAACGGTTTTATTAATCTCCGACAATTCAGAGGAGGTAGAGGAAAACCTGCTTTTAAAAATGATTTTGAATATCCCACTTTAACTTATAGGGATGAATTAGAAGTTAAAGTGGGAGATGTAGAAATTCACCTAAAGCATTCGCGAGGTGAGACTGATGATCACACCTGGGTTTATTTCTCTGATACGAGCATTTTATGTACTGGTGATTTATTTATTTGGGGTGTCCCAAACGCAGGGAATCCTCAAAAGGTTCAACGTTATGCTTATGAATGGGCAGTAGCATTGCGAGAAATGATGAAATGTAATCCTAACATTTTATGCCCCGGACATGGAGTTCCTATAATTGGCCAAGAAAGAGTTAAGGAGGCACTAGATCATACTGCACTTTTATTGGAATCACTTCATTCTCAGACGATCTCTCTTATGAACGATGGAGCAACATTAGACAAAGTTATTCATTCTGTGAAAGTTCCTGATGAGTTACTAAACAAATCATATCTTAAACCGATTTATGATGAACCAGAATTTATTGTTAGGAATATCTGGCGTTACTATGGAGGATGGTATGATGGAACTTCTTCTCATCTAAAGCCTGCACCTGAAATTGATCAGGCAAAAGAGATTGCAAATCTTGCTGGAGGTGCATCAAAATTGGCAGAAAGAGCACTAGAACTTGCGAATGAAGGTAAATTAAGGTTGGCATGTCACCTCGCAGAATGGGCTTGGTCATGCTCACCGAACGATGAACATATTAAGGAAATGACTTCTAAAGTTTTTATGGTTCGAGCCAAATCAGAAAAATCAACAATGGCAATTGGAATTTATTTATCAACCGCAAGAAAAATGGGAGCTGATATTGAAAAAGAAATGCCAGGAAGAACTATAATTCAAGCCCAAGAGTTAAGAAATAAATCTATGTAATAAATCGTGTTGATTGAAAGTTTTTAACAGAATTTCTTATTTAAAAAAACACATAGTTAATTAAAATTTAGAAATGTATTTTTTTTTTAAGATTTACATCAAAATAATTCAAAACAATTTCATACAGAAAGTTCAAGTAAGTTTTATCAATCTTGATTTTGAACTCTTTGGACAAGTATTCTGAAACAACATTATTGATATATTTTTCTTGGCTAACCACCTCATCAAGAATGGATTCAATGATAGAACTATCAGGTCTTATTTTTTTTTTTTGTGGGCTATATGCATTTGCAAATTTAGCAATGGCTTTTGCATAAGTGAAAGCCTTAGTTAATTCATTTATTAATGTTAGATAGCTATATCCTAAATCAAATTCACTAAGAAATTGATTTACGATCTGTCTTTCTACCTTACATTTTTTTTCCTCCAAAATACTATTAGGATCATTTATAATTTTATTTCCATCGAGAACAATCCTATTTTTGAATAACTTCTTTTGTTTTTTATATTCTTCTTCAGAAATAATGTCTAATTCGAAATCAAAAGAATCCTTAGTAATATAATTGAAGAAATTTCTAATATGATCATTTAAAAAAGATTGGTAAGAGATTAAAACTAGCTTTTCCTTGCAGAAAATAGCTCTTAATAAATTGGTTAAAAGGGTAAGAGTAATATTTAACTTAATTAAATCTATATTTAAAATAGCTTTATCTGGTAAAACAAGATCCTTTATTTTCTGCTCTTCAGGTAAATCAGGTATTTCAATTAGAAAATCTGCTATAAAATAATCCCTTACTGTAAAATTTTTATCAATATAGACAATAAAAGAGTGTTGACAAATAAAATTTGATACAATATTTACAGCTAATAACCCACGTGAAGTTGATTGTACTAATTCTTCGGAAAGTTCAACAAATCCCAATTCTCTACATGCAGGACATCTAATTTCAACTTTAGGTAAAAAAATCACCATTAAAATATAATTTGAAAAATTAAAAATAAATCTTTAATGAACTTAAAGTAATAACAACCAAACCGCTAATTTTTAACGTCAATGACACCAAGAAAACTATAAACCGAAAATCATCACCAAAAACTGCCTGGAGCGGTGCGACAATGAATTCACTTTCTATAACTGAACCAAAAAAATAAAAAACTGTGCCTATTACAAATATAAACGAAATCTTTCGCAAATCGGGTCTTTTAATTCCAATATATATAAATAACGCTGGAATTAAAATCATTACTAATGATCCTAACATTCCAACAGCGGAAATAAATTGAAAATCTTCTGCTGTGCTTACGGGATAGATTAACTGAAACAGTGCTATACCTAATAAAAAGTATGCTAAAATCCCTTTGAATTTAAACCTGAACATTTTTTTGTCAATAATATATAATAAAATTACAAAACTTAAAGAGGAAATAAAGCTTGCTGCTTTCCAAAAGATTATATTTGGAAAAAGATGAAGAAGGTCTTGATCATAAAAAGTCAAATAGAAATCAAAGTAAAAATAGATTAATCTTGAAATAAGCAATCCTAGCATTAAAATAAATATCCCAAAAATAAAATTAATCTCAAATTTACCTCGTTCCCTTTTCTTTTCGAGCACTCTCTTTGCTAAGTATATTGTAAGTGAGAGTTTAGCAATCATAAGAATTATGTTTAGTGAAAACAATAAATTGTAATCAAAGCTATTTGGAGTAAGCACCATTATTATCAATTATTCTTAAAATATTTTGCATTTTAAAATAATATAAAAGGAGAGATATTTATTCTTTTTTCAAACTAAACCCCTTTTTCAAACAATTCTGTATTTAACGTTTATGTCAAATTTCTAATTATATCAGTTAAAAAAATCAAATTTGAAATTAAATTCACATAGAACATTTAAATATAAATAAGAATAAAATAAAATCATAGTTTAATCTTTAAAATTTTTGAGGAATAATAACTATGCCATTTTTTAATAATGATGGAATTAAAATATATTATGAAGTTGAAGGGGAAGGTCCACCAGTAGTATTAATTCATGGATTCGCAGCAAGTCTTGAAGGTAATTGGAAACAAGCAAATTGGGTTAACGTTCTAAAGGATGATTATAAAATAATACTTTTAGATTGTCGTGGACATGGCAAAAGTGACAAACCTTTAGATCCGGCTCAATATGGAGCTCTTATGACTGATGATATAGTAAAGCTCCTTGATCATTTATCAATAGAGAAAGCTAACTTCTTTGGGTATTCAATGGGCTCAAGATTAACTCTAGAACTTTTACTCAGTAAGCAAGAACTCTTTATAAGTGCTATTCTTGGTGGATTTGCAATTCAGTTCCCCAGTGATGAACAAAGATCAGCAGCTCAGCAACGAGCAAATGATATGATTGAAGCTTTAAAAGCAAATGTTGATGATATAAAAAGCCCAGCTGCTCTGAGAATTCGACGTATAATTGCTGCTTATAAAGACTTTGATTTACAAAATTTAGATGCTCTAACAGCCGTTTTAAAGGGTGGTTTTCTGAGAGAAGCAACCCAAACTAACGAACAAAGAAAAGAAGCTCTTAAAAATATCAAGGTACCCGTTTTGACTGTTGTAGGATCTGATGATTTTCCTGGGGATAAGACCATAGTAGCTCAAATAGTTCCAGATGCTTGTCATTTTCAAATTCAAGGAAGAGATCACATAAACGTTGTCCCTGATCCCAAGTTTCATATGATGGTAAAAGCTTTTCTGGATTATGTAAACAAAATTTAATTTTATTAAAGAAAATCTGTATGAGAAGTGCTGAAGAAATTTAAATTTCTTCATTTTTCTTTTTAATTTTTCCATTATAATCACAAGATTTTTATGGGGAGGATCAAGAACTTCTCTCTTTTCTAGTCTTAGATAAAGACGAAAGACTCGAAAAATATTTGAACCGAACTATTAAGCCGCTTTTGAATAAATTACTAAAATGGTTTATTTCAGAATATAATGGCTGTAGACTGAATGATGCGGCTAAATTTGAGCCATTTAGAGGAACAATAGATAAAATATTCGGAACCGGAACGATGACATTAGAGGAAAAAGTGCTCTCACTTTTAATATAACAATGGTTCTTGTTTAAATCATCGAGAAATTTGAACGTCTCTCAAGGATTGACGATTAAAGCCACATTGAGATATTCGAAAGTGTCTGAGTATCACTGTGTGTGCTTAATATTGAATATATCGTAGAATATCCTACACTATGTATGAAAAACGTTGATAACACGTTCAATACAGAAAAGCACATAATTTATTTCTAACTTTTATTAATATTAGAATAACAGAAAGTACTGATCCAACGATTACTTCAGCTAACAAACCTGATAAGCTATTTATTATGGAAAACTTAGTCGATTCCTTTCTAAAATATTAAATAAAAAAAAAGGGAGTTAATTGTTAATTACAAATTTTTTTCGAGATTTAGATCATAATTGTTATAGAATTTGTAAACGTATATGCCGTTATTGGACCAATAGGGTACCCATTCCAATTAAAAATATCCCATCCCCACCCCATTTTTTTGATTTCAACAGTATAACGAATGCGTACAGAATGATACATTTGAGTCGGTGTGGAAGTACTTCTAGGGATATTTTCATTTGGCTCGAAGTATATAAGTAAACCAAGTTCTGTTACCGCATCATCACCATCTTCTTCAAACTTTGCCCAATCTCGACCCCAATAAGTATCTTGACCATAAGTAAAACTATCACCTGAAGGTATAAACCAATTTATTACAGTTATCACTCCATCAAGTACAGTAAAGAAAGGATGGATTTCACCTGCGATGGCGAAGATTATGAACTGAAACAATTCTTCCATTAAATCCATTCCTTGATTGGCATTGGCACCCTCTGAAACACCAGTAGCAACTGGAGTGAGAATACCTGAACCCAGAGGGGTTACTATCCAATTCCCCCCAAACATGTGAATGTGCCTTGTAATATCAATTTCAATCATGATCGATTCGATATAATAAGTCCACCAAAATTTAACCCAAATACCGTTTTCGTATTTATCATAGGAATCGGGGTTTAGTGAAATCATGAACGCACATTTTAGTTCATCTAAATACCAATTAGGATTACCTGACTCTCTATGATACATAACCCGGGTTTCAAAACCTAACACCGAATCATCTTCTGTGTTATTTGAGGGTGCATCGTATTGGCGAGCACCCTGCCCTGTATCAAAACCCCAATATTCATCTGCTCTTACTAAGGTGATTAGGAATAATAATGAAAATATCACTGTTGTTATTATTAAGGTATATTTTTTTTTATTTATTTTAATCATCTCTTTACAATTTCTTTTGAGGATTTTTGTTCTAAATGAAATCCAATCTTAAAATACAAAAATGTAAAATAACATTGGATATCGATAGATAAGTAAAACTATTATTTAAAGTTTTGATAACAACAAACCGATACTAGTAATTATATGGGAAAACTCAATGAGTTCTTCATGAAATTTTTGATTAAAATTATGCTAATTATAAAGTAACTTTTGGATAAATTACTAAAAAGGTTTATTTCAGAATATAATGGCTGTAATCTGAATGATGCGACTAAATTTGAGTTATTTAAAGGAATGAATTTCTCCAGTTAATCGTAACCACTAAATTATTACACTGTTTTTAGTTTAAAATTGAGGTGAACTATTAGATATACCTCACAAAAGACAAAAATGATATTAGAGGTGTTTTCACTATAAAACCACATTTGCTAGATAATCAAGCTGCTTCTTCAATTATTTCTAAAAGAGATGCCTATCTTAACCGTTTTAGTAAGTTTGACCTACAATCTCGTTTGGGAACTTCTGAAGAAGCAACTATGAATGACTTACTAATATTTCTTTCGCATCAAACTCTTGATTGGGAGCAATCTGAAAAAGAAACACTTGAAAAAATCTTCAGCGAGTTAGAATCTTCTTATGGACCTTACGAAAAAAACTTACCTAAAATTGTACCGATAATAAAAACAACAGGACGAGAAGAATGTGATGCAGCTTATACAAGAAAAAATAGTATCTATATCCCTCTCTCTATGGTTCAATGGCCCTATAATGAATTAAAAGAATTAATTGCCCATGAACTTTTTCATGTTATCAGTAACGCCGATCTCGAACTAAGAAATGACTGGTATACCAAGTTAGGATTTACTGCATGTCCTGAATTACAAATCCCTAATGAATATCATGAACTCTATGTAACCAATCCCGATACTATTGGAAAAAATTGCTACTTATCATTTCAAGAGAAGGGGAAACCATTAAAAGCAGTCTCTTTTCTTTACTCTAAACATTCCTACAAAGGAGGTTACTTCTTTCGTTACTTCTGTTTTTCGTTCCTTAAAGCTGAAATAAATAATAGAAAATGCAAGGCAATATATGAAGGAGATACACTTCAATTTATTGATGTCCCCCAAGACTTGTATGATCTCTGTGTAGAAATTGATCCTTATAATAATCCACATAGACTTCACCCTGAAGAGATATTAGCAGAATATTGGAGTCTACTCCCTTTCTCAGAGCCAGAACTTGATTATAACAAGAGAAACTTCTTAAAAAGAATCCATAATATTATAGAGTAAGAAATTTGACTCTCCCATTTTTTTTTTATAAATTTTAAGTATGAAAGTTCATAATAGAAGATGATATCTTATGGTTAATATAAAGGAAAATTTATGGATTTGTGTAATATTAGCAGGTGTTTTGGGAATAGTATCAATCTTCACACCAACAATCTATATTAGTGATGAAGATGCCTTAATCTGGGTATGGAATTTATATGTTACAGGTGATAATATCAATTATGTTCAAACAGATGAAACTCTGTATGATTTGGGAGTTATTGCTACAATTTTTATAGTAATTGGTACACTAATAACCCTTTTCTCAGGAATTATTTCGAAGGTTAAAGATAAACGTTTAAACTTGGTGGCTATAATCGGGGGGATATTATTATTGATCGGACCTATAGTTTACTTAGGGGGAATTACTATTGATGAACCAAATATTTGGGACTATCTTTCTATCAATATTGGTAGCATTTTACCCTTCATCGCGGGAAGTATTGCTATTTTAGGGGGAATTCTGGGTATCCTAAAAAGAAAATCGTAGATTTAAAAAAAGTATATAAAAAATTTATAAAATTCTCTTTATATTTTTAGCTGATGTATAAGGAGTAAAAAAAAAATGAATTTTTATAAAATTTTAATACTGACCTACTAAATTTTCCCCCTCTTTTTCTTCAGATTATAAACAATTATGAAACCTACGGGGCATATTATCGCAAGACCAACGAAACCAATAGAAAATCCAGGAATTGGGGGAACTGGTTGGTCCTCTGCTTCATCTGGAACACCATTTTGATTATTGTCTTTAGATGTACCATGTCGTATATCTAAGAGGTCATCTACGCCATTTTCATTGAAATCTGGTACAAACCCAGCAAATTGATAAAACATTTCATATTCCCGTTCCCCATTGATAAAAGCTTGTTGACCGACATCCCACCATGTTGCGTTTGTATCCACTACTGTTGCTGTTACATAAATGTACGTTGATGGAAATAGACTCAAAGCAGTCCCATTCAAGATGTATTCAATCTCTTCTCCTTCTGCATCGAATGTGTCAATAGGATCATGTCTGTCTAATGCGGGATCATAAAAATTGTCAACACTACGATCCATTGTCAGGTTTGCTATCGAGATCCGGAAATCTTCTTCTATTTCAATATCTTTCTGCAAAGATTGGCTTGTTATATTACTAATTGGTAATCCGTTTAAATCTAGTGGAGTAGTATCCACCATCATAGTTTCAATATCTATTAATCGAGGTAGAAAAAACCACATAAACTCACGAATAATCAATGGACGGGGTAGAGGATTCATTAGTCTTAATAAGAAGTTTCCAAAATTCAAATCTACCTCACCAGTATCAAAACCACATACTCTTGGAGATAATGGTAATTCATCTCCTGCACTATCTAACAATGTTGTTTCTGTTATAATGATAGGATCAGGTTCTGAAAATCCTGCTCCAGAATGAAATTCTGCTTCTGGGGGAACAATCCCTGGCGATCCACCTAACCAACTCTTAGGGGTACTAAAATTAAGCTCAAAAACATTGTAACTATCTCCTTGAAAGACTTCAGTAGTTCCTAATGCAGTTATTGTTGGATCATCCCATGGACATAATGAACCGCGAAATACCCAATCAACTGTCAATAAACTCGCTTCACTGAGTATCTTAATTATCATTCCATATGCATCCTCATCATTCGGATTGAAAAAATCCCAGTTGTAAACTGTTTTTACATTTAATCCTATATCATGCCCTAATATTTCATAAGAGGTATCACTAAAATGACGATCAGTTCCCGCACGCATTTCTCCTGTCAATGTTGACCCTGTTGCTAGTATATGATTGTTTTCGGGATCTTCTGCAGAACCTGTTCGAGGTGCGGCATCACCATGTGCACAACCATAATTATGTGCTGCTTCATGTGTAGTTGTACCAGCAATCGCAGTAGCCCATCGTTCTAACGTTGAATCTGCTCCCTCTAATGCTTGTCCTGTTCCACCATATGCTGAAAGGAATGAACCCGACCATACGCGTGCATAATCTTGAGCATCATTATCTCCTATATCAACTGCTTGTGCTAACCCAAAAACATCATATCCCCCTGTAATAGTTTCTGCATCAGATCCAATACCTACAATCTGCCATCTATCTTCAGTTGGACTAGGTGCTGTAGTTGTACTTATCACATCAACATCAAATTCCCAATAATCTATTGTTACCATTTCACTAATCCTGTCCCGTAGTTGAGATGTTGTCCCAATACTCCCGTCTAAATCAGCTACATCAAAAGGACCTAAGGGGGATGTAACAGCTCCATATGAACCATACTCTGGGAAACCAGAATCTGAAACTGTTGGATAATAAAGATAGAGAGTGTTGCGATGATTCGAATTTGCCGTTCTGGGATTAGCTAAAGCAATCGAACTTATACTTCGAGAATCAACACCAGCGGTGTGAACAATCCCGATGTGTATTAGAAATGAAGACATTGCAAATAATATGAGGATAAACTCAAATACTATCTTTCTTTTTGTAATTTCAATTTCACCTTTATGATTCTTGATTTAATTTTTATATTTCTATTATTTTTCTTCAATATCATATTATTTGGGAAGTGATCACTGAATCCCTTACTATCATGATTTTTGTTCAGACGTCCAACGCGTCGTGGAACATCATTTGCTCCCAGTATTAATTTGAATTCTCTCTATAAAAATATTTGAATACATAAGCTATCTATCTGATCTCCTTCCCACTGAAGATTTAAACAGATTTTAAAATATAATTTTCGATCAAAAAGTTTTGAAAAAGTCTTAGAGTAATTTTAGACTTCATTGTCAAATTTACTTCATCGCAAAATTAAATCTAAAAAGAGTAAATCGTAAGTCTAAAATAAGAGTGAAAAAAAAATATAATACTCCTTTAATATTCTTAGCAAGGCTTTCGCATCCAGATTCCTCGAGAATCTTGAATAATCCTAAAAAAAAAGAGGGTAATTAATTATTTCTTAATAATTCAATTGAGAATATTCCAGAGCAGCAACTGCATCAATTAAACCCCATCCGTAAATGTCGTCCCATCCAGTATCATCCCCAAGATTTATAGCAGTATTATACAAAATTTCCTTAATTTGAGATGGAGTTAGGTCAGGATTATCATAGAGCAATAAAGCACAGACTCCAGCTACTAATGGACATGCATAGGAAGTTCCATTACCGGTATAATACCCATTATCTAGATCTGGGCTAGATATTTGTGTTCCAGGAGCTACAATTCCCTCATCTTGATCATAGCCATAACAACTCCCACCATAATATTGATCTTCAGGATATTCTGGTAGCGTCCAACGATTATAGGTATTTAACCCTACTAGTGTAAGGTCATAGTATAAAGCTCCTACTGGAATTATATAATCATAAAAGGCAGCGGGATAATGTATATCCGTAACTTCATCTGCCCAACTATTCCAATTACCGGCCGCAGCACATAAAGTTATACCTGCTTGATATGCAGCTTGACATTTATCTTCTACTTCATCATCCCATGATCTGTAATAATAAATTTCATTAGTAAAATAACCTAAACTCATAGAAATTACATCCACATCATTATCTATACCCCATTGAATTGCATCTCCCAAATTAGTAATAAATTTCATATTACTGTATAAATGAATTCGTGCTACATAAAGTGATACCTCAGGAGAAGCGCCTATTATGCCAACTCCATTATTCACAGCACCTATAATTCCTGCACAATTTGTCCCATGTCCATCGGTGTCTTCAGGAGTATCGTCTTCATTATCAAAATCTTTTCCCAATTCATAATTTTCGACTAAGTCAGTGTGGTCTAAATCCATCCCCGTATCAATAACTAATACTTTTACACCCTCTCCATTGGTAATCCCCCATAATCTTTCAGCATCTACCATATCCATTCCCCAATCAAATACTTGTTGATTTGAGAAACTCGTATTATGATATGTGTCAAAATTAATTACCACTGATTCATAGTCTTCCCCTCCAGATGAACCAAATACTTGAATGGAATAAGATCCTTCCGGTAAATGAAGGACGTGATCTTCTGAAAAATAAACAGGATTTTGATCATCTCCATTCAAAACATACCTTAAATTATCTAGATTTGATGGCTCAACATCGAGGGTGACATATTCACTGTAATCAATGCCTTCTTTGGGAGAGCATATGCTAATTCCCTCTTCATAGTATATTTCACAATAAACTGTATCAATTATATTAGCTCCAATATTGATGTTCCCAAAAGGAGTCCATATCCACCCTGTACACTGGGCCTTAAACTGTACTCGAATATTGTCTATATCTTTTTGATCACCTGCGAGAACCCAAGTATTAGTTGTCCAACTAGGTGTCAAAGGACCTGGCATAGAACTGCGCGGGAGGTTAACTGTTTGCCATGATGTCCATTCACTATTCCAATATATTGAAATTTTTGGATTTGTGTTCCCAAAACTTCTCCCAAAGGTATTTATCTCAATCTTGGATACTTGTTTCACAAAATTAATATTATTGCTCATAACAAATTCTTCTATCTTATTGTGATGATCATCTCCACTGGCGGTAATTACAACACCATCCCCTATCGTTGGTTTAGTTACAGCTTCATCTATACGACTATAATGAGGTTCAGGATTAGAGGTTGAAACCCACTCAGTTCGAATGTCTCCATTTGGTCTATTAATGCCAGTGATAGTGTCAGATATCGTATAGTTAACTTCACAGAAGAAGGCATCAATACTATTGGAACCGATGTTGATATTTCCATAAGGTGTCCATATCCAACCTGTACAATGAGCTTTATACCGTACTTGTAGATTATTTAAGTCAGATTGATCTCCTGATACAGGAAATTCATTTTCCGCCCATCCAGGAGTCAATGGTCCCGGCATAGCACGAGGGAGATTAACTGTTTGGTAATCGGTCTCTCCTCCATCCCAAGTAAGGGCAACCTTTGGATTAGAATTTCCAAAACTCCTGCCGTATGTATGAACCTTAATTAATGAGACAGATTCCACATAGAGAATGCTGTTTTCCATCTCAAGAATTTCTATTTCGCCATCATCATCCGCATTTGCTGTTACATAACTACCATCAGGAGGATCATTCTTATCATCACATTCATCCATCTTGTTCCAATGTGGTGTTGCAGTACTCCATGGAGTTTGATAATCATCGTCTGGAGTTATATTGGCAATTACATGTTGATTAAGCTTGGGTAATAAGGCTTGAGGAAGTGTTGTGCTATTAGTAGGGGAACGAATAACCGAAGTTATCGGGAACATAATTCCCAGTAAAATTACTGAGAGTATTAAACCTTTAAATCTAATTTTCTGCATTTTTAATTCTTCTAAGATTTTTTTTTATTCACAATTCATATAAATGTGAATTTTTAGATTTCAATTAATCATTAAGGCTTAATTGTTTTTAAATATTATAGACAGAAAGACAGCAGATTTTCTAGTTTTTTTATGTTATCTGGACCAAATTTCTA
>JBHLLU010000073.1:0-16607 GCA_048938895.1 Promethearchaeota archaeon
CATTGCAGTATTAGGTGAATATGATGCGTTGCCTGGGTTGAGTCAAATTACTGAACCTGTAAGAAAGCCTTTAAAAGAAGGAGCACCAGGTCATGGTTGCGGTCATAATCTTTTGGGCGTTGCAGGAATAGGTGCAGTTCTAGCTATAAAAAGAGCAATCGATGCTGGTGAAGTGAAAGGAACCATAAAATACTATGGATGTCCTGCTGAAGAAATATTTAATACTAAAGGGTATATGATTAAACCTGGAAACTCTTTTGAAGATGTTGATATCTCTATTACATGGCATCCGGGGATTGTTAATGGGATCGCGGTCCAGTCAAATAATGCCATGAACTCTGTATTTTTTAAGTTTTACGGGAAAACTGCACATGCAGCAGCAGATCCTTATAATGGTCGAAGTGCACTCGATGCGGTAGAACTTATGAATGTAGGTGCCAATTATATGCGTGAACACATGATACCAGATGCTCGACTTCATTATGTGATAACCAATGGTGGTCTTGCCCCTAATGTGGTTCCTGATGAAGCTGAGGTACATTATTTCGTCCGATCTCCTGAACGATGCCAAGTTGATGAACTATACGAGCGTTTAATAAATGTGGCTAAGGGCGCTGTATTGATGACAGAAACTCGACTAGAGATTGATTTCTTTAGTGGTACTTATAATCCTGTGAGAAATGATGTAGTTAACCATGTCATTTATGAAAAAATGAAGGATTTAGGCCCTCCGTTATTTAGTAAAGAAGAAAAAAGCTTTGCAGAAGAGTTGAAGAAAACTGTACCTCCACCGGATTTTACAGGAATGAAAAAAATCGTACCTCCTGAAAAATGGGAAAGGGCAATGGAAAACCTTAAACAACCATTGTTTCCCGTCGTATCTCCTCCTTTAGGAAAAGGAACAGTCATGGCGGGATCTACCGATGTTGGAGATGTGTCATGGAATACCCCGTTAGGAGAATTTGGGACTGCTTGTCATGTAACAGGTTCACCGGGGCATTCATGGCAAAATGTAGTTACTTCAGGAATGAGTATAGGACATAAAGGAATGATTAAAGCGGCTCAAATTATTTGTCTTTCTGCTTTAGAATTTTTACATAACCCAGAATTAGTACAAAAAGCATGTGAAGAATTTAACAATGAATTTAAAGACAAAAGCTATAAATCTCCTTTCCCTGAAGGATATACACTTCCTTTGCATCGATTAATCAGGGAATAGAGAAGTTTATCTATATTTTATTGTTCCTTGCCTTTGTCTGTATTCTGTATATTTACAAACTTTTGCTAGGGCATTTACTGGTCTATCCCATAATTGAAAAAGTAATGCTCCAATTTTTCTTAACCGTTTAGACCAAGGACTTGAAAAACTCATTGGACTGACATACAATATCGGTATTGAATAATGCTTAGAATTTTTCATTGTAGGATGTAATAATTTTTGGGCTAATGAATCCATAATTTCATCAGATTGATGTTGAAACTCTGCGGTTTTAGCAATTTTCTCATTTTTGAGATAATCGTCTAAAACGTCTTGAAATCCTACAACCCCATACTGAATTATTGCATCAATTTCTCCAGATTTCATAAGTATTTCAGGTAAGTTTATGTAGAAGTAGGGTAAATTCATATCAAATGCACAATCTACCGGATTTTTAGCACTAGCATTGGAAGGTAAAATCTCAAATAAATGGTTTTGCAAGGATTCAGATAATTCCGGTATGACAAGTCCCTTTTTTTCTGCGTTGTTTGCTGCCATTGCTCCTGGACCACCAGAATTTGTTATAATACCGAGTCTTTTTCCTTTAGGTAAAATACCTCTAGATAGAATTAGAGCAATATCCAAAAATTCTTGCACATAGTCTGTTTGTATTATTCCTGTTTCCTTAAAAACAGCATTATATAACTTAGCATTCCCTGCTATTGAACCAGTATGGCTTTTAAGAGCTCTATTACCTGCTTCTGAACCTCCAACATATATAGCTATAATAGGCTTTTTCTGAGTAATCTCCTTTGCTAATTCTAAAAATCGTTTACCTCGCTTTAATTCCTCAATATACAACCCAATAACACCTGTATCGTTATCATCTTTAAAATATTCCAAACAATCAACTATGTCAATATTTGCCTCATTCCCAACGGATAGAGATTTGCTTAAACCTAAATCAATACTTTTTGGATCAAACCAAATGTGACTGGAAAGTGTGCCACTCTGGGAAGCGATTGAGAAGTTATCTTTTTTAATACGCTCCCAGATGGAAGTATTAAAAGCCATATTCTCATTATTATTCCCATACCAGTTATTAAATACTCCTAAACAGTTGGGTCCAATAAATCTCATACCATAATGGTTTGCAATTACATTAATTTCTTCTGTAAGAGTATTCTCACGACTCCCTTCTAATTCTCTGAATCCTCCTGAAATTACAATAATTCTTTTTACTCCTTTTTCTCCACATTCTTTAAATATTTGAGGAACCAATTTCGCAGATAAAACAATAACAACAAGTTCAGGTACTTCTGGTAATTCTGCTATTGATCTATATGCTTTATACCCCATAACTGAATCCAGTTTTAAATGAATAGGAAAGATATTTCCATCATAATTAGACTTAATTAAGTTCATAATTATTATTGCTGCTAAAGAGCTTCCTTTGTTATTAGCCCCAAAAAATGCAATACTTTTTGGATTCAAAAATCCATGAAGAAAGTGACTTTCACTCATGATAAAAACCTAAATCAGTAAATATTTCATAATTTTAAAACAGAGGACATGGATTTTAATAATTTAAAAAATTATAAAAAATAATTAATATTCAAAATTAAGGTAATTTATAATGAGTGATAATGGAGAAGAAAAAGAAAATTTCATTGATAAGATTAATAAGGGAATTACTGATCTTTTCGGGAATGTTTTTGGAGAATCTGGAAAAGACTTTATCGAAGAAACTTTAGAAAAAGTAAAAGAGTTTTCAAGTGAAGCTCTTAGTAAAGGTTTAGAGTTTGCTGATTCGGTGAGTGAACAACTTAAAATTCAAGATAATGAACAATATATTAAAACTCGAGACAGCGTAGAGGATTTATTAAAACAAGCCGGTTTACTTAAAGAAAGTGAAGAGGAAGAAGAGTTTTAATTTTAAATTATTATTTTTAAAAGGATTTATTCTTTTATTCTTATTTTTTTAAAAGTTTATACAAAAATTTATTCAAAAACCTTTGCATTTTTCAGGAAAGATTTAATCTCTTCTTGAGTTGCATTGAATAATTCCGAAATAACCATCAATGATGTATTCTCATCCATTCCAAGACCTCGGTAATCCTGCCATAATTTTATCCATGTCTCTTTTTGTGAATATTTCTCGGGATGTTCAGCTTGAACATGAGCCCAATATGGGTGTTCTAATTCAATGCCGCAGTATGGACAAAACCTAGATTCTTGATCATCGCTCATATTTTTTTTCCACTTCTCTTAAAAAATAATCTTATGAATAATTGTAATATACAATTATTAGTTTAAAAAATTTTTATTTAATTTGTAATAGAAATACACTTTCTTAAAATTGATATTTGTTCATTCCCAGTTTTTATCTAGCTCTTCTCGTGTCAAATTTCTAATTGTATCTACTGCCCATACTACAAATTTATAACAAGTTTTCTGCCATACACCTTTTTCTCTGTATTGTAAATAATTTTCCGACTGGCTAAAATCATAACCACATAACTCTGAACATATGACACTCCCAAATTGTTTCTCAAATTCAGAGCAATATTTTGCAGCTTTAAAATAAGCAAGTGCCATAGTGTCATCATCCATTAATTTTCTTCCACCCATAATTGCCCCTATGGCAGCACATGCACCTGTTACTGCACCACATGCCCCCATCCAGCCTTCTTTTGATTTGTAACCTCCAAATCCTCCCGCTAAAGGTTTGGCTATATTATGGAACATATAATTATCAACATTAAGAACTTCCAAAATACTTGTTAATGTTAATTCAGCACAATTTACCCCTACAGTTCGGTTGGGTAATTCCTTCTCTAATCCCTTAACTTTTTCATCAAATTTAGCCTGTAAATTATTCTCTACCATATTTACTATCCTTTTGTTTTATTTGTATTATTCTTCAGGAGTGAAACCAGCATCTAAAATTATTTCAGTAGCTAGTCTTGAGATAGTTCCTACTAGATTAGAACAATGTTTCATCATATCAGATTCAAAAGCTGCTTTTAATTCGTCTGGATCCCATAAGTTATATGTTCTACCCACTAACGATTCCTGAACGTCATGACATCTACATGAGCCATATTTTTCGACATATTTATCAAGCAGTTTCTTTACAAGGGTATAAGATTTCATAGGTTTATACATATCTCCAAAATCTTTTAAATCTCTCCCAAACAAATAACTAATTACCATAGAAGCGCCTGTTAACGCACCACAAGCAGATTCTCCAGTTAAACCGAATCCATCAGCTAGTCCACTTCCAGCTTTAAAAACATCATCGCTCCAAATTCCTAAAGCTTCAAATATAGCAGCTATAGAAGTTTGAGCACAGCCTGTATTCTTCTTCTCATATTTTTGCCCTAATTCAAAGGCTTTAGCTAGAATTTTTTCTTTTTCCATCATAATTAATATAAATTATTTTATTGGTATTGTATAACTTTTTATAAAATTTAAAAAATTAGATTTAGAGGTCATAAAGATCAACTTCCTTTATAATTAATACATCTTCTCCTGAAAGATTCTTTCCACAATATTTAGCATATCTATCAAGAAAGCCCATCGGATCTGTAAACGCTTCTTCTGGAGTAAGAACTCCCTTTTCAATAATTTCTCCATTTACTAACATTTCTACAGTAATTGCTAATGGAATTCCAGTTACTCCTGCCATCCCCCCAGCGGGTACCTTTTCATTAGCAATTGCGATTTTTTTTCTCTTTCCCTCTTTTGTACCAATTGCAATAACACTCAATCCAGGGGGCATGCCTATATACTCTTTAATATTTTCTGAAGTCCTTGGTTGGTCTCTTAATTCCTCATAAAATTTAATAGACGCTTCACTTACACTGAGTTCTTTATTCCTTATTTTTTGAGTATATTTACGAATTATTTCTGTTATTCCCTTACCCATATACATTAAATTTGAGACAGATTTTACCTTTAAAACCCTTGGGAGTGTTACTGGTTCAGGATGACCAATATGACATACATAAGTGTCCTTAAATCCAGGAAATTGATAAGGTTCTGCATCAGTTAACGGTTTAATATTTATAAACTTACCATCTTTGTAGATTGGGAAATCTTCTAGTGTCTCATAAAAAAGATGCATTGTGGCTGCGTTTGCTATAATTGGCATGTCTTTATACTTCTTATAAAATAGTCTTGCAGGTACATAATATTTGGGATTTTCTCCCACTTTACCGGCACCACCAGTGCCCCATGCTGTAATGAGATCATTAACTTCATCGAGTTTAGAGCAGGCGATTACAGCCATTATATTAGTAATTCCAGGACTCGCACCTATACCTATAATTCCTGTAATCTCAGCTTTTTTAGCCTTTTCATTCATTTCAAGGAGATCTAAAGTTGGTTTCCAATCATCACATATATCCACATAATGTTTCTTAGCTTTAATAACAGAATCCAAAATCGAAGTTGTATATTTATAGTATGGACCAACTGTGTTCATTACGATATCATGAGAAGCTATTAAATCTTGTAACTTATCTTTGTAAGTTACATCAATTTCAGCGGGTATAAGTTTATCAGAACCAATTATATCGATAAAATGGTTCACTCTTTCAATATTTTTATCTGCTACTGTAATATAAGAAATAGTTGGAGATTCAAGCAGAATTGATACTGCCATTCTCCCCATGTCTCCAGATCCTCCTAATGCTAATACCTTCATTTTTGATTTCTTTTCAATTTTTTTATTGGATCAAAATATCACTACTCAACGCAATTGATCCTTTGTCATTTCTCTATAAAAATATTTATTACTTGATTAATGTTGTATAATAATTAAATCATTTAATGAAAGGGAGACTTTAATGTCAAGAAAAGAAATTGCCTGGTATGAAAACGATATGCTTAAGGACATGTATATCAAAGCAGGTTCAAATGCCTTCAGAGGGTATCATTCTCCAATTGTCACTCCTAAAACTACTTTTGTTGGAACGAATAGCTTAAATGATTTTATTAACCACATATCCGCTTATCTATCCGATGACGAAAGAAGGGTTTTGATAGTGGTTGATAAAGATTTACGAAAGCTGGGCGAAAGAGTTGCTAAAAGATTAGATCAGCGAAGAATTGATTCAAGATTTTATGATAACGTGCTTCCAGATGCACCTAAGTTCACAATACTTGAGGGAGCTAAAATCTGTGAAGAATTTGATCCAAAAGTAATTCTAGCTATAGGTGGTGGTTCTGCTATGGATACTGCAAAGCTAATTTTACTATATTATGAACAGCCGAATATTAATATTAACAATATGAGTGCTCCATATTATGCCGGGCTTAGGAAAAAAGTAAAGATTCTTGCGGCAATACCTACTACTTCAGGAACAGGCGCAGAAACAACATTTATAGCTGTGGTGACAGATACAGATAGAGATCCACCTAAAAAAACAGAGGTTGTCTTGTATGAATTTTGTCCAGATTTCGTAGTTCTTCATCCCGATTTTGTTAAGACTATGCCTCCTAGTTTAACTACTGGAACGGGAATGGATGCACTTGCTCATTCAATGGGTTCTTACATACTTACAATGAGTACTTTATTCACTGACATGCATAATTTGAAAGCAATTGAACTGATTTTAAAGTATTTACCTCGCTCTGTGAGAAGAGGGAGTGATATGGAAGCAAGAGAAAAAATGCAGATGGCAGCATATATAGCGGGAATAGGATTTGGGAACATTTCTGGAGGGATAGAACATTCTTTAGGTCATTCTTTTGGAGCTTTGTTCCATGTTCATCATGGAATATGTGTAGGTTTATTTTTATGCGCTTCGATTGCTTTTCAAGCAAAAGTGACGAATAGATTTATTGACCTTGCCAAACTATTTAATATAAAAGTTGAAAAAAGAGAGAGAGATGAGATTTTAAGAGATTTACTTATTGATTTAAGAGAATTTATGAATAATGTAAATTGTCCCTTATCTATTCAAGAGCTAGATGACCCTAAGATATCAAAAGCGGATTATTTTGATAAGTTGGAACAACTGATCGAATTTGCATTTAACGATTATTGTACATTATCATCTACACGTAGAATTAACCGCTTACAATACAAAAAAATCTTTGAAATAACCTATGAAAACAAATTAGAAGATTTAATGAGTTTATTTTATGAATAGGAGGTGTGAAAAATTGAATACACTATTTGGGTATAATGGTAAAATAGCATATATTGATTTGAACTCTTTAAATGTGGAAATAAAAGACTTGGGATATGAACTTATTGAGGAGTATTTAGGTGGCGCAGGACTCTCTGCAAAACTTACCTATGATCTCCTATCTGAAGATGATTATCACACTTTGCGAGAAGATCCTTTTTCGGGTGTAAATCCATTGATCTTTTCTACAGGACCTTTGACTGGAACAGCTACTCCTTCTAGCAGTAGATATTGCGTTACAGGAATTTCACCCCTCACAGGGATATGGGGTGAAGCAACTTCAGGTGGATTCTTTCCCATTGCTTTAAAAAGATGTGGTTATGACGCTATAGTAATCACTGGGAATAGCAAAGCACCTAACTTTATTTATATCAATAATGGAAAAATAGAAATTAAAGATGGAGATTATATCTGGGGAAAAAACACTCGAGAAACTATAGAGCTAATTAGAGAGAATCTGAATGATGACAAACTTAGAGTCGCGTGCATTGGAAAAGCTGGAGAAAATTTAGTGAAATATGCTGCGATTATTAACGATGAAGGAAGAGCTGCAGGCAGATGTGGATTAGGGGCATTGATGGGAAAAAAGAAATTGAAAGCTATAGCGATAAAAGGAAGTCAACCAATTGAGTATGCTGATAGGGAAGAATTAAGAAATCAAGGAAGGACAACTCAAGAAAATGTGATGATTCCTTTTGCGGCAAATCTTTTTTCTCACTATGGAACGTTAATTTATACAGATATGGGTATGGTTATTGGTGACGTTCCCACTAAATATTTTACAAGTTCTGAATTTATTGCTGAAGATTTAACTGGGAGGGCTTTAAAGGAACAATATGTAGTTTTAAAATACGCTTGTTCTGGTTGTCCTATTGGATGTGGGAGAAAAACCATCTTAGAGATCAATGGTGAGGAAGTAGAGGTTGACGGACCTGAATATGAAACGACAGCAGCTTTTGGACCATTGTGTGGAATCCTTAATTTTAAACCAATAATTAAAGCAAACCATAGATGTAATCTCGAAGGAGTAGATACAATTTCTTGTGGGGTTTCTATTTCATTTTTAATATATTTGGTTGAAAACAACCTTGCTAAACCCGAGATTGAGAAATATCTAAATGAAATCAGTTTAGAGGAGATTCGATGGGGAAATGACGAAATAGTTTTAAAACTATTAAATCTCCTTATCGATAGAAAAGGAATAGGAGATCTATTAGCTGAAGGCACTAGAATAATGGCTAAAAAACTTGGTGTTGATCCTAGCTTGGCTGCCCATGTAAAAGGTTTAGAAATCCCCATGCATGACCCCCGAGCATATTTAGGACAGGCTCTAACTTATATGACTGCTTGTACAGGAGCTAATCATAATAAAGGAGATTTTTATAATATTGATGGTGATGCTGCTTCTTATGCGAAAATTAGGAAAAAAGATAGATTCACAATTAATAAAAGGGAAAAAGCCATAATCGCATATCAAGATTTAACTAATATCTATGATTCTGCGGTTATATGCAATTTTACACATATTAACGATGGAACGCTAGCAAAACTTTTAAAATTGTCTACAGGAATTCAATCATTTGGAAGCAGTGGTACTCTATTTAAAATAGGAGAACGCGCTTCAAATCTTAAAAGATTGATTTCATGTAAGCTTGGGTGTAGACGAGAAGATGACTACCTACCAAAAATTGTTTCAACTGCTTTAAAAACAGGAGGTTCAGCGGGAATTGCCGTGAATTTAGAGGAAAATTTAAAAGAATATTATGAAAAACGCGGATGGGTGTGGGAGACAGGTTTTCCTTCTGAAAAAAAATTAGAGGAACTCAATATATTAACATCATAACTTTTTTTTATTCATACTTTTCTTGTTCTAAACACTATTTAAATAAGGTTTTAGTTCAAAGTTAAATATGAGAAAAATTACTATTTTAGTAATAAATATTTTAACTAATTTAAGTAATCGATCATATATTGAAAGAACTCTACGAAATAGGCTTTGTTTTTAGAGGTTTTGTATTAGTTAACCATATATTTAAGCGTTTACCTGTTCAAAAAGAACATGGAGTAACTAAAGATCTTAGGGGCGCGTTTATTTCGGCAATAAACGCTTTTACTGAAACTGCGTTTAATAAAAGCTCACTTGAATATTTGGAGTCTGGAAATATATTATTCATTTTTAAAATCGCAGAGATTCAATCAGAAGATAATGTTGTAAAAGAACCTTTAATTCTGTATGGTTTAGTAGATAAATCCAAAAGGAAATCTGATAAACTTGTTAACAAATTTTTTGATCGAGTGAATCCTGTTTTACAATTGTTTGTTCAGTCATTTAGTGGGGCGAATTTCTCAGAATTAAACCAGTTTGAAGATTTTGAAGAAAAGGTCATTGCTTTTCTTACAAAAAAACCACAAGAATAATTAAACCATAAGACTCCACCCTTTTGGTTTTGCCCTAGAATATTGTATTTTGCCTTGTTGCTTTAATAAATTAATTTCACTTTCAATCTGAGTAACTGGAAACCCTCTTGCTTTAATATCGTTTATAAATTCTGTTTTAGTATCAACTACTCCTTTTTCCTTTAGGTATTCAATAATTACATTACTCAGTGAATCCATTGAACTTATTTCTTGTATTGGTGCTTTATCTCTTTTAGATGTCGATAGCACTGCACTTAACTTTTCTTTATCAGACTTAGTAGGTTCTTCTAATACCATATGTTTTACAGCGACTTTCGGTTCTTCAATCGGAGTTTCCTCTTTAACTTCTTCCTCCCTACTTTCCTCTTCTAGTCGCCAAGCAGGATATTCAATTTTTTCATAAATGACGGATTTTTGTGTCTTTAGTAAAGTTAAATCTTCCAGGATCTCATCTTCAGTGTAATCTAATTCCTTTAATTCAGTTTCTAAATCTTTCAAATATCCCTTTTTTAACATAATTTCAAAAATGTGCTCTCTTATATTAGTAGGAACATCTTTGACCTTAGCAATCTCATCAATAACAGTTGAACCTTCATTAGTATCTACAACCTCTAATTCTGTTTGAGGGGAAATTTCTAAAAGTTGTTTATCACCCCATTCAAAATCAGTCATTATACGGATAGTACGGTCATATCCACCAAAAATAATATTTTTTTTCTCTCTGTCTACTCTATAACATATATGTTTAATTGATGTAGACACCTTAGTCTTCCATTTTAATTCAAAATCGGAAGAATCTAGATTAGGATTATGATACACTTTTAAGGAACCGTCTGCACATCCAACCACGATCTCCTTAGCATTATCACCATCAATATCTTCAATCAATAATGCTAAAGGGCGGCTTTCTTCAGTTAGAATATCTTTAATTGATTCTCCATTACCATCAAGAACTTTTATAACTGAATTGTCAGTACTTATCAAGATTTCATTGAAACCATCATTGGTTACATCCCCGACTTTGATATCATTAATTTGTGCTGCGAAATCTTTTTGCCAAACAATGTCAGGAAGTCCATCTTTAAATCTTATTAATTGAACGATTCCACTCTTAGTTCCAACTATCAGTCCATAAATTGGTGTCTTTTCAGCATTTAATTTTATTATACCTAGTGTGCAAGCTGTTACCCAAGAGTCGTAGTACATAATGAATTTTGGTTCCTTCGAATCAATGCTCTCAAAGATTTTTATAGTTTTATCTTCACTACCAAATATTAATTCTATATTCCCATTGCGAGTAATATCTCCCGCAATGCAACAATTTACACGCTTAGGAGATTTGTAACGCATTATTCCAACTAATTTTTTCTTTTCTGGACTCAACTTTAAAACCATAAAACTTCCATCTCCCGCACCCACTAATACTTCATCGCATCCATCCCCATCAAGATCAATAGGATAACTACATCGACACCATCCATCAAAGACTCGATCATCTATTATATTCATAGTTTCATCCATTAAATAGAGAGTTTTATCATGTCCCCCGAAAACTAAGAAGTTATTCTCTTTACATTTTAATACTGAACATGTTAAAACCGCATCTGGACATTCAAACATATGATTAAGTTGAAATCGCTTTCGAATCATAATCTCACAAGAAGCCTTTAGATTATAGAAATTTTAATAATATCAAAAATAAATTTTTCTATTTATTCATTTAAGAATTATCTTAAGAATTATTAAACTGTTAGTTTGGATTAGATATATGAAAAAAATAAAAAAAAAATTTATTATTTTATAATGCTAATTGCGCATCTGATGGACTATATTCACCTGTACCAGTGATTTCATAAGAAATCTCTAATTTATCTCCTATATCCAATTCTTCAATTTCCCATTTTAAGGTATCTTGGCCTACTTCATCCGTAACCTTAGGTGTCATTGAATAAGTTCCATATTCAAACGAATCTGGTACTTTATCAAGAAGTACAAGATTATAGAGTTTTGATTCACCAATATTTTCAAGAGTTAAGATGATTCTGTAATTACCAAGAGTTCCGATTGGAACAACTTCTTTACTTGTACGGAATTTCCTTCTAATATGAAGTGCTTCGATTACAGGAACTTCAGGTCTGAATTCTAACTCTTGACTTACAGGGTAAGTGTTTGCATGATAAATTATTTCAGATTCAAATGTAGAATCTCGAACAGGATTTACACAATGAATAGGATACTGAAATTCTAAAGTCGAGTCTGGTTTAAACATCCCCGTACTTGTATCTTTAAGATCTTTAAGAGATATAGTAAAAACATCCATTTCAAAGCTCACAGCGTCTCCAGAAAGTTCTACTTCATCTCCGTCCCAAATTAATTTAATTTCATCGGCTTTGGGAGGCTGATATTCATCTGTAAAAGTTTGTTGAATAACAGTAATTTCATTTAGTGGAGCTGAACCGTTATTTGCCATTTTAAGAGTAGCAATAACGTCTTGAGCTTTGTAGGTAGGAGTTTCAACTCTGTCGTAAGCCATATCTCCTGTGATGCTAGCAATCTCTAATATAACGTCTGAAATTGATACTGAGACAGTAACTTGATATTGATAATCAGGAACAACACGAAATTCAAGTTTCTTCCGAAATGTTGGATAATCTTCGCTTTCATATTGCCACTTAACTGAATGCCATTGAGCTCCTGAAGGTAACATAGGAACATCATTAGGATCAATATCGACAAATTTTGTACTCTCGTCATCTGGACTATAAACATCTGCATTGAAAAGCTGAATTATAAATTCTGAAGAGTTATCAAAGATTAATTTATTATCCCAAATATTTGGTTCTTCATCTCTCTCAAGAGTATCAATAAAAAATTTGTTCCGAGTATAGGCATCAAATTTATCAATAGCTAATCCCTCTGCAAATGAAGAAGCTGCTTTATAGGTAACATCGATATCGCCTGTTCTTCTTCTAGCGATGTCATTTACTGTGATGTTACATGTAAATTTGAGTAAGACGGTATAATCTGGTCTTAATTTCTCTATTTTCCAAATTATTTTATCGCCTTCGATTTCAGCCTTTCCTTCTGTTGTGTTTCGAATGGCAGGATTAGTAAATTCATCTGGTATTGTCTTTATAACTTCGATTTTTGAAACAGGTTTATCAAATTCATTTCTTAACGCAATTGCAAAGGTTACAGTGTTTTCTCTGTCAATTGAGATTCCAAATGTTTCTAATTCCGATACTACAGCAGTCCCACCATCTTCCCAGACCTCTTCTTCATCATCTTCATCATTATCCTCTTCTTTGTCGTTTTTTGCTTCTGGGGGTATAGTTGCAACTTTTTTACTTACTTTACTTGTTTTATCTTTAAGTTTTAAGAGTTCTTTTTCGATATCGTTAATATTTAAAACATCATCAGCTTCAGGAAGAGTACTTATAAATTCTTTTACTAAAAAGAGGTTTTGAACATCTTTTTTAAGTTCAAATTCTTTTGTTTCAACGTTATCTGGATATTCTGTTCCTAATTCCCTTATTGATATATCCTTTGATTTTAAATTTGTACTAGCAATATTTTTTAATGAAACATCAATATCCCAAAGACGGTCAGAATTACTTGGGTTTTCAATACTTATTTTTCCCCCAAAATTAAATGAATCAACATTTGCATCATGGTCTTGTTTAACTTCTACATCTTCAATGATTTTTACTAATGCTAATAATCCTTCTCGATTTCCATCTTTTAATAAAATGCTACCTTCAAGTGCTCCGGTGTCTTCATCATATGTCTCAATAACTGGAGTTGCTGTATCTCTATCAACTAACTTTACTTTTCCCTCATCCATATCTGTTCTTTTTAAAGCATCTGCTACGAGTTCTTCTCCAGCTTCCTCTTTGTCAAATCCCATTCTAGATGGTTTTTTTTTCTTATCTTTTGCCATTATTAACTACCAGTTTTTGTATTTAGATTGAAATTTTATTTAAGAGTTAATAAAAGTTAACCCGATAAAATAAGATCTAACTACACTCTTTAAAAAATTTATCATACCAAAGAATTAGATTATAAGAAGAAACATCGTAGGTGTACCTTTTGTTAAAATCTGAAAAATTTTTTACCATATAAATGAAAATTTTTAGTAATAAAATCAACAAGATTGATTTTGTGACCAATAATAACGAAGATTCTTAGAAATTTTTACGACAAATAAATTTATTTTTTCCTAATTTGTAATAAAACTATAACTAAATCGTTTACATTACATCCTGTCAAACCGGTGACTATTTCAGTTTTATTTAATTTGAAAAAACAATTCGAATCATTAGATTTTAGATATTTTAATATACTTTTTTTATCCCGTCTTTTTAATATATCATTGTCTATTAAAGCACCCATAGCATGACTATTTCCTTCTATGCCATCAAGGTTAGCTCCTAAAATTGCAAAATCCCAATCAATCTCTTGTTTTTCTACACTATTTAAAAAACTTAGTAGCATTTCTTGATTTCTACCACCAATTCCATTACCTTTTATCGTTACAGTCAATTCACCAGTGCCAATTAAGGCAAGTTTACCAGAAATATCTTTCTCAATTGCATCCTCTATTCTTTTGAGAACAATTCTATATAAGTTTTTGCCATATTCTACTGCTTCCCCTGCAATCTCATTAGAAAAATAATGAGTTTTAAAACCTTCTGCTTCCAAAAATGAGATCGCTTTTTCTACTGCTATTTCAACAGTTCCAATTACATAATTATGAACATTGTTGAAAGATTTGTCGTTATACTTAGGATTTTCAAGTTTCTCGTCTTTTAGACCGTTGCTAATATGAATCCTTATGGATTCAGGGACTTTTTCATAAAGAGTATACTTGTTTAAAATTGTATGGGCATCATGAAACGTACTTGTGTCAGGTACAGTCGGTCCAGACGCTATGATATCTAAATTATCCCCTACAACATCTGATATAATTAAACTGATTAATTTTGCTCCACTTGATGTATATGTCGTTCTAGCAATATTTCCACCTTTAATAGCAGATATATGTTTTCGGACGACATTTATTTCATGTATTGATGCTCCAGACTCCAGGAGAAGGGTATTCAAGATTTGTATATCTTCTAAACTTATTCCTTTTATAGGTAAAGGTAATAATGCTGACCCCCCTCCAGATATTAAAAACAATATTAAATCATTGGTAGTTGAGTTTTCTATAAGGTTTACCATTTCTTTTGCACCATCAAGCCCACCCTTATCTGGAATAGGATGAGAAGCATAATTAATTTTGATTTTAGTTTGTTTCAACTTCTCAGAATCTACTGAATCTTTAGGAACATTAATAAGACCTTGATATTTAATCTCTTTATTTTGATTCAATATATTTTCCAGTGAAAGAGCCATATCGGCTGCAGCTTTTCCTCCACCAACAATATAGAGTTTATTTACTTTCTTAAGATCGTAATCATCATTCTGAATAGTTAATATGTTATTCTTTATTTTAATAGAAGATTTAATTAAATTTTGAGGTTTAACAGCCTTAATTGCTATTTCAAGAGTCTCAAGAATAATTTTTCTTAGATATAATTGATTTTTGTCCAGATCTTTATTAAGAAGTTCAGAAATATTTTGAATATATATTGAAAACACACCTTGATTAAAATTAATACGTATTCTGATCGTTAATCTCGATCTAATCCGATAATTTGTATAGCTTTGGTTTAATATGCTTATTTCTATTTATAATTTTATGTAAGCAAATTTATTACTTAATGTATTATTTAAAATTTAAATAGGAAATATTTATTAATCAGCAGTTATGAGAGAAATATGCCTGATCTTATTTATGATATAGCTATAATTGGGGCAGGTCCTGGAGGTTATCATGCAGCGATAAGAGCGGCTCAATATGGAGCAAAAGTTGCTTTAATTGAGAAAGAAAAACTTGGGGGGACTTGTCTGAATCGTGGTTGTATTCCCACAAAAGCTTTATATGCTTCTGTTGAATCTATTGAGAAACTAAAGGATTTTGAGGATTTTGGTATAAAAATTATAGATTATACTCTTGACTTTAAAAAAGCTGTAGAAAGGAAAAACCGCATAGTTGAAGAGTTAGTAAACGGAATAGAAGTATTAGAGAAAGCATGGAAAAATGATATATATTTTGGACATGGTAAAATTATAGGAGGAAGCAAGACTTCTGGTTTTACTATCTCAATTCAGGATGAAAATCATACTCTCATTAAAGCAAAGAGTGTTATTCTAGCAACAGGCTCTTCTCCTGCCTTAATTCCGTCGTTCAATATAGACCATGAAAAAATTTTAACAAGTGACGATATTTTAGACCCTAATTTCATTACTGTTCCGGATAAGTTACTAATTATAGGAGCTGGAGTAATCGGGTGTGAATTTGCAAATATCTTTGCATCGTTTGGCAGTAAGGTTACAATGTTGGAATATCTTTCTTCACCGATAGCTACTGAAGAGCACATGATAGTAAAAGAACTAATAAAAAAGTTCAATGAATTGGAAATTGAGATAAAAACATCTCAAAATGTATTATCTATTACAAATACAGGTTCAGGTGTGAAGGCAATAACATGTGCTGCTTCTGTTCCGAAAGATAAAATTGAGGAAGCAGAGAAGTTTATTTTTGAAGCAGATTTATGTTTAGTTTCAATAGGGAGAGTAAAAGAATCAAAAGATCTAGGATTGGAAGCCCTGGGAATTAAAACAGATAGGGGTGCTATAAAATGTAATAGCAATACATTAGAAACTTCTGTGGATGGAATATATGC
>JBHLLU010000140.1:0-4572 GCA_048938895.1 Promethearchaeota archaeon
TGTATAAATATAAAAGTTTAGATTTACACTTTCCCTCCAATCAAGATCTTTCCTACCATTTTAAGAGTACCAATAAATCCTCTTTTTTTCATCATAAGTTTTGTGTACATTCTTCCAGAATTCTTCGGTGGGACAATTTTTTCTATTTTTTTATAGATAGTCATAGCGCTCATACCGCAAGTAGGTACGCAATTTCCACATCCAATACATCTATCTAAATTTACAAAAGCTTTATTATTCTCAAGCGTGATAGCATCCATCTGGCATCGTTTTACACATGTTTCACATCCATTACAGAGTTCTGAGTTCGATTGAGCATAGAAATTAGAGGAGTAATATTCAGCCGGTTTAGGAAACTGTTTTGCCATTTTCAGTACTCCACAGCAGCATCCACAACAGACACACATAAAAGAGGGATTTTGACTATTTTCTGGTTGAAGAACAAAGCCGACTTTCTGATATTCCTTTAGAATCTCAAACATTTCTTCTTTAGAGACTTCCCTTCCCGATCCATCATCAATCCTTCTCGCTGCCGCATCGTTAAACATAACACAACACCTTCGAATGTCAGAGAGTTTGCATGGTTCATCAAGAAGTTCATGTTGTTCTCGGCATACACAATTTATTATTGCGATCCTATCAACTCTATTCATGAGTATATCTCTTACATTATCGTAAGTATCTACTGCATATTCAGGAGAAAGACTTTTTTCTACAGGAATCGTACGCATTTGCCCGGGAGTATCTTTTTTATGAAATTCTTTATAATATACGCCAAGTGAGTAATTTTCTGCGAGTTCAGCAAAATCTTTTGTAAGACGCCCTAGTTGATATTCAAAGATACCTATCGCCCAAGGAATTAATCTATAACGCCTTCTATCATGCTTTTTATCATAAACTGAACCCCCTCCTTGAATAGCTCCTTTCTCATTAAGACTATTTAATAATTCTTCTAATCTTTCCCTGGATATTGAAATACCAGCTTTCTTGATTCTTTTATAAATCTTATCTAATGGTTCTGGTAAAGCACTCAAATGGATGGCAACCGCAGCTTCTTCAGGAGTGAAAAGTGATTTCAAAATTTGAATTTCTAGTCCTGATTCATGAGCAGGGAAGCTTATAGGCATACGCTCATCAATTTCTTGATGAAGCTTCTTATAAATATCATCTCCTATTTGCATAATAGCTACCTTATTTTATTTTCAAATTTCAATTTTAATTAATCACAAGTCGATTTTTTTCTAGTTCTACCAATTCTCGTCGTAATATTTTGCCTGAACCTGATTTTGGAATAGTTTCGACAAACTCAACTTCACGAATTTTTTTATATGCTGAAATCTTTTCAGCAACCCAATCCATAATTTCTTGTTCACTTATCTTGCCTTTCGATTCTGGTTTTAATATGATAAACGCTTTTGGAATTTCACCAATATCCAGTTCTTTTGATGGTTTACCTATTACCGCCACATCAAATACATGCGGATTCTGAAATAATAAGTCTTCTAGTTCTGCAGGTGCGATACTCCATCCCTTATATTTAATCATTTCTTTGATACGATCAAGAAGATGCTCATATTCTTCTTCATCAATATAAGCCATATCACCAGTTCTCAGCCACTTTTCACCAGTGTTAGGGTCTGTCCAGAACGCACTCTCAGTAGCTTCAGGTTTATTCCAATACCCTTTCATAACTTGAGGACCCTTAATAACGAGTTCACCGACCTGCCCTCGTTCGGGGAGTTCTTTATTAGTTTCTAAATCAACGATCTTATGAAATGTATCAGGAATTAAAATACCTTGAGATTCTATTTTTGAACGAGACATAGGATTCACAGCGACTACAGGAGACGCTTCAGTTAGTCCCCAACCATGTTGAACTGTTACATTTCTAGCATTACACTTTTCTTTTGCCAGTTTATTGAATCGATCAAGAAGTTCGAGAGGGATTGGAGCAGCACCATTATTAAAAATTTTCAGATTTATCCAATCATATCCTTCTATGTTTGGTTCCTCGAGATGCCGAACAACAGCTAAGAATATTGGAGGTACACATAGACTATAGGTGACTTGATATTTTTCTATGAGTTCACAGAATTCCTTCACCTCAAAGCGAGGGGTAACTACTTGTGCTGCCCCTAGCCAAATTGCTTGGTTCATACATACATTTAAGCCATAAATATGGTAAAGAGGAAGCACCGTCATAGCAACATCTAATTCACTTAATTCGAAATTTTGGCAAATTTGAATTACATTTGACACCATATTATGATGGGTGAGCATAGTTCCTTTTGGTAGACCAGTTGTTCCGCTTGTATACACGAGAGTGGCAAGATCTTCTTTTGAATTAAAAGTATAGTTTGGAGGATTCGGTTCTGTATTTGCCATTAATTCGGACCATCCGAAGGTTCCTTTTGGAAGACTTTGTAACTCGTTTTTATCTGTTGCCTCAATGACTAAAATATTTTTAAGATTAGTTCTTTCTTTGACTGCTGCAACATTGGGATACTCGGACTGGGAAACAATAATTGTTTCAGCCCCTGAATCGTTTAATTCATATTCTACTTCATTTTCTTTGAATTGAGGGTTCATAGGCACAAGGATTGCACCTGCTTTTTCTAATCCAAAGAATGAAATTTCCCATTGAATTGAGTTTGGACTATATAAAGCTACTCGATCCCCTTTTTTCACGCCCATTTCTTTTAATACTGTACTAAATATATCAACCTTCTCCTTAAATTGTCTGAATGTCATTTTTTTAGGAAATAAGAAAGCTGATCTTTCTGGAAATCGTTCTGCCGTATCTTCTAAGATTTTATGAATGGGAATTTCAGGATAATAAAGATGACCTCTTTTATATTTAACCATTTAAATCACCTTCTTAAATATTAAATTAAACAATAAATCATCTTTAAAATTTCTTTTTTAAAATCTTTTTCGGGTTGTAATATAAAATGATAATTTATCATGGGGCTATTTATTCATTAATTCAAATTTACCCCCATTCACTTTTATATCCAGTGCCTCCCTTAGGCCATGTAAAAATAATTGCCTCCTCAGGACAGACATACCAACATGATGCGCATTCCATACAATGTTCTAGCGTTATTACTCTTGCTCTTTTTTCCACAATCTCAAAACATTCAGCTAAACATACATTCATACAATTACTACAACCACTGCATTTCATCTCATCAATTTGTATAAAATCTCCTGTTCCTTTTATCCATTCCACTCCAGGGAATTCTTTTAGATTTTTAGCCATGTTTACTTATTACCTCTTTCATTCTGAAAAATAATAGGATTGGCATACTCAGCAAATTTCATAATTTTTACATTCAAGCGGTTTGAAATTGGGTGTAATAACTTTAAACTAAGCGAGTAGATCGGTTCAAAAATTGGCAGCATGTTTTTCATTATATTATTCAAAGAATCTGAAAAAGGAACAATAAAATAACTAAGCAATTTTTTTCTCTTTCTCAAAGATACTAAAAGAGAATCAATTAATCTTAAATAGCGAATGAATTTTCTTTCCATTTTTTTAATCTTTTTAGACGACGATTCATCAAACCTTCGTCTCTTAGAATAATCAAAACTTTCATAAAACCAATTTTGATAGTACCTAAAATACATTTTTATCCATTTGGTTATAATTGTTGGATCATCCCTCAAATAGAGAAAAAGCATTTTAAAAAATGGAGTCATAAAATGAGTCAATGCACCTAAACCCCACCCATTATGAATATATTTTCTTAATTTTTTAATATTGTGCTCTTTTTGGGCAATACGTAAATTATATCGATTTCTCCCGGAAATAGACCATTGAATTATTGGGTGTTTTTTTATTTTTTTATCATATTTTTCCAAGAAAGATTTTGAAGTATCATTAGCTTTGATCGCTTCAATTGCGATATTTGCAGCAACTTCTGCTGAAAACCACGCGGCGGGAACTCCGTCACATAATTCTGTGCTTTCAAGTCCCGCGGCATCTCCGATTAATATCATTCCATCTGTGTGATTAGCCATATTACGCAGTTTCTTATTCAAACCCACATATATTTCAAAACCATCCCACATCCTTGCTCTTAACTTCGCTCGAGGCGCAACTAGATCTTTCCACCAGGGTAAATTTTGAGTAATATTGCCATGATATTCTTTAAATGCCTTTTTCAAATTGGGTACTGGACCTCCATTCATTCTTAAACACTGATCTTGCATGAAGTGAAGACTATTACGATAAGGCCACACCATCAAACCATTTCCATATCCAAGGGGAGGTGCAATCCTTTGTTCATCCCATCCCCAACACATTTTGACAGAATAACCAAAAATTTTATCAATATCTTCTTTTGCCATCTCATAATCATAAGTATCAGCTAAAGATATTGTCTCGGGAAGATATTTTCCTCTTATACCTGCCTTTATTGCTAATAAGCCTTTTGAGCCTTCGCTATTAATGATAATTTTGCATTGTATATTCTCTCCTTTATCTGTTATAACTCCCTTAATACAATCATCCTCTTTTATCAAATCAATTACGGTGGTGGATTTCTTCAATATTGAACCTGCATCAAT
>JBHLLU010000141.1:0-4559 GCA_048938895.1 Promethearchaeota archaeon
ATTCCAAGATGGTTGGATTTTGGCTTTATATTCTTCTTGAGTTATAATATATGGCTCTTGTTTTTGCTCATCATCCATAATATTAACAGAATCCGTTTATAATTTTTGATTTGCATATATTTTTAAATAATAAAATGTTTTTGACTGAAACTTATACATAATAGTCAATAATAGTATTAGAGAAAGAGGAAATAATTTAAAAAGAGAATCTAGTATTGCTTATATTCCCATTTATATTTACACCTAAATTTTGGTTTCTAATAGAAGCTTTATTCAATTTTAACATAATTTTCTTTGATATGAATTATAGAAATAATACTATTTTAATCATATTTTAAACATACTATTAGATTACTGCAAATTTTATATTCACTACTATTTTTTTTACTATTATTGGAAAATAATATAGGATCTTTTTTCTAAACTCTTTTAAAAGATATAAATTTGGTAGATAATAATGCTTCAAGTGAATCAAGACGTAATTAGAGTTTTTGATTTAGACTACATAATTTTTGATCTTATTCTTTTATTCTTATTTATAACAGTTTTGATTATCAAGAAAAAACAAGTCCCGCTTATTGTTGGTTTTTTATGTGGAATAATGTTTTTAATCATAGATGGAATAATTTGGTGGAATACGGGAGTTCGAGAGATATTTCCTGCTAATTTAAAAGTAGCAGTAGATTTTATGATGGATTTTAGCTACGGAGTACTAGCCTTCAGTTGGGTAATGATAATGTTCGAAAAGAATAATCTAAAAGAAATAATATTTTGGACTGTCTTTTTGTATGGGGGTTGGTTTATGATAGCAACTCTATCTCAAATCTTACCCCTAAACGACCTTGAAATCACTACGATAAGACATATGAAGCACTTAAGAATTGTCGAAATTTCAGTTGTTATTTTAGGATATTTACTTCTTATGTTTTTGAGATACAATTACAAAACGATATTATATATTTTTTGGGTGGGAACAATGCTCTCCTTCATGATGGAATCATATTTATTGTTTACTGGGATCAGGACTTCAGGCTGGGAGTTGTTACTCTACGATTCTTTAATTTTAACTAATCAGGGAATTCCTTACTTATATGTCTTTTTCGATAAGATTCTTCCCAAACTAAAGAAATTGATTTCGAACCGAAAGAAAATTAAAGAAGAAATTGTTGAGGTCGCTCATAGCTAAAGATAATTAAAGATTTTCCCGAAATAGTTAAATTATATCTATGATCACTTATTTTTTATGCTTAGAATGATAAATTTTATGTGGTAACACTGATATAATTTATAAAGTAAAATGAAAATAATCGATACCCATACTATTGCAGAATTACTTTCAAATCATATCAAGTCTCTTACATTGGAGGAAATTGAGGATCTTATCGAAATTCCCCCACCAAATATTAGTTTCTCTTATGCATTTCCCGTTTATCGCTTAAGTAAAGTCGAAAAGAAAAATCCAAAAGAGATTGCTGAAAATCTAGCTGGAAAAATTTCCTTACCAGATTATTTGGATAAAATAAGAGCAGATGGTCCCTATATCAATTTTAAGCTTAAACCTTCAATTGTTTTAGGGAATATTTTTGAATTGAAATATGATTATGGAAGGATTTATGAAGTCTTAGGAGAAAAAAGTAAGAAAGCATTAAGAGTTGTGATAGAATATCCTTCATGCAATACAAACGGAGAGCTCCATATTGGTCACTTACGAAATATGCTAATAGGCAGTACTATGGCTAATTTATTTCGCTATAAAAAAAATGAAGTATTCGAAGTGAATCTTTATAATGATAGAGGAATTCATATTTGCAAATCTATGCTAGCATACAAAAAATGGGGTGAAAATCAAGAGCCTAACAAGAAACCTGATCATTTTGTAGGAGATTTTTACGTAATGTATAATGAAATGCAAAAAAAAGATGATAACTTAATTAATGAAGCTCAGGAGTTATTACGATTATGGGAGAGGGAAGATCCAGAAACTCGAATACTTTGGGAAAAAATGAGGAAATGGGCGATAGATGGATTTCAAGAAACATTCAAAAAGTTAAATATTTCACATATAAAAGACTATTATGAATCTGAAATTTATACTAAGGGTAAAGACATTGTATTAAAGAACTTACAGGAAGGTGTTTTCAAGAAGACTGAAGATGGAGCGGTTTATGCCGATTTAAAAGAGGATTATGGATTACCTAATATATTTCTATTAAGAAGAGATGGAACTTCTTTATATATTATACAGGATGTGTATCTTGCTTTTGTTAAAAAACAAGATTTCAATTATGATAAATCCTTATATGTTGTAGCAAATGAGCAAGATCTATACTTTAAGCAATTATTCGCTGTGCTTGACAGTATTGGATTTACAGAACATAAATATCACCTTTCTTACGGCATGATTTTCCTCCCTGAGGGGAAAATGAAAAGTAGAGAGGGAACTGTAGTAGATACTGACGATCTAATTGACGAAATATTAGATCTTGCTTATGAAGAAGTAAGTAAGAGGTATCCCACTCTTGATGAACAGGAAAAAGCAAAAAGAGCAAATATTATTGGTATGGGTGCCGTTAGGTTTTTTATTCTTAAATTTAATTTAAAATCTGATTTTATTTTTGATCCAAAAATGAGTATTTCTTTTGAAGGAGAAACTGGACCTTATATCCAATACTGTTATGCAAGAATAGAATCAATTATAACAAAATCTAAAGCAAATATTGATCTAAACATTAACTGGAAAATATTAAATCATGAAACAGAAGAAAATTTAATTAAACATTTAAATTATTTTCCTGAAATTATTAATCAAGCAGTTCAAAAATACATTATCCATATAGTTCCACAATATCTACTGACTCTGTGCCAAATTTTCAACTCTTTCTATAGTGCATGCCCTGTTATTTCAGAAGATAAAGAATTAGAGAAAGCTAGGTTATTATTGATAAAATGTGTACAGCTTGTAATTAAAACTGGCTTAGAGCTTTTAGGAATAGAAACTTTAAATAAAATGTAGGTGATAGTATGAATTTTTTTAACTTTAAGGAAGAAATAAATAAAGAAACTCGTTTTGTTATTTTCGGTGTACCCTGGGATTATTTGACTTCAACTGATCTCCCAAATTCTTCAACTGCCCCTGAAGTAATTAGAAATTTAACCGACGATATAGGGTATACAACAGAATTAGGATCCATTATCTCTGATCTTAAAGCAGTGGATATAGGAGATGTAAAAATAAAAGATACTGATGTAGAAGGAAACCTTAAAAACATAGGCAACTTTCTTAAGGAAGTGTACAATCAAAATGAGAATATAATTCCAGTAATGATTGGAGGAGATCACTTCTGTACATATCCCGTAGTAAAAGTTGTTGGTGATCAAATAAAGAAAAAAGAAGAGATAGGAATATTGGTTTTTGATGCTCATCTAGATTTTTATCAGGAATGGGATAAGGGTGTTTATTCTCATGCAACAATATCTCATAGAATATTTGATTTGGATTATGTGAATAATAAAAATTTGCTCATTGTGGGAACCCGTGATATAGATATTGCAGAAAAAGACTTAGCAATTGCCGAAAAACTTGAATATATTAATGCTTACCATCTCA
The DNA here is from genome assembly GCA_048938895.1 of Promethearchaeota archaeon. Lineage (GTDB taxonomy): Archaea > Asgardarchaeota > Lokiarchaeia > Sigyniarchaeales > SOKP01 > Loki-b32. The sequence goes on from JBHLLU010000141.1 coordinate 3,608, forward strand.
TTGAGGGTGTAGATTACTTTATTGAACGGATACAATCATTTTTTGAGAAATCAGATATCAAAAAATTATATGTTTCAATAGATATCGATGCTTTAGATCCTTCAATTGCTCCTGGTACTGGTTATGCTATACCCGGGGGATTTTCATATCGTGAAATTTGGAAAACCTTGAAAGATTTAGCAGCAAAATTTAATATTATTGGCTTTGATCTTGTCGAAGTTGCCCCAAATTTGGATCTAAAAAACAATATGACCTGTGTTTTAGCCGCAAAATTGATTGTTGAATTTATGTCATTTATCGATAATAATATTGTGATTTGAATGACGGAAAAGAATTTAGAAGATATTTTGAAAAAAGTAGAACAAATGAAAATCACTGGAGACTTTAGTATTGTCGATCTTATTAATTCCCTAAAAAATACTGGTTTTAATGCAAAAAGATTAGCTTTAGCCTGTGAAATTTATAAAGAGATGATCAATGAAAAGGAATGCGTTAAATTTTTTGGTTTGGCGGGGGCACTGGTTCCAGCCGGAATGCAAAATGTTATTTATGAGTTCATAAAAGAAGGGTTTATCGATATCTTAGTTACCACTGGAGCAAATTTAACTCACGATTTAGCTGAAGCCCTTGGATTTCATCATTTACAGGGAGATATTAATTTAGGAGATATTAATGACGCAGAATTGAAAATCAGAGAAATGAACCGTATTTATGATGTTTATATGCCAAATAAGGTGTATGAGGGTATAGAGGATTTTGTTTCAAAACTTTCTATCCCTAGTTATGAAATGACGGTAAGTTCCTTTTTGGATTTCCTTGGAAATCAGATACCTAAATCACACAATTCGATATTGAAGATCTGTTCGGAAAAAAAAGTTCCGATTTTATGTCCGGCTTTTACTGACTCAGGTTTGGCTTTACAAGTAGGATTTCATCACCAAAAAATAAACCT
>JBHLLU010000074.1:0-16480 GCA_048938895.1 Promethearchaeota archaeon
AGAAGAAAGAGTAATCGTAAAATAACTTTAAACGTCGGATTACACCCGAAACTTGGAAAATATTATAATATGTTTTGTAATAAATGCCGAAGAAGGATTTTATTTAAGAAATCGAAAATAAAAGGAGGAATAACTTTCAATCAATATTCGATAAAGAATGATTTCGTTATATACTATTCAGATGAACCCGAATCTTCAAGACGAGATTATATCAAACAGGTATCAAAAAATAAAATGATTTGTCCTGCTTGTAAGGAGGAAAAAAATAAGAATTTTAAAATTAAGCTAGGAGTGAGTGAGAGAATTAGCGAGATTTCTTCATATCAAGAGACAATACATCCAAGTCATAGACCCCATTATATTAATGCGATCCCATTAATAGACATAATACGTTCTATCAAGAGTGTAAAAAGCACGTCAAGTAAAACAGTACTTAGTGCGTATAACAAAATAATAAAAGAACTTGGAAATGAATTTGGGATCTTAATTGACACACCAATACATAAAGTTGAAGAATTTGATAAAAATATCTCAATAGTTTTAAAAGCTCTTAGAAATGATGAAATTGAATATACTCCTGGCGGTGGAGGGATTTATGGGAATATTAATCTAGCTCTTTAAATTATTATAAACTCTCAGAATATAGTCTTAAGAACAATGAATTTGTTTTTCTGGTATATTAAATCAAGATTAAATTAAAAGTTAAATTCTAAATCTAACTTTAGAAGGTCACCACATTTATTGCATGTCAACCAATCGAAAACTTTCACAGCAACCGTAAGTAACTCAAGTTCTCTCCTTAAAAATTCATTTCTAAATTTCTTCTTATAGCCACAATTAGAACAGCTAATAATAGCTCTCACTTGAATTGGCTCCTCATGTTTCGAGCTTTCCTCAGATTCTCCGCTGTTGTTTTGAATATTCTTGATTTCCATATATTATACCCCTAGAGCATGATACCCATGAAAATATATACTTATAAACTTTAGTCTCTAAAGATTTGTCCTATATTTCAGACGAAAAAACGGATTTGTTCTAGACTAAAATTTGAAAACATTAAATGATTCTTCTACTAATTCAAGGAATATATTACTGACATAACATGAGTATTATCTTCATATTACTTTCTTATATTATTCTGATATTTTTCTCGTATTATAAAAACCTAATTTCTTTTGATGAGTTTTATGAGTGTCGACGATATTTTAGAGATGGCAAAATCTCGATCATCAGTAAGAGAAAGATTTAATGAAATAGCCCGTCATAATCAAAATCCCAATTCTAACCCAAATTGTGATGATGATAAGTATTTAGCAGATCTATTGAAAGTTTTAAAAATAAAGTCATTAGTGGTTGGAGTTGGGGGCGCAGGGAACAATACTGTTTCGCGTTTAGAAGATATCGGGATTAGTAATGCAGACACTGTATGCATAAATACTGATGCTCATGATTTGTATTATTCGAATGCAAGCCAAAAAGTGTTAATAGGTAAAGAAAAATGTCAAGGCTTAGGTTCAGGGAATGATCCTTCAATTGGATGTGAAGCCGCTGAAGAAGATCGTGATAGGTTGAGTAAAATCCTTAATGCAGATATTGTGTTTTTAACATGTGGTTTAGGAGGAGGAACTGGAACAGGAGCAGCACCTATTATCGCCCAAGAAGCAAAAAAGAATAATGCCATTGTAGTTACATTTTGTTCGCTTCCATTTAATTCAGAAGGCGTACAGAGAGGAGTAAGAGCAAAAATTGGTTTGAAAAATCTCGCAGATTTTTCTGATTTTCTAGTTACAATTCCTAATGATAATCTTCTAAGAATCGTTGGAAAGATTCCCATGATTACAGGTTTCAAAATAATGGATGAAGTTTTAATTAGGAATATTGGGGAAGTTGTTAATTTAATTAACAATTGTGGGTTAGTCAATATTGATTTTGCTGATGTAAAGCGAATTTTTGTTAAAAAAGAAAAGTATCCCACAGGATTAGTAGGAATTGCAGAATCTGCAGGTGATGATTCCGATTTAATAGAAAAATCTAAATTAGCATTAAATAACCCCCTTTTGAACCCAGATACAAGTCAAGTTAAGAGAGCTATTGTTTCAGTGACTGGTGATCATACATTATCTTTGTCCAAAGTAGATAGTGTTATATCTACTATCACAAACGGAATTCCTGAAGAAGCTCAATTAAAGTTTGGAGTTCAAAATAAACCAGATATGGGTTCTAAGGTGAAGATTATGGTTCTCGCAAGCGGGCCTATATCTCCTTATGTTCGGGATGCAATGGATTCTGATAATGATTCTGCACCATTAAATATTGTTGGATTTTAGATTCATCTTTTCATCGTTATTTTTGAACATTTATCTTATATTAAACATTCTTACTGATTATGACTAATCAGAGAATGCCAGAAGATGAGTTGAAAAAAGAAATACGAGACTATTTAGATAAAAGGAAAGTGTTAGTTTTATGTACATGTAGCAATAATATACCCCGTGCAACTCCCATGGATTTTTATACTGAAAAAAATAGTTTTAATATATATGTAGGTCCAGCTCCAGGGAGAAAAGTCAAAAACATAGAAGATAACCCAAATATAAGTATCGGGATTTACACACCATTATCAGAAAAAAAGATTCAGGGTATGCAGATTTCTGCCTCGGGACGAGATAGGTTGGTTTTTTTAAGGAAAGGAGATGAAGAATTCGAGAAAGTTCAAAAGATTGTGCGCGGTAGAAGAAAATTACTACTGAAAATAATACCTGAAAAAATTGAACTCCTTGATTACGATTTCGCAAAAAAAGGATATTCACGACTACAAATTTTAAATTTGTAATCAAAATTTAGAATATTACTTTAAATTATCTTTTTCTAAAAAAAAAGGAAATTAAAGATATGTTTTAATCATTTCCTGAGCATCGAAGAGTAATTCAGGATAGTACTTATATCCCTCTACTTGAGCATATAGAGTATATCTTCTGCCGATTGCATTGAAAGCTTCTAAAATTTTGTCGTCCGGGCATTCATATACAGCATAAGTTTTTATCATCCCTTCATGAGAGATTACCATCCAATGTTGCACTCTTTTCACAAAGTCGGGGTATGCGGGTTTATCTTTTTTTGTGTATACTTTCAACATTTCATTACTTTTATTCTGTGGTAACCAACCTTGAACCATAATTTGTGCCATATAATTTCATCTCTATTTAATATTAAAACTTAGAGTTCATGTTAAGTAGAAATTTAATCAATAGTATAAAAGCTTTATCAGTCGGAAATCACGTAAAAATAAATAATTAATAAAAAATATAGATAATTGTATTTATTGAGTACACAATTTTATTTCTAAATAAAAACAACACAAATACTAAAAATTTCATTTTTGATTAAAGTGCTCTCAGATAAAGAAAAGAAGGAACTGACGAAAGCTCAGACAGATAAAGAACTGAAAAAAGTTTTCAAAAAAATAGCCTCAAAAAACCCAAATGAATACTTTCCTACGAAGGAACTTAGAAGTTTGGGTTATATGAGAAAAATTTGTAAATGTTGTGGTAAATACTTTTGGACTACACTTAAAGAACGACAAGTATGTGGAGATGCCATATGTTCAGGAGGCTTTCAAGTGGTTGTTGATAACCCTTCTCAAATAAAATTATCTTTTATCGGGGTTTGGGAGAAGATTGTTGAAATACTAGAACCAAGAGGTTATGTTCCTATTAAAAGGTATCCCTGTGTAGCTCGATGGAATCCTACACTTGAATTTACAATTGCATCAATCTCAGCTTTTCAACCTTATGTTATAACAGGGGAGGTAGAACCACCAGCAGAAAAATTAATAATCCCTCAATTTTGTCTGAGATTTAACGATATTGAAAATGTTGGGATTACTGGATCTCATAATACCGGTTTTGTAATGATAGGGCAGCATCAATTTGTACCACCAGAAGAATGGAATCAAGGTGAACTTTTTATGGATATCCATGATTTTATCCATATGGGAGTGGGGCTCCCTAAGGAAGAAATCACAATACATGAGGATTCCTGGGTTGGTGGTGGATCTTTTGGATGTAGTCTTGAATTTTTTAGTAGAGGTGTAGAATTATTTAATCAAGTTTACACATTGTTTGAACAAACTCCTAAAGGACCTGTGGAATTAAAACTGAAAGTGTTAGACATGGGGCTTGGACAGGAACGTGTTGCATGGTTCTCCCAAGGAACACCTACCATCTATGAGGCAATCTTTCCATATGTACTTTCAAAATTAAGGGAAAAAACAAAAATTGAATTGGATATAGATCTTTACACTAAATTTTCTCAATACTCAGCTTACCTCAATACGGATGAAGTTGATGATATGCAAAAAGCTTGGGAACGAGTAGCTAAGGAATTGAAATTAGATGTAAATACTCTTAGAAATAAAATATTACCAATGACTGCTCTTTACTCTATAGCAGATCACGCTCGAAGTCTATTATTTGCAGTTAATGATGGAAAACTCCCTTCAAATGTTGGCGGGGGGTATAATCTTAGAGTAATTTTTAGACGAGCTTTTAGCTTTATTGACCAATTTAAATGGGATATTGATATTGCAGATGTTTGTGAGTGGCATGCTGAGGAACTTATAGATCTTTTTCCTGAACTTTCAGAACATTTAGAGGAAATTAGAGAGATCCTCGATGTCGAGAAGCAAAAATTTTATGCGACTAAGAAAAAAGCAGGAAAAATTATAGAAAAGATACTAAAAAGAGGGGATATTTCTACAGATACCCTAATTGAATTGTATGACTCAAACGGAATAAGTCCAGATATGGTTAAAGAAGCAGCTAAGAAATATAATTTAATAATTAAGATTCCTGATGATTTTTATGCCTTAGTAGTTGAAAGACATGAGAAGGTTGATCAAGTTCATTCTACAGAAAGAGAATTAAAATTGGATCTGAAAGGAATCCCTGAAACAGAATCCCTCTATTACTATGATTATACCGAGACTTCAAATAAAGCAAGAGTGCTAAAAATTATTGATAAAATGGTTATTTTGGATAAATCTGTTGCATATCCTACTTCTGGAGGGCAACTACATGATATTGGGATGATTAATGGACAAAAATTCAATGATGTATTTAAACAAGGAAATCATATCATTCATATTCTTGATGAAAAACCTAATTTCAAACAAAGTGATCTCGTAACAATTGAAGTGGATAAAGAATGGAGAAAACAGCTTTCCCAACATCATACTGCTACACATATTGTAAACGCTGCGGCTCGAGAAGTCTTAGGAAGTCACATTAATCAAGCTGGTGCTAAAAAAACTATTAAAAACTCTCATCTTGATATCACACATTATGATCAAATTCCAAAAGAAAAACTTTTAGAGATTGAAAGAAGGGCAAATGAGATAGTAGAAAAAAGCATCAATCTTAATCTTAGTTTCATCCCACGTTCAGAAGCAGAAAAAAGATATGGTATGAGCATATATCAAGGAGGGGCTGTACCTGGTAAGAATTTGAGAATAGTTGAGATACCTAGTATTGATGTTGAAGCATGTGGAGGTACACATTTAAACAACACTTCAGAAACTGGGTATATTCATATAACAAAATCACAAAAAATCCAAGATGGAATTGTAAGATTAACATTTGTCGCCGGGGAGGCAACGAATAGATTAAAACAAAAGCATTTAAGAATTCTCGAGGAATTAAAGCACACTTTACATGTTGAACGTATCCAACTCGTTGATCGTGTTAAAGAATTGCTGGAAAAATGGAAAAATGTGAATAAATCACTAAGAACAGGTATAATAAATGAAAAAGATTTATCATTAATCTCATCTTCGTCATTTAAAGGTGATGTCTTGTCAGAAATTGCTCAAATATTAAGCACTAAAAAAGATGATGTATCAAAGAAAATTAATAAATTATACACAGAATGGAATGAAAGCGTCGAGAAATTAAAAAGAATGAAAAATCTTCTCAATGATGAAAATATTGAGAAATTGGTTGAAAAGGCTCCTATATTTCAAAATTTTAAATTAATTGTTGAAAATTTTGAAAACCTTTCTCAAGACGACCTTAAAAATTACTCAATTAAACTCATGAAACATTCTGAAGATTTAATAACCATATTCTTAAATAAAACAGAAAATGGAATAATGGTTTTAGGAATGTTAGGCAAGAAGCCTTCAGAAGAATTAAACTATAATCTAGGTCAATTTATTAAGGATTTAGTTGCTAAATTTGGTGGAAAAGGTGGAGGTTCACCTGATTATGGTCAAGGTTTTATTAGTAAAAGTGATATAACTGTAGAAGAAATACTACCATATATAGAGAAAGAATTTAGTACTCATTAATAGCTTTTTAGCCCTTATAAAATATATATTTCTTAGTACTCAATATATAAACTTTCTTAAATCTATATAGAGTATATAGATCCTATATAATATGACGATAGCACTTATATCTTTGGTTTTTCCTAATATATATAATAAAGATGAAGAAATTTAGAGAAAAATGTTTAATCGATTTTTAATAACCTTGATTAATCAGAAGGAAGAATATTCTAAATTGCAGAAAGATGTTGCTCAAACACCTCTCGAGAAATCAATTGAAAACATTCTTGAAATGATTAACCAAGAAATTGAAAAGATAACAAAATTAAACCAGATTGAATATTTATCTTAAAACTACAAATATAGGAGAAAAAATTATGAAACCGATATTTAAAGAGTTTTGTTGTCCACAATGTGGGGACTTACGCCACATAAATGTTAATGGTATCTGTTTTGATTGTAATAATATAAACACCCTTTTAACATTGGCAGAACAGCGTAAATCACAACATAAACTCGATTTTTCAGGTCATGAAATCAGTTTAGCAATATAAATCAATTTTTTTTGGAGTTTTTTATTTTTTACTCATCTATTCTACTAATTTTATTTCGGATTATAATTAAAAAATTATAGAAGTTTTTATTTTATCGAAAAATAAATTAAAATAGCGATTTTTTTATTAATGTTGGTATGAAATTATGGTTAATATCATTCAAATTAGCGATTTACATTTTGGAAGTGAATTTGTCCCTGAATATATGGAAAATATCATAGGCTATATTGAACAAAATCGACCGGATCTAGTCGTATGTAGCGGTGATCTTATCCACAAGGGAAGGGTTACTCAGTTTAGAGGGATTCTTCCTTATATAAAAAGAATAAAGGAAATCACTAGATTTATTGCTGTACCAGGAAATCATGATGCAAAAAACTCTGGGTTAGTTTTCTTTGAGAAACTAATAGGACCTAGACGATCAAGGTTAATTATTGAAGACAAAGACACTATTATAGTAGGAGTATGTTCTGCCAGAGATGATCTGGCTTATGGAGAAATTGGAGATGAGCAACTCGATTGGATAGGCCGTCAGTTTAATAAAAACTTAGAGAATAGAATAATAGCATTACACCATCATCTAATTCCTATTCCAATGTCTGGACAAAAGTTCACTACAGTTCGAGATGCTGGAGAAATTTTAGAACTCACGCAAATTTTTGAAATAGATTTAGTATTAATGGGACACAGGCATGTTCCTCATGCTTATACAGTATCTTGGAGGAATTCATCAAGTACAACTTTTCTTTATAGTGGTACTTCAGCCTCAAATAAAGTGAGGGCAGACGATTCACCTAGTTTTAATAAAATTTATCTTGATAAGGGAGACTTACAGGTCCATATGGTTAATTCGACTAATCTTCAGGAGACATTGTTATTAGAACGTAAGGAAAATCACACAGAATTTATTCGACCGAGGAAAGCTCGAATAGAACATTTACTTGCTTCAAAAGTATGGGATGAATAAAGCAATGGTTAAACCTATAACCCCACTACTTACCGTTGATTGCGTTATTTTGTTGAAAAATAATAATCTAGTTCTGATTCGTCGAAAAAACCCACCCTTTAAAGGAGAACTAGCTTTACCTGGTGGGTTTGTAGATGTGGGTGAAACTGTGGAAGCAGCATGTATTCGGGAAGCGAAAGAAGAAACTAATATTAATATAAAAATTATAAAGCTAATTGGAGTTTTTTCGAATCCTAATCGAGATCCTAGGGGACATAATGTAACAATTGGTTTCCTCTGTGAACCATTGACAGAAAATGAAGAACCAAAAGCCCTAGATGATGCCGCTGCCTTAGAAATTATACCATTATCAAAGATTTCTTCACTAATACTAGCCTTTGACCACAAAGAGATAATTGAGAGCTCTGGAATATTAAATAATATGTATTAGGATAGCACATCAATTATTTCTCTTTTATTTCATATAGATTTCCAAATGTATCTTTAATGAAAAGATAATAACTGTTATTTTCGTCTCTTGGTACTTTAATTATATCATATCCCATTGAAGATGATTTAGACAAAAAGTCGTCTCGATTTTCCACTAGTAAACAAGAGTGAGTAAAAACATCTTTTACACTGCTTTTATCATTAGTTATAAAAACTTCAAAATTAACTTCATTACCTGCATACTGAACAAATTTATATTCTCCTTTACCACCAAAGAATGCTTTTATTAACTCAGAAGATACTGATTTCGATCTAATTTTTTTTAAACCTAATAAGGTGAGGAAAAATTTGTCCGCTCCTTCTTCTGAATTATACCCTAATCCTATATGTTCAAACTTCATTCCTTTCAATTTTTACTATCTTATTTAAATACAAATGATTAATATATTCTTATTTAATATCTTTGTTTATATTATATATCAATTATCAATTTCAAAACCAAAAATATTGGGTGAAATTATAATAAAAGTTCAAGAAAGTATAAGAATTGTAGCGGGAATTATATGTTTTGTTGTTCCAATCTTACGGATTGTACTATTCTTTTTTGATTTAGGTGCAGCTACCCTTTATTCATTTCTCTTTATTGAACCTAATGAAACGGTTAATATTTTCGAAGGTTTAGTAATAGTCATTATTGCAGTTTTACTAACAGTTCTTGTGACTATATTTGCGGTGGTATCTTATGTTGTTCTAGGTATACTTCAGATTGTGTTAAGAAGAAGCAAAACACCAACTATCATATGCAATGTTCTTTCTGGAGTAGGGATATTATTATCAATTCGAGTTTTTATTATACTTGCCAGTATAAATGAGTCGAGTTTATTACTAATGATTTTAATGATAATGTACATAACGATTTTCTCCCTCTGCATAGTTTCATATATAGAATTTAGAAAACAAGGTTAAAAATCATATATATTTTTAACTTTTTTTTAAAATTTGAATACAAAATGGAAAAAATAAAAATTGGTCCCTAGTAAAAATATAAATTAAGAAAGTATTAAACGTAACTTAAAAGTTAAATTATATTATAAAATCCAAAATTAAAAAATAGAGAAGTTGAAATAAATGGCTGAAATTAGAAGATATGTGTGGGTATTTCCTTTTTTTGGAAGTATTCTTTTAGCAATTGGTCTTTTCACTCCAGCAGCAGCTCTACCTGCAGGTTCTATGACAGAGCTATTTTGGATGCATGGATTTTATTTAGTGGTTGGTGGGGGTTACCCTGATCCGGGATTTATTACTAATTTACCAGGATTAATGATTATTGGAATTAGTTGTATGATTCTAATATTAGTATGTACAATCATAATGTTCGTATCATCTCTCACTCATAGAGGAGTAGATGCGCCTGGATCATGGTTAGCCTTAGGTATTTTACTTATTGGAGGAACTATATTTTTTATTGGTGGAGCGGAAGCAGCTTTTAGGATTCATGGAATAATAGACTATGATATATTTGATTTAAGTTTTTGGGAACATAGAACACCTGGTTTTGCGGTTATAGCTCCATTTATTGGTGGTGGCTTAAGTATTCTAGGTTATATTATAAGTAAAGCTACTATAAATGGAGGAGTTGAAATAACACCGATAAGTAGAGAACCAACTCCCGAAGTTAAAGAAACACCTCCAATAGAAAAAGAAATTACTCCACCCGCTACATCTTCAGGTGAAGATTTTAGATTTTGCCCAGAATGCGGTCAAGAAATTTCATCACCAGATGATAAGTTTTGTCTGAGTTGTGGGTTTGAATTTAAAAAAGCATAATAATATCTTTTTTTATTTTTTTAATTTATTCACCCAAAATATTTTCAAGTTAGTTTAATAGAGTCATTTTTAATAGCAGAAGTTTTATCTAAAGTTTAAAATTTTTGGAATCTATTATTAATTAATTAAAAATAATCAAATAATACGATTAAGGTATTTAGGGGATGACAGAAGTCTCTGAACAAGAGTTCTTAAAGAAGCTTTTAGAGGTTGTTTATAAATTATCAAATATAGCAAAAACACAATCCTATCGATTGAAGACAAAGTGGGATGACTATCTAAAACCTTTACATAAGGAACCTCATATAATTCGGTATATAGCTTTAGATAAAAATAAATTTCTTAATGAAATAGATTACAGAATCGATGTGCTGAAAAATGTTGAGCAAGCTATTGTGGATGGATTCTATGCCATAAAATCAATTTTACAAATTCTCTATGAATCATATTTTGAATCTGAACTATGTAAAGGTGACTTCCTAAGTGATGATCAATTACTTCTTAAATACATAGTAGCAAAAAAAATATTAGGGGATTTAATTCAATATAATAAGATGGATCATGAATCTGTCCCTATTAAATATAATATTATAGCTAGAAACTATACAATAATGAAACTTAAAGGGCAAACCGATGAAGAAATACTTAATACAATGAAGAAGCTTAATATAGAAGATCTAGAATTAGCTGAACTAACTAAATTAATGCAAGAAATAAGGACGGATGGTATAATTTACATTATAAGAAGAAATAATAAGAATATCTATGAAATACAAAAAGAATTAGAATTAAGCAAAGAAGGAGAGAGTAATTACAAAAAATTTCTTGCTCCTATTGTAGATTGGCCAACAGGATTCTGGCGGAGTTTTTACAATATTAGAGAGCTCAATGTTTCACTGGATGAAGATTGTAAACATCGAGAATTTTTAATGAAAGTTTTAGCTAAAACTGCCACCCAAGGATATTCCCCCGCACATTTTGTTTTTAAAAACCTTGTCAAATATTATGAGAAGATTCAAGAAGAAGCAAACTAATAATATTTGATTGATTAGAGCTAGAAATCTTTTGTCTTCTTAATAGGAATTTCAAACTCTTCCAGTAATGGAAGTAAGTGCTTTTTATCTTCTGAATTAGTCCCTTTCCAATCGATAATAAAATAATCAACAGGTTCAATTGTATTTTCAACCATTTTATAAATTATATCTACATCTAACTCCTTAATATAGTATTTTGGACAAATAAATGACATAGCAATATCATTACTTTCTATTAATCTGCGAAAATTGGGTGCATAATGCGTTCCTCCAAAACCTAAGGCTATTTTTTGATTTTTACTAATTCTATAATTTAAATAATTAAAAATGGTTGAAATAATTGCTGCTGCCACTGATTCACCAGCCTCAGAAATCACCCATTCGGTTTTACTACTCCCTAGTTCCATAAAGATTAATGGGATCTTTAATACTGTAGGCCCATGATGAGTGACCTCAATATCTACTGAAAATTCTGAAAGGGTCGTTGAAAATTCTTTTTCAATCAAAGACATAAAACCAGCCTTATGGAGTAAAGCGCTTGTTAATGATAGATCTTGAGGATCTCCCCCAAAGTCATCATTTTTACCCCAATTTCCCGTTGTATGAACTAAAAATGCAGGTCGAGCTGCTTTAGAGGTATGTCGACTCGCAAAAATAAGAAAATCTGGAGCTATTTGAGTCTCATTTAACTTTAAATCGTTCAAAAAAATTAACGGTTCTTTTGTTAAACCAAGCAGTATTTCAAGTTTTGAAAATTTGTTAAGTCCTTCAGCTTTTGAAGGCAAATTCCTCAATTTAAATAATGGATTCCCATGCCATGATATTTCAATTTCATCGAAATTATGTACTTTCGAGTTTAAGTAATTTTTCCTTATATTCATTGATGCTTTATCTTCTGCTGAAGTAATTATCAAAAATTGGATACTTACACACCATAGAAATTATAACTTTAACAATATATTAATCAAAATAAATATAGAATTTTATATTTTTTAGTCTATATCTAAAAACTTTAAAAATTTCAAAAATAATAAAATTAGTAATGACAGACGTTCTCATTGAAATCTTAGTTGCTATTGCTTTTGGGATTTTCTTTTTTATTGCGGATTTCAATGAACATAAGATTAGCCCATTACATGCATCATTTATCGCTGGTATATCGGTAGCTTATTTCTTTCTTATTGTTCTTCCTGAAATTCCGGAAAGATTACCCGCAGCTCCTTTTGAATTAAGCTTATTTGAGTATCTTTTTGTGCTAGTAGGCTTTTCTTTCGTCCACATAACAGAAAAATTGATTCTACAAAAAGTAGAGAGTAAAACTCAAAATAAAATGCGAAAGTTGCTCCAAAAGGAAAAAATCCTTGAGAGTGTTGAACGTAATATGGAAAGAATTCTTACTGAAGAATTAAAACATGAAAATTTAGATCAAGCAGCGTTGAAGGATATAGCTCAAACTTTATCCACACTAAATAAACAAGAAGAAGAAATGAAGGTTAACATTAATAATTATAAAATTAAGATTCAAAACCGCATTAATAAAGACTTGAGAAGACTTAGAATTATCACAGATTATATTTATCATTTTCTTATAGGCATTATTTTAATAGGCCTTTTATTGATCGAATTTATTGGCGGAATCCTATTTTTTATTTTTGCCTTTTTCAGAACTATTATAACAAAACGATCTGAAGCTCATCTTATATTTACCGATTTGGAAATCTATGAAGAAGCAAAGTATGAGGAAAAAGTTACTGTTAAATGGTTTATTGCAACTTCCGCATTAACAGGAATTATTTTAGGAATAATTTTAAAAATACTCTTACCTATAAATCTCGAACTCCTATTCATATTTTATTCCTTTATCTCAGGGGTAATTTTATATGTTATCGTCAGAGAAGTTATACCTGAAAAAGAAAAGGGAGATCCAATAAAATTTACGATTGGGTTGATCGGATTTGCTTTCGTTATTATTTTAATCAACATCTTTACTAATGTACTTTAATTTTATATAACAACCATTTTTATTAAATTAAAATTACAAATTTAAAAAAGTTTTAATTATATGCTAAAGAAATAACCGAATATCAGCAAAAGGAATTTTATAGATAGTGCCCTGATTGTTTGGAATATTTCAAACCAAGAGAAACAATAAGACGCAGTCCTTTATTAAATTAACGATAATTCCAAAAACATATACTTGAATTGTTCCCCAAAATTCTTATAATATAGAACCTATTGACTAATTATTCTTAATCTCAATAATTGGCTTATTTATAAATTTTTAAAATCATTAAAAGCAAGTTTAAATTATTAGGTTGTCTTGATAAAAATGGATATGAAAAAAAAAAGTTTTAATGAATTGCTGGCCATTGATGATGATGATAAAAAGATCATCGAAATGATTGAAGGAGATCCAGACATAACCCATAGTGATATAGCTAAAGAGATAGAGAAATCTCAGCCAGCTGTTGGTGCTCGAATTATAAAGTTAGAAAGAAAGAATCTGCTAACAAAACAAGTGGGTTTCAACATAAAGAAAGTAGATATTAAAGTTGCTATTGTGTATATCTCAACGAAGGATGTTGAAACGATTGTTAGAAAAATTGAAAATTGCCCTTTTATAAATCACGCTTTTAAAATATCTGGGGAGTTCAATGTACTCTGCTTTATCGCAGCATCAGATTTACAAACTATCGAGAAGCTAATTGACTTATGTTTCAGACGTGACCCAAATATTATAAATGTAAAGACAAATATCTTAATAGAAAGCATTCATGATTTTGTTGTTCCGATAGATTTCCAAATTGAGGATTTTGATGGGAGATATTGCGGACCTGGATGTAATCTGACTGAAGACTTACCAAAATTTAAATTCAGTCAAGAAGATGAAGAAGAATCAATATAAATACTCCTTTTTCTTTTAAACTTATCATAAAATTTAGTTATATTGAATATGAAAAGAAATAATTAGAGAACAAAATTCTGTGCTACTTCTTTGGAACTAATTCCCTAGCTTTGGCTATTCTGTACTTACATTTTTCGCCGCATCCATCTTCAAGAGTAGGGTCATGATCTTCAGAATCAAAATCAATAGGTAGAATGAAATCCTTTGCAATATCAATTACAATTTCCATTGAGACATTTGATATGTCAGGATTATTTCTAAAATGGTAGTTGATAATATTATCAAGTTTTTGAAGTTTAGAACTCGCAAGTAGTATACACAGATTATGTTCCCCACTTAAACGGAACGCGTTAAGCATAAAGGGACAATGCTTAGCCATATCCATAATTTCCTCGGGATTCTTCGTTTTCACCTCAACTGTAGCCAGATGCAAATCAACTTTCTTAAAATTAATACCTGGCTGAAACTGTAAAATACCATTTTTTTCCAGCTTTTTTATTCTCATGCCAACTGTTGGTTGGGATCTATCTATTTTTGTGGCAATTTCAGTATGTGTGAGGGATGGATTATCCTGGACAAGAGAAATAATCTGCCTATCAATATCATCAAGCTTTAATTTGTCTGATATCATAATAATTTCATTAAAATACTTTTTTTACTCTATTTATTAAGAAATTTTTGATACTTATAAAAGTAAAGGTTTCATTTATGAAATATTAGTCGCCTTTATTTTAGGCTCTAAATGCAATTGAATACAAAAAATAATTTAATTTAAATTCCTTTAGTGACACGCTTTTTCTCATATATACCCATAAGGACTGGCATAAATAATCGATTGAGTTTCTTATATATTCTTACATTTTCTTTAATCGGATTGAACTCTTTTTCAAATCTGACCATTTCTTCTATGGCATTGGTGATACTATTATATATTCTACACCCATAAAAACCTAAAATAGCTGCCCCTAGAGCAGAACTATCTTTTATTTCCGGTATGAAAATTTTTTTATCCATTACGTCAGCTAAAATTTGAGCCCACAGATCGCTGTTCATTCCACCCCCGTCTGCTCTTATCTCACTAGCTTTAGTTTTTCCAAGAGCTTCTATAAGACTTAAGTACATTTGAGCGCTTAAAGCTGCAGATTCCATTATCGAACGAATCATATGTCCTCTACTATGATTCCATCCTAAACCATGAATAGTTCCTTTTCTAAATGTTTGTAAAGGGATAAATAATAAACCTTCACTTCCTGGGGTAATTTCTTCAGCTTCTTTACTTAAAATATCATAGACATTAATATTTTTTTCTTCACATTCTTTAGTCTGTAACTGAGAAAAATTATCTTTAAACCATCTCAAAGCAATCCCCGTGCCGGGCATAGCACCCTCTAGCATCCACTTTCCTTTAATAACATGAGGTAGAGCGAATATAGGTGTATTAATAAGAGGAAGTTTTGGTTGTTCTTCACCGATAACCATATTTGTGAAGGTATATGTTCCTATTGTTACTTTAGCTTGTCCGGGCTTAACTACGCCCATTCCTAAAGCTGAACATTGTTGGTCACCTCCTCCTAATATTACTGGAATATTACTTTTTATTCCAAGTTCTTTTGCTGACTCACTTGATAATTCACCAATTATTTCTCCTGGAGTATGAATTTCGGGCCATAATTCAATGGGTAAATTATATTCATTAGCAAGGTTTATATCCCAATCTAATGTGCTTATATTCATTATTCCATAGATAGCATTTGTAGGTTCTGTTATAAGTGTATCGCTTCCACATAATTTCATATAAATATATGTATCTGGAAAAATTATTTTATACGCTTCTTTAAATAAATTTAATCTTTCATTTTTTATCCATAAAATTTGTGGGATCGACATCCTTAAACCCTCTTCTTGTTTCAGGTCAATTCCCCTCTCATCCATCGCTTGTATTGCCGGATGTAATACCTTTCCCTCTTTATCTATTATCGTTGAATTTAACCGAAGTATACTTGCACTTATACCTATTATTTCCTCTACATTTACCTTTTTAATCACTTGATTGCAAGTATTCTTTAGAGTATTCCACCAGACTATAGGATCTTGTTCTGAAATACCTACGGGTTGTTTAACAACAGGATATTCCTCATAAGATCTTATAATTTCCCTTCCATTAATATCAAAAATAATAGTTCTTGACCCTGTTGTCCCAACATCAAACACACAGATTAAATCGCTCATTCTAATTACTTAAGTGTTGGATTTTACTTTAATGATTTCTTAAAAGCCTAATGTAATTAATAACCCGCCCAATATAAATAATATAGTTTTTTGGTAAATAAAAAATCTGAATTCTTCGCTCTTAATAGAATAAACAATTCAAAATATTAAATAAAAAAAAAGAAAAAAATAATAAATAAACTTTTAAAAAATATTAATACTAGAATGGTT
>JBHLLU010000142.1:0-4541 GCA_048938895.1 Promethearchaeota archaeon
TTTTCTTGTAGAGTAACAGTATCAACTTTATCAGACATTTATAGTGGAATTACTAGTGCAATAGGGACATTAAGAGGACCTCTGCATGGAGGTGCCAATGAAAGAGTAATGAATTTAATGTTAAATGAAATAAAAAAAAAGGAGAATGTTATTCCTTGGGTAACCAAAAAATTAGAAGATAAGGAAAAAATTATGGGTTTTGGTCATCGTGTTTATAAAACTTGGGATCCCCGCGCAATGATTCTTCGTGAAATTTCAAGAGAATTATGGAGTAATCCAAAGATCGTGGAAAAAATTCCAGATTTGCAGCATGAAGAACATAAGGAAGAAATAGATAATATTTTCGAGATGACTGAATTGCTCACGGATTATATGATTAAAACTAAAAAAATTTATCCTAATGTAGATTTGTATTCCGCTGGTGCCCTTCATGCTCTAGGTATTCCTACAGCGTTATTTACACCATTATTCGCGGCTTCTCGCAGTGCAGGATGGGTCACTCACGCTATTGAACAACTTTCTAATAATAAATTAATACGACCCAGACTTCGTTATATCGGTGAATTAGATAAAAAGTATGTAAAAATTGAAGATAGGTGATAATAAGGTGAAAAACATGGATGAGAATGAAATTAAGGAGAAAGTTAAAGAAGTAATTAAGTCGAATTTAGGAGATGTGTCAATCTATAATATTCAGAAATTAAAAGATTTAGATATGGTCGATCCTGACACTCTCCCTTATTCCCACAGAATTTTGTTAGAAAATTTTCTTCGAAACCTGGATGGTAAACGAGTAAAAGCAGATCATTTAATTTCCTTTTGTCAATGGGATTGCAAAAGTAAAATTATGAGTGAAGTACCTTTTATTCCTTCAAGGGTACTTCTTCAAGATTTTACAGGAGTACCATCTGTGGTCGATTTAGCTGCTTTGAGATCTGCTATAAAAAGAATGGGAGGGGATCCAACGAAAATTAACCCTAGTATCCCTGTTGATTTAGTTATTGATCATTCAATTCAAGTAGACTATTATGGTACTAATGATGCTATTGAATTAAATGAAGAAAAAGAAATGGAGCGTAATCGTGAGCGGTATACTCTTTTAAAATGGGCACAAGAAGTTTTTCAAAATTTTAGAGTTGTACCTACAAGTAGGGGTATTTGTCATCAAGTAAACTTAGAATATTTGGCTTCCGTGGTTCAAGTACGAGAGATCGATGGAATTTTAACTGGATTTCCCGATACTTTGGTTGGAACTGATTCTCACACAACTATGATAAATGGTTTATCAGTTCTAGGATGGGGTGTGGGAGGAATCGAAGCTGAAGCAGTTATGTTAGGACAACCCTACTATATGAACATACCACAAGTGGTTGGTGTTAAACTTGTAGGAAATGTCAAAGAAGGAGTAACTGCTACAGATATAGTTCTACATATAACTCAAATTCTTAGGAATCATGGAGTAGTTGGCAAGTTTGTAGAATTCTATGGTCCAGGATTAAAGAAATTATGTCTTGAAGATAGAGCAACTATTGCCAATATGTCTCCGGAATATGGAGCAACAATGGGATACTTCCCAATTACAGAGGAAAATTTAAATTATTTAGAAAGAAGTGGAAGAGAAAGTGGGCATATTGAATTTGTAGAAAAATATGCAAAAAGAACGGGATTATTCTATAAAGAATCTGCTCCTATACCAGAATATAGTGAAAATTTAGAAATAAATCTAAGTAAAGTTACACCAAATATAGCTGGTCCTAAACGTCCCCAAGATAGAATCCCTTTAAGAGATCTCAAGAATTCATTTAATAATCTCATGAAAACAGTTTATAGGAAAGGGAAAAAAAAGGAGTACATATCAGATGGAACTACATTGAACCATGGTTCCATTGTTATTGCTGCAATTACTTCTTGTACTAATACTTCGAACCCATCAGTTATGATTGGAGCAGGACTATTAGCACGAAACGCATTTGAAAAGGGATTAAAATTAAATGAATTTGTAAAAACAAGTTTTGCCCCTGGATCGCGAGTAGTTATTGATTATATGAAAGATTCAGGACTGATGTCATATTTAGAAAAATTAGGCTTTAATTTAGTTGGTTACGGTTGTACTACATGCATTGGTAACAGTGGACCTTTAAAAAAGAGGTTTGTAAAAAAAATAAATGAAGATGATTTAGTAGCGGTAGCAGTTCTTAGTGGTAACCGAAATTTTGAAGGAAGAATAAATCCACATGTAAAAGCAAACTTTTTAGCATCCCCTCCTTTAGTGGTAGCATTTGCATTAGCAGGAACAATTGCAATAAACTTAGAAGTAGATCCTATATCTTTGGATTCAGAAGGGAATCCTGTTTATCTTAGAGATCTTTGGCCAAGTTCACAGGAAATTGCTGAATTAATTAAAAAATATGTATCTCCTAAATTATTTAAAAAGGAATATGGGGAAATTTTCAAAGGATGGGATTTATGGGATGAATTACAACCTCCTAAGGAAGATGTATATCAATGGGATGAAAACTCGACATATATAAAAGAACCTCCTTTTTTCGTAAACTTTTCACCAAAAACAATCCCATTAAAAGATATTAAGAATGCTAAAATACTGGCTTTACTGGGAACATCTGTTACAACAGATCATATATCTCCTGCCGGAACAATACCTCGTGAAATGCCTGCTGGGAAATATTTACTCTCTCATGGCATTAAAGAAGAAAATTTTAATTCATTTGGTTCAAGACGAGGAAATCATGAAGTAATGATGCGGGGTACATTTGCAAACATTCGTATTAAGAACAAACTTGTTGATAGAGAAGGGGGATGGACTATTGATTATCTAACTAATCAAATAAAACCAATATATGATGCTGCAATGAATTATAGAGATAACAATATTGATCTTATAGTGTTTGCAGGGAAAGATTATGGTATGGGAAGTTCTCGAGACTGGGCAGCAAAAGGAACTCAACTTTTAGGTGTTAAGGCCGTTATTGCTGAATCCTTTGAACGAATTCATCGCAGTAATTTGGTGGGAATGGGTGTATTACCACTTCAATTTAAAGAAGGTGAAAATCTCGAGACATTGAGACTTATTGGTTCAGAAATCATTACCATATTAGGAATTGAAAATATTGAACCTTTTTCTGAAGTAAAAGTGATCGCAAGAAAAGAGGGGCAAAATGATATAGAATTTAATGCATTAGTAAGACTGGATAGCAATATAGATATAGAATATTATAAAAATGGAGGAATTCTCCAGACAGTTTTAAGACAAATGTTAAAAGATTAAAAATTTAAACTAATACTTGTTCGAAATGCCCTATGATTCTTAATTTATTCTCGAACTTATTTAGATCACATAAAATTCCTCGTAAACCGCTTCCATTATGAAAAAGAGGTTTATCAAACTTTAAAGTTAAAATACCGGAATTTCCAGGTAAAATTTCATCTCCATCAATAACTTTTAAAGGAGAACTTTTAATTTCGACTATTCCATGGTATTGAATTGAATCTTTAGGTGAAATAGTACCTGTTTTAGGTTTGTAAAATTGATTTACATAGACTTTCGCTTTTATTTCTTTCTCTCCTTTGAAACTCCCTTGGGTAGTTATTAGATTATCTCGATTAATTTCATTAACAGAAATATTTCCTTTCAATGCTAATCCCACTCTATCTCCTTCATGAGCTTCCTTAAAATTCCTATCATATTTTTGAATACCTCGAATAATAACTTTCTTTGAAACACCACCATTTCCTATTAACTCAAGCATTTGGTTAGATCGTACAGATCCTTTTTTAATTATCCCTAAAATAACCGTACCTATACCTTTTACAGAAAAAGCATGATCGATTAAAATCTTAGTATAATCAGATTTAGTTGAATTATCCTCATATATTTCATTACCAAGGTCCACAATTTTCTTCTTAATTAGATCATAATCCTCTTTTCTTCTTATTTCAATAAAATCAATTCCTCTTAGTGAAGTATTACTTAATAGGGATTGGATCTTTTCTTTTATTTGAAGCAATTTCCATTCTGAATTAGATTTAATCCCATTGAGTGAGATTAAGACTCTCGTAGTTGAAATTCGGTGGAACATATCTAATCCAACTAATATTTCACCTACCGTAGCATTTAACCCTGTTTCAACATCAATTATTAAAATATGAATATTAGTAAGAATTAGTGTTTGAAGAAATGGTTTTAATTTTTCTGGATAATCAATGGGCGTTAAAGCAGTAAAAACCTCCCCTTGTTGAGAATCTAATCTATTATAGAATTGGATATCTGAACTTGTTCCTGGTGCTCCTAAAGCTTGCCCTAAGAACTTCCGGTGTTCAAAATTATCCCCAAATATTCCCACTAAAAATGTACGTTCTCTAGATTCACTCATTAATTATGTAAAATAAAGAATAAACAAAAATTTTTTGATTTGAAATTAAGATTAATGGTTTATAGAATTATTTTAACTTTTTTCCCTTTCGAAAATCCAAAGGATATTATCAAGAAATTTAAATTCACAGCCTTGAGCTGCCATCTCATC
>JBHLLU010000143.1:0-4510 GCA_048938895.1 Promethearchaeota archaeon
TGAATATTTTTCTTTTCAATTTCTCGGAAATGCGATTATTTACTTATACAAACAGAAGTTTGGTAATTTAATTGAGGTTATAGAGATCATTTTTGTTAATTCTCATGCTGAAATTATTGATGACTATGTTAGAATTACTTCTAAAATCCGAGAACAGTTTAATAAGAGGTGGATTGAAAAGATTGAAAATTGGAGAAAAAGAATTGACTGTGAATATGATTGGGGTTGTGAAATTTGTCCTTACAGAGAAATATGTTATGATATTAAGCAAGTATTGGTAGAGAGAGAAAAATTTGAAAAATAAAAACGAGAAAAAAGAAGAAATACAATTTGAAAAACCATTAACTATATCTGTAGTAGGAAAGGGGGGATCGGGAAAAACAGCTATTACCACTCTCTTAGCAAAAAGTATCTCAACTAATTATAATTTTAAAATGCTGTTAGTTGATGCGGACCCAACACATCCTCATTTGAGTCATATGGTTAATCTAATTCCCGATAAAAGCCTTGAAAAATTAAGGGTCAATGTGATTGAAGAAATTCTGACAAATGCAACTAATTTTGAAAAGGCAGCAGAAAATATCGACTTCGAAGTGTATAATGCAATAGCAGAAAATAAAGATTTTAGTTTATTCTCCATTGGGCAACCTGAAGAACCTGGTTGTTTTTGCCCCTCGAATACACTGTTAAGAAAGGTAATTAGTTCTATATCTAAGGATTTTGATATTGTTTTAATAGATTGTGAAGCAGGTCTTGAACAGATAAATCGAATGGTAATAGAAACAGTAGATATCTTATTAATAGTATCAGATATTTCTCTGAGAAGTGTAGAAACTGCAGCAACGATAAGTAAAAGTGCTAAAAAATTTACTAATTATAAAAAAATGGGTGTTATATTAAATAGAGTTAAGGGAAATATAGATTATTTGGTAAAGAGACTGGGAGAACTAAACCTACCTCTCCTTGTTAAGATTCCTGAGGATAATAATATAGCAAAATTTGATAGACAAGGTTTACCGCTCATAGATATTCCCAAAGATTCATCAAGTTTGCTTACGGTTCATGAATTATTGGAAAAAATATTTAAATAAAACAAAACCTAAATCAATAATATTAATAATTAGGTGATATCTTTTATGGGAGATTTTGAAAAAACAAAAAAAGTAATCGAAATTGTTTGGGTAATTGTTCTTGTATTCTTATGGGTTACGTACCCTTTCTATCCAGGTGACATATTTTTCTGGATGTGGTTGGCAATAATTTGGAGTATAATTGGCGGAGTTATGGGTTCTATCTTCTTTATGATGGAGAGTAAAAAAAATGAAAAAATAATTGGAACTATATGGGCAATTATTTTAGTACTTTTATGGATATTCTATCCATTCTTTCCAGGAAATATATTAGCTTGGTTTTGGACAGCTATTATTTGGAGTATAATTGGACTTATTCTGGTTCTAGGTCTGTTTATTCTCAAAAGGGTAAAAAAATAAAAGATTGGGCCATATAAAATAATTACTACTTTTTTTTTAATTTTGCATACTATTAATTTTAGCATCATAAGTGTTTTTCAGCGATTCTCCGCTTTCCCGTTCTTTTCTAAGAATGAATTTTTGAACAAATTCATTTGCATTTTTAGGTAATTCATCTTTAAATTCAATATAACGGGGGACCATAAAATATGCAAGATTTTGCTTTAAAAAGTTATAAAACTCTTTGTGAGTGATTTTAGCACCCTTTTGAGTTGTAGCACATATTTTTAATTCCTTATTGTTAGAGATTTCATCAATAACTTCAAAAACAGCGCTTCCAATTATAATGGGATGTGAATTTGCTACAATTTCAATATCTATTGCAAAAAATGTATCTTCTCCTCTTATAATCATATCTGATTTCCTTCCTAAGTAATATATAAAGCCTTCATGATCCGAATAACCAAAATCACCAGTATTAAACCACCTTTCTTTTCCTTTACTCTTTGGTATTTCATTTTGTAGGTTATAATATTCAAGGTCAAAAGGAAGTCTCAATCTGGCACAAATTTCACCTATATGATTACGACCAGGGGGTATATCGTTTCCATCTGAATCAATAATTTTAGCCTCAAATCCTACAGCTGCTTTTCCTACAGATCCAAGTTTTCCTCCTTTTGAACCTTCTGTATTAATTGTGAGTCCTATTCCCTCAACTAGAGACCACATTTCGATAATTTGGGTTCCAAATCGTCTTTCAAAGGTTTCCCACACCTCTTTTAAGGCACCCGCGCCAAAAGCATATTTAATCGAATGATTTCTATCAAGTGTTGTCGGTGGATGATTTATTAATGCTGTTAGGTATGCTCCATAATAACAAAAGCAATTAGGATTGTAGTTATTAATATCGTTCCAAAAAGTTGGAACGTCAAATTTTTCTGCTATTATTATCGATCCATCAAAATATATTACAGGGATTATTACAAAATATCGTGCAAATCCTTGAAATAATGGCAATGGGCAATATAATTTTATTTCATAGTTATTGAATCCAATTTCTTCCCACGCTTTCCCGACACTAATTCCTGACAAGGTATAATAATTTCTATACAAAACTCCTTTTGGTCTTCCCATAGTTCCTGAAGTATATGAGATTTCAAGGGGGTGATAACTATTCACGTTAACATTTGGATTTTCTAAATTTTCCGAGAAAAGGTCTTTAAAATCAATGCATGTTTTATCGAATTTATAATCATCCGGTGCATTTCGAATAATTAATTTCTTAATATTTGGTAGTTTCTCTCTAATTTCTTCAAAATTGGGGTAATACTTGTAATCGATTATTAAAATTTCGGCATCACTATTTTTCAAAACGAATTCCAATAGATCTTTTTTCAATAAATAACTTATAGGTACAAAAACACACCCAGCTTTTGCCACTCCAAACCAGCAAAAAACAGATTCTGGGCAATTAGGAAATATTAAAGCAATTTTTGGATTTTTTAATTTCAAATCTCTATTGAATTTTATAAGAGTATGAGCTATTTGATTTGAAATTTTATTAGTTTCTTGATAGGAATAAATCCTCTCTTGATAAAAGATAAAAGGCTTATTATTATTTAATGTTGCTTTACTCTCTATAATTTTTACAATTGTAGCATCTTTAACGTCATATACTTTTGTAAGTTCACTTAAATTGTAGATCTTACGGATTTGTAATCGCTCTCCTCTTAAATCTACCAAAATTTCCTCTTTATCTCTAAAAGGAAAATCATAATCTTTGGAGATTTTACTAGGGATATAAATCCAATAGCTATCATATCTTCGATTTCCTGATTTCCTTTTTAAAATTCTTCCTTTACCTGTTTTCATTTCATCTTTTTTTACTTAGCTATATGCTATTGTGATTAAAGAATCATAATGTAAAAAATATGATACTAATTATTTTGTTTAAAATATTTATTTTAAAGGTATTTGATTATAATCTTCCTTTAATGCAGGAAATTTATCAAGATCGTAGTGTGGAAAATAGAGTGAGAATGTATATTCACTCTGAAACATTGGTGATGATGCAATTTCTTGATATCTAATTTTATAAGCAATTTTATTAGCCAAACTTCTTTGGTCAAGATTTTTTATAAATATTTGTGCCCCCTCTCCAGCTGAGTTGCCAATTTGGAAGATATTATCATGATCTACTTCAGGGAATAAACCTATAAAGGCAGCACTTTTTTTATTAACATAAGTTCCAAAACCACCTGCTAAAAGAACTTGCTCAATATTATTTTCTGATTTGTTTTCCAATTTAAGTAGTAAGTTAGCCGCTGCTAAGAAAGCTCCTTTTGCTAGTTGAAGTTGATTAATGTCCTTTTGAGAAATTGTGATTTCTCTAATATTATCATAATTACTCCTAGTTTGAAAGTATTCTTTATCCCATTTTTCACTGTATAAGATATAATGATATCCATCTTCTTTTTTCACGACCCTACGGTGATTAATTACTTCTTCTAATTTAGAATTAAATTTTCCAGCGCGAGTAATAATTTTTGATTTCAACATTTCAGCCACAGTGTCAATGAGTCCAGAACCACATAAACCAAGGGGTGCTTGGTTTCCTATTACCTCAATCGACGGTTCTAATGTTTCTGTATCTATTATGACTGCTTCTATTGCTCCCTCGGAAGCTCGCATTCCACATGAAATGTGAGCACCTTCCAATGCTGAACCTGCTGCGCATGATCCTGTAACAAGACCTTCCCTATTTCCCATTACGAGTTCTCCGTTAGTCCCAATATCAATTAATAATGAAAATTTATTGAATGTATATATTTTAGAGGAAATAATACCCCCAATTGTATCTGTTCCTACATAGCCAGCAACCACAGGGGGAGAATATACATTTACATTTGGATTACAATTAAGACCAATACTACTCGCTCTTAAATTTATTGGAGCCTTAAAAACAGGAGTGTAAGGTGAAATCGCTAAAAACTCAGAAGGTATTCCAAAAACCATATGATGCATTGCAGTATTACCCACAA
>JBHLLU010000075.1:0-16220 GCA_048938895.1 Promethearchaeota archaeon
GGACAACAATCACTGCAACAATTACAGATTGCATCTTCACGAAGTTCCGGATTAGCCCGTAGATGCATAACTCTATGCACTAATCCATCATCACGTATCTTCTCTAATAGTTCTAATGCTTCTTCTTTTGATATCAATCTCGCAAAGCCATGCTTTGCTGTATGAAGTGCACTTTTACCAAAAGTAAAGCAACTTTCTTTAATATTCGTTTGCTTACATGGATTTCCAAGCACTCTTGCATGGTTTCGGCAATAACAATTCCCTACAGCTATATCATCATATTTTTCTACAATTTCATGAACTGTTTGAGTCGGTAATATCATATCTTGAGGCGATTCTATTGTTTCATCAATTAGAATTTGAATTTCCTCGCCAGTTGATTGATTAATACGACTGCTAATGATAGCTCTGCCAAAAGGAAGTACTTTGTCAATTGAGGATTTATATTTATTGTAATTTTCTTGAACATCTTTTCTTCTTTTTTCATATCGATTATGTTGTAATCTCGCAAGTTCTTTTATGTCTTTATCCTCTATATCAATATCTCTCATAAATATATAATCAAATATTCGTCCAAAAGGAAGTACTCGATAAATCATTAAACCATTGCTTGAAGGTTGATCCATCATTACACCATTCTTTGCAAGAACATCAACTTTAGCTAAAATTTCTTCATCAGTTAATTCGATACCAATTTTCTTTAAACTTTCTTTCAATTCTTCCATGGTTAAAGAGCCTTTTTCCTCAAATGCTCTTATGAAATCAACATTATCTTCTCCAACAGCAATTTTGATTATTCCTACTGTTTCCTCAGGAATTTTTATACCTTTCTTTGCTCTGGTTATGATTTCAGCAGCCTTTATAAATTTTTGTTCTAAATTTATTTCATCGCTTATTGACATTTTTAATCAAGTTTATTTAATCATTTATTTTTTAAATGTACTTTGCTATTAGTTCAGAAACTTTTTATAGTCTCTAAAATTAGGGTGTAAAGATATTAATATGGAAAATCAGATCTTAAAAGATATTTCTAGTGGGTTTATTGGTGAATTGACTCATCTACACCCAAAAAAGGCGGTTAAAGGACTAACTCCAGATATTGCGAGAAAAAAACCAAATAACCTCGATCATTCATGTTGGGATTTATTACATCATATAGTTTTTTGGCAGGATATTTTGCTAAAGAATCTTGAAGGAGAATTCATGGATTGGTATCCCCCATATGATAAAAATTGGCCCACTAAAGAAATTTTGAATGATGATGATAATTTCTCAAAGTTAATAGAAAAGTTCAATAGTAATCTCGAAATAGTAATAGTAAAAACCAGAGATATTAATCTTATGGATCGGATTGAAATTGGAGCACCACTTCCACCTGATGTTACTTATTTCAGGATTCTCCTTGTATTTCTACAGCATACATCTTATCATCTGGGACAGTTGGTTACTACAAGGAAAATTTTAGGAGATTGGGAAGGAAAGTAATTACCACTTATTTTCACCTATTCATCCAAATTGATTATTAAGACCAAAAATTATTATACTCCTCTAATTCGTCATAAATACATAAAATAATTATATTATCTAGCATAATTAATTTTAATCAAGAATTTATATGGGGAGCAGTACTATTTGGCCGAAATTAAGCCTAAAATCTTAGTTGTTTCTGATATTCACTTAGGATCTTTAGATTGTGAAAAAGATCAATTTATTCAATTTTTACGAGAAATCCTTAGTGGTGCATTTGGAGAAGAATTAAATTCCCTTTTAATATTAGGAGATTTCATTGATTTGTGTACCGATGTTCCTAGAATTCTTTTAGAAAGGCAGAAAGTCCAAGAAATATTTAGCCTACTATTAGAAATTAAACAGCGGTTAAACTTAATTTTTGTATTGGGGAATCATGAAATTTCTGTTATTGGAAATTACGATGAGAAATTTAAACGTCGAAAAGAAAAATACCTCCGACGATTTCAAAATAGCGATTATGTAGAGTTATTTGATAACGATATTTATTGCCAATACTTATTATTAAAAAAAGGAAACAGTGAAGATCTATTGTTATTGTATGATACAAGAGATCAAATTGAGGAGGATCCGATTAACAAAATTAAAATTGGTAACCTTGAATTGAACGAGGATTATAGATGCTTTATGACCCATGGTTATCAATTTGATGGAGATGTTTATCGTTTTTTTGTCGGACAGATTTGGAAATCTTTAATTTCTAATAAGAAATTTGAAATAAAAGAGACTTTTGATTATTTCTGGAACGAAGTAATTAAAAACGGCAAGAAAATAAAACCTGTTACCGTTAAAATGATGATAGAAGATTTAGCTAATTTAAAAAATGTGTCTTTAGAATCTCAACAAGCTCTCTTTTCAGAATTAAGTTCGTTAGAATTTAACCTAATTAAGGCTAATATGCGTGTTATGAAAAAATATGAGCATGCTAGTAAACCAGATTATTATTTTGGTGAGATTAAAAGGTTTTTAGAGGATGATGATTATGAATTTTCAAGAATCAATCATCTAATATACGGACATTCCCACCGTAAACAAGAGTATAATGGAATTGTGAACAACCATCTAATAAAAATTGTTAACGATGGTTCATGGCAGCATACGGAACCATCTTATGCAGAAATTTATAAAGAGGGAAGAATAAAACTAAAAAATTATGAGTTTAAGCCCTTAATAGAATGAATTTAGATGATCAACTTGAGTTGAGAACTAAGATCTTATATTTAAATAATGTTCACAATTTATATCTCAATTTTTCTTTTAAATTATTAGTTCTAATATTTATTATTTATTGGGGTTTAGAGAATATTTATGACAGCACGCGATTCACCAATATTTCGGGTAAATAACGAAAATAAACCGATATATATTTTTAAAATCGTTATTCTAGGTCAAGAACGAGTAGGAAAAACTTGTATCGCCAAACGTTTATGTTTTAATACTTTTGATGTTCACACAAAAGAAACCTTAGGAATTGAGTTTTATACATATGATCTACCCGTTGCTGTTGCGGGTGAAAAAACGTTTGTAAGAATCAGCATATGGGATTTTGGGGGGCGAGAACAGTTTAAAAAACTATTTCCTTATTATATAAATGGTGCTAACGGTATATTTATGGTATTTAGTTTGGTTGATCTTCAAACTTTGCTGAGGTTAGATTGGTGGTATGAACGATTAGGGGAACATAACCAAGCTGAAACTCCGAGAATGTTTGTCGGAGCAAAAAATGATCTTGTTGAAAATGTTGATGATAAGACCCGAGTAGATAAACTAGTCATAGATCGTTTTATGAAACGTCACGATGAAAGCGACTTCTTTAAGACCTCTTCTAAAGATAACTTTAACATTAAAGAAATCTTTAAAAACCTGATAATAAAGATATTGGACAAGAACGGATTAGATTATGATAAACTTGATTAATTGAATGTATTCTAATTGTTCTCATTCATAATTTAATAACATTTTCTAAGTGATTTTATAATGGTCAGAATATTTCATGAAAAAGATGGAGATATTTCAAAAATAGATGGAAAAACTATTGCTATTATTGGTTATGGGAATCAAGGGCGTGCTCAAGCTCTTAATTTAAGAGATTCAGGGCAAGAAGTAATCATTGGAAATATCGAGGATGAATACAAAAATATTGCTCTTAATGATGGTTTTGATGTCTTTTCTATAAAAGAAGCGATCCTCAAATCAGAAATAATCTTTATTCTAATACCTGATGAGATAATGAATGATGTCTTCGAGAGATATATAAGACCAAATATTAATAGCAACTCAGGATTAGTATTTGCGAGTGGATATAACATTGGATTTGAATTATTGAAACCTCCTAAAGATATTGACATCCTATTAATTGCTCCCAGAATGATCGGTATTGGTGTGAGAGAATCCTATCTTAAAAATGAAGGATTTTTTAGCTTTCTTGGAATTGAACAAGATGCAACTGGTCATGCCCAGGAAATCCTATTGGCATTAGCCAAAGCGATTGGAACATTGAGAAAAGGGGGGATAATGATGAGTTTTAAGCAAGAAGCAGAATTAGATTTATTCAATGAACAAGCATTTGGTCCTGCATTTGGAAGAGTCTTATTATCAAGTATTTATACCCTAATTGATGCGGGATATCCTCCAGAGGCAGTATTAATTGAGATGTATATGAGTGGAGAAATGGCATATACTTATAAAAAAATGGCTGATATAGGATTAATTAAACAAGTAGATTATCATTCTCAAACAAGTCAATATGGTGCTATGAGTCGAGGTATACGATTTAGGAAGCTTCCTCTCAAATCAAAAATGAGTGAAATTCTAATAGAAATTCAAGATGGTGAATTTACTAATGAGTGGGAGAAAAAAATTACTAAACTTAAATTTAAGGTAATTAAGTATTTTGCGACAAAACAAAAGATAAATAAAATCGAAAAGGAAGTCAGAAAAAACCTAAACTTGAAATTATACAATATATACGAAGAAAAACCACCCTCCCAAGAAGAGCTTTCTGAATTGAAAAAGATTTCAGAAGATTTAGAGAAGTTTAAACAATACTATGAATAAATTAATTTCTATATTAAGATAATAACTACACCTAAAATTGTTAAGATTACACCAATAAAACCAAATTTAGTTATAGTTTCCTTGTTGATGATATAAGTAAGCGGTAATGCGAATAACGGAGCAGCACTTGCAATTAAAGCCACAACATTAGCAGTTGCAATGTGTACGGATTCCGTATATAGATATGACCCAATTGAAGTTCCTATAATAGATGCAACCAATAATATAATATACGTTCGAAGAGACTTATTCTGGGAAGTTGTTGTATTATTTATTTTTTTAAAATAATTTTCCCTTAATACCATCGAACTTAAAATTAGTAGAGCAAATGGAAAGCGGATTACATTTCCGATTATAGAGGTAAGCTCTTTTATTTGAATAATTTGTTCTATTTTATCTGTAGCTATTTCAATCATAACAGCTCCAACTGCCCATCCTAAAGCAGCGGTAAGACAAAAAATAATTGCTTTAATAATTGTTTTGTTAAAAATTTGTAAAGAAGATATTTTTTGATTTTGGAATTTCTCTACTTCCTCAGAGTATTCAGATCCTGTTTTAGATTTACCAATAATAGTGATTCCAACACCAATTAGTAGAAGGGAGAGAAGTAAATTGAGCTTAAATGAACGATCAAGAAAAATCAAAGATAATATGAATGTAAACAAGGGAAAAGTCATTGAAATTGCAAGAGCTATTGTCGTTCCAAGTTCTTTTTGAGCAGAAAAATAAGCTGTATCTCCTATTACTTGACCAAAAACAAAACTTAAAATTAGAATAATCCATAATTCCCAAGGGATTTGAATTAAAAGGTCAAATTGATTTATAATTAGTACTATAATGACAAATGTTATTGTACCAACCGCAGTTCGAAAAAAATTAATAAAAGTGGGGCTAGCTTCATGCTCTGTTTTACGAAATAGTACATTAGAACCAACAAATGTAAGTACAGCAAAAATTGCTATAACTTCACCTAGCATCTTGAAACTAAATTAAAGAATACATAAATTGTTTTCTATCCCATCTACTATAAAATATTATGGAAATAAAACTAGATTTTTTTGCTAAGTTCTTTTATTTTTTTACCATATTCAAAAAGTTTCAAAAATGACACGGCGGTTGCTTCAAGAGAAGAGTATACAAGAAAATTATCTTTAAGAAGCATATCAATAAAAATTTTTTGAGATTCACTCGGATATTGATGTAGAATAATAATCATAATCTTATTTTGGTTTTCAACATAATCTCGAATTTCTAACAAGTTTTTATAATAACCCTTGAATTGTTGGCCTTCAAGATCTTTCCAGGCATCTGTTTCTACTATTATTAAACTAATGTTTTCGTCCACAGCAGCCTTAGTCACCTCTACAAGTTCTTTCTGATATGTTACAAAAGGTAAATCTAACGGATTGGCTAAACTCCCCACCCGTATCGGATAGATATTCGTAAGTTTTTCAAGAGTTTCCCCTTTAAAGTGAGGGACTTCTAATCCCATTTCTATTAAGGTATCTGTCGCTAAAATACCAAATCCACCAGACCATAATATAATTAAGGCTCTTTTGTTTTTTGGGTATTCAATCTTTCTTTTTAGTGTCCTAAAACGATTATAATAGGAAGAAAATAAGTATGTAATATCGATTAACTTATCTAATGAAGAAGGAATTTCAACTATTGGTGTTTGTTTAAAAACAGCATCCCAAATATTCTTATTAGTCGCCAACGAACCTGTATGAGATAATACAGCGGTTTGCCCTCTTTCAGTTTTTCCACCCCTCATAAATAAAACTGGTTTTTTCATACTTTTTAAAACCTGGAGTAAATTTTTTCCCTCATTCTTATGAATTGGAGAGATACCCTCAAAATAAACGCAAATTACATCTGTATTCTCATCTTCATTTAAATATTCTAGAACATCGGAAATTTGAATATCAATACAATTTCCAATACTTACTCCAATCGAAAATCGGAGATGATATCTCCGAGATCCAAATTTAATCAATTTTGAGTGTAAATCCCCAGATTGAAAAATTAAGCCAATATTTCCTGGTTCTTCCGGAAAGGAAGAATAATAAGCTGTTTTTCCACGTGGGCTATAAACTCCCATACAATTTGGACCAATACTTCTTGTATTCCCGTATTTTTCTAGAATATTTTTTATCTCACTTTCGATTTCGCTACCTTTTTGATCAAATTCTCCCGTACCTGCAGTAAATATATGTATAAAATTCACTCTCTTCTTTATAAGTATTTCCTGTAGCGTTTCAACTAGAAGGTCTCTTCTTATTGACAATATCAATAAATCAATTTGATCTATGGGAATTTCATCTATTGACTTATAACACCTAATCCCTAGAAAAGATTCTACTTTAGGAGATATTAAATATAAATTATCAAGATTAAAGCCTTGTCTTTTAAATCCTCTTACAAAGAATTCCACTGCGTTGCTTATTCTATAGATAACTACATTTCTTGGTTTAAATAGTAACTCTAGAGAATGTCCGTTATCATTTGATTCCAACATTTTCCTCATGTTTTAGTATTATTTTTGAATTACACTTATAACAATAAAGTGGTGTAGAATTAAATTCTAAACCACAGTTTGGGCATTTTGATTTTATTTTGTTTACAATAATATTTAGATTTTCTCTTTGTTCTTCAGTTTTTTTCCTAGTAATTCTATTTAGAATCAGAGAGAGTCCTATTGATAGCACTACAATTAGAAAACCTAGAAATAATGAATGTAAAAAATGCTCTAAGAAATAAGAATCGAAATAATCCCTTGAAATATTATAAAGAAAGGCAAAGACAAAAAAGTTAGGGAAGAAAAAGGTCAGCAAATTCATAGAATAGGCTTTTTTAAAATTATTATGGAGGAAAATAGGGATCAATGAGACAATAAACCAAATCATATATATGAAAAACATATCTGTTAAGTTATTAAACATTACATATTTTGCAATGAACTGAATAATTCTTTTCTGGGAAATGGAAACAGTACTATCAAAATTAATTTCAAATTGATAGCCAAAATAAAATAAAATCAAACTCAGAATTAGGATCTGAATCAGAAAAAGAATTATTTTACTCCTAAAAAATTCTATTATCTTCATTACTAATTACATAAATTCTATCCATAAATTAAACTCTTTTAAACTGAAATATTACTAAAAAAATGATTATTTTGGTTATAGGATACTTTATCACAAAGGCTTTGAGAAAACGAAAGAATTGCTTAAATCATCAATTAAAGAGCCTCTTAATACATTAATTTAGGAAATATATTCAAAATTATTACAGACGCGGATATTCAGATGAACAGATTGTAGAAAAAATGGAATTCTTCCAAAGAGCGGCCCAAAGACCGCATGAACGAGAAGAAGGGAGATTTAGAGATCCAATTCTTTCACTTGAGTATCATTTAAAAGATTGGTTTGATGATGAATGTAATACTCCTGCTCGAATAAGAGAATTTTTATTATCTCATACCCTAAGAGAATTTTTTAATAGATACTCACGAGGAAATTAATTGAAATACATGTAGCATCAAATCATTAAATTTTTTCTCCTATAAAGTTTAAATATTAATACGATATTATAAAAAATAGGTGAAAAATAAAAGATGGGTAAAGACACACCGTTTGTAATGGAAGGTGATGATGAATTTGATGTCGAATTGACCATTTATAAATTAATTGGATATAAGTATCCGGATTATAAGGATGATGCTCCTGAATCTTTGCCTCCTCGAGAACTACTAGAAAAACATCTGTTAGATCCTAGCAGTAAATTGCGAAAATTGTTAGATGATTGTAAGATTGGTTATTTGGAATTTCTGATTCTTGGGGGACTCATTTTAAAGACTGGGGCAACGCTTCCTGAGAAATTAAAAGAGAAAATATTAAAAACGGCCCAATGGAAAATAGAGAAAGATCGGTGGAAATATACTGATAACGAATTTAAAAAATTAAGAAAAGATTTTCTTGAAGATTTTCGAGAAAAAATAGAAAATCATAGAGTAGGTGTTAAAACAGATGTTTTATAATGAAACATCCAGCACACTTTTTTGTATTTAAGATTTTAGTAAAAATCGAAAATTTTTTATTTTTTAGTGTATTATTTTTCTTACAGTGAAAAGCTTGTCACCTTTTTTCTTAACAAAGTGTTTTATTAAAATTATAAGAGGATGTTTTCTTCCATGAAAAGTCCTTTTATGCTTAAAATTATAATGTTTATGGAGGTATTATAAATTTGGAGGTATTTAGCTTATGAGTTATACGTTCTCACGAACCAAAATGATTGAAAAAATCAAGTTTGGCTTGCTTAGTCCTGATGAAATACGAAAAATGTCTGCAGCT
Organism: Promethearchaeota archaeon; assembly: GCA_048938895.1. Classification (GTDB taxonomy): domain Archaea; phylum Asgardarchaeota; class Lokiarchaeia; order Sigyniarchaeales; family SOKP01; genus Loki-b32. The sequence continues at coordinate 8,937 of JBHLLU010000075.1, forward strand.
CGTATTATAACCGCTGACACGTATGATGAGGATGGTTTACCAATTCCTTCTGGTCTTATGGACCAACGGCTTGGAACGATTGAGCCGGGACAACGTTGCCAAACTTGCGGTAATCTTGTATCGAATTGTATGGGGCATTTTGGGCATATAGATGGTATTCTGGTTAATTTAATTAGCCAGATCTGAGGTCTGATCACTCAGAACAAAGATATCCTCAGTTCGAGGAACCAGTATAAAACTCGCCCGCCCCGTCATTCATGTAGGGTATGCAAAAAAAGTTTTAAAGGTATTGCGTAGTATATGTCCGGAATGCTCTCGTTTAATGCTCACAGAAGAAGAAAAGGATAAGTTTAGGCAAGAGCAAATCAAACACAGAAAAATCTTTTTTGAAGGTGATGAGGATGCTGCGAAAATTGTGTTTAAACGTGCTAGAAAGTCTAAAATCTGCCCATATTGCAGCGCTAAAAAGAAAAAAATCATTATTGAGAAACCTACTACTTTTTACGAAGAAGAGGAAGGAAAGGGATCTCGTAGACTAACTCCTATTGAGATTTTAGAACGTCTTAAAAAAATGAGTGATGTTGACCTTAGAATCTTAGGTATATCTCCTGAAAATGCGCGATTAGAATGGGTTATTTTTACCGTACTTCCCATACCTCCGGTATGTGCTAGACCGTCTATTACATTAGATAGTGGTATTCGGTCTGAAGATGACTTAACTCATAAACTTGTTGATGTTATACGAATCAATCAAAGGTTAAGAGAAAATATTGATGCTGGAGCCCCTCATTTAATTGTTGAGGATCTATGGGAATTATTACAATATCATATAACTACTTATTTTGATAATCAAGTTTCTGGTATACCTCCTGCCAGACATCGTTCGGGGAGAGCCCTTAGAACGTTAACTCAGAGGCTAAAAGGTAAAGAAGGAAGGTTTCGAAGTAATCTAAGTGGAAAACGAGTAGATTTTTCTGCGAGAAGCGTAATTTCACCTAATCCGTATATTAGCATAAACGAGGTTGGCGTTCCTATCGAAATTGCTAAAATTCTAACTATTCCAACTAATGTGAATGATTGGAATATTGAAGAAATGAAACAAATGGTTTTGAATGGTCCATTTCGACATCCAGGAGCAAATTACATTATACGAAATGATCGTAGACGAATTGACCTTCGTTATGTGAAAAATCGAAAGATTATAGCCGATATGTTGGCTCCAGGATTTACAGTTGAGCGTCATCTAAATGATGGTGATTTAGTTTTATTTAATCGACAGCCTTCACTGCATAGGATGTCAATCATGGCTCATGAAGTAAAAATTATGGATGGACGAACTTTTCGGCTAAATTTAACAGTATGTCCCCCTTACAATGCTGATTTTGATGGGGATGAAATGAATTTACATGTACCTCAAAGTGAGGAAGCTCGAACCGAAGCGGAGCTACTTCTAAAAGTTCAAGAGCACATTTTATCACCTCGTTTTGGAGGACCTATTTTAGGAGGAACTCAGGATTTCATTTCAAGTGTGTTTCAATTCACGAGCAAAGACTCTTTATTTACGAAAAAAGAAGCATTAAATTTATTTTATATTGGAAGAATATTTGAATATCATCCAGATATTAAATTAGAGGAATTAAACCCAGTAACTACTGATCCAGTTCCCTTATATTCAGGAAAGGATATATTTAGCAGTTTATTTCCTGACGATTTAAATATCAAAGTAAAATCTAAGTTTTGCAAGAAATGCGATGTCTGTGAAGAAGAAGATTGCCCTTACGATGCTTATGTGGTAATTAAAAATGGAAAACTCATAACTGGTACAATTGATGAAAACTCCTTTGGAGCTATACAACCAAATAGTATTTTAGCACGGATCATCAAAGACCATGGAAATGCACGCGGCAGGCAATTCTTAGACAGTGCTACTAATATGTTATTATATGTAATTAGAAAGAATGGTATGACCATGGGTTTAGATGAGGTTTATGTACATGGTCAGGCATATGAAAAAATTAAATCAATCTTAAAAGAAGCAAACCAAGAATCTGATAAATTAATTAAAGCCTTTTTAGAGAATGATACAGAAATTCTTAAACGAGCTCCTGGTCGTTCAATGAGAGAGACATTGGAATTAAGAATACGTCAGGTGTTAGCAGAAGCTCGAAAGAAGGCAGAAGAATCAGCCGCTGAATTCATAGGTGACGAAGCACATTCAGTTATAATGACTAAGTCTGGAGCAAGAGGAAATATATTAAATTTAGGACAGATGTCTGCGGTTGTAGGGCAACAAGCTATAAGGGGTGAAAGAATTAATAGAGGGTATAGTAGTCGAACATTACCTCATTTCAAAGTTAATGATCTCTCACCAAAATCTAGAGGGTTTGTATCTTCATCTTATCGAAATGGATTAAAACCTGTAGAATTTTTCTTCCATGCTATGGGGGGAAGAGAAGGATTAGTTGACACTGCTGTAAGAACATCTACAAGTGGATACATGCAACGGAGATTGGTAAATGCGTTACAGGATATGGTTGTAGAAAATGATGGAACAGTCAGAAACTCAGACAAAAATATTATTCAATTCAAGTTTGGTGATGATGGCATCGATGCAATGCATACTGATCATGGAGCAGCAGTGAATTTAGATGTATTATTATTAAAAGCTAAAGCACTTGATGTCGATAGTATTCGTAAAGAAATTAAACAAGCACCAGTACCTTCAAAAACTATCACTAAAACAAAAAAGAAAGCTTCTGAAGTTAAACCAGAAAAAACAGCCCTACCAAAAAAAGAACCTAAGAAAGAAGAAGAACCAAAGCAAAAAGGGGAAAAAGTTGATGAAGATACTTTAATTAAACAGTTTGAAGAGGAAATGGGAAAGAATGCTATTTGGAGAGGAAAAGAAACAAAAGCTTATTTAGATTGGAAAGAAGAAAAATTAGGAAATTAAAAAATCATAAAATAAGGATTATTAAAAATGGTAAAAGTTACTCAAAATTATATTGATGAACAACTGGAAATCTTAAATAATGATGGAATTCCAGAGGATCTAATTAAGAAGATCAGAGATAAAATAAAAGATCAGGATTTAGAGGAGGTACAACTAGAATACCTTCTAAATAAGGTTTATATTAATTTTCATAATGCACTAGTTGAAACCTCAGAACCAGTTGGTACTGTAGCAGCTCAATCGATTGGTGAACCTGGAACTCAAATGACATTAAAAACCTTTCACTATGCAGGAGTAGAAGAATTTAGCGTAACTCAAGGACTTCCTCGTTTAATTGAAATAGTCGACGCTAGACGCTTTCCTTCAACCCCTGCTATGGAGGTATATTTAACTGATGAATTCAAAGAAACAGAAGATAAAGCAATAGAAGTTCATAATCGTATAGAACAAATACGTATAGAACAAATTACTTCTGATGTTGATTTAGATTTCGTGAACTGGAAAATTATCGTAAATTTAATACCTGACATTTGTGAAAAGAAGGGAATTGATATTAATGAAATCCCTGAAATTTTAAAACGATATAAGAAAAAAGGAACTATTAAGCGTGAAGGTAATTCAATTATAATAGATCCTGGTATTGAAGATCTCCAGAGTTTACAAAAATTAAGAGAGAAGATCCTGAAAAAAGTAGTAAAAGGTATTAGAGGAGTAAAGAGAGGATTACTAACTCCTTCAGATGATGGGGAAGAATGGGTAATAAAAACTGAAGGTACCAATTTACAAGGTGTCATCCAAATCGAAGGTGTGGATGATACTAGATCCGTTTCAAATCATATCCATGAAATAGAAAAATTATATGGAATTGAAGCAGCTCGCCAGATGATTATAATAGAATCCCAAAAAGTGCTTGAACAACAAAGTTTAGATGTAGATTTAAGACATCTCCTTATTCTTGCTGATTTAATGTGCTATTCAGGATCAATTCAATCTGTTGGGAGACATGGAATATCTGGTTCAAAATCAAGTGTATTTGCTCGAGCGGCTTTTGAAGTAACTGTTAACCAGCTACTTGATGCAGGACTTTACGGAGAGGAAGAGCGCTTAAAAGGAATTCCCGAGAATGTTATCGTAGGGCAGATTAGTCCCATTGGAAGTGGGCGGGTTAATGTGATGTTTGATCTTGATGCTAATCTAGAAATCTTACAACAAAAGAAAAAATAAAACTCCTTTTAAAAAAATAAAATACTAAAAAATTAAATTATTTTTATTACTAATTATATAGACACGATTTGAAAATATCATGGCAAAGAAGAAAATAAATAACGTTACAGATAAGGTTGATTTAAGCCGTAAGAAAAAGAAGGAATTCGATGTTGATACGAATATTAGAGTAGCATATAAAACAGGAAAAATAATATATGGGAAAAATAACGTATTGAAATATCTAAGAAATGCCTCCTTTAAGATGATTATTATTGCTAATAATTGTCCAGTAGATTTAGTAAACCAATTAAATCACTATATTTCTCTTATGAAAGATAAAATGTATATTCATAGGTATAAAGGTTCCAGTTGGGATCTAGGCTTAACATGTGCGAAACCTTATATGATCTCAGTAATTGGTATAATAAATGAGGGAGATTCTGACATTTTATCTTTGAGGGCTCGATAAGATTAATAATATATGCTAAATGGTAGCTATGCTAAAAAAAAATATTAAAATTGATAGGGAAGCAATGGAACTTATCTCATTGTTTAATAACATTTCAGGAGCTATTATAAAAGATTGCCTAATATTTAAAAACCCAGAAAATGATTCTGAGGTTATTATATTCCTTGTAAAAGAACAAGATGTGGGGAAAGCAATTGGAAAAGCAGGTGAACATGTTAAAGATTTAAAATCAAAACTCAATAAAAAAATTGATGTTATTGCTTTTTCAGAAAGTCTTCAAAAATTTATACAGAATATACTTCAAACCACTAAAAACTCAATTATCGTTCAAAATATAGAGATAAAAGAGAGCAGAAATTTCAAAAAAACAGTGATTATTACTGTTAGACCTCAAGATCGCGGAAAAGCGATTGGGAAAGATGGATCAATGATCAGAAAAATAAAAGTACTTGTTTTAAGGTATTTTGAGGTCGACAATGTAATAATCAATACTAAAAATATCTAAAGTTTCTGAATTTTCCATTCTAATCCCAAATCCTTTTAATTACGCCATGCTCTACTTATTATTAAAAACGATAGTTATATCTTTCTTTACATAACTGAAAGTTGGATTGGTAGTTATTATGTCATCTAAGCTCTATAATGAGCAAGCAGCAATTAATCATATAAACACATTAGCTTTCAACCGTCATGCATCAACAGAAGGAGAGACAAAATGTCTTAATTATATTTCTCAGGAATTGAAGAAGGAAAATATATCTCCTACAATCGAACCTTTTGAATGGTCTAATACGTTATCAATTGTGATGAAGCTTTTTTTTTCCTACCTCTTTTTACTAATACTTACAGAACAAATTTTATTACTCTTCCCTAAGCTTACATGGATTGTACTTATTCTAAATGTGTTATTTTTTGCGATAATTTATCTAGGGGGGAAATATCTTTTTAGTAGCACTCAAGTAAGGTTCATCGGTAAGAAAAAAGAGGCTAAAAATCTAATTTTAACCATTCAATGCAAAGATCTCCATCCTAAACGCCCAGTCATAATTTTCACAGCTCATCATGACACTGCTTCAATTCGATATTCGATGACAATGACTAAGTATTTATACCTAATAGAAGCTTTACTTTTACTCGTTTTTATTATTTTAACCTTCATTATTTCAATCTGGTCTCTTTTAGTTTTATTTTCAAATTCTCAACTTAACGATACTTACTGCTTGATTAGAAATATAATTTTAATTATAGGGACTATTGAATTGATTTTAATATTAGTATCTTTAGGTAACAATAAATCGGATAAATCTATAGGTTCAATTGATAACGCCAGTGGAGTAGCAGTTCTATTGGAATTAGCTAAATTAGTGAAAAAAGAACCTTTGCAGAAGACTGATGTAATCTTTCTATGGTGCGGAGCTGAGGAACGAGGTTTATGGGGTTCTAAACAATTTTGTAAGACCCATTATGAAGAACTAATTAATGATTACGATATGGATAAATCCTATAATATAAACATCGATATGATAGGTGCTTATGTAGGCCTTTTAGATAAAATAGGTTTATTTAAGAAAAGGAATTTAAATAAAAATCTTAATAGCGTTTTGGAAGCATCAGCAACCCAACAGAAAATGACTCTTAAAAAAGAATGGAATAAAATTGGAGCGGGTTCAAGTGATCACCTTTCATTTCGTGCATATTCCAAAAAACATGAAAATAAGGAGTTTCAGGTTACCTCTTTCAGCTCTGATGATGATGTGAAATTTATACATTCAAAACGAGATACTCCCGACAAATGTTCTGCTGAAAAGCTTAATGATTGTATTGAGATTTGTTATAATGCAATAAAAAGTCTTGATTTAAGGGTGGAATGAGATTTCCTTATTTTCCCTCTTTATATTATGAGAAAAACTAGCATTAAATTAGTTCACATCCATAAATTTTAAGTTCTAGGATATATTTTTTAACCCTATACAAAATTATATTTTGGTGACTAAATAAGTGCCAAAAGGACTATATGCTGCCAGAAAATTAAAAGCAAATAGAAAAAAGTTTAAATGGTCAAAGACCAAATATAAGAGAAGGAAACTCAAATTAAAACAGAAAGTTGATCCTTTGGAAGGAAGTCCTCAAGCTTTAGGAATTGTCCTTCAGAAAGTCGGTCGAGAGAGTAAACAGCCTAATTCAGCAATAAGAAAGTGTGTAAGAGTTCAACTAAAGAAAAACGGAAAAGGTGTAACTGCTTTTCTTCCAGGAGACGGTGCGCTAAACTTCATCGAGGAGCATGATAGAGTCGTCGTTGAAGGAATCGGGGGTGCCAAGGGAAGATCAATAGGGGATCTTCCAGGAGTGAGATATAAAGTTGTTAAGGTAAATGGAGTAAGTTTAGATGCGTTGATCAGTGGACGTAAAGAAAAGCCATTGCGCTAATGAGGTTATCAAACATGAGTAAAGTCAAAACTGAAATAAAATTCTTTAATAAATGGTCCTTTGATAATATAACTGTAAGCGATCAAACTTTAGAAAAATATATTAATTTAAAACCGATTATTATCCCTCATTCTGCTGGAAGGCATGAACATAGACGATTTTGGAAATCTTCTAAAGTATCAATTATCGAACGTTTTACAAATAGATTACTTTCTCCTGGATTTATTGG
>JBHLLU010000144.1:0-4460 GCA_048938895.1 Promethearchaeota archaeon
TCACCTATAAAACTTTATAAAAGAATGTATAGGGAAGCGAAGGAGCGTGTAGATCATGGTATTGGTGCTCTAGAAAAAGAAGAATTTAGACTTATGTGGGAAGGAATCCCGTTTTGGTATCAATTGAAGTATTTTTCTATGTTAGAAAAATTTAATGCAATTATCGTTTATGAACCATATGTATACGCATTTTCCAAATATACTAATCCAGAAATTACACTCCAAAATGTATTAAAGAATCCAGTAGAATCAATGGCAGAACTTACCCTTAGTTTTTGGTATATCTATGATTTAAAAACTAGAATTGAGATGTTTGCTAAAACTGTGAAAGAATGGAAAATAGACGGGGTTTTATTACACAATAATTCCTCCTGTAGACCCAACTCATGTGGTTTATATGATTTAAAAAAGCATTTAATGGATGATTATGATATTCCCTGCTTAATAGTGGATGCGGATATGAATGATCCACGCAAGTTTAACGAACAGCAAACAACCAATAAAATAGAAAGCTTTATTGAAATTTTGAGAAAACGTAAGAAGATCTAGTTGTAACATCACATATATAAAAATTGTAAATTAAACAATCAATTGATATTTAAATAAAATCTATTTTTTTCATTTGATATTTTTCTTTAAATATATACAGATCAATTTCTATTAAATGAACGAAAAAATAAGAGTGAATAGTAATTGTGAGTATTGTGGATGGAAATTTCCTTTAGAATTACTAAATAAATTTAAGGAGACTAGTGATTCACTTCTCTGCGAAAATTGTGGTACAGAAATATTATTTGAGATTAATAAAACTAATGATATGGTCGACACTGCTAATGATATCCAGAAGAAAAGAGAGAATTTAAATTGTAGATATGATGTTATCCAAGAAGATAAAAAATCAATTGCAAGAGTTCAATTCGATTCCGAGTTTCCAGATTTATTCAAAGGTAATTTAAAATTAGTAATATCTCGACTTCTTTATCCCCATTTACAAGCATTTAGAAATCATAAAAAAAAGGAAATAACACCTGAAATTTTGGATGATCTCTACGAAAAGCTAAGTCCTATTATGGATAAAAAAGTTATTGCTATTTTTTTATACAATTTACATAAATTGAGTACTACGGAGTTTTATAAATGGCTAAAATTACTACAAGAGAAGATCAGGGTGGATAACCATTTTCATAACGATTTTATAATATATCTACATTGGATGATACGAAAAGTTTATATCATTATTACTAAATACTGGAAAAAAACAAAACTCCCAAAATTTAAACGAATCATTCGTGATGATTTAAAGTCGTTTGAAAGGTATCTAAACAACTTACCTGAAGATTTTGATATTAATAATATATGTGATTCAACAGATAATAAGCTAAATTCACAATTCAAAATCAATCAAAAAAAGCCACATATTTCAACTTATTCTTTAACAGCTTATAACACCGTAAAGAAGCAAATCAAACGTAATAATAGCGGCAAATATATTTATCAGCGATTGATAAAAGTTTCAGAATATGATATAGACCGTTTTATTAACCAGGTTAGATTAAAAAGTTCAAAAATTCAATTAGAAAATTCAGATAATGAGAGTCTAAGTTTCTGGATAGGTGATTCTACTGATGTTATTGTAAGGGGACAACCGGGTTTTTCTAAAGTGAGTGAACATCCTACTTCATATGGTTATAAATATGTAGTATATATAATAAAAAGCAGGTTAAAGCCTTATTTGGATCTTCCTTACATTGGTTATCATAAGGGCGGTTTCTATGAAAGATTGAGGACGCATATCAGAGATACGTTAAATAGTAACTTCAATGATAGTGTTTCTAGATATATTGAAAAATCAATACTTTTAGCATTGGGTAAAGAATTAATCCCAATTCAGGGATTTATATTAAAAATGGATTTAAGGATATCATATAATGAAATTGATAATCTTAAAAAAATATATTCATGGTTGTTGAATAATAAAGGTTCAAAAAATCGCAGTTCAAATGCGTTATATTCATTCTTAATTGAAGATGTACTCAAGAAACATTTCCAAGTTAAGGATTTAGAATATCATAAGAAGAGAACTAATGCTCTAGCTAGTGAATCTGACAAGACTATTAATTATAAACATAAAATAAAAGGTAATTATGTCAATGGTACTATATGGCCAAATGGTTTAAATATGGTTCGAGGTGGAAGTGGTGGTAGTAATTTAGATTATGATCTTCCACTCCTTGATTATGTTTCATTAGTTTCGCTTGGATATAAACATGAGGAAATTTGTAAAATTCTTAGCAAGGTGTATAACAGAGCAATAAAATCGTCTACAATGTCGACATTAATATCCCGAGAGTTTAATTCGTTCGAATTGCTACAGAGCCGAGTATTGAAACCTGTTATTGAAGATCTTATTAAAAGTAATAAAAATTTTAACTTTAGAGATATAGCAACTTCAGTAAGAATGGATCCTTCAACTTTGGATAACAAATTAAAATTCTGGTTTGATGGAAATGGATTTAACAATCTCAAAGCAGCAGTAAACGCAGGATTTTTAGATTGGAGTAAAATTTCAGAATTTAATGCTGATGTTCAAAAAGGTTTACGAGGTTTTAAAAAGTCAGAATGGAATGAATGGCTTACAAAAGCATCAACAAAAACCGAATTAGAGGATATAGCTAACCACTTTGGGATTACTAAAGATTGGCTCATTTCTAAAAAATTTTGCAAAAAACTTTCTTATCCTCTAATTGGTGAGGAAATTGGGCTTATAGGCGAATTACGAAGAAAATTAAGACAAAAAAAGGTAATTGAGTCGTTATCACTCGCTGAGGATCCGAAGGAGGTGATGGAGAATTACTTTGAAATCAGGTATAAATCCCCCTCACAGATGGCAAGATTTTATGAAAACCTTTTTAAAACCAAATTATCTTTTGAGGATATTATTCGAAAGTATTCTAGCAATCCAGACAAGTATTTGGCTAAATAGAAATATAATTCAGAGAGGGAATCTTCGTTATAGACGCTCTCAAATCGAGAGTTTTATTGAAATTCTGAAAAAGAAAAAAAAAAGATAAGATTTCTGAATATTCTAATTCCTTCTTCAATTTTTATATAAGATTTAGCATTGGGACAGAACTTGCAGCACAAAGCGCACTTGATTGCTCAGAAATTATCCTGAAAAAAATATATGAAATTACTATGTGACCTAATCAATAAACCAAAGGAAAAAAGAGAACACTTTAACTTTTACCTAATTTTATTTTTAGATATAATTTTAGTTATCATTTTGGTGAATTATTATAAAGAAAACAAAAATAATTGAAATTAGTAGTGGAAAGCTAAGGGGATATATTGATGGAGATATTGAAATTTACAAAGGAATTCCATATGCAGAACCTCCTATTGGAGAATTGAGATTTAATGCACCCCAGCCTAAGAGCTCGTGGAGTGGTGTGTTAGAAGCGACTAAATTTGGTCCAATTGCTCCCCAACCTCCTAGTCCTTTTACACCGCAACCACCTCCTCCTCAGAGTGAAGAGGAATGCCTCACTCTGAATGTTTGGACGCCCTCAACAGATGATAAGAAAAGACCTGTTATGTTTTGGATACATGGTGGTTCATATAAGACAGGAAGCGCAGATAACTATATTGGCATACCTTTAGCGAATCGTGGTGATGTCGTTGTAGTTGTCATTAACTATAGATTAGGACCTTTAGGTTTTCTATATCTTCCTGATGCTCCCAGTTTTACCGCTAATGTTGGATTACTTGATCAAATTCAGGCACTAAAATGGGTTAATGAAAACATCTCTAAATTTGGTGGAGATCCTCAAAATGTAACCCTATTTGGTGAATCTGCAGGAGCAGGAGCAATTTGTTGTTTACTTGGAATACCAACAGCAAAAGGGTTGTATAACCGTATTATTCCCCAATCCGGAAGTGCAAATCCTCTTGGATATCAGACAGGGAGAGCAATAGCAACCGCTAAAAGATTGACTTCACTTCTAGGAATTGAAAAAGATGATATTGATAGTTTAAGAAAAATTCCCGCAGAAGAAATTATCAAGGCTCAAACAAAGATGGATCAACAGGTTTTAGAGGGCGGTACCGCATTCGCTTTAGGTTATTCTCCTCTTGTTGATGGCAATATACTACCACAACATCCTCTGGAAGCTATATTAAAAGGAGAAGCAAAAGATATAGAATTGTTACATGGAACTAACAAAGATGAGATGCGACTTTGGGAGCTTTGGTATCCTAATGTAAAGAATTCAGAAGATCTATTCAATAGACTTAACTTAATGATGAAACCTATGGGACAAAAAGAAGAAAAAGTACGTGAAGTAATCGATATTTACAGCGAAGGAAGAACTAATCTTACTGAAATATATAGTGCAATAGTAACCGATTCCTTTTTCAGAGTTCCATCTGTAAGATTAGCTGAAATGCAATCTAAGAACCAA
>JBHLLU010000076.1:0-16105 GCA_048938895.1 Promethearchaeota archaeon
AAAAAAAAAATAATATTTTAATTTAGAAATATTGATAGAATCTAAAAAAGCTTGGATCATGGATTAACTTGAGTAATCTGTTTATCAGTTCGCATGTCTTTAGCTATTGCTAGAAACTTGTCTATATTCTTTCTAATTTCTATTTTATCAAACTTTCCTACACTTGTTCTTGGTATTTCATTAGTAATTGCTACAAGTTTAGGAAGCATCCATTTAGTTATTTTTCCCTTATCCACCCCTTCAGCACTGAGAAAGTCAATTAAATCTTGTTCATTCTTATCAGAACCGGGAACGAGTTTTACTATAGCCATTGCTTTTTCCCCCCATACTTCATCTGGAACTCCTACGACGGTAGCTTCGAGCACAAATTCGGCCATGGCAGTTAAATTTTCCAAGAGTACCGTAGGGATCATTTCTGCTCCGCTCCTTATGATATCCGACATCCTATCTGCGATAATTATAAAATCTTCTTCATCAATTTTTGCCATATCTCCTGTATGAAACCATCCATCATACCATACCTCAGCAGTCTTTTCAGGATTTTTATAATATTTCTCCGTTACCCAGGGGCCACGGATAATAATCTCTCCAAGAGTACTATTATCATGAGGAATTGGTGTTCCATTTTCATCTACAACTTCTATATCTAGTCCTGGAACAGGTAAACCTGTTTTTACTCTTACTTCATCTAATTTCTCTTTTGGCCAGTCACGCATATATTTTTTTATGAATGCTGTAATAGTAGTAGGAGCAGTCTCAGTCATTCCATATCCCGAGCCTGCATTAATTTGTGGAAACTTTTTCTCGATCTTAGTTTTTAGACCTAATGGTAAAGCTCCGCCACCGACACCTACCCTAACAAGACTACTTAAATCATATTTGTCGATATCTTTGTATTCAAGCAGCAAAGCTAATATAGTTGGAACAACTCCTACTGAAGTTACCTTCTCTGACTGAACAAGTTCACAAAATCCTTCAACTGTAAACGTTCCGGGTAGCACAATCCTTAATGCCATGAAAACAGAGGTAAATGGGGCACCCCAAGCATGGATATGATATAGGGGTGTGAGCATCATAGGAATCGCATTTTCTCCTAGATATACAGCTTCAGGGCTGTTGCTGAACAAACCATAAGCAAGGGTGTGTATTATCAATAAATAAATAGCTCTATGAGTGAACATAGCCCCTTTTGGGAGGCCAGTTGTTCCAGTAGTATAACAAAGAGTTGCGTAATTGTCTTCACTTAGATGCGGCCATTCATACTCATCAGATTCCTTTTTAAGCAACTCTTCATACTCAAAAAGATTTTCTATCTTAGTATCAGGTAATCCCGGTTTATCAGACATATAAACAAAAATTTTTACTGTGTCTTTTATATGGTCATAGATACCTTCAACGAGGCGAAGGAGCAAATCATCAAAAAAGATAATTTTATCCTCCGCATGTTTTATTGTATAAATGATATGCTCTGGCGAAAGTCTTATATTTATGGGATGTAGGAGAGCCCCACTACAAGGTGCCGCATAATAAATCTCCAAATGTCTATGAGTGTTAAGTGCCATAGTTGCAACTCTATCTCCAGGCTTTCCTGGTTCCCCGGGATTAATCCCAAGAGTTTTCAAAGCATTTGCCAAACGGCATGTACGTTTGTACCATTCTATCCAAGTAAACCTAAAATATTGCCCAGTAACATGGTTTCTATAAACTACTCCGATCTCATTTGGATAAACCCTCACTGGCCTTTTCATAAAAGTCGTAAGGAGGAGAGGGTAATGAGAACTATATTCAGGATAAGTTCTGTTTGCCGTAACTCATCACCAATTTAATTTTTTTTCACTTATGATATTATTTATAATTTCAAGATTTATGATTTAGATCATAAAATCAGTATTATTTTTATTTTAATCGTTATCATTTATATACTTTAAAAAAGTGAATACAATCTCAATTTTAATATTTTTAAAAAAAATCATAATTTAAACAATAATAAATAATGGAATCTGGAAAATTCCTAAACTATTGCTGAACTTGAGAAATGTATTTATCACTTCTCATATCCTTAGCTATTGCAAGAAACTTATCCAAATTTTTTCTAATTTCAATTTTATTAAATTTCCCTACACTTGTTCTGGGTATTTCATCGACAATAGCTATCAGTTTTGGAAGCATCCATTTAGTTATTTTTCCTTTATCTACACCTTCAACTGTAAGAAAATCTATTAGATCCTGTTCATTCTTATCGGCACCAGGAACAAGTTTTACTATAGCCATTGCTTTTTCCCCCCATACTTCATCTGGAACACCTACTACTGTTGCTTCAAGTACGAAATCTGCCATAGCAGCTAAATTTTCAAGGAGCACCGTAGGGACCATTTCTGCTCCGCTCCTTATGATATCCGACATCCTATCGGCAATGATTATAAAATCTTCCTCGTCAATTTTAGCCATATCCCCGGTATGAAACCATCCATCATACCATACCTCAGCGGTCTTTTCAGGATTTTTATAGTATTTTTCCATTACCCAGGGACCACGAATGACAATCTCTCCAATAGTATTATTATCATGAGGAATTGGTGTTCCATTTCCGTCTACAACCTCAACTTCAAGTCCAGGTACAGCTAATCCTGTTTTTACTCTTACTTCATCTAATTTTTCTTTTGGCCAGTCACGCATATATTTTTTTACGAATGCTCCAATTGTCCCAGGAGCAGTCTCGGTCATTCCATAGCCGGAGGAAGCTGAAATTTGTGGTATTTTTTTCTCGATCTTATTTTTTAATCCTAATGGTAAAGCTCCGCCACCTACACCTATCCTAACAAGACTACTTAAATCATATTTGTCGAGATCTTTATACTCAAGCAGTAAAGCTAATATAGTTGGAACCACAGCTACTGATGTTACCTTCTCTGTTTGAACAAGTTCACAGAATCCTTCAACTGTAAACGTTCCAGGTAATATAATGCGTAGTGCCATAAAAACATGGTAGAAAGGGGCGCCCCACCCATGAATATGAAATAGAGGTGTAATTATCATAGGAATTCCATTCTCTCCTAAATAGACCCGTGAAGGATCGTTGCTGAAAACACTGTAAGCAAGGCCGTGTATGATATATACATAAAGAGCCCTATGAGTGAACATAGCCCCTTTTGGGAGACCTGTAGTGCCTGTTGTATAACATAAAGTTGCATAGTTATCCTCGCTCAAATGAGGCCATTCATATTCATCAGATTCAGCTTTAAGCAATTCTTCATACTCATAGAGATTTTCTATCTTAGTGTCAGGTAATCCAGGTTTATCAGACATATAAACAAACATTTTTACAGTGTTTTTTATCTTATCGTAGATGCCTTCAACGAGAGGAAGAAGTAAATCATCAAAAAAGATTACTTTATCCTCTGCGTGATTTATTGTAAAAATTATATGCTCTGGTGAGAGCCTCACATTAATTGGATGCAACATAGCCCCACTACAAGGTGCCGCATAATAAATCTCCAAATGTCTATGGTTGTTGAGTGCCATAGTTGCAACTCTATCTCCAGGTTTTCCAGGTTCACCAGGATTAATTTTTAGCGTTTTTAAGGCATTTGCTAAACGACATGTACGTTTGTACCATTCTATCCAAGTAAACCTAAAATATTGCCCAGTAACATGGTTTCTGTAAACAACACCAATCTCACTTGGATAAACCCTCACTGGCCTTTTCATAAAAGTCGTAAGGAGGAGCGGATAATGAGAGCTATATTCTGGATATGTTTTAGTTGCCATATTTAATCACCAAATTATAATTTTTTATTCAGAATTTTATTATTTATAATTCAGAATTTTAGATTTCGATCATAAATTCATCATTAATTTTACGTAAATCGATATCATTTAAATACTTTAAACAAGTGAATACATTCTCAATTCTTTAATTTGATACACCATTATAATTTTGTAGGATTAACATTTAATCAATATAAACCTAATCGGGCGTTATAATATGAGGAAGAGTAAGTTGATGTCTTTAGAAGATGCAATATCTACTTTGGTTCAAGATGGAGATTTAGTTGGATTTGGTGGCCTTTCATTTTGGCGTAAAGCAGCAAGTGGATGTCGAGAGATAATTAGACAGAATAAAAAAGATCTCTCTATTTGTACATTTGTCGGTGGTTTAGAAGTAGATATGCTCATAGCCGCTGGATGTGTTTCAGAAGTGAGAAGTTGTTTTGTGGGGATGGAAATATTTGGTATGGCACCTCACTATAGAAAAGCTGTAGAATCCGGTTCTGTGAAGATATCTGAAGAGAGTGAAGCTTCAATTGCACTTGGTTTGAGAGCATCTTACTTAAAAGTTCCATTCATGCCTTTAAAAGGAATTATTGGTACAGATCTTTCAAAAGTGAGAGAGGATATAAAGGAGATTGAAGATCCGCTAGGATCTGGAATAAAAGTGATGGCTCTTCCTAAAATCGATCTTGATGTTGCAATTTTACATGTTCCATATGCAGATGAGTATGGTAACGGTAATATTTCAGGAGCGGTTTGGATGGATGCTGATATGGGAAAAACAGCAAAAAAGACAATTATAATTTGTGAAAAAATAGTTGAAATGGAGGATATCAGACATTTACCTGGAAAAGCACAACTACCAATGCAAACTACCACTGCTGTTGTGAAAATGCCTTTTGGTGCTCATCCTACAAGTTGTTATCCCATCTATACTTTTGATCCATATCACATCCAGACTTATCTCAAAACTGATTTCAATGATTATCAGAGAAAATTTATTGAAATTAAATCTCATTCAGAGTACTTAGAAAATGTGGGAGGAGCTAAATCAATATTGAACATATTATTATAGATAATTTCATAAAATCCATAAATAAAGGAGAAAATTTTGACAGAATTAAACAATACTTTAGAATTGATTAAAAATCGAAGAACCATTCGAGCTTATAGAAAAACAGAATTATCTCAAGCAGAAATTGATACAATCATTCATGGAGCTATGAGAGCTCCTACAGCAGGAAACATGATGATGTATTCAATTCTTCAGATAACAGATCAAGACATGAAAGATAGACTAGTTAAAACCTGTGACAATCAGCCACACATCGCTAAAGCTCCACTAGTTCTAATATTTTTAGCAGATATGCAACGTTGGTGGGATTATTTCTCAATTTGTAAGGTCCCTGAACTATGTCAGGAAATGGGTGAAGAGTTTCAGACACCTCAAGAATCTGATTTATTGCTTGCTTCTTGTGATGCTTTAATAGCTGCTCAAAATGCTGTCATTACTGCTGAATCTTTAGGAATAGGTTCTTGTTATATTGGTGATATAATGGAAAATTATGAAATCCATCGAAAAATGTTTAATCTTCCGAACTGGACATTTCCCATTGCAATGGTTTGTTTTGGATACCCTAAGGGAGATAAAGAAAAAATTCCTTTAACTTCACGCTTTCCTCAGAAATTCATCCATTTTGAAAATAGATATAAAAGGTTAAATAAAGAAGAACTAACTGAAATGTTTCAAAATACAGATAGAAAAATAACTGAGCAAAAGGCTCAGAATTTGGGTCAGGATTTTTATCTTTGTAAAACAGGAGCTGATTTTTCGAAAGAAATGAGAAGATCAGTTAAAGGTGCATTAAGAGAGTGGTTGTTAGAGAGTAATATAAAATAAAATTAACTTAAAAGGAGAAAAGTATGAGTGAATATTCAAAAGATTATACTATAGATGAAATGATGACAGTTTTGATGTCAAGAGAAGTCAGAAATGATGATGTTATGATCGTTGGCGTTGCTACTCCAATGGTATGGGCTGCATTTACCTTAGCAAAGGTAACTCATGCCCCAGATGCGATCTATCATTATATTATGGGAAATACATTTGTAACAGAACCTCGTCAAGTTAGTCTACTTTACCTTGAATTAAACACGGCTAGAGCCTATCGATTTCAAGACAGTGTGGAATGCACATTAGAATCTCTTCCTTCTGATAAATTAACTACTATTGAATTCTTTAGACCCGCGCAAATTGACCAATATGGGAACACGAATAATATATGTATAGGGAGTTGGAATAAACCAATAATAAGGCTTCCAGGTGCTGCTGGGATACTTGATTTTAGCATGTTTTATGCACGTGGGTCTTTCCTTTATACACCAAGACATGACACAAGAACTTTTGTTCCTACTGAAAAACTTGACTTCATATCTGGTGTAGGATTTCCAGATGGAAAACCATCTATATGTGGTGGATCTGGGCCACAGTGTGTTATAACTAATCTTGCGTATTTAGATTTCGTTAATAACTCTAAATGGATGAAATTAGGAACAATTCATCCAGGCGTTGAACTTGAAACTGTTAAAAATTCAACTGAATTTGAGTTAATTATACCAGATGAATTGAAAGAAACTATTCCACCAACATTAAGACAAATAAAATTATTGAGGGAAAAAGTAGATCCATTGAATATTAGGAAATTAGAAGTACTTTCAGGAAAAGAACGGGAAGAACTATTAGATGATATAATTCAAAAAGAATTAGATAAACAAAATAAGTTCCCTAAGTTATTAATTTAGTGCTATATTAAAGCTAACTCTCAGCTTCTTAATTTTTTATACTTGATTTTTAATTTACATTTCCGAAAAAATTAACTAGCAAAATTTAATATCTATTTAATTAAGTATTTTTACTACACTAGAAGTAATTTTACGTCAGAAATTGAGCAGTCCAAAGCCAGTAAGGATATTTCTTGGAGAAGAATGGATAAAATATCCGTATAATTACCAAAATCCAACAATCTTATACTCAGTATATCTGACAATGCAATTGATTTGATCAAGCACTATGAATTGAATCTATATATTGTCATTCTAAATTCTCTACATTAAGATTTTGGGGTTTTATGCCCAATAAAATTTATTTATATTTTTTTGTAAAAAGGAATAAATAAAAATTCTCAAAATATGCTAATATTTATACTTAATTATTCGATGTTAAATAGATTAATAGATGATTTGAGGGGTTTATAATTTCAAAAGAATCTGTTGATAAATATCAAAAAATTTTTGAAGCAATACCGGATTTGTACTTTCTCGTAGATGAGACTGGGAAACACTTGGATTTTAAAGGTAATGAGAAGCTTCTTTATTTGGCACCAGATATGTTTTTAGGAAAAACTATTGAGCAAACTTTACCCGAAGATGTCTCTAAAATATTTTCTAAAGCCATTAAAAACACTTTAGAAACGAAAGCACCAACTTTGGTTGAATATTCGCTTCCAATAAATGACTTTATACATTACTATGAGGCTAGGAATCTATACTTTTCAGAAAATCGTGTTGCTATTTTTGTACGAGATATTACAAAACGCAAAAAGTTGGAACAAGAACTACTCGATGAAAAGAAATTTACCGAAACAATAATTAACGCTCAGAGAGATACTTTATTCGTATTTGAACCATCCACAGGTAAAGCTATAAGATGGAATGAAGCTTTTTCCGAGATAAGTGGTTATAGTAATAAAGAAATCACCAATATGAGGGCTCCAAATTCTTATTATAGTAAAACTGACTTGGAAAAGGCAACAAGAGCCATAAGAGAAGTGAATAATGAAGGAACGACATTGGTGGAAATGGATCTCATTACAAAGGCTGAAAAATCAATTCCTTTTGAATATTTAGGCACCAGTATTAATGATGAGGAGGGGAATTTAAAATATATAGTTTCAATTGGCAGAGATATCACAGAACGGAAAAATGTAGAACAAAAATTAAAAGATTCTGAAGAAAAATATAGGAATTTATTTAACAACTCTCCTCTCGGTATTTTCTTATTTGATGAGAATGGAAATTTACTTGAGGGGAATACATCGGGTTCTAATTCATTTTCTGGAGTTCCTTCGAGTTTTAGTTATGGTAAAAACTTTATAGAAATAATTAGTTTATTCAAGAATTCAAAAGAACTTCTACAAATATTCAAAAAAAGAGCAGAAGATCGAAAACAAGGAAAAGAACTCAAACCAGTGGAAATAGAAATAATAAGACCCGATGGGGAAAAACGATGGCTCAATTGGCAGAGTTCTACAGTACATTTAAAAGACCGGATGTTGATTCAAGCAATTGCGCAAGATATCACTGAATCTAAACAAGCAGAACAAAAATTAATAGAATCTGAGGAAAAGTTTCGGAACATTACGGAGGAATCTCATCTAGCAATATGTATTATTCAGGATAATATTATTAAATATGTAAATCAACAGATGGCAACATTATACGGTTATACTGTGGAAGAGATGTATAATTGGGAACCAGGTGAATTATTAAAAGTAGTCGGACCTGAATCATTGGAAACTGTTAAAGAACAACTAAGAAAAAAACAGATCGGTGATTCTGATGTTATTATTCATTATCCGATTCAGATAAGAAAGAAAAATGGTGATTTCTGCTGGGTTGATAATATTTCAAAAACTATAATATATGAAGGTAGATCAGCAAATTTAGTGACCCAAATAGATATCACTGAATCTAAACAAGCTGAACTGAAATTAAAAAAATCTGAAGAAAAACTAAAAGACGAAAGAGATAATCTCATCAATATGTTAAATTCAATGGAAGATGGTGTCTATATCGTAAATGAGCATTATGATATTGAATTTGTGAATCCTTCTCTTAAAAATGAATTTGGTCCTGTTGGATATAAAAAATGTTATGAGTACTTCCAAAATTTATCAGAACCATGTCAATGGTGTAAAACTCAAGAGAAAATTACACAAGGCTCTATTAGATGGGAATGGGACAGTCCTGTGACTGATAAGTTCTATGAGATAATAGCCACACCAATAAAAGGAGCAGATGGGACAACTTCTAAGTTAGTAATCTTTCATGATATAACAGATCGTAAAAAAGCAGAACAAAAATTGATAGAATCTGAAGATAAATTTAGAACAATAGCTGAACAAGCGGTAGTAGGAATAATTATAATTCAAGATAACGAAATTAAATATGTAAATCAGCGATTACTTAATTACCATGGATATACTAAAGAAGAGGTTGAAAGCTGGCCCCCAGAACACTTCATTAATATAATTCACCCAGATTTTAGGGAAATGATTTTGGAAATTACCAGAAAATATCAATCAGAAAATGTGGAAGGGCCTTCACATGTAGAAATTAAAACTGTAAAAAAAAATGGTGAAATACAGTGGACTGAGGTTTACTTACGGTCAATTATTTTTAATGAAAAACCAGCTGTGATGAATATTAGTATTGATATTACAGAAAGAAAGAAGGCGGAAGATAAAATTAAAAGAGCCCGTGAGCGAGCAGATATGTATTTAAATTTAGCAGGAGTTATTCTTGTTGCTTTAAACCGGGATGGAAATATAACATTGATGAATAAAAAAGGTTATGAAATACTAGAATATGAAGAGGGTGAGTTAGATGGGTATAGTTGGTTTGAAAAATGTGTACCATCTCGTTATAAAGAGGAAGTTTTTAATGTTTTCAAACAATTAATGAAGGGTGAGATTGAGCCAGTAGAGTTCTTCGAAAATCCAGTAATTACTAAAAATGGAAGCGAAAAGATAATTGTCTGGCACAATATTATATTATATGATAAGGATGGTAATGCGGAAGGAACTCTAAGTTCAGGAGAGGATATCACAGAACGTAGAAAGGCAGAAAAAGAATTAAAAAAATTAAGTAAATTAAAATCTGAACTCCTCACAAGAACTTCTCATGAGCTAAAAACACCTGTGCTGCACATTAAAGGATATGCTGACTTATTACTAGTGAAATACAAAAATAACTTTGGTATTGATGAACTCCAAATAATCTCTCATATAAAGAAAGGTGTTCTACGTCTGGAAACTCTCATATATGACATATTACATAAAGCTGAATTAGATACTGATACCACTGATTTAAAAATCGAAATAAATGATCTATCTTCCTTAATTAAATTAAGTACAAATGAATTGAGGAGTTTTGCCATGATAAGAGGGCATTCGATTAAATTAGACATAGTTGATAGTCTATTATTAGAATTTGATAAAACACAAATACGCCATGTAATCAATAATCTAATAACGAATGCGATTAAGTATACTCCTCTAAATGGATTAATAGGAATCAGATCTATAATAGAAGATGATTTTATAACAATTGCGGTATTTGATAATGGTATTGGGTTTACGGAAAAAGAAAAAAGAAAGATATTTTCTCAATTTGGAAAAATTGAACGATATGGACAAGGATATGATATTATTACTGAGGGGTCTGGTTTAGGTTTATATATCGCAAGAAGGATTATTGAATTACATGGTGGAAAAATTTGGCTTGAATCTGAGGGCAGAAATAAAGGTTCTACTTTCTACTTTTCACTTCCTCGATAAGACGAATCTTATTTACCTTCTAACAAATCAAGGATAATGGAAAACTGATTAAATTCAAAGGGTTTAAGAAAGAATCCATCTGCTCGAGTTTCAATTGCTTTTTTTTCAATTTCTAAAGGAATTGCAGCCGAGATATAATAAATCGGTACATCTTTTAACTCAGAATCCGATTTTATCATTTGACAGATATCATAGCCACTAATATCTGGTAGAATTATATCTAGTAATATGACTTTCGGTTGATATCTTTTTAAATAACTTATCGTCTCAAGTCCTCTTGTTGTTGAGGAACACTTATAACCCCTAGTTTCGAAATATTGTGTTAACAATTTTATTGCCACATTATCATCATCCACAATAAGTAAATCATACTGATTCTCAACATCTTGATAATATGATTGTAATTGCTCTATTTTTTCTTCAAGGATAAGACTTTGATCATATATTTCTTTTATAGTCAATAAAGTGTTGAGAGATAATTCATCCTTTTTATCATTCATTAGGATTTCTGAAAAACCCTTTATAGAAGTTAATGGTTCTTTTAAACCATGGGTTATTTCAGGTATATCTTCTATAGATTTTAATTTTGAGTAATTATTAATATAAAATCCTACACTAGTTCTCACTAGCTTCGAGATTGTCGGTATTTTGTTCTTTTCATTAAAATCAAGCCATTCTGATTTAAGTTTATTTGATATTAACATTGAAAGCCTTTCTTTCTCACTTTTATTTTCTTTGTCCTTTTTTCCCATTTTATAAAACCTTAAATTATCCTTCCATACAAAAAGGGTTTTTTCAGCTTTCTTCTCTTATTCATCGGTGTTATCTATATTAATAACATAATTCATACTTAACTTTATGTATCAAGTACTCAGAAATACTTGATACAAAAATTTAAAGAAACTAATATATTTTATTGTTAAATTGCAATATAATCTATTTTAAATTTTTTTAAAATAATGTTGATATAATTTTTTTCTAATTGTTTTATGTACATGGAGAGGTTGATGTATTACAGGAAATGTGCATTATTTATGTTTTGACAAAGGTTTATATACAATTCTTTTTTTAAGTCAATAAAAGATTAATATCTATTTTTAGAATATCAAAAAAATCAATATTAATGATTAAAAATTTACTTAGAAATTAAAGGAAAGGAGCTTAAATAAATGAATATTAAAAAGAGAATGACGGTTGGATTTGCGATTCTTATTGCATTTTCTTTTGGAATTGGTATCATAGGTATGACTCAAATAAATACGCTGGATGGTCACATAAAAATTATTACTCAAAAAGAAATGGTGATCCTAGAGAATGTAGATATCATGCTTTATGAATCAGAATTGATCATTAGAGAAACTTTTGAAACACTCTATAATGGTGGAGTAGGGCATCACATTGGAAATGAAACTACTATAGATCACATTCTTGACCACGCCGAAATCTTTAATTCCTCTTTAGATGTGGTTGCGAGATTGCATCCAGAGCATACAGAGGAAATTAACTGTATTGGCGAAGATTTTAGCTGTATAGTTAATGATATAACGAGTACTGAACATGGAATCATTATTCATGCTGAAGAAATAACTGAGTCATTAAATACAACAATTGAACTTCAAGAGCAGGCAGATGGTTTAATTGATGAATTAATCAATTTAACTGGAGATCCTCAGATGAAATTGAATGCAACTCTGTTGAAAAGTCATCTTAACGAACAGATTTATTTAGTATTTGAGTATTTGGAGGGGATATGCGTGGAAACAGGTTTAGAATTTAATAATTCTGTGACTGCTTTTGATAATATAGTAGGAATTATTGATGCTTTTTATACAGGAGATCCAACAATTATTCCTAAGCTTAATGAAATTGAAGTTGCTCATCATGATTTTACAGAATTGGTAATAGGAGCGGAAGGAATCTTTGACATGAAAGATCATGTGAGCACAATTTTAGAAGACGTCGAATTAGATTACGAAGATCTATCATCAGATTTAGATGATATCCATCATGAAACAAGTGTTGAAATATCCCATGCAATAAATAGTGCTCAACTAGGAGTTCTGATTTCTTACACTATAACAATAATCGCATTTGGGGCATGTGTGATACTTGGAATCGTAATTGCAATCCCCACTGTACGAGCTATAGTAAGGGTAACATCAAATATGGAAAAAGTCCTAAAAATAGGTTCTGAAGCAAGTGTTAATGTTGCAAATATGGCTACTGAGTTAGCAGCAAGTGCGAGTGAAGTTAATGCTGCATCTGAGGAAATTGCATCTACTACTCAAGATGTCGCAAATGGTAGTCAAGAAATGATGCTTTCTTCAACGGAAATTAAGAGGGTCATGGATATAATAGTAAGCATTTCTGAACAAACAAATTTACTAGCATTGAATGCAAGCATAGAAGCGGGTCGTGCCGGAGAACATGGTCGAGGGTTTGCTGTTGTTGCAGATGAAGTGAGAAAACTTGCTGAAGAATCTAAAAATTCTGTTGGTACTACAAATTTCAAGATTAACGACATTCTTAAAGGAATTGAATCGACAACCGGGGCCATAGAAGGAATTAGTGCATCTGTCGAAGAACAGACCTCATCAATGGAAGAAATTTCAGCTACAGCTAATAAGTTAGGAACACTAGCTGAAGATTTAAAGAACAATTTAACCCAAAGTGACACTATAGTTACAGTAGAAAAAAAGTCAAAAAAAATGAAAGTACCGACAATTAAAAAAAAACGTGTAAGAAAGTAAAATCTAAATCAACTTTTATTTTTTAAAATTATAAAATAAATATACAATCCTTCAAAATTAATCTATAAAAATCTATACCAATTATTCGGCATTTATCAGCTAGAATGGAATTAATTTTCCATTCTAGTTTTAAACAAATTAGTAGAAATGAATTAAAATAACTATTCCATTCTAGATTTTTATCTTATTTTTTTCTTATTTTCATTTAATATTTTCAAAATATTAGATAACTAAATCCTTTTCAAGTCTTAAAATTGATTTCAAATTCTTGAGAAATTCACTACATTTATATATAATCAAAATCTAATATTAACTTAATTAGGTTTTTACTACCCAAGAAGTAGTTTTACGTATGTAAAAATTCATTATTTTTTAATGAATAAATAATTATTTAAATAAATAGAAAATTCAGTATAAGTTGAAATCTTATGGCGCAGAAAGTGATTCCTGAAATTGAGAGAGAATGGTCGAAAATATCTTATAAGTGGCGAAGACTATTACCAAAAAAAAAAGATAGACCACCATCTCCAATTAAATTTGAACCTGATGAAAAGACTTTTAATGAACTTATTGAAAAGTCTAATCAAATCATAACTGAACTTATAACAAAGGCTAAGATTAAAGCTAGTGGGCATGCGAAATTAATAACAACAGATAAAATTGTAATAGATCCACGTGTGCGGTGGAAATGTCAAATTCCGGTCTGTTTTGGCTTTGGTACAAGTTTAAATTGTCCTCCGCATTCTCCTACTACCGAACAGATGAGAGAAATTGTGAACAGCTATAAATATGCAATATTAATTTCATTTTACCCACCTATAAAAAATCACGTTTTTCCCAGTATTCTTCTGGGTGTTCAAGGGGATGTAAATCTATTAAACCAGATGGTCGGAATGATCGAAGGAGAAGCGACATACATGGGATATTATCTTGCTATGGGATTCAAGGGGGGGCCTTGTGTTGGCTGTGGGTTTTTTTCTCCTGAATACTTTAAAGATTTAATGCAGCAAAAAAAAATCCCCCCTTGTCCTGTGCTTGATAATCAAATGTGTCGACAATATCTAAGAGCACGCCCCGCATTGGAGGCATGTGGTGTAGATAGTTTTGCAACAGCGGTAAAATGTGGTGAAAAGGCTCCCTTCGTAATTAACCCAGAACATCCAGAAGAATCCATACCTTTTGTTGTTTGGCATGGTATTGTCTTGATAGTTTAGCATTATATATTACAGAAAAATTCATTAGGTAAATCCAAACTATGAAAAACATAAGTATAGAATATGAGGACGAAAATAGAAGTGATGAGTATTATATTAACGAAATCATAGAAGCTGTGAACATACTTGATTTTTATTCAATGAAGATAGCAATTAGGGAAGCCGTTAATATGAGGATCCCAATGGTAGATATAATTAAAAAAGGAGTGTTAGTAGGATTAGAAGAATCGGGAGAAATGGGACTCATTTTGGCAGCAGAAGCCCTTGATGACGAAATCATATCTATCGATCAGGAAGAACAAAAAAGATTAGCTAAATCTCAATATTACTCTGGAAAGGTTGTTATTGGGACAATTAAAGGAGATATTCACAGTTTGGGTAAAAATATACTAGGAATTATAATGAGATCATACGGTATAGATGTTATTGATCTTGGTGTTGATGTAGAACCAAAAAAATTTGAAGAATTTGCCTTTTTACCAGAGGTTAAGGTTATCGGTATCTCTTTCCTTCTTTCTGCTGCGGAACCCAAAATTAAAGAAGTAATGAGGTTATTAAAAACTGAAGAATTAAAGAATAAAGTAAAAGTAATTTTAGGAGGGGCTGCAGTATCACAAGAGATCGCCGAAGAAACTAGAGCAGACGCTTATGCTATAGATGCTTTGCAAGGCGTTGACATAATTGAGAATTGGATAAAAACTGTTTGATTATTTGAATTCACACCTGATTCCAAACTAAGAGGGATAATGATATAGAGAAAAAGAGATTAAGTCTTATTTTAGAACCTTCTTCCAAGCGTTTAAGTGTAGAGAAGGGTCAATTAATTTATGAAGCAATTTTAGCATTAGATTTTCCATTAGGAGCTTTTTGCGGAGGAGATGGAACTTGTGGAAAATGTATTATTCAAATTTTAGATTCAAATCCTAAAATCTCACAACCAACCGAGAAAGAGAAAAAAATTATAGGTAACGCCAAGTTATCAGAGGGATATAGGCTAGCATGCCAAACTAAAATTTTGGGGGATTTAAGAGTATATCTTACAGATACATTGATTCCAAAAGGACCTAGAATTTTAGTTGATGCCGATTTAGAAACTCTAGGAATCAATAAAAACGTTAATATACAATCGAATATTGCCTCCCAATTAGTTGAAGTTAAAAATGCAGATTTAACCAACCCAAAGAATGATTTATCGCGTTTAGAAGATAGTATAAATGAAAAAAGTGATGAATTTAGAATATTCAATAATCCCACATCTTTCAATTTAGATAATGCTCTTTATGGTGTTATAAAAAAGCTTCCAAATATTATAAGAGAACAAAATGGAAAAGTAACTACTTTTTTCAGAAAATTATCGTTAGAAGAACCGTGGGTTCTTTACGATATAGAGGCAGGAAATGTGACGGATAAATTATTTGGAATGGCTGTGGATATTGGTACTACTACTATTGTTGGTTACCTCATTTATATAAAAACCGGTGAAATTGGAGCCGTTTCTGCACTACTCAATCCTCAAATCATGATAGGAGAAGACGTAATTTCAAGAATATCTTATATAGTAAAAAATAAGGCAATTGAAAGGGCGAAACAATTAATTATTAAAGCCATTAATCAAATAATGGAGGATTGTTGTTATAAAGCAAACATTTCTATTTCAGAAATAAGAGATATTGCAATTGTGGGTAATACTGCAATGCATCATATGGTTTTTGGAATACCTTCTGAGTTTTTAGCGATTTCACCTTACACTCCT
>JBHLLU010000145.1:0-4390 GCA_048938895.1 Promethearchaeota archaeon
TTGAAATATTAAGTTTAAATTAAACAAAAATTAATTAATATTAGGTCTATTAATATCATAAAGTTATGATTAAGCTTTTAAAATAAGAATACTCCTAAAAGCTAAGAGAAAATCTTTAGGTGCGGTGATCGTTGAGGAGAATGACAGAATACGATTATACATTTAAATTAATGATGTTGGGTGATGCTTCAGTCGGTAAAACATCCCTCACCCTTCGATATATCTCCGGTTACTTCATGCAAGATCTTAAACTAACACTAGGAGTTGATTTTTATTCTAAAACGACAATTTTTAACGGTAAAACAGTCAAGTTACAAATTTGGGACTTTGGGGGAGAAGAACGGTTTAGGTTTCTACTATCTCAATACAGTAAAGGAGCAAATGGTGCATTTTTTCTCTATGACATTACAAATCCGATGAGTCTAGAACATTTACCTGATTGGACCCAAATTGTCAGAGAGAACGCGGGAGATATTCCTATTATGCTGGTAGGTTCAAAAAAAGACCTAGATGAATTTCGGGCAGTTCCTCGAGAAGAAGGAATACTCGCTGCCAAAAAATATAATTTAGCATCATTTGTTGAGTTATCTTCAAAAACAGGAGAAAATGTCGAGAAGGCTTTTGATGTAATAACGGAATTCCTTTTTGAAGATTATTAATTTTATTGATGGTATTTTACTCCTTGTAAATCTTGAGTATATTACAGATAATAATGAGATAATTTATATTAAATAAGAGTAATTGGTATATTATGAACAACGAAGAACCGCCGAGACCAGAAGGAATAGATATAAACTTAAAAGCACCTCAAATAGATACTGTAGATATTTACGATAACTCTATTAATTTAGCTGATCTTCTCAAGGATTATAATGGTGTTTTAATAGATTTTTTTCGTGGAAACTGGTGAAGTCATTGTAAGAAGCATTTAAAATTATTAACAGAGCATTTATCAGAATTTACAAAACGTAAGATAAAACTTCTCTCAATTGCAAGTGATAGTCCAAGACTCTTGAAAAAGTTCAAAGAAGATAATAATTTTGAAGTAGACATGATCTCTGATCGAGGAGCAAAAATAGCTAAAGAATATGGTGTTTACTGGTATGCTCCTGGAGGAGGAAAAGATTACAAAGTAAAACAAGCAGTACCAAGTAAATTCTTAATCAATAAAAATGGAATTATAATTTGGAAATATATCGGTAAAGATAAAACAGATAGACCTCCCATTGAAATGATGACTTCAATTATTGACAGTCATCTAATAAATCCCAGCTAAGAATGAATCATACGTACAAAAACGAGACGTATGATGACAACCATGTGAAGGTTTTGGGACTTTTTCTTTTTTTTTAAGCCTTTCTAAACTTTAATACTAGAACTACTAATTTCTCTCAAAGATTCCTTGAATCACCACAATGCGTCCTTCCTTAAGGTTTAGAACCAAATTCTTCCATTTTAGTGAAGGTTCCATAATTATAAGGCCCAGGTTAATTGGAGGTTTCTTCTTTGGTCGCGCTTTTGTTCTCTGAAAATCAATTGTTTTAATTATTTCTTCTGTATGGTCTTTCCAGGATATTTCTTTAAAGCCATTATTGTTAATAAAATTCCGAAGTTTTATAGCAGGGAGGAGAAAGTTGATCTCAGCACTATTCGCCCAGATCACAGGATAATTAATAGGTGATATATCTCCGGCACAGATGGTATATAGTGCTAATCGACCTTTTGAGCGAAGAACTCGCTTAATTTGAGAAAACAAACGTTCTTTATCGGCAATGTTCATTAAAACATGTTGTAAAAACACTACATCAAAGATTGCATCACTAAATGGCATATCAAGAGCATTTCCTTGCTGAATTTTGATCATATCACTTAATCCCACGTATTTATTAATCAGGTTCGCTGCTTGACAATATTCTTTAGAAAGATCCAACCCTGTAACATGACATCCAAAATTAGAGACAAGAGTTCTTGCTGGACCTCCAATACCACACCCTACATCAAGAATTTTCATTTTTTCATTAAGACCTACTTCTTGGGCAAGCTCTAAAGTTGCTATATTTCCAAGGAGATGAAGTTCCTCTATAGGTGCAAAAGAATTTCTAACCATTTCAGCAGTATTTATTCCTTCGCTCTTTAGGGTATCCAGGATTTTATCAACAAGATTTTTCTGACCATATTGAATATTTATGGCTTCTTCGTATTCCAAACTTAACCAAATCCTTCTCTCTTTGAATCTAATAACTTCTTTCCTATCAAGACGTCAAAATAGTCTATTTAATAAAAATTTAATGTGCTTTGAAACTAAAACTTTTAATTTACTTTTACCATAAGAATATAGTAATATGTCCCTCTCAGAACGCGAGATTAAAGAAATAACAAGTTATTATAACCTTGGTTCAACTATAAAGTTCAAAGGACGATTAGAAGATGGATTTCAGAGTGAAAATTATCATATTCAATCTGATCAAGGGGAATTTGTTGTAAGGATCATCTTTGACACTGAAAAAAACATAAGCCTTTGCATGAAAGTATATGAATATCTCGCGAGAAAGGGGATAAAAACGGCAACTCCTATGCGTACACAGGATAATAGCCATATTTTGGTATATAAAGGACAATATATAGTTATCCAAACCTATATAGAAGGAACTGATGAATTTGAAGCCAAGAAAATAAATAAGCTACTCGAGTTTTATGGGAGAGAATTAGGGAAGGTTCACACTGTCTCACTAAAAATGGTTCAGGAACTCGGGAAAGAGATCTTCGTAAGAGAGGAAGACCATATTGCAAGCGTTAGAAATATGGCAAAGTGCTACCCAGTAAAGGACGGCTATATTAACAATCAGTACAAAGAATGGGAAAAAGAAATTGAAAAGCTACCTACTAAATTATTAACCAAAGCTGTTGTTCATGGAGATATCGGCCCAAAGGACTTTTTCTTCAAAGAAGGGGTTTTTACAGGCATAATCGATTTCAATGCTGCAGGATATGACTATTTGCTCTTTGACATAGCACCAATGATGATGTATTGCGATTTATTTTATCCTGAAAAGAAAAATGAATACATAAGATTTGTTCACGCTTATCTGGAAGAGTCTCCAATTAAAAAAGAAGAATTCAAATGGCTGAATATAATACTTAAAACCAGATGGTTAATACAAATATTTTTTCACCAGTATAGATATGAAGAGGGTATCATAAGAGGATTAGAATCTGGTAAAAGAGAGGAAAATCTTGAGGGTGTGAAAGATGGGAAACATTTCTTAGAAGTACTAGAAGAAACTCCGCAAGATTTTTACTTTATTGTATTATAGAGAATATTTTACCTTTTATTCTTATAAATTCACTTTTTAATATAAAACAAAAAGCTAAAAAATTATTTCTTCGAGCGACTTAACAAACATTCGTTTTAATATAAACAGAAGATATTTAAAGAAAAAAGGATAAACTTTAAATTTCGTTTATAAGAATAATTAACTCCATTTTTGAAAATCTAGCTATATTTCTTTCTTTCTCTCTGTATTACTATTGCGGATATCAAAGATATTATAGCAATAATTAGAATTGAATTATACCCAAATACCTTGGATGCTCCCTTTCTAGTAGGAAGAACATTCATCTTTGCAACATAAATATCTTCATTCATACCTCCAGTGACATAAATGTTGCTATTATCTAAAACAAAAGAAAGACCAAAAGACATTGATTCCCCCCAAGTATGGTGCCATTGGAAATTTCCGAGCAAATTATATTTTATTATACACATTCGAGAATCTTGGGGATCAGAGTTTGTTTGAGTGTATCCATATAAATAAAGACTATCTGTAGAATTGAGTGCGATATCAAGTACCCGATTGAATTGATTTAAATGAAGGGTTCTGTTCCATTCCTGTTCACGAAACTCATTCAATTTCATAATTATAAAATCCTCAGCGCTTGATTGTTCAAAATATCCTCCAAGAAATATGGTATTATTTGAGGCGAGTTTAAAAGCATATAAATTAGCCAGGGGTATAGTATGGTTAAATATGCTCTGACCAGTAGAATTAAATTTCACAAAATGTGAATTTGTTCCATCATTGCCTAAAGCAAAAATATCATTGTTAGCATCTACAGTAATATCATAAAATTTACCACCAAACTGAGACCATGTATGATTCCAAATTTGATCTCCATTAGGGTTATATTTTGCGATACAGGGATTAGATTCAGTATGTCCTGCAATATATATATCATTATTTAGGTCTAACGTAAGAGCTAATCCTTCTTCCCACCCACCTAGATCCCAAATTCTTGACCATTCTCTGACTCCTGTACTATTATATTTTTCTAACGTCATATTTCTGCTATCGGGGTAAATTCCAGGGGAGGAAATTCCTACTATATATAT
>JBHLLU010000026.1:0-57577 GCA_048938895.1 Promethearchaeota archaeon
GGGGGTTGTTCATTATGCTATGAATGCGCTAGAATTTTAAGTTGTCCAGCGATTAGAAGGATTAAAACTGAAGGAATTGAAGAAATGCAGATCGATCAGGATCGCTGTATAAAATGTGGTGTATGTTATGAAATATGCCCAAATGGTGCAATAAGAAAATCAATTATAAATCTATTTGGTGAAGAGGTGCTTTTTCGTGAAGTTTAAAGAAACGGATATCATTAACATAGTTATTGCCGGTACTGCAGGTCAGGGGGTCATCACACTTAAAAGATTAATAGAATTTGCTGCACAAAAGGCTAATGTTGAAAGAAACTTCGGAAGTGAGTCTCATGGACTTGCACAACGAGAAGGAGCAATCATGAGTCATACACGTTATCAAAAAAAAATAAATGATAATGAAAGATATAATTTACAATCACCGTTGATTTGTTATGGAGATGCAGATTTGTATATCTGTATGGAACCTGTTGAAGCACTTCGTCAAGGTATATATGCATCCCAAAAAACTGTATTTGTTCTTAACAGCCGTACTATTCCTGGAATAATGATTACAGCAAATCTAGAAGAATATCCCCCTTTAGAGAAAATCGTCGATATATTGAATACTTTTACCGAAAAAGTATATTATATGAACGCTACAGAAGTTGCATTAGAAAATTTTAATCAAAATTTGCTAGTTAATATAATCATGCTTGGATTTGCAATTCCCACGGGTAGAATTCCATTCATCGAAATTGAACATTATGAAGAAGTAATTAAGGAATGGTTACCTGACCCAGATTCCAATATTAAGGCATTACATCTAGGGTTTGAAAAGGGAAAGGAAATCATAAAATCTTTAAGTTTAAACTAGCCATCTAAATGTTCTTCGTTTTTAGTAGCTTGTGATAAATTAATTAAATATTGGGTGGTTATGTTAATGTATGGATAAGATTAAACCCATTTGCGTTCACAACCATTTGATACTAGGACTACAAAAACCACCAATCTGGCCAATAAAGGATGATGATCAATTACGTGATTTATGGTCTCAAATGAAAATGAGTAAATCAATTCCTAACTCAGCAGTATTTATTCATGATAGTTCTAGTGAGATTAAAAAAAAAATAAAGTCTGCTTTTTGTCCAGAAGGAAATATCGTTTTTAACCCAATCCTCGACTGGGCAAAATCGATTATTTTTAGAGAAAAAGACTCTTGTCTTAAAATCGAGAGACCTGAAAAATTTGGTGGGAATTTAGAAATAAACTCGTATCAAGATCTCGAAAATTATTATCTTAATAAAAAGATACACCCATTAGATTTAAAAAATAGAGTATCCGAGAAATTAATCGAAATATTACAACCTGCCCGAAGCCATTTTGAAAATCAAAATATTAAAAGAATGAAAGAACATATGGAGGAGCTATTAATAACTCGCTAATGTTAGGTTCTCTTCTAATTTTTTAATTTTGTCTAAGAAGATTCATGAATGAAATAAAATAGTTAATCATAATCTAAAAAGAAAAAAAAATATATAAATAAATTATGGAATATATGTTTGCACCAAAAAATAACTATTATAAATATTTACGTTACCACTTCTCATTGATTCAATAGCTACTTCATGAGTACCAGTTGATAGTGATTTATCTTCATATAGAAGAGCAACTGAAAAATAAAAACTCTCCGTATCGCTATTTGGTGTTCCTACTGCAATAAGCGAGTTTGTAATTGAAGTACCATCAATATTTAGTCGAAATCTCATTAATAAGACTCCAGTTCCTGGAGGAGTAATATAAACCCAAGATGTAAATAAGAAATATACACTTTCTCCGGCTTGTACTTGAAATGTAATGTTTAAATCAGGGATTTCATACCAAGCATTAGCTAGAGGAGGGGAATATACAGCGGTTCTACTCTCAAAATAAGTACGAGGAACATTTGATTGCAGAATTTGTATAGTTTGATTCATTTTGAAATATGTAAATATCCCAAAACCTAATCCTCCCATCCCAATTAATAATGCAATTACACCTAAAGCTGAACCTTTTCCCATAATAACCACCTAATTAATTTTTAAATAATCGTGATAGATTTCAGTTGAAAATATATTTCTTACATGTTATATATAGATATCTTTTTTGAGAATGGAGCTGAGAATTAGATGATTTCAATAGGAGCAAAGATATTTAAGTATGTAAGGGTAAATCGTGGCTAGAGTCCTAAAGTACTCTGTACTATATGATATTTCTACTTTAAAAATCAAATAATCAGAAACTAATTAAAGTTTAATCAGTAAAAAATATTTGATGGCCTTTTCTTCTCAGAATAAGATCGATTATTTTCCTATCGTACGTATTATAGGCAGAATTGGAATATTTTAAGGAGAAATTTAGTGTTGGATATGAGTATTTTAAATATTTTAAAATTGACATTATATATACAATTACCCTTCTTCATCTTTTACTTGAATCTTGTATAAATAAATATATTGTCTTTCTATTGTAGATTTAATCTTAGGTTCTTTTAATTACTTTAATTAATCCTTTCTTGCGGAGCTCTTCCATCATATCTTCGATTTCTTTCAGATCTTTTTGGGCAATCGAACCAACCTGTTCGATTGTGTTCATTCCATCACAAATTTTCAAGACTTTAAATTGCTCTTTCGTGAGCATTCCTAATTGCACCGCCATAGGGGAAATTTCTTTCACAACCACTGGAATTCGTACCTCACCACCTGCTTCAACAGTTTCAGCACCGATCTCCTCTGTACTTGGGGATGAACCAAAGAAACTCTTCACGCCCGTGATATCATAATTATCGTTAATATATACATAAATTGTGTGTTCTTGTCCAGAAACATCATCAGGGTCTTCCAGATCTGGAATAGGATTAGCATGTTTGTACTCTTTTGTATAAATGCCCATTTCAAGACCACTAATGATCTCTTTTTTGTCTATATTCAATGAAATCATATCTTCACAGATATCACACCACGCCCAAGCTTCAATAAGTTGAAAATATTTCCTTACTTTATTTTCTGGCATTGTATTATATTATAAGGTAATTTGAAATTTAAATCATAAATATATTAAAACTAGGGTGTTGATTAATTTAAATTTTGATTTATATTTTGGTTTTAGAAAATTAAATCAAAATAAATTACGAACTAAATAAAGCTTTTTTAAATAACCTAACGATTAAAACAAAAAGAATTAAAGTTATTACATATTTTCAAATCTAAATTTTATCAAATCATTGATTAATTCATGAGCTCTTATAGGAAGAATGTTTGTTTTGGGTGTGGTCGCCCGATAACTCCATACGAATCAGCAGTACACTTTCCATGTCCTCAATGTGGAGATGTTACTATTTGGAGATGTGAACGCTGTAGAGAATCAGGAAACTCTTTTCGATGTCTAAAGTGTGATTTTGAAGGACCATAGAGAAATGAATAAGAGATGTATTTATTATGGGAGAATATATTGCATTAATAGATGTTGTACCTGAAGAAACCGATATTGATTTTGAAGAATTTGTAGGAAAATTAAAATCTGTACTACCTGATACCTGTACTATTGAGAAATATGAAATCATGCCTGTAGCATTTGGTTTGAAGAAAACTCGAGTACGAGTGAGATATCCCGAGGACTGGGGTGGTACAGACAGACTTGAAGAATTGTTTGGTCAAGTTGATGGGATTCAAGGTATAGAAGGGATTGCCTTCTCGAAAGCTTAAGTATGTATTTTTTATCCTGTTCTTTTAAAAAGTTTATCAAGCTCATTATACGAAAGAAAACGTAAAGTAGGTCTTCCATGAGCACAATGATAAGAATCTTTACATGTAGCTAAATCTAGAAGCAGGTTTCGTATATCCTTTAAAGTTAAGTCATCACCCCCCCGGATAGATTTATGACAGGCTAGATAATTTATAATTTCTTCTTTAACTTCATTAAAGGTTCTATCTTTCCCGATATCTGTCAGATCGCTGATAATTTCTTTAATGATATTAGTATCAGGAAGCTTATCCATTATTGTAGGAATCTCTCTCAAAATAAAGGTATTCCCTCCAAAATATTCAAAATCAAACCCAATCTTCTTTATTTCATGCAAACTATCCTCTAAAAAGATTCTATCACTTGGAGAAACATCTATTTTTAATGGTTGGATTAACTTCTGTTTATGTCTCTTGGTATTATCATAATTATTTAGAAGGATTTCCTTTTTCACCCTCTCAGAAGCTGCATGTTGATCTAATATAAAAATACCTCCTTCATTGTTTTCATTAAATCCTTCCAATACAACATATGTTTTGTTTTGCAATTGACCTGTATAAGATATTAAACGGATCTTTGGGAAATTTTCTGAAATAATGTAGTTCCCTCTGATGAAAGAGTCAGATGTAACCTTACTTACCAGTTTTTTCTCAACAACCTGATCCATTAAATCGAGCTGAACTCCATCCTCCATTACATCCTTTTCTTCTTCTCCTAATATATGTATATTTTGTGGTTGTTCTTCACTCCTCACAATCTCTTTTTTAATTGTAGGGGTAAAGTCGCCTAGTTCAGTAGATATATATTTAGCTTCTTTTTCTATGAAATACTCTTCAACGAATCCTCTTAGTATATTATATATTTTATTATATAGCGCTTCTTCATCTTCAAATCGAACATAAAGCTTCTTTGGGTGGACATTAAAATCAATTACGGTTGGATTAAGCTCTATAAACAAAACGAAAAAAGGATATTTATTGACCATCAATGTCCCCTCATACGCTTCTTTTATAGCCCTAAATAAGAGATCACTGATTATATAACGGTTATTTATGAACAGACTTGAATAAGTTCTGTTTTTTTTAGCAATTTGGGGATGTCCTAATAATCCCTTGATTTTAATAAAAGGAATTTCTTCATTGTATTCTATGGGTTCCACAAATTTAGCAATCTTCTTTCCATAGATATGAAATACTGTAGTTTTTAAATCGTTATCAGCAGGACAATTTAAAATATCTAAATCATTGTGAACATATATGAAATGGAGTTTTGGGAATGCTAAAGAGTATCTCTGAATAAAATCAGTAATATGACTTAATTCAACTGAATCTTTTTTTAAGAATTTCTGTCGGGCGGGGAGATTATAAAATATATTTTTTACCTTGATGTTAGTTCCCACCTGACTGGAAACTTCTTTTTTATCCAGAACTTTCCCTCCTTCTATATGGAGTTGCACACCTCTCTCGTTTTGATTTGTTCGAGAAATTATTTCAACGTGACTTACAGCAGCAATACTTGCAAGAGCTTCACCTCGAAATCCTAAAGTGGAAAGGGTATCCAGATCTTCGATGCTCCTAATTTTACTACTTGTGTGTCGTTCAAAAGCAAATTCTATATCCTCAGGGGGAATTCCCTGACCATCATCAATTACTTGAATTAGAGTCTTTCCTGCTTTTCTGATAATTACTCTTATTCCCTTAGCACCAGCATCTATACTGTTTTCAACTAGTTCTTTCACAATATTGGCAGGTCTTTCAACTACTTCCCCAGCAGCTATTTTTTCAGCTTCTAATATCCTTTTAATTTTAGCGATCTTCAAGTTATCCTCAAAAGTTTTGTAAAAATTATCCAAGAAATTAATATTTCCTTAAACTTAATATATTTCACATTACGATCAAATATAAAATAATACCCTATTAAGGTTTAAATAAATCGAACTTAAAGGTCCTTTAAGTAAGTCTTTTAAATTTCCCTTAATATAATAAAATAGTTTATTTCGGAACAAGAACAGAAATAGTATTTATTACTATGAATATTACAAAAGAATATCCAATTCAGAGGTATTTCATCTATATTTTTGTAGGAATCTCAATACTGCTTATGATTTTAAGAATATTTCTCTACTTCTTTGAAATATCTCCTTGGATACAAGAGACTAAAGATATTGACTTCAAAATCTTATTGGAAGGTATGGATAATGGATTGCTTCATTTTTACGATCCTGTAACTATATCAGATTGGCCCCCGTATTATCTTTATTTTTGGTATTATCTCTTTTTCTATATTTATATCATTCCTACCGAAGGATTAATAGGAGTATACGTATGGGATGTATTAAGAATACTTCTTACCATCATTGTAATCAGAGAATCTCCAAAAGTGTTTAAAAATAAGAAAGATCTGCTGATTTTCTACATTTTTGGCTTAGTGGGCTATAGTATTGATGCATATTATAACAATGTAAATTTTCTAATTGTCTTCTTACTATTTTTTTCCTTCGTTTATTTAGAAAAAGATCAAAAATGGGTTGCAGGTATTTTATTTACTCTTGCAACCTTTAAAATAACTGCAATCATTTTTCTCCCCTTGTTATTAATCGTAAGAAAAATTAAATTTAAGGATCTCCTCTATTTTTTATTCCCCTTACTAATTATATGCATTCCATACATCATCTTTCCAGATTATTTCTTTCAAATGGTACATAATTGGACTTATAGTGATGCGGAAATAAAAGGATTATTAGTTATTGATTCGATTATTTGGAAAGCCTTACAACCATCTCATTTGATGTTTATAGCATTACTATTGATTATATTCTTAGAAAACATTAAAACTGAGGAACGGAAGAATATCTATAGAGTAATACTCGTTTCAGTAATAAGTGTATATTATATCTATTTAACGACGATAGTTTTTATTATTCCGAATGTTTTGGCTTAAACATATTTTCTATCTTGTTTAAAAGATCGGCTATTCTTTCTTTTATTTCTATATGACTGAGATTGTTAATGTCCAATTTATTTAATTCATTCACTATACCTTTATATTTCTCATCTTTTTCCTTTTTACTTAATGGTTCAAATAAACTAGTTTGAACATATTTCTTTGTAGTACTAGTATGCATAGGTTTTACTTTTTTAGCCTTTATTTCTAATTTTGATTCACTAAGTTCTTTTTTTACTTTTTCTAATTCTTTTTCTTTTATTGCGAGTTCTTCATCCAGATTACCAAGTAAATCTCTAAAAGTTTTTAATTCAGAGTTTAGTTTGTCGAGTTCAGATTTCTTTCCATTAATCATTTTATCATAATGTTTTCCAGGTGGACTGCTATTACCGTTTTCTCTCACAGTTGTGATAAAAGGATCTTTTTCTTCTATTTGTTCCAGAATTTCAAATGCTCTTATTATCACATCATCTGGTATACCTGCTAATTTAGCTACATGGATACCATATGATTTATCAGTGCTTCCTGGTTTTAATTTTCTTACAAAATTAATACTTCCATCCTCATTTTCAATTATATCTAGATGATAATTTTTCACTCTTGGTAAGTTTATTTCTGTTAATTGGTGATAGTGGGTACTAAATAGGGTTTTAACATTTAACTGATGAAGTTTTTCAAGTGTAGCCATTGCGATACTTTGACCATCACTTGTGCTCGTACCTCTCCCAAGTTCATCAATTATTATAAGACTTCTTGGGGTAGCATAATTCAAAATTTTAGCAGTTTCAGTCATCTCAATCATAAACGTACTCAATTTTCTAGCTAGATCATCAGAAGCACCAATACGGGTAAAAATTTGGTCGATTATTCCAATTATCGCAGATTTCGCGGGAACAAAGCATCCCATTTGGGCAATTAGACAGATTAATGCTACCTGTCTGAGAAAAGTGCTCTTTCCTGCCATATTTGGGCCCGTTATGATTAGCAATTGGTTATCTTCCGTATCTAAGAGACAATCATTTGGAATGAATCTTTCACCAATGTTTAATTGTTCCACTACGGGATGTCTACCATCCTTTATAACTATTTTTGAGTCTTCATTCACAATAGGTCTACAATAATCATATTTTTCAGCAATTTCAGCAAAACAAGCTAATACGTCGATTACTGCTATGTTCCTTGCTGTTTCAAGAATATTTTCAGTTTCCTTTTCCACTTCATCACGTATTTCATTAAAGATTTCATATTCTAAGTTATTAATCTGCTCTTCCGCATTTACTATCTTTTCTTCCAATTCTTTTAATTTCTCTGTGGTAAATCTTTTTGCATTCTTTAGAGTTGCTCTCTCAATATAATCCTCAGGAACTTTAGAAATTATTTTTAGAGTTCTTAAAGTTGTCTCAATATAATATCCAAGAATATTATTATACCCAACTTTTAATCCAGAAGTAAGATTCCATCTTTTTCTCTGCTCCTCTTCATATTTCAAGATAAATTTCTTTCCATTATTTAAAATGTCCCTTAGTTCATCAACGTTGTTATTAAAACCTTCTTTGATAATATTTCCTTCCCTTACTGAAGTTGGAGGATTTTCTTTAATGGCATTATCAATCAACACTTTAATTTTCTTAAAAGAGTTTATATGATCTAAAAATTGGGAAATTTCAGGTATATCTGCTTTGATTAAAATTTCTTTAATCTTGGGGATTTTCTCCAATGAATTTTTCACATTTACTAAATCTCGTGCATTTGCTCTCCCAGTATAATTTAATTTATTAATGAACCGTTCAAGATCACCAATAATTTTTAACTCTTCTCTTAAATCAGACCTTAAGAAGATATCATCTTTAAATTTCTGAACGATACACAGTCTTTCATTAATTAGGTTAATATCAGTTAAAGGCTGCAAAATAAATTTTCTCAACAATCGAGCTCCCATGGGAGTATGAGTATGATTAAACACAGTAAGCAAAGTAAAATCCTTACCTCTTTCCCATAGGGAATGAATTAATTCTAAATTTCTCTGAGTTATATAATCCAAATGTAAAATATTTTTCTCATGAAGTACATTAATTTTGAATATATTGGGAACAACATCTCGCTGAGTTTCTTTAAGAAAGGCTATTAATCCTCCAGCTGCTTGAATTACTAATTCTTGTCCTTCTAATCCAAATCCATTTAAGTTAGATACCTTGAAATGACGTGTTAAAACATCATATGCTTCTTCATAATTAAAAACATGTTCTCCATACGGTTTTATTATTGCATCGGTTAAATCGGTTAAAATAAGAAAAAATCTTTCATCTCGTTTGAGTTCTTCGGGAATAATTACTTCTGCAGGATCAAACTGAGAAAGAGTGCTTAGAAGTTGCTCTTGAGGATTTTCACCTTTAGAAGAAAACTGAGCCGCTACAAATTCTCCCGTTGAAATATCTGCGAAAGCAATCCCAAATCCCTTTCTTTCCTTAACCATTGATGCCAGATAATTATTCTTACTTGCACTTAACATATTAGGTTCAATAACAGTACCGGGAGACAAGATGCGAGTGACTCCTCGTTTTACTATTCGTCCTTTTACTGTTGCAGGATCTTCTAACTGATCTACTATTACAACAGTTTGATTTAGATTCATGAGATTATTAAAATAATTATGACCTGAATGATGTGGAATTCCTGCTAATGGAACATCTCCTCTTTTTGTTAGTGTAATTCCTAATAACTTAGAAATTCTTTCAGCATCATCAAAGAAAAATTCAAAAAAATCACCCATTCGATAAGCTATTAAATAATCTGAAGGATACCTTTTACGAATGGAGTACCAGTGTTGTAACATAGGCGTTAGCTTTTTCTCATTTACTTCCTTCATTTTTAGCTTATTTAAGAGTTAGATGATATTATTCCTTCACATATTCAATTATAACCGTAATTTTATATTAACTCTATTTGTTAAAATTTTAATAACATTAACAAAGAAGATAATAAGGTTTTTTATTATTCTTAAGACTCACTTAAAATATCATGAAATTAAAGTAAATTTTTAATTAGCGATAATGCTTTTCAAGCCAGACATACATATCTTGATATACTTGGATTCTTCCCTTTTCATTCCATAATTCATGTAGAAAACCAGGGTAATCTTTGTATGTTTTATCTTCACTTCTCACTTTTTTAAAGAATTCTTTTGTTTTAGAAGCATCTGCTATTTTGTCTGAACCCGCTTGCATTAACAATGTTGGACAGAGGAGATTTGATGCATTATCTATTGCCCATTTTGAAAAATGATCGATATCGGTGGCAGATTTTACAGACATGACATTAATTTTATTCTTGTCAGCAACATATTGTCTTAATATTTTTAAATCACTTGTTAATTGATTTTGATCTATGATATAATCTAACATCTTATTAGGGGATAATTTAGTAATAGTTTTAGATATAGATTTTATCACTTTTTTACCAAGTGATAATTTCAAGTACATTCCTAACAATGGCGATGAAACCAGTATTCCTGGTAAATTTGGATGGTTAATTGCAAAAATTAAACTAATTAAACCTCCAAAAGAATGACCCATTATAAAAATCTTTTTCTCCTGGGCAAATTCTTTAATAAAATCCATAAAAAGAAGAGTATCTTTTAGGATATGATCTAGACTGTCGATATGCCCAGGCATATTTCCTGTATTTTTCCCGTGCCCTCTTAAATCAAAAGCATAAATAGCATAACCGTTACTTGTTAAATATTCCGAAATGTTTTTTAATCTATCAGAAGAAGTCCCCCATCCGTGAAGAGCTATAATATAAGCCTTAATCTCCCCAGAATCAGGTAGCCAAGATTGAAAAAACAATTTTTTTAATTCTCTCCCTTCAAAAAATCCAGTTTCATTTCTCATGATTACATCACATAATTCATAGTTTTTAATATCTTTTTCTGCTTAATATTATTTTTCTTGACGGATTTTTCAATTTCTTTGCATTTTCTCGTTAGATGCATAGAAGAAGTTTAAAAAAATTTTATATTTTTCCATAAACTTCATAATAAATAGTAATTGTGTAATTTACCATGGCAATTCATATGAATGAGTCTGAAAATATAGAAATTATTATTCATGGAAGAGGAGGTCAAGGTGCTGTTACTGCTTGTGAAATAATTGCTGAAGCAGCATATCTAAGCGGAAATTTTGTTGACGTGCATGCGTATCCATCCTTTGGGGCTGAAAGACGAGGTGCTCCAGTTCAAGCGTATGCGAAACTTTCCAAAACGGATATTATTTGGGATAGAGCGCAAATAGAAGAGCCAAATGTGTTAATTGTATTTGATGAATCTGTTCTAAATCAAGAAATCGCCTCATCGCTTAGACAGGGGGGAATTTTTATTATTAATTCTGAAAAAGATCCTGAATATTTTGTAGATAGATATAAATTAAAAAGCCAATTAAAAATTGTTGTTGCTGACATTAGCAAATTAGCTTTAGAGAAAAACCTTACTATTGATGGAAATCCTGTTATTAATACCCCTATATTAGGTTTGCTTTCAAAAGCTGTTCCAGATTTAAATCTTAATAATTTAAAAAAAGTAGTTCTTAAACGTTTAGGTCAAAAGATAGGAACTCTAAACTATGAATTAATAGAAGAAGGGTATAATCTGGCTAAAATACTGTAAATAGAACACTTAAGTTCATTTAATTGGTAATTGAACAATAAAGGTAGATCCTTTACCTCTACCCTCTGATTCTGCTCTTATGGTACCATTATGTATAATAACAATTTCCTTTGATATGAACAAACCAAGACCAGAACCCTGAATATCAACATATTCCAAACCATCTCCATATCTCTCTATCTTTCCGAATCTGGTAAAAATTATATCCATTTCTTCCTGAGTTAAACCAATTCCGGTATCTATAACAGCAATCTCAATCCAATCTTTCTTTTCTATTAAAACTATAGTGATTGTTCCTTGAGGTGGTGTATTTTTTATAGCGTTTAGTAATAAATTAGTGAGGACCTGCTCGATTCTGAGTCTGTCAATATTTATATATATATCAAGAGGAACTTCGAGAATGAGATTTAGATCCCTTTCTTTTAATAAGAATTTCATTTCTTCTGAACAGTCCTTAATAACAGCTGAGATATTTGTTGGGCTTTTCTCTAGTTTAAATTTATTATATTCTATTCGGGTAATATCCAATAAATTATTTACTAAATGGTTTAGTCTTTTTCCTCCTTTTTGAATCATTTGAATTAATTCTAACACATCATCACTCAATTTTTCTTTAAAAACACTTAAAAGCAGTTCTGAACTTGCAAATACAGAAACGAGTGGAGTTTTCAACTCATGAGAAACCCTCGAAATCAAATCTTTTCTTAATTGGTCTAGTTCCTTTAGCTTTTTGATTTCTTCTTTTATCAAGAGATCTGCCTCCTTCCGTTTTGTGATATCGTTAAGCATCACTTGCACCATTGTTTGATTTCCAATCTTTACCAAAGATGCCTGAAGATTTGCCCAAATTAAGGATCCATCTTTTTTATATAATTTGATATCTATTCGGTGTAGCACTTCACCTTTTATAAACCTGCTAAATAAATTGATTAAAATCGGAAGAAAATCTGGATGGATTAAAGTAAGATCTCTAAACTTTTTATCCTGTAACTCTTCTTTTTTATAACC
This sequence comes from Promethearchaeota archaeon, assembly GCA_048938895.1. GTDB lineage: Archaea > Asgardarchaeota > Lokiarchaeia > Sigyniarchaeales > SOKP01 > Loki-b32. The sequence goes on from JBHLLU010000026.1 coordinate 12,371, forward strand.
CACTAAATTTTCAGAAGCAGGACTACTATCAATAATTTTCCCTTCTGAATTGAGTAAAATGATTGCAAAAGGAGAATCTTCAAAAAGATATCTATATTTTTCTTCAGATTCTTTTAGTTTTTGCTCTGCTAATTTTTGTTCAGTGATGTCATTTCCGATCCCTAAAATAGCATAAATTTTATCATTTCTTTTTAGGGGAATGCCATAGGTTTCAACGTATATATAGCTCCCATTTTTTGTTTTAAGCATATACTCACTACGCTTTGTTTGTCTTCCATTTTTTCTTATTTCATTTGTAACTTTTAAAGCTTTCATTAAATTTTCTTCATCAAGCAAATCAATAAAAGAGATGTTCGGGATTTCAACTCTGCTAAACCCTAGAGTTTTCAATGCAATTTCATTGGCATCTAAAAAATTTCCTTTAGTATCATGGACATAAATTAGATCTAAAGAAAATTCAAACAAGTCTCTATATTTTTCTCTTATTTCCTCTCGGTTATATTTCATATAACTCTCACATTTAGACCTAATTATCAATTGGTAATTTCATTGTAAATATGCTTCCTTTTCCTCTCCCTTCCGATTCTGCCCAGATTTGACCGTTATGTAGGTTAACAATTTCTTTTGAAATAAACAACCCAAGACCTGAACCCTGGATATCTATAAATTCTAAACCCTCTCCATATCTTTCAATCTTTCCGAATCTGGTAAATATTCTAGACATTTCCTCTCGTGTTAAACCTATACCAGTGTCGCTAACTGATATTTCCGCCCAACCTTCCTTTCGACTCAAACTGATTTTTATTTTTCCATTTGGAGCAGTATTTTTGATAGCGTTTGATAAAAGATTTAAAATTACATGTTCTATTCTGATTTTATCAATATTTATTATTAATTCATCAGGAATTTTAAGCTCAAGCTCGATTTCTCGTTGTTTAATCAAATACATAAGTTCATTTGAGCATTCCTTTATTATATCACCTAAATTAGTACGGTTTTTTACTAATTCAAACTTCTTATATTCAATACGCGTAATATCTAAAAGGTTGTCTACTAAATATTTTAATCTCGTTCCTCCTTTTTCAATCATCCTAATTAATTCTTTATATTCTTCCTTTATGTCATCTTGAAATAATTCCAAAAGTAATTCAGATGCACCACACACAGAAACAAGAGGTGTTTTTAATTCATGTGATACTCTTGAAATTAGGTCTTTTCTTATTTGGTCTAATTCCTTCAATTTTTGAATTTCTTGTTCTACTAATAGATCCGCCTTTTTTCGTTCAGTTACATCATGAAGAATGGCTTGAACTAAAATCTCATTCCCTAGATTCACTAGAGTGGTTTGATAATTAATCCAAACTAATTCTCCATTCTTTCTGTAAAATTCAGCATCAAATGGGGGTAAATTAACTCCTTTAAATAGATTTTTAAATCTTTCATTCATCAAAGGTATATATTTTGGATGAATGGCTTGAAGGTTTCGAAATTCAATCCCAATTAATTCGTCTACACTGTACCCCAACAACTTTTCGACTGCAGGATTGCAGTATACTAATTTCCCTTGGGGATTAATAAGAGTTATTGAAAATGGAACAGATTCAAACAAATTTCGATATCTTAGCTCAGATTCTTTTAGTTTTTGCTCCAGTTCAAATTTTTCGGTAATATCTGATATTAAACCTTGAATTTTAATCGGATCATTCTCGAATTCTTTGATAAGATGAGAATTTAGTTGTAATACAATATTTTGCCCATTTTTTGTTTTTGAGTGGACGATATAGTTTTTCACAAAACCATAATTTTCTAAATCAGTCAAATATTTATCTCTTTCAATAGGCTCTTGCCAAAATTGTTTTACATTTACAGTTGAGATATCTTCGTTCGGTTTAAAACCTAAAATACGTTTAAATGCGGGATTATAGCTTAATAGATCACCCTCCCAATCTACTTGATAAAATCCCAAATCTAAATTATCAATCATATTTCGATATTTTTCTTCAGATTCTATTAGCTTTAATTCAGCTTCCTTACGAATGGTTATATCACGTACTTCTCCTTGGATAAATTTATTATCACCGATTGTAAAAAGACTAGAAGAAACTTCTGCCGGAAAAATATTTCCATTTTTTTTTTTAAAATATATTTCAAATCTAACAACTCCTTTTTTAGCGACCTGTTCAAATGCTTTTTTAGACTCCACAAGTTCACTTGCAGGATGCAATTGGCTAATATTCATGGATATAATTTCCGGTCGTGTATACCCAAATTGCTCTAATACTTTTTGATTCACATCTATTATATTACCTTCAAGATCATGTACAAAAATCCCGTCATTAGAATGATGGAATAATATACCATATTTTTCCTGAGATTCTTCTAACTCTTTTGTTCTTAACCTAACTTTTTGTGTCAGTTCAATTTTAAACTTCTCTTCTAAATCTTCTTCTTTCTTTCTTTCAGTTATATCTCGCACAATTCCATAGAAGCCTACTTTTTTCCCTGCAGAATCATATTTCAGATATACTGAAGTTTCAAAAAATCCTTTCTCTCCATTTTTCCTTATTATTGGGAATTGAAATATATTTTGACGAACTTCTGTTCGAAAAACTTTATTATATGTTTTATAAACTAAGTTCTTTGTTTTCTTATCGGTGGTAATAGCATAATTCTTAGATAATAATTCATCTTTTGAATATCCTAGGAATTTACATAATGCTTCATTAGCATATGTGTAATTACCATTTAAATCGACTTCATAATAGCCTTCTTTAATATTTTCTATTATGCTTTGATATTTCTCTTTTGAATCTTTTAATGATAGTTCATTTAATTTCTTTTCTGAGATATTTCTTGCAATTAAGAGAAATTGTTTTACACCTGTTATATTTTCAACAGATTTAACCTTCACTTCAAACCATATTTTCCAGCCATCTTTATGAATAAGTTGAATATCAGCAAAATTCTCACCTTGATCATTTAGATTATAAATAAATTCTGGGAACTCCTCACTATCTCCATTAGAGATAATTAAATTGAACTTTTTGTTAATTAAATCTTCATTCGAATAACTTAAATTTTCTAAAAACGGTTTTTCATTAATATATTCGAATTCGAGGTTATTATTTAAAATACAGATTAAATCTTTTACCTCATTAGACATCAAATACAATATTTCATTGGAAATTATCATGTTTATCGCTAAATTCAATAATTTTTCAGAATAACCCTTAAAAGGAACATATACCTCAAAAACAAATGCAATCTTGCGAGAGGTTATAAATTTTAATTATTAGATTAATGAAATATTTAGTATTTATTTTTAATTTAAAAGAAAGTATTATCCATTTTGTACAATTTCTCCGATAATCTAAACAGTTTTATAATACAATCGTTATTTTTATAAATCATAACAATTAAAAATTTGGATAATTTGATTTTATACAAGATTCTGATTTTATTTTAAAGCTTGATGAATAGATGACAAACTCAAAAAAAAAAAAATATTATAAAATTTTAGGTTCTGTTCAAAAACCGGTTATTGGGGAAGCAGGGCAAACGGGAACTTGGAGCCCTAAAAAACCAGTAATTAATTTAGAAAAATGCATCCCTGTTAAGTCAGGTAAACCTAGTTGTTTTAATTGTTGGCTATACTGTCCAGAAGCAGTGGTTACTAGAACTATTCCCCCACAAATAGATTACAATTATTGTAAAGGTTGTGGTATTTGCATGGAAGAATGTCCTGTGAAAGCAATATCAATGGAAGAGGTGAAAAGTGAATGACTATCATTGAAAACAAAGGATCAGTTATCAATGAAAACGTTATGATCTTAACTGGTAATCATGCCGCAGCACATGCATTTAGACAGACAAGAGTAGGTGTTGTTTCAGCTTATCCTATTACACCTCAAAGCCCTGTTGTGGAAAAAATTGCTGAATTTATAGCCGAAGGCAAACTCAATGCAAGATTCGTAAAAGTTGAGTCTGAACATAGCGCAATGGCAGTTTTATGTGCTGCTTCAGCCACAGGATCTAGAGTAGGAACAGCAACATCAGCGCATGGCTTAGAATTAATGTATGAAATGCTTCCATGGGCTTCAGGGAATCGATTGCCTATTGTCCTTAATTTAGCAACTAGAAGCTTAGGAGCACCATGGTCAGTATGGACCGACCATCAAGATTTTGTTACGATTCGAGATGTAGGATGGATTCAATTATTTTGTGAAAATAATCAGGAAATTTATGATACAAACCTGCAAGCTTTTAAAATTGCGGAAGATCGAAGAGTTTCTCTTCCTATAGTATGTGCCTATGATGGTTATGTTCTTTCCCATACTGCTATGCCTGTGAAATTAGAAGAGCAAGAAGATGTCGATGAGTTTATTCCTCCGCTTAAGCACCATATTAATTTATCCGACATTTCAACAATTAAGGGGATTGATCCTGTTACAACACCTCACATTGTTAAGCGAGAAGAAGGTATTGCTCCAGGATATTATGAATATAGATATGCCTTACAAAGAGCGATTGAGAATTCAATAGATATTATTAAAGAGGTTCACAATGAATTTTCTCAAAAGTTCGGACGATCTTACGGTAATGGTATTTTCAAAACTATTCAGACTGATGATGCCGATACGATTATTTTTGGGATGGGCTCTGTAGCATCACAATCGAGAGTCGCACTTAAAAAACTTCGCTATGAAGGACTTAATGTGGGATTAGTAAGTTTAAAATTATTCCGTCCCTTTCCAGTACAAGATTTACAAGATTTTTTTCGGGATAAGGAAAATATCATTGTATTTGATAGAGATATCGGGTATGGTTATGAAGGAGTCTTATCGTATGAATTAAAAGCGGCTCTTTATGGATTAAAAAACCAACCAAATATAAAAGGTTTTATCGTTGGATTAGGAGGAAGAGATGTTAAAACAGAACATATAATATCTGGTGTATATAAAGCTCTAGATGAGTTTAAAGAGGGCATCTTCACTAATAGAACTGAATATTTAGGATTAAGATTGGATGAATTGGGAGATTATGATGAAGAAACTTACTTTGATGGAGGATAAAATATAATGGTTAACGTAATGGATATACCTGAAGAGGAATATATTTATCCTGGGACTCGTGCTTGTGCGGGGTGCGGTATGGCTTTAATATATAGGATGGCACTCAAGGCTCTAGGTCCTAAAACAATTATAACGGTACCTGCTTCTTGTTTAACCGTTTTACATGGGATGCAGGGATTCTGTACAACAAAGATCTCGGTTTATCATACTCCATTTGCAACCACAGGAGCATCAGCATCTGGTATATTAGCCTCTTTAGAAGATAAAGGTTTAGCTGACGAAATTAATGTTCTTGCCTTTGCAGGAGATGGAGGTACCACAGATATAGGAGTACAAGCATTAAGTGGTGCTGTGGAAAGAGGGACTAATTTTATTTATGCGTGTTATGATAATGAAGCATATATGAATACTGGAGTTCAGCGGAGCGGTTCAACACCATTAGGTGTCCAAACTACAACAACTCCAGGAGGAAAATTAGTACATAAGAAAAATATGCCTAAAATATTAGAAGCACATGGAATTCCTTATGTTGCTACAGCTAACGCTGCTTATCCACTTGATCTCTATGAGAAATTCAAGCGCGCAAAAGAAATAAAGGGACCAAAGTATTTTCACATTTTATCACCCTGTCCTCCTGGATGGGGTTATGACCCAAAAGACACAATGTTAATTGGTAGACTTGCAAATGAAACTGGATTTTGGCCACTTTATGAGGTTATTGATGGTACATTTATTTTATCGAATCCAAGTAAACGATACTTAGAATCATCGAAAAGAAAGCCGATTACAGAATATTTAAGAACCCAAAAACGGTTCAGTTCAATTGATGAAACCACAGTAAAGGTATATGAGAAATATATTGAAACCATGTGGGATGATATCAAAAAAAGACTTGAAACACAATAATTCTTAATTCTCCTCTTTTATATTTATTCTTTTTGTTATAATTTAATAGAAAAAAATAAAAATCAGAGTTAGTTAAGATAATTAGAAATTATATGCTTAGAACATTTATTTTCGACGATTCAAAACTACATTGGGTAGAAGAAAATCACCATCTGTTTTCACAAGATATATGTGCATTGTTAGATGATGAGGAAGAAATTGTATATCTGTGGAGAGGAATAAAAGCAAGTAAAAAAAGGTTTAAAAAGGGGTACAATCAAATAAAAGAGCTGATCTCTAGTTTTCCTGAGCTGGATTTGAATTTTATGATGGCAGAAAAAAACTTTCCGACCCAGGTAAAGGAGAAGATAGATACTATGTTAGAATCAACTAAGGAAGAGAGAATTGGAAATCTTTTATTTAGCAGATTCATAACAATTCGCATTTTTTTTATTTCTTTATCATGTGTAGTAATACTACCGATAATTTATACCCTAAGTTTGAGTTCTTCATTGTTATGGACAACTAATGGTGAAAATTATGAAGTAAGCAGTAATATTTTCCAATTATGGATAGCTAATTCTAAAATCTTTACGATAATTATAATTATTTGCCTTAGTTTAAATTTACTTATAGGAGTCATTGAAAGTGAAAATCAGGTAATTGTTTTTTCCATTGTGGGTTTAATGATATGCGTGGGATTATTTATTTATATAAACTTTGATATTTACTTATTTTTATTTCAAGCAGGTTCAACCTCGACACGATACTTAATATTAAGAAGAGATATATGGTACTTTATTATTATAATCATAAGCTCACTTCTCGTTTTTGAAATTCCAAATTTCGCGAAATTAATCGTATTTCTGAAAAAATACAAAAAATTCATTTTTTAGGTGATTGAGTGTGGAAGCCGCAAATCTCCTTACCGATCTGGAAAAGGAGGATTTTAGAATTCTGATGGCAATCGAGATTGGGATGAAGAGATCTGAGTATGTTACCCTTTCCAATATCAAATTTTATTCAAGATACAAGATGGAAGAGACTCTCTTTCGCCTAAAAAAGGTACACAAACTCGATCTAACCATAAGAGACGCATCAAAATATGAAATCGCTTACACATTAAATTCAAAAGCATATGATGTGCTTGCCTTACATACTTTAGTGGAAAGAAATGTGATTAGTCAATTAGGACCTCTAATTGGAAAAGGAAAAGAGTCTGATGTATATAGTTGCATTAATGATAATGGAAAAATCTTTGCCTTAAAATTCTATCGTATGGGAAGAGCCAGTTTTAGAAATATTAAACGTTATAGGAACTTTATTGGTGATAGAGGACACCTTTCATGGCTTTATGTAAATAGGCTTGCTGCCAAACGCGAATTTAAGGCATTAACAAAAATTTATGAATTAAATTTAGATACTCCAAAACCAATTGCATATAATCGGCACGCAATTGTTATGTCTTATTTAAAGGGAAAAGAATTAGTATATTATAAACAAATTAATAAACCTAGTAAAATTTTTAACCGGATTATTAAACAAATAAAAAGTATTTATCAGAAAGCAAACATGATTCACGGAGACTTAGGAGAATTCAACATAGTCTTGAGTGAACATGGAAAGATACTAATTATTGATTGGCTTCAATGGATTCCAACAGATCATCCTAATGCGAAAACTATCCTTGAAAGAGATATTTTCAACATCTCTGAATATTTTAAAAAGAAATTCAATGTTGAGAGCGATGTGGATGAAATTCTCGCTGGTTTTTATGGATAAAAAGAAAAGAGAATATTGATCTTATTTGGAAATTTTACCTTGAATAATAAAATCTTCTAGAGATTCTTCTTCATAAATCTCAAGGTCTTTGAGATATGGGGTTAAAAACTCAATTAATGTTGTTAATTCCTGATTTTTTTTTAAAATTGAAAATTTAACATCACATTTATAGGAAGCAACTCGAAAAAGTTCTTCAATTCCTTGTCTGAAATTTGGTAAATTCTGAAAGGATGTAAATGAAAATATTGTTGTAAATATTTTTTCTCGAAAAGGTAAATTGTCTATGTCAGATAGTACGATGGAGACATATTTTCTATCTTTAAGTTTGCTTAGTTTTGCCTTAAATTTTCTTAGCATTTTCTGTGAAATATCTATTGCAACGTAAATATTCCCAAGTGAGCCTTTAAATATTCGGGATTTTAAAATAAATTCAAATAAAAGCCCCGTACCACAACCTATATCTAAAATTCTCTTTTCTCTTAGTACATACTTATTAAAAGTTCTCGTATATTTTGATTCTTGAATTGCTTTATATCTTTTGTCATAAAAAGGAGCTGATGAATTATAACTATTTATAATTTTAATCTTTTTATCTGAAGGCCTAAGATGATTCTTCAATAATAAAACCAAACAACTTTAATCTTTCTATTTTAAATATCGATAATAAGGTTTTAATTGAAAAAAAATTATCTTTAAATTATCTTTTCAATAAAAGTAATTAAATTTGTTATAAAAAGGTTGTAAAATGTCATATAGGGATAATAATCAGCAGAGGTCAAAAAATCCTCTTTCAATATTACAAGCCGCACAAAACTCAATCATCTTGCTTAGGTTAAAAGATGGCACAGAATATAAAGGATTATTGAAGGAGATCGATGCATATATGAATATGATTCTTGAGGATGCCACGGAAATGCTTGAAGGGACGCCTGTCGCCAAATATAATGAGATCTTCATTCGGGGGAATAATCTCCTCTTTATAAAACCAGATGCCTCTCAAGTCATATGACTTAGTTTATAAATTAAACCAAACCTTTGGTATTATTCTCATTTTAGGTTTTTTGGATCCACTTCAACACCACTTATCATTGCAAATGAAGCAGGATTATATCCTCGATAATTTGCTGAAGAAAAAATAGATAACAGGCGCTTATGAAAAAACCACCGATATCCTTCTGGGAAACATTCGTGTGCTCTGAGAATAAATGAGAGGTTATTTTTATTCAGAAATGTTTCGAAAACATCCTCCCCAAAAAATTTAATCCCTGGGCCTCTAAAACTGTCAGAAAAACCCTCCAAATCCGTTTTGGGATCATTCCACATGATTTGGATTATAGCTTGAGAAACAGATTCAAAAATTAAGTTTAAATTTTTAGTTTTAATATTTCTTAATTTATCCAATATTTCAAAATCTTGGGGAATACCACCATGAAGACAAAGAATGGTATGGTTTATTAGAGCACATAAAGGGAGCACATTATAGACATCTAAAATTTCCTTGAACTTGTCTAAATTCTGGAATCTACTCATGAAATCCTGAACAAATCCATAGTATTGATTCATTTCTAATGTTTCATGATTTCCTTTCAATAAAAAGTATCTTTTAGGTTCTAATATTTTTAAAACAAATACAAATAGTAAACATTCTAATTGTTTAGGACCTCGATCAACAATATCACCTAAAAATATCACGAATTCTGGATTTTTTTCATTTATTTTTTCAAATAATTTTAATAGGGTATTTAGATCTCCATGAATATCTCCTATTACATACACTTTCTCATTTACATCCACTAAATTGAATTCTAAAAGCAAATTCTCCTTCTCAAATATGGTTTTAACAGTTTGTAAAATTATGGAAATGGTACCTAAATCTACTTCAGATAGCATTTTCGGCCTAGTAATCAAGTTTTTCAAAACATTAGAGTCAATCAACTATTTTCCTCTTCATGGGATTAATTCAGAAATTTAGCTCTTTTAAGAATTTATTATTTTTAATATAGTTTCTATAATTTTTATTAATAAGGAAATCTAAATTAAAAACAGAATTAACTGAAAATAGTATAAAATCTAATTAAATATTAAGTTTCATTTGAAAAATTGTCCTTCAATAAATTCTTACTTCATCTAGAGAAGAGAATCAGGAACTTTGAGAAAGAAAAAGGAAATGAAAGATCTGAACGTCGAGATTTAGGGACAATTTATACCCCAAAGCCTATTGTTGATTACATAGTAATGAATGTACTTAGGTTATATCTTGAGGATGTTTTTAATTTTCCAAAGATCTTAAATAACAACTCTTTTCTTGAGATGTTCCATCAAGAATTATCCAAAAATAAGTATTTACAAAAAAAATATATCCAAAAGCTTCAGAATATTAGGATTTTGGATCCTGCATGTGGTTCTGGAAGGTTTTTAATCTCAATTGCGGAATATCTATTTAATCTATTTAAACTTTTAAATCTTGAACTAACAGATTATCAGTTAAAAAAGAATATCGTAGAGAAAAATTTATATGGTATTGAAATAGAAACCACAGCTCACCTTATTACTAAATTAAGATTAATATCTTGGGTTATTTCAGGTAGCGAAGAAAAGATTAATCTTCCTCCTATCAATTTTGAAGAAATAGATTTAGAAGGCATTAACCAAATGATTGCTGGGTTAGATATTAATTTCAATCTATTCAATTTGGACTTTCTTCTGGAGTTTGAATCAAATAAGTTTGATCTTATCATAGGAAATCCCCCTTATGTTGAAAATAAAAAAATTTCTAATCTGAAATTTAAGCATGATTTAAAAAGAAAATTTAAGTCAGCCTATCGCCTATTTGATCTTTCAATTGTGTTTATAGAGAAAGCGCTAGAATTACTCAAGGAAGATCATGCCTATCTGTCTATGATTACTATTAATAAATTCTTATCAGCTGATTATGGGATATATATACGTGAGTTACTCGTAAATAATACAGAGCTTAAAGAGATAATTAATATATCCTCTCTACCAATTTTTGGAAAAACGGCAGTTTACCCAATAATTATTACTCTTAAAAATCGTATTCCAAGAGCAAATCATACCATCCTTATAAAGATTTATAAAGAGATTAACGAGTTTAATGAAGATAGTCATGTAGAGTCACAAATTCTACCTCAAAAACTTATTAAGAAAGTTCCAGCATTTGTTTTCCCTATTTTTGGTCAAATAGATTTAATGAATTACCTGTTCAGTAAATTCAAATCTTTTACAGATGTAATAAAAGATTTCAAGATTACATATAGACCATATGGGTTTATTAATTGGTCCAAACATCTTAACAAAATAAACATTAGTGATGAATATTCAGAAAAGGATTTAATATTAATTGGTACAGGCAATATAGGTAAATATCACATAAAGTTTGATAAATATATCAAAATCGCAAAAAAAAATATACCGCTCTCTTACTTTAAATATCAAAATGAGTTTGAAAACATTTGGGAGATTTTAAAGAACCAAAAATTGATTTTCCGGGAAATCGCTAAGGATTTAACTTGGATTTATGATCCTGGGATATATACAAATGTAACTGGATTATACTTTGTGAATATTCCCTCATTCACTCAAAATAAGCTTTTTAGCCTACTAACTATAATGAATTCAAAATTAATGAACAAGATATTTAAAACATTATTTAGTTCTCTCCATATGGCTGGGGGATATTTAAGGTTCAATGGGAGTTTTATAAAAAAATTGCCTCTCCCTCAAGAATTTCCTTTATCTTTATCATTTTGTGGTAAATATCTACAAATATTATCTCAGCTAAACTACGATTTTAATTCTAAATATACGGAAGGAAAATCAGATTTGATTGCTTTAAAAGAAAAATTTCAGGAAGAAATTATATCATTAATACAATTTTTTAACAATCTTGGTAATTCCATGGTAAATCTGCTCTATCTAGATGACCTCTATTTAGAGCATAATATAGATTATTATCTTCTTCGTGAACTTTTATACTCAAAAGAAAACCTGAATACAATTCCATTTAAATATTTATTTCCTCGATACAAAATAGATAAATACAATACTTATACGTTAGATGAACTTGAGTCTATAATAAATAAAATCAGGGCTCATTCAGAATTTATAAGCAATAATGAACTTCTCATAAAGCAAATAAACGAAATTATAAACAAGGCTATTCTTTTAAAGAATAAGTATGGGTAATTTGATAATTAGTTCAATTCTGATCTCCTTATATAAACAAATTTTACCTACTTAAAATGTAATAGAATTAAATTTTAGAAAATATTATAGATCAAAAAAACTCAAATGTAAAAATTAATAGTATATATTCGTGATAGACATGGCTAAAAAAAAGAGCGCTCCAAGTGAAGAAGAAGATTATGAAATTCCAGATGGAAAAGTGGATGAGGAAGGGGATGAAGTCATCGATTTAGATGATTGGAAGGATAATTTAGAAGAGGATGTCATATATGAAATCCCTGACGACGATGATATGATCGAAGAAGAAACTGAAGATGAAGAATTCGGCATGGAAGTTGATGAAGTTGTGAAAATGTTGCGGGATGTTAAATGCAACCCATGCCCTGGTTTGAAAAGTAAACCAGATTGCAAAATTGCTCATGATTATGGATGTCCAAAACCAAAAAAGCCATAATAACTTCCCTTTATTTTTTTATTTGTCACCAACCCTAAATGCTTTTGATCATATTATTTCAGTTGAAAAAATTGATTTCAAATACTTTAAAACGTATAATATTAATAAGTATTGATATTCTCTTTAGTTGGTTTATTTGGGAAATAAATATTTCACTGGGAAATCCATGTTATAGCATTGCCTTCTCAAGATGTTTTGTATTGTCAATGACTACATTTCTAATTGTATATACTCCATTTGAAATTTATTGGTCATTTAGAGATTTATGGTTTGATAGATGGGGAGGATTTTCTTCCAAAGAATTCGAAGAAAGAGATATTTCTATAAAAGTGTCAGAGGGGTATTTATCAGGATTGTTAGTAAAACTTAAAAACCCATCAAAAATTCTTATGAAAAATTCTATCGTTTTAATCTGTCATGGGTTCTCTGATACAAAAGAAACACTTCAATATTATTATTATCCTCTTGCCTATCAAGGTTATATCATTTTAATATATGATGCGAGAGGTACTGGTAAATCAAAAAGAACTGGTCATCGGAGTGATTTTATAAAACGCATTGAAGATTTTAAAAAGGTAATTACATGGATAAAATCTAAAGAGGAATTTTCTAAATTAAAAATAAATTGTATAGGGTTTAGTATAGGTGCTTTAACAATACTTTCTGGGGGATTTAGAGACAAATCTATAAATAAAATAGTTGCTATCTCTTCAATGTCTCATTATAAAGAAAATATATCTAAATCAAATCCGCTAATGATATTAAGCTATGTATTGAAAGGTGTAAAATTATTTCCAAGCGAAAACGATAATAAAATTCTTTCCCCTTATCTAGTAATCGAAGATACAAAAAGGAACTGTTCAAAAGATGAATGGGAAGCCTATTCAAAAAGAGTAAAATTGGTACACTCTAAAAATGATAAAATAATTAAATTTAGAAATTTTGAAGAGAATAGATCTATTTTAGAAAGTTCTGAGAAAGATTTACTTATCTTTAGAAAAGGGGGTCATTCTCAAAAGAAAAACGAGTGTGCGTTAGTAGGAACAACGCTCAAATTCTTGGAATCCTAAAAATGTGAAATTTACAGAATATAAAATTTCTAGAGAAAAACCGTTAGAAAAGCATAAGCATTTGCTTTATTGATTCGACAACTAATTGAATACTCAGTTTAAAAATCTTAGTCTTTTTGACAAAATAATTTTCGTCTTCCTTCGATTTATCAATCTCATCAAAAATGTTGAAAAAATGTTTTAATGACTCTAACTCAATCGAATAAATTCCTTTCCTGGTTGTAACATCATTCAAATTCACAAAACAACCATGATTAGTAAATTTATGAGTAAAAGCAGGGAAAGCTGTTTCCCACAATATATCTTTTATTTCATCATACACTTTTTGAGCTAAAATATTACATATTTTCTTACTTCTGCTGCCATAACAGAAATAGAATGGCAAATTTTCGTGATTCTTAGCTATATACTTAGTAAGATTGTAATAGAGCCTGTTAACTTCTTCTGTAGTTAAGTTTATGTGAGAGTGAAAGGGATCAGAACTGCATTTATAAAACAGTGGTTTTCTTTTATTGTGGATATTGTTTAATTGAATAATATTATGAACTATTTCCTCCTCCAGCCAATGAGAAAATTTGTAGTTAATTGAATCTATTTGAAGAGTACTACTTAACCTTGTAAGAAATTTATCAAAGAGAGAAGTTTCGTGAAAATCTAGAATATATATAGAGATATGATCTCTCTCCCAATAGTGTATTAGGAATTTTTTAAAGATTTCAGCGTGCTCAGGAATCGGAGATTGATTTATATCATTTTTTCCACTTTTATACTCAGGAGCAAACGTTTTTCTCCAAAAACGGTTCAAATTAGTCCCATTTTTTAAATAATAGCCTGATTTATTGTCTCTTGTTGGATGTAAAAAACCATAAGGATTCATTAAAGGGGCAAAAATCACCATTTGATCTCTTTTAAGAATTTCATCATACTTTATTAGGGAATTTTCCACCATCCTAAAAAATTCTATTATTCCAAAAAGTCCATTATATTCATTGTGTTGAGCCCCCACAAAAATTTTCAAATATTTCATCTTATCTGGGCTCAATGATTTTGCTATTGTTATAATAGGGATTTTTCCTTCAGGTGTTAAAAATTCGTAATAATGAACATATTGTAAATTAGAAAACTTTTTCAATTGTTTTAAAATTTTTTCAAAAAAATTTTGCCTGTTTTCTATATCCAATAGATCACTAATTATTTCTAGGTCAGACATTAGCTATTCAATAATTTTTTCCCATTCAGAGAAATTTACAATTTTTTCATAATTTTTGACAATACTCGCAAATAAAGTGCAACCAATACAAAACATGTTTTCAAAATCTTTTTCACTTAAATTTAATAGTTTGCAATTTTGTGTAGAAAAACCAATTCCTCTTTCTACTTCAATTTGACCATCATAGCCAGATAGATTTACCACAAACTCTTCCTTCTTTAATCCCTCTGAAAAATTTCCACGTGCGATTCTTGCCAAGCCACCAATTGGGATCACTTTACCATTGTTTTGAGCTAAATAGATCCTTAAATCAAATGTGTGTTTTTGCTCTTTCCAATCTATTAAAGAAAAATCTGCTTTTTCTTGTATGGTATACGGGTAGGGATCTCGATCTTTCATAAATTTTGCATAAAATTCATTCTTACTCATATCAATGATCTTTTTTAAGTTAGCGGGATAGTCTTCTAAAGAAACAGGGATGACTCCAGATCCTCCTGATCCCCCATTAGGTTTTATAATAAAAGATTTATTATAATTTTTTAATAGATAACTAAGTTTATTTATTAATTCATCCTCATTAAAAGCTTTAGTAAATATTAAATATCTAAGATTAAACTTTTGTAAAGTTTCTTTACAATAATAACTTGCGAGGTAAGTTAGAGACTTATCATCAGTCACTTTGAAAATAGGATTAACAATTATAGTATTGATTTTTAGGAAATCTTCTCTTATTTGTTGGTGAAATACCACATCATTAACACGCCTTGCAATACCATCACCAATTAACACACTTATCTTTTCACCCTTATACGTAACCCAATTATCATTGAAAGAGAGAGATGTAGAAAGCTGGCTATAATCAGCAATCAAAAATATTATTTTAGCCTTAAAATTGATGTCAAAACTTTCTTTATTAAAAATCTTCACTGTAAGACCTTCAGATTTAAGAGTTTTTCTGAAAAACTCAATCATAATAACTTTTTCATGAATTAAAGCATCATTAACCGGTACGCCTACTAATACAAAAACTTTATCATCTTCTCTCCTATTTCTTTTAATTGCATGATGGATGGCTTTAGTATAACCATTATATAATAATTCTTGTTGTTTTTTAGTAATAATTGAAAGACCTCTATGAGATCCACCATTTGTTTCTAAAAGAAAAAATTTTTTGCCTTCAGGTTCATCAGATACCATGAAGTCAATACTACCAGAATAAAATGAATCTTTTTTGAGAAGAAAATTATCTTGGTTTTGCCTCATATTTTCTATTGCTTTATTTCTTATAAGATCTACAAACTTTTCCTCCTGTGAAGCCCGTAAATCTGCAAAAGAAACTAAATCTAAACCTAAAGAATTCCCAAGTTTGATTAATTCAAGGTCAGATTCGCTAATTTTAGCAGACATTAATTTGAGGAATTTAGTTAATAAATCCTTTTTCATGAAAACCATTCGAAATTGAAATTTTCTATTTAATAATTCTAACGTTAAATTATTTTATATTTTTTTACCACACAAAAAACTCAATTAAGAAATTAAAATAAAGAGAAACTATTGAATTCCTTTTTTGATTATTATCTTTCAAATAATATTTATAAATACAAATATCCCTGATGATTACCTTTAGTGGATAGTCTAAGACTACCGAGTAAAATTTTCTTCACACGGAGTTGTTGTTTATAACTTACATTAGAATATAATAGGATATAGTTTTTCTCAACGTTAATTGTAAAGAGAAGACCAATTTCTATTAGCTCGGAATCCTCTGTTAATAAACCAATTATAACATAATGATAAGGAAGATTTATTAAATCCTTGATATCTACTTCTATTTCAATTATTTCATCCTTCTCTTTGTTAAAGTCCGTTTTAATAAACTTAATATCATTTAAAGGAATAGAAATTTTTCTAAAATCCTCAAACTTTTTTGAAAATTGACTTTGTCTTAAAAATCTTCTTTCATCCTTATCTCTTTCATAGAAGTATTTATTTCCATTTTCAAGGAGGTACATTTTTCTATTTTTATTTTGGATTGAAGCAGTTTTTTCAATTTCCTTTAATTCTTCGATCGTATCATCATGAAAAGCAATTATAATATCAGGATCGACACTTTTTATGAAGAAATTCTTATAGATGATACCTGCTTCCGTTTTTATCCACCCGTCAGTATCAATTAATACAAAATCAATGCCTTTATTTTCTTTTATGTATTCATCAATCATTTTCCTGCATGAAATTGACACGATATATTTATAATCTCCTTTAGGAAAGGTTGCGCCTATAAATACCGTATTTTCGGATTGAATATCTTCACTAGAAATAATATAATCATTTATTGTTCCTAGATTTATTGTAGTAGGAATATAAATTAATTGTTGTCCAAGATCCGAGTCAAGATAACCTCCATTTAATCCTTCTTTTAGAAAATTATTTGCTAAATACTTAATTAGTGTTGTTTTACCACTGCTAAAACCAAGTACCATAATTTTTAAAGGAGATTCTCTCTCTTTTTTAAGCTTATCTACTATCTCATTTTTTATTTGAATCCATTTTGGTGATATCGAATTTTCTTTAACTAGCTTCAAATTTTCTTCATTACTAATATAGACATCCAGTTCAATATTCTTATTAGCATATAGAGGAAAAGATTGAGCACTGGGTATAATCAGAACATTTTGATCGTCGTTATTATTGATATTTGACGTTGAATTTTCCTTTATTGGTTGAAAAACCTTTCCTAGAACCTCTAATTCTCCTTTTAATAATGTTATTCTTGCGGGACCTTTTACTATTAGAGTATTTCCCTTATCAATATTCTTAATCATGGCTTAATCATCTAATATACAAATTAACTTAAAAACATTGTTCAATTACAAATTTCACTTACAAATGTACTTAATTCTGAAATAATTCGTTTATGATCTGGACTATTTAGTATGGGATGGTCATTATTTTTTAACCAAATTTTCTTTTTTCTTTCTGATTTAATCATATTAAATATATAATCCATACTTCCTTTTTTTATTTCTGAATCTAAACAACCTTGAAATAGAAGTGTAGGGCATTCCACTTTATGCAGATTTTTTTTCATCTCTCTCATCAGATGTTTTGCTTTTGTAGCTATGTTAAGAGGAATTTTGTCATACCCCACCCAAGCACCATTTGTATTTTTCTTAAAAGTTTTCGAATCAATTTTATGATACTTAATAAACAATCTAAAGAAAGGAACTAATTTGAATAAAAAACTCCGAATTCCCACTGGAGTGCTTATGACAAAGATACCATCAAATTGATGCTTACTCGCTAATATTAAGGTTAATATACCTCCCATACTATGACCCCCAATAATTAAGTGTTCACAATTATTTTGAATCGCTTTTATCTCTTTTTCTAATGCCGTATTCCAGGCATCAATTGTAATATTTTTTAAATCTCTGGGATTAGTACCATAGCCAGGAAGCAAAGGTACATATATAGTATAATTGTGATTCTTATGTAAATTTTCAGCTAATGGTTTAAGATCGGCACATGTTCCCCCTCCGCCACCGTGAATTAA
The DNA here is from genome assembly GCA_048938895.1 of Promethearchaeota archaeon. Classification (GTDB taxonomy): domain Archaea; phylum Asgardarchaeota; class Lokiarchaeia; order Sigyniarchaeales; family SOKP01; genus Loki-b32. Next base: position 30,606 of record JBHLLU010000026.1, read on the forward strand.
CAAAATACCAATCTTATTTCCCTTGTAATAGAATGGACCAGCACCGGCGATTTTATCTGAGAAAGTCATATTTCTATTTACTTAAATATAATTGATTGATATTTTAGTGTAATATATGTAAATAAAGCAAGAGGATTAGAAATAAAATTCATAAATTCACTATATAACTTCTTTTAATTACTTTCTTTGAGCTTTATAACAAGGAATACAAATACTGTTATTATTATAAAACATAAGTCTGCTATTCATGGTTTTTTCACCACATAAATCACATGGAACAGACTCTTCTATTTGAGCTAAACTTGGAGGATTAAATTCGATTTCATATATATTAAAAACCTTTTCTGGTTTTGAATCGAGTAGATGCTTAATCATTTCGTGCTTTGACTTTTTTTTATCATCAAGTGCTTTATCTTTAATAGAAAGTTTTATTGCTTTTTCAGTCTCTCTATTATAAAAATAATAATTAAGTTTACCATAGTCTTGGTGAATCAAGTTCCCCTTACCATACGTAGTTCCTAAGAGAACTTGGAGTGCATCTACGCTACAGTTATCATTCTCGACTACAGCAACTACTTCTTCGTTAGGTGAATAATTAAAACCATGATCTAACAAATATTTAGCAGCTAAAACGCCTATAGCTAGACCAGGGCATATATGACCATGAAATCGGGCAGCTTTTTCCATTAATTCGTTAGCTTCCATTTGGGGCTATATTTTTTTTTTTAAATTCCAATTATATAATTTATTACATGTTTTAAATATATTTAATCTAGAAGCATCTAATATATGAAGAGGTTAAATGTAGTGAAATTTTTAGTAGATGCTATGTTAGGAAAATTAGCCCGATTTCTAAGAATATTTGGCTATGATACTTTATTTGCAAATGATCTAGTAGAATTTTATGATGTTGATCCCATCCCAGATGATCAATTGTTAGCTTACGCCCAAAAATCTAAGAGAATGATTATTACCAAAGATTATCCTTTTTACAAGCGAATAAACGAAAAGGCTATTTATTTGAAAGGAGAAGGTGTGTATAATTATTTAGCTCAATTAAAAAGAAATTTGAATTTAAAATTTGAATTTAAAATTGAAAGAGCTAGGTGTACTGCGTGTAATTCGACTCTAAAAGAAATATGTGAAAAAGAATCAATTAAGGATTTAATATTACCCGAGACATATAATCACTATGATGTATTTTTCCAATGTGAAAATGTGAATTGCAAGAAGATTTACTGGAAAGGATCTCATATTGATGATATTGAGAATAAATTACTAATTTCTTCAAATCTAGAAGAAATAAATTAGGTTTCTTTTTTCTTAAAATATTTCTCTTTAATTTCCAAAAATCTTTGTTTTGTTTTTTCGGCAAGATCTGTATAATTGCCCTTCATATACATATTGTAAGCTTGATTTAATAATTCAAGACTTTTTCTATATTCAATATTCTTGAAGTGATTTTCCGAAAGAGATACGAGGTAATCTCCTTTTTTTTTATAAAATTCAATGAATTGGGCTGAGGTATCAATTTTCTTATCCATTCTAATTCGACTTTTGAAAATTTTATTTTTATATTTTAATATGCTGTGATGTTAATAATAATAACTTAATTAATATATTTACATTTTCTTCGACAAATTATTGTAAGATTTAAAGAAGCATTATTCAATCCTGTTCTTTATCAACATTATCTCTTAAATTAAACACAATTTTTGCGATTTCTCCCAAATAATTAACAGGCTCTATTGTTTTTCCGCATTTACTACACCTAAAATCGAGCATTCCTTCAATTGAAATTATGCTCCCTTCTTCACAATAAGCACATTGTTCAAATGACCATCGATCGATTATTTTAATAACTTCTTTAATAAATTTATCTTTAACATTTTCCGTCATAATAAATCAATTCTTTGTGAATATTTATGGTTTAATTATCAAGTGTTTTTTAGATTGAGTTAATAACTCTTGGGATAAATCCATCAATTACTAAACAATCTAGTAATACAATGGCAGTAAGAGCTTCTACTATTGGTATAACTCTCGGAACAATACATGGATCATGACGGCCGGTAAACTCGATTTCAACATTTTCCATTTTATCAATATTTACAGTTTTCTGAGGAATACTAATCGTTGCCGATGGTTTGACAGCAACCGTAAATTCTATTGGCATACCTGTAGAAATTCCTCCGATAATTCCTCCTGAAGAATTTTTCATAGTTACGATTTTTCCCTTTTTAAGAACCCAGGGATCATTATGCTCTGAACCTTTCATAGCTGCTGATTTGAAACCCGCTCCAAACTCTATACCTTTAATACCGGGAATTGAAAAAATAGCATGACTAATTTGTGACTCTAAACTATTAAATACAGGTCCTCCTTTCCCTGCGGGATAATTATGAACCACGCATTTAACAATTCCCCCAATTGAATCATTTTTTAATTTAATTTCTTCAATTAAATGCTTCATTTGTTCAGATTTCTCTAGATTTACCGATCTAACGGTTGATTTTTCCCTTCTTCTAATAAGTTCTTGAATATCAACGGAATCATAGGTATTTTCATCATAAATGTGTCCAATTCCTTTTGTATAGGCAAATACTGATATTTTGTATTTTTGAAGGATGAACTTGGCAATAGCTCCAGCCATTACAAATCCTGCAGTGATTCTTCCAGAGAAACGCCCTGATCCTCTATAATCGGCAAAACCCCCATATTTCTTTAATGCAGTATAATCAACGTGAGAAGGACGTAGGAATGATTTAAATTTTTCATATTCTGACGAATCTACATCTTTATTTTCAATATATAAACAAATTGGTGCTCCAGTTGTTTTCCCATTAAATATACCTGATACAATCTTAACTTTATCTTCTTCACTCCGAGAAGTCGTAAGACTGGATTGTCCAGGTCTTCTCATATCTAATTCCCTTTGAATTAATTCTGGATCAACCTCAATCCCCGCAGGGGTACCATCTATGATTATCCCAATTAATTGTCCGTGACTCTCTCCAAAGGATGTTATTTTGAAAAGGGTACCTAAGGTGTTATCAACCACAAGAATCACTTTGTTATAAATTTAATTATACATTAGTATTTAATTAATATTATATCTATTATTTTCTATTTATTATTTAATGGATTTAGAAATTACACCCTTAACTAATAGTCTAATGGGTGAAATCACAGCACCTGGGTCGAAAAGCTATTCACATAGAGCTTTTATCGCAGCGAGTCTAGCTGATGGGCTCTCAGTTATAAATAATCCATTAACTATCGGAGACGTTGCAATCACTATTAGAAATTTAAAGGAATTAGGGGTAAAAATATTAAAGTCTAGCGAAAAATCTTATGTTGTTCAATCTAATACGAATACATTTAAAGCTATCAAGAAACCCCTGGATTGTAAAAATTCTGGAACATCGTTTAGAATTTTTAGTGCTTTGAGTCTCTTAGTTGAGGGGGGTTTGGTATTAAAAGGTGAATTTCTAAAAAGAAACAGACCTATTATTCCTCTTCTCAATGCTCTAAGAATGGTGGGAGCACAATATAAAATCTCTAAGAAAAAAGTAAGAATAGAACGCCAAAAAATAGTATGTAATAAAATTGAAATCCCCGGGGATATTAGCTCTCAATTTTTAACTGCCTTATTATTTATATGTCCGTTATTAAAATGTAAGGATAGAGACTTCTTTGAAATAGAACTTACGACTCCATTAATCTCTGTTCCATATATAAGAATTACTCTCGATATATTAAACAGTTTTGGAATAAATATCCAAGATGATATAGAACAAGGGAAATTTTATATAACAAATGAACAAAACTATAGAGCCCAATCTTACGTAATACCTGGAGATTTCTCATCATCAGCTTTTATCATTGCAGCAGTAGTTTTATCCCCTAATGCTTCTAAAGTGATAATAAATAATCTAAGTATGCAAAACTTTCAAGGAGATAGCAAGATTATTGAAATTCTAAGAGAGATGGGTGCTCGCATTGAATTGAATGAAAATAAAAAACAATTAATAGTACATGGTGATATTACCCAAAATCCTTTAAAAGGATTGAAAATTGACTGTAAGGATATACCTGACTTATTCCCTATTCTTTCTGTTATTGGTGCTTTCTCAGAAGGTGAAACTATTCTCTATAATGCTGGAAATCTCCGATTGAAAGAAAGTGATAGAATAGCTGCTATGAGTAGGGAATTAAAGAAAATGGGGGTGTCAGTGAAGGAAGAAAATGACAAACTAACTGTTTATCACTGTGAGAATTTACATGGATCTCAAATTGACCATGGATATGATCATAGAATAGCAATGGCTTGTACAATTGCCGCTTTATATGCAAATTCGAATTCACAAATTAAAAACATAGAAATTGTAAAGGATTCATATCCTACATTTTTAAAAGACTTACAAAAATTAGGTGTGAATTTAAATATTCATTGATTTCAGTTTTGTTATCTGAAACTTTTTTGTCTACGAGCACGAGCTTTTTTACCACCAAACTTTTTAGGTTCTGTTCTTCTAGAATCCCCACTTAATAGAGAATCATCATAACTCCTAAAAGCTCGTTCAATTGTTTTTGTTCCGATAAACTTATGAATAGATTTGGCAATAGCCATTCTGACGGCATCTGTTTGCCCCATAACACCGCCACCTTCAACTCGAACATTAATATCACATTTTTCTAATTTTGGGTGGTTTATAATTTCAAGTACTTCTTGGATTCTAAGACGTGCTATTTCAGGTTCATAAAGTTTGAGAGGTACGTTGTTAATCTTTATCTGACCTTTAGATGGATGTTTTAATACTGCCCTAGCTATAGCAGATTTTCTTTTTCCTGATGCTTGAACAACTTTCATTGACATTTCATTATACCTCAATTTCTTTTTTATTCCATCCTATACGTATACATAGATTTTCTAAAGTAATATATCTATTATAATATGAAAGATGCTTTTTCTCAGCATTACCGATCTCAGTTGGAGTCAATTTCTGATATCTTCCTTTAAAACGATCAGGAATATCTGAGATATATACGTGAATTCTCTTAAGAGCTTCTTTTCCTCTTATCTTTTTCCTTGGGAGCATTTGTTTAATTACTCTTCTCATAAAAGTATCAGGCCTTCTTTCATGGAATGGTCCTCTAAGAGGATTTGTAGCGGTCGAAATATTTAATTTAGCTAAATATTTTTCATGAATATCTCTTTTAGTTCCACTTATGATTGCATTTTTTGCGTTAATCACAACAACGTATTCCCCTAATAATGCTTTTTTAGCAATTTGACTACAGAATCGTCCTAATATCTTATCTGTCGCATCGATTAATTGATATTCTATTACCATAATTAAATCATCTTCAACTTTTTCTGTTAATAAAAAATCCTTACACCATTACCATTAGGATTTTGTTCTAACAATTCTTCTATGGAAAGTAATTTACTTCCTGAAGCTTCTATTTTTTGTCTTGCTGATTTCGAACAATCTAAACAAGCAATGGTAACTTGGTGATCTAATTCTCCCATACCAAGTACTTTTCCAGGTATAACTACGATATCATTTTGTTTAGTTTTTTTATTGATCCTGTATAAATTCGGAGATACTCTGTTCTTTCTTGAGCTACTTAATTTTTTAGAGATTTTACGCCATATATTTATTTTAGTTTTCCACAAATCTCTAATCAATCTTCTGACATAAAAGTTACTTGGACCAGTTATCTTATGAGACATTAGGAAGTACTACACTTGTTTTATTTAGTATTTTAATTATTTATGTTTTAATAAATTTGTGGTAATTCACGATTCTAACTCGATAGCCTCAAGTCTTTCAACAAATTCATCAACTTTTTCTAGAAAAATTTCAAATGTCTTCTTAAGTACTGTTGTAAATGGTAAAACTCCATCGCTTTCAATCGAAAAAATATAAGTATTTTTCTTATAACCGACCTTTATTGTCTTTTCAGGGCAATCTCTTTCACATGATTTACACAATGTGCATGTTTTCCAATAATCTTCCAATAATTTTGGAGTTTTCCCATCTGAAAAATCAAATAATTTTTCAGGACACATTCTCGACACAATACATTTTTCAGCACATTTTTTGCATCCTTCACTGTCAAATTCTATTTCTGGATAAAATCTATAGAAAGCATTAGATACAGCCTGCCATTTCACATGATCTTTAGCTTTCCCTAAAACAGCATATGCTTCCACAATTAGTTGATTATTTTTATCAATTTTGACAATTGGGATGTTGGGATTAACCGGGATTATTTTTGGATCATTTGATTTTAAATCACCAGAATACACCTCTAATGGGGTGTTTGTAGTATTTGTCACTTCACATGTTAAGGAAACTTGGCAAAGAGGGCAACCATAGCCTCCACAATCGCAATCCTGTGGTAGGTTATATACATCTAGGTCAGTAGTAAGCGGGATCATCCCAAGTCTATGAGCTATAATCTCGTCATATAGAGGACTATCATTTTTTAAGACGATAACCTCATCAATAGCCATTACAGGGATTTCTGATAAAATTATGCGCCGGATGGCATTTGCCATTTCGACTGAAATATCCTCTACAACAAATACTAACTTATGATCCGATTTTTCTAGAATTTTGATATCCATAATTCTATTATCTAAGTTATTTATGTAAGATAAGTTTTATTGTTATAATTTTGGTACAAATTATAATACCAGAATGGGAGACCATTCTGATTACCTAAAAAATGGGAATTTAATAAAATTTTAAATATTCATAAGCTTTACTCGAAGTTTGGAAACAATATTTAATTTCTTGATAATCTTTTCTGAAATCTGCTACTTCCGCCTGAACTTTTTTAGGATCTTTCTTATCAATTATTAGTTTTTTAATTAAATCTGCTATATCAGCCATTTCGTTTTTCCCCATTCCAAGTCTAGTAATTTCAGAAGTCCCTATTCTTAGCCCTCCTGGATTTTGATAATGTCTACCTTGAGAAATATCATATGGGAGTAGGTTTCGATTAAGAATGATATTTGCTTTTTCTAATAGTTTTTCTATATCACCACCTAATCCTATTGTTTTTTCAAATTCAGTTATATCAACTACAATCTGGTGAGATTCTGTAAACCCTTTATGTTCCATTAATACCTTAATTCCTCGTTCATATAAAGCCTGCCCAAGTGCTTTGGCGTTCTCAATAACATTTTTGTGATATTGCTTTCCATATTCGAGCATTTCAGCTAATGTTATTGCCAAACCTGCTACGTTATGGAGGTGGTGGTTAGAAAGCAAAGCGGGAAAGGCGCATGATCTTAATGTTTCAATTAAGTCTTCTCTATTCGATAACAACATGCCATGTTGAGGTCCTGGAAGTGTTTTGTGAGTGCTCATTGTCATAGCATCTACTCCTTCTCTTAAAGGATCTTGAAAATATCCAGATCCTATTAATCCTGCTACGTGAGCAGCATCATAACCGATATTGGCTCCTACTTCTTTTGCAACATCACCTAGCTCTTTTACAGGATGAGGAAACAAGAAAACTGAACCTCCAAATAACACTAGTTCTGGTTCAAATTCTCTAATTATTTTTGCAGAAGCTTCAATATCTAGGTTCATTTCATCATTATCAAAGGCTAAATATTCAACATTTATACCCCTTGTGGTTCCGGCAGTTCCATAAATTTCTCGACCGCTTTTAGCAAATCTCGGACCATGTGAAATATGACCTCCTCTAACAATTGCCATACAACACATTTTGCCATTATTATCTGAAGTAAATGCATTATACATTACTAAATTTGCAACTACACCCGAAACGGGACGTACATCGGCATGGATGCATTTATAGTATTTTTTTGCTAGTTCCATACAGATATCTTCAATCTGATCTATATAGGTACATCCTGCATAAACTCTTTCTCCTGACCATCCTTCAGCATATCGATGTGAGAAATCACTTGCACATGCTTCATCTACCGCAGGGCTCGTAATATTTTCCGACGCAATTAAAGGAACTGACTTTTTGAACCAATCATGATGTTCCATTAAAATTTCTCGGATTTCAGCAACTTTTTTACTCAACTTATATCAAATCTTTCTTTAATTTTAGAACGTTAATAAGAAAATAACTCTCCAATTTTTTTAAATATTATGGCAACTCTCTTAATGATTATTAATTGATAAGTAGTTAGATCGCGATCTACATAATCTAGATATACTTTTAATTTTAAGATCTTTCTTATGTTATAAAGATCTATCTTTCTGATTTCTCTAAAATTAATCGAGCTTCAAATAAGTTCAATTTCTTACCTGCTTTTTGCTTTTCTAAAGCTTCTGCTAATTTATCTTCCTTGATTTTTTCAATCATTTCATTTCTTTTCTGAAATTGAACACTTTTTATTACAGGTTTTTTACTCGGTTTATAAAATTTTTTCCCTTTTGAAAATTTCTTTCTTTGATTCATAACCTGTAAGTATTGCTCATGATATCGATCAGCAGTCTTTTTGTTTTCTATTAGTTCTTCTTCCATCCTTTTCTTACTTTCTCTCAACTCATCCACTTTTTGAAAAATTTCTAACATTTTCGCATGGTTTTCTTGAGATTTATTTGACCATTTGTTTAATTGTTCATAAATTCTATTTAGATTGATTTTCACAATCTCAATTTTTCTCTCAATTTTAAATAAATCACTATTTTCTTGTTCAGCTAAAAAAGTCTGTTTAGATTCAGCTAACTGTTTGATCATGTCTATAATCGCATTCTCTTCTGCTATATCGAGATTCTCAGTCTCAATTCGTCTTTCTAGATTATCTATTTTGCGATCTACTTGTTTAATTGAGACTATCATGTCTGAATGTTTTAATGACTTTTGAATTGAATTCTTTTCTTCTATAAGTTTGTCTAAGAGGTTTTTATATTCAACTTTTTTTTTTTTTAATTCCTTTACCTTATCATTCCAAAAATCTCTTCTTTCTTTATACTTATCTTTCGCTGTTCTTAAATTAGTATTGATTTCTGTTTCTAGTTCTTGTAAATCGTTAATGTATTTTTTAGTCTTAAGGTTTAAATCATCTCTTTTTTTCTTCAAATCGTCACTTAAGATCTGAAGTCCCCGAAAAGATGTTTGAGAATTTTGCGAATCTTTGCTGTTATTTTTACTCATAAATTCATACATTCAAGAGTATTTATAAAAGGGATTTAATTTAAGAAGGTTAATTATGACAATTTTATATGTTTTATATATTTTTTGCAATCAAAATATTAGAATGACCGGAGCTCCAGAAAAAATATTAAAGATTTGGTAATATTAGTTATATTAAAACATATTCGTTAAAATGATTCCAGATAAAGTAAAACAAAATGATTTAATCTTCTTAATCCTCGATAGTAAAAGAAGATGGTTAGTTCAAGTAAGGCCAGGTGAATCTTTTCATACTCATAGAGGAATCATTGAATTTGACGAGGTTATTGGAAAGAATTATGGGACTGTTATATTTTCTAAACCATATGAAACTCAAGGATATAAATTTTATATACTAAAGCCTTTACCTTCTGATTATATACTCCATATGAGTCGGAAAACTCAGATAATTTATCCTGAAGACGCAGGAATGATATTACTTTATTCAGGAATTGGACCTGGAAGCATAGTAATTGAAGCGGGATGCGGTTCTGGTGCCTTGACTTGTATTCTGGGAAATTATGTGCGACCGAATGGACATATTTATTCTTATGATATACGTGAAAAATCTCTTAAGAATGCTAGAAAGAATGTTGATAGAGCTAACTTGGGAAATGTGGTTTCAATAAAATATGGTAACATCATCACTGATGATTTAAATCTTGAAGATGTGGATTCAGTTGTTTTAGATCTTGGTGACCCTTGGAATGCCATAGAAAAAGTGAGCAAGTACCTCAAATTAAGCGGAACACTTGTCTCATTTTCTCCAACCATCGAACAAGTAAAGAAAACAACTTTTGCAATGGAAGAAAATGATTTTGTCGAAATTAATACCTATGAGTTAATTAAAAGAAAAATCCAAGTTAAAAAAAACGCAACTCGTCCTGATTCGAGAATGGTTGGTCATAGTGGTTATATTTCTTTTGGAAGAAAAATTTTTGATGAAAATAATCCTTATCGTGAAAGAAAACCTAAACAACAGGAATTCGTTAATCTTAGTGGGATGCCTTTAAGAAGTTAAAATCCCTTTAATTGAGCCCCTGTTTTAAATTCTTTTTTCTTCTTGTATCGCTCAGTTTTGAAAAAATGCTTCTTTTTCTCTGGTAAGATATCCAAATATTTTCTTAATATATTCTCAATATATTCTTTGGTTGATTTATTTTTGATTTTGGTTGGATTTGATAAATAATCTAATATTTCCTTATCTTTAGTACTGTGATCTAGCCCTAAATTCTTTAACGGAATATGAACAGAATGCAAGAACCATCCCGTCTTATTTTCTTCATGGGCAATGACCTTTAATATATTCTCTTCTTCCTTCTTTATTTTCACGTCTAAAACTTTTTTCCCTGGTTTAATTATAATGGATGCATACTCTGGGATTTTCGATTTTGGATCATGAATTTTCTTTAAGAACTCTTCTAATTTCTTCATAGCAATTTAAATTGTTGCATGTATTTACAAAGAATAAATTAAAATTCATAAAAAATTTTATTATTAAATGGAAATATCTTAAAATCTAAAACGTCTAGAGGAAAATAAATTGAATTCTTATGATACCCTAGAAATACCCCATTTTTATTATAAGAAGAAGATTTGTATTTTAGGCGGATTAGAACAGTTCAAAGACGAATTCCAAAAGAAGTTAAGTTCAAATTGCCTTCCCATACAAAATAAGAAGAATATTGGAGTAAACATAAGTAAAATTGACTACCTTTACAAATCAGAACAAAAATTTGAATATCTTTTATGGAATATTGATTGTGGTCAACATAGGGCGTCTCTTCGCACCATTTTTTACTCCGGGGCTGATGCAATAATAATCTTCATTTCTGAAAAAAGAATCGATCAATTAAGACAATATTTTAATGAAATTCAAACAAGGTTTCCAGAGATAATACTATTATTTTGTATCATTACTGATAAGATGTCTAAAGAAGAAATTTTTGACTCTTTTTTAAAACATGAACAATTCTGGGCAAATTTTAAAAAAAATAGCTTTCAAATTGAAGAAATTTCCGAAGTTAAAGAAATTTTTAATCAAATATCGCAAATATTTGAAGATAAAGTAATTGTGAAAAATTATGGTAATAAATTTATCATTGATTTCATATCAATTAAATCTCTTGTTGGTCTAAAAGAAATTACAGATGAGTGCTGTGAGTATTACGAACCAGAAACTCCTTCGTATTTTATTAAAAAAAATGCTAATTCAAAATTATTAAGAAAATTTATTCGAACACTAGTTTTAGATGTTGATTTTCAATCTAATAGTTGGATTAGAGTCAGAAATAAAGAATTTGGCACTTTTTCAATTAACCTAAAGAATGGGAACGTAATTTATTATCCACAAATATGCGAGAGTTGTAAAGTAAGAAAATGCTCAAAAGTAGAAAATCTCCCAAAGTCAATTTGTATTGAAGCGGATGATAAGAACGGGTGGACAAATATAAAGGGCTTCACTCAAAATGAGCTTCTTATCTTAACTAAGATCATAGCCTTGAAGGAGGGAAATGAGACAAATTTACCTAAATCTATACTCAACCAAATTCAAAAGGTAAATTATTGTAAGAAACACAAAGGAAAAAAAATATGACGGTAGATTTTCAAACTTTTAACTTAAAATCTAAAGCTTTTTGCGATGTTATTAATATTACGTCACAAGTTCAAAGTGCTCTCAAACAGAGTGGGATAGAAAATGGGATCGTAAATGTACATGTGTCTGGTTCAACAGGGGCAATATCAACCACAGAGTATGAACCGGGATTAGTAGATCATGATATTGAAGAGATTTTAGAAAAATTAATCCCGTATAAAAAAAACTATGCTCACCATAAAACATGGCACGATTATAATGGAGCAGGACACTTAAGAAGTTTTCTTATTAAAACTTCGCAAACTTTTCCATTTAAAAATCAGAAATTAATTTTAGGAACGTGGCAGCAAATAATTTTTATTGAATGTGATGAAAAACCAAGATCAAGAACAATTCATTGTACTATTATAGGAGAATAAATAAAACTTACCTATTTCTAAAAAAAGAGAAGAAAATATATTATTTTTTAGCTTGTTGGATTAATTCTTCCAATTCTGAAATTATAATTTGATACTTATCTCTAAGGTGTATTTTATCGAACTTCTTACTAAGATCCATAACTGATTTATCAAATTGTTTCAACTGCTCAGTAAACACTGGAATTTTTTTGTAATTTTCATCATTTTTCTCTATCATGCTAATTTGATATTCAAGATTTTCTAAAAAATTATTCTTAACTTCTGTCAATATTATCAACCTCAAAAAACAGTTAGTTCATTTAGTAAAATCACGGTAATCCCTTTAAAAAATATAAATATCATATATGTGTCATCAGATTTACTTTAAAATCATGGATCCTTACGTAGACTTTCATAAAAACAAGAAAATATGAATATACAAGTATCATTGAGATGACATTTCGATATTATAACAAGCAATATAATATATAATTCCAAGATAATTTTACATAATTTACATTTCAAGAAGTTTAAATTGGTTTAGACTATTATTTTATTAAACTGAAAAATCGTAAAATTACGAATTAATATGGAAAGCTTTTTAAAAATTGTAATTTCTGGTTTAGATAATGCAGGAAAAACGTCAATCTTGACAGCTTTAGATAAAAAATACGATTTCCAAAAGGATATCGTTCAGCTAAAGCCAACAATTAGAGTTGAATATCATAAAATGAACTTTTTGAAGAACAATAGTATATTCTGGGACATGGGTGGCCAAACCACTTACCGAGAAGTTTATATGCAATATCAAGACGTTTATTTCGATGCTACTGATTTACTCATCTATGTTATTGATATTCAAGATCCTGAACGATTTGAGAACTCCCTTGAGTATTTAAATGCGATTTTAACATTTTTCTCAGAAAGTAAAATGGACGTACCTCTCATAATTACATTTCACAAATACGATCCTGATTTAAGAGGAGATATTGAGATTTTGGAAAATATCGATAAATTAAGAACAGAATTACTAGATAAATATCCAGATTTTAAGATCTTATTTCAGCAAACCTCTATCTATGATATAATTTCGATTGTGCAGTTAGTCTCCTATGGACTTTCTGTTTTTGATGATAAATTCTTTGAGTTATCAGAATTATTAGAAAATTATATTGAAGAATTTGAGAATCAAGCATTACTAGTATTTGATCGAAACGGTATTATAATCTCTGAATATTATAGCAATATAGATTCAGATGTTTATATTGAACTACTAGAATCAATCAAAGAGCATCTCTTTTTACTTAAAAGAATGGAAGAGGAATCAACTTATGAGTATGATCATGATATTTCTTCAAGTGATACAGCTCTATTTTCCTATTTACACAGATTACAGTTGGGTTCAGAAATCTTTTTTATTTCCGCTGTTACAAAAAAAGATAAGAAAGATAAGCTTTTATCAGGTTTTCCAGAGTTTTTAGAAGATTTATCCAAAATATTAAAAGAATTAATCTAAAATAAGTTTTTAATCAACCTTCAGTAATTTTTTGGCTTTATCAATTAATTTTTCCTTCTTTTTCTTATGGTTTTCTACAAATTTTAATACTTTTTCAGCACACTCCCGTTTGTGATCTCCACACATTAATTCTCCCTTTACACACATTTCAAAATCAGTGGCTAATTTTTCATCGTCTTCTTCAAAATGATACATCAAAATTTTATAAATCATACATTTCTGAGGTTCTCCCCCTAACTCACGCTGTTCTTTTATGTTTCTCCTCCCTCCAGTTAATGATCCTTTGATTTTTCTTTCAATCGATTCGAAGGGTTCATTAAATGTAAAATAACTATTTGGATTTCTTTTTGCCATTTTATCTGAACCATCTATACCCGATAATAAATAATGATATGTCGCACCTGGTAAGAAAAAATCCTTATAATTTCTTCGAGTCAAATCTCTTGTAAGACGTATGTGAGGGTCTTGATCAATACCTACAGGTACAACAGTCGGTTGTTGTCCATCTAAAATCTGAGGTAAAATTATATCACCCACTTGAATTAATGAAGCAAGGTATAATCCAAATGTCCGTTCTCCATAAATTGCGTTTAACATGTTTTGTGTGACTAATCTACTTACTTTAAAACATACATCTTTAACAATTGGTTCTGTAGATTGCCTCCAAATATAAGTCTTTTCTGGAGATGGATCCAAACCAAAAGCTAATATATCAGCTACATTATCTATCATAGTTTCTTCTGCTTCTTCCCATGGTATAGCGTTATCTTCCCATGACTCTACGTCTGCGATCCCATAGTAGACCTTTCCCCCCATCTTCTGGAATTCAACAATCTCTAGAGCTGTGGTGGATGTACCTAAATGATAGGGTCCAGAAGGCTTAATTCCGCTCATTACTGCCCAGGGTTGACCTTTTTCCATAGCTTTAATAACTAAATTCAAATCACGATGTCCGAAGATGATTTTGCGTCTGATAAAGCGATTTTTTTCCATCTTTAAACGTATAGAATCTGTAATCTCTTCAATTCCAAACTCACGGATAAGTCTGGCATAGTCTTCCTCATCTAGATGTGAGGCACCCCATGGATCAATTTTAAAATCCTCTTTCATCTATATCTCCGATAGTTCATGTTAGATATAATAAAAAATATATACAGTATAATAAATTTTGATAAGTATGAGGAAATTTTCTAAAAAGGAAATAAAAGATATTATAGAACAATTAGACTTCTCAAAAATTAAAGACAAATTGATACCAGTAATAACACAAGATTATAATACAAAAGAAGTCTTAATGCTTGCATTTGCTACTAAAGAAGCAATTGAAAGATCTTTAGAAACAGGATTAATGCATTACTTTTCAAGATCAAGGCAAATGATCTGGCAAAAAGGGGAAACAAGCGGAAATTTTCAAGAAATTGAAGAGATATTTACTGATTGTGACAATGATTCCATTTTGATGGTTGTAAAACAAATTGGAGGTGCTTGTCATGAAGGATATTTTTCTTGCTTTTATAAAAACTATAGAAATGGAAAATTTAATGAAAGTAAACCCAAGGTTTTTGATCCGAAGGAAATCTACGGTACATAAATTTATATATTTTTCATATTTTAGTTGATATTTGGATTATTATTTAAGATTTTTACAAAATCTTATAATTTTCTTTAGAGATTTAATAAAATTTTAAATATAATTCAAAATAAGATATATTGGTATCAACCATACATTACTTATAAAATTCTTTTAAGGTTTGATCTGGTGAAAAAAGAAAAAGCACTTGATGACATTGATAAAAATATTATAAGAATTCTTCAAGATGATGCACGTACAAGCTATAGAGATATTCAAGATCAACTGGGAATTTCAATTGGGACAATTCATAACAGAATTTCTAAATTGAGGAACAATGGCATAATTGAAGGATATACACTTCGTCTCAATAATGTTAAACTTGGGTATAAACTCTCCTTTTTAATACGGATTAACTGCGATGGAAAGTTTACTGAGGAGATTTTAAATGACATTTCCAAAATCCCAGAAGTCTGTTCAGTATTTCATACTACTGGAGAACAATCAGCAGCCTTGATCTGCCGCTTTAAAGATTCAGAGGATGTGCACAAATTCATCCGACAACTAAATGAAAAAAAATATGTAACTCGAACTAATTCTAATATGATACTTAAAGAGTACAAGAACCGAGCTTTTGTCGATATTGGAGACATAAAAGAAAGTTAATTCTAAAAAAAAAAAGAAAAGATAATGGCTACTTTCGTTTTTTTCGAAACATATCGATTATCCGGGTAATTTGCTCTTTATTTGGATCCTGGTCGAGTTGTTCTTGGATATGGTGTTCCATATATTCTTGAGTGACTCCGATTTGCTCAAGGAACTTATTAACTTCCTTTTGCTTGAATTTATTTTCAAGGATTAAGGGTGCGGAAATCCTTAACGTTCTCAACCATTTTTTCCGAGATTCAGGATTTTGCCGTACTAATTCGGCATATTGATAGGCATAAAGAATTCCTCCGTAGCGGTTAAAGTCATAGAAAGTGGCAGCATGAACTACATTGCAATTCGTAAGGAGTGGATCAGCGTGTCCTTTTTTAATATATTTTTTCGACTCCACCAAGTTAATGATGTCTTGTTCTTGGTAGGGAATTATATGATATGGAAGGAGTACTCGAGGTAATTTCCCAGAAGCAATCTCTTCCTCACTTAAATACCAATAACTATCTTTCTCATCGAAAAACGGTTCATTGAGTAGTTTAGGTCTCCATTCTTTAATTACTTCCTCCCTAGGCATTTCATAGAAATAACGAAAAATCTGATCAGGAGAGTAACCAAATAATACATAAGGTATTTCTTGCTTTATAGCCTCTTTTACTACAATGCTGTGAATGAGATCCGAGCAATAATCACAGATATGACGTGCTAAAAAGGTCTCATTGGAATTATGATGAAAGAAATGGTACTTATAGAGCTTTGTGAATGTAGGGATACATCCATCAATATAAATATGATCCACATTGATCTGCTCTAAAGTATCTCTTATATTATCCTTCGCGATTTCAGTCATAAAACCGGTATCCGAGGTAACTGCTAAGAGAGTTAGTCCTAAGTCATTTACGAGATAATCTAAAAGCGCTGTAGAATCTTTTCCTCCTGAATATCCCAAGATGCAGTCATACTTGACCTTCCCGTGATGTTCTTTCATATCCCGGACTACTTTATTCCAGTCGTTTAACGCTTGAATTCTTCTTTTATCACTAATTGTGGTTCGAGACCAGTTAACATTTTCATGTTTCTCATCAGAACAAAATCCGCACAATCCTTCTGAATCAAGAGAAACGCCTAGAAAGCCTTCAGGTAAGATACATTGTCTACATATATTTTGTTGTTCGATCATATTATTCACATTACAACTAAGTTTTATTGCTAATTAGACCAGAATATTTAAAGAAAAAAGAGAAGTCGTAAAGATAAATTACCATTGTTTTCTATAAATCCTAGGATAGATTTTGTACGAATTCAAAATTTACAGAGTTTAGATTGAAGAAGCTTTGGCTGATTTGGAAAATAAAGAAAAATCAAAATAAAATAGTATTAAGTTACAGACCAATGATTTAAGGGGACTATATGAAACCATATAGATAGGAATAACATCCATTCTGATACAGGAGTGAGTTGAATAAGATTGACTAAAAGCATCAAGATAGGGATTACTACTCCAAATATTCCAAATATCTTAGATATCAACTGTTTACTGACCACAAACTGTACGCTGAAAAAGAGGATAGAGAGAACAAATCCCAAAAAGGAAAGAAAGGCACATAATCCGTGCAATATTCCATTCGGTCCCCCCCTATCTGAACTGAATACTCCTAAGAACAAATATCCCAACCCCCCAATTATTCCCCATAAAACTCCACAATAAGAGGTAATGTGAATAACTTTTTTTGTAGAGTTTTTCTTACTTCTATGGTGTAGAAATAAATTATATGGGATTGTAATTATCCCTGCTATAATACAAGCCATATCGAATAAAAAGGGAAAAGGGGTTATATTTGAACTTCCAAGGTCGCTAATGGTATTTGCGAGGATATTATATCCAAACTCTGATGCTACTATAAGGCTGAGAAACACTAATGAAAGATAAATCCACATTGCTCCCAGTATGGCATGTTTTACTGTTTTTTGGGAGCGAAGAGCAGACACAGGACTTATAAGTTCCAAGGGAGATTCTTGGATTTCAGGTCCACGATTTTTCACATGAAGATATTCCCCTACCTTTGAAAATTGTGCTAATCCGATGATTTGTACCAGCTCTTTACCCTGCTCTATTAGTTGAATATCTTTATCTATCTCACCGTCAAATATATTGAATAAAATTACGTCTTTAAAGCAATTATTCTCATTACAATACTCCCAGCTTGGAACATATCCTCGTGGGCGAAATCCTGCATTAAAAAATAGTTGTTGATGTTTCGGATTGTAAGCAGAAACAAATAATTCACAGTAGCGTACATTTAATATTTGTTTATAATGCAAAAGCGCACGAGTAAAGACATATAACTCCTCTAGACTGGTAACCATATATTCTGTCTTTTCGAAGTTTCGGACCTGAGGGGTATACAAAAATTTAAAATATGAATCAGTACCTTCTAAAGTAAGAATAATCGTTTCATAACCATATTTTTCGTTAATAAGCTTCTTCTTAAGCCTTTTACTGAGTTTTTTAATCTTTGCTTTACTCAACTTGATTTGTGGATCACTTCTGGCATAGGATCCTAAATTATATCGTTTACTTGAATACTGAAAGCAGGCATCGATAGGAGAAATTAATTGAGGTGTGGTTGTACATCGATACTTTCGTAATGCTCGCTCATCATATAATATTTGCATTAAATCGGATTCTACTTTTCCTAAAAACACGTCTTTATTAGGGTATATTCCAATGGGAGCGATACCGCACACCCACATAGAATATTGTGATTTCGCATGAGCTGTACGATTCTCCACGTACCAGGTATAGATTACGTCCTTGTACTTATTTAACATGGCTAGCATTGATCCAATCATGGCCTTGGTAATATCAATATATCCCTGATACTTTTTCTTGAGCATAAATCCTCGAATATAGCCTCGTTTATTGGAAAAATCTAAGACAAAGGTAATACATCCTGCTATAGTATAACTAGGATCTTGGTAAATAACCCACTCCACATTAGGATCTTCAATCATGTTTCGTACCTCTTCCTCATCTTCCATTTCTTTATAGGGATAGGTTCCGTTATAGAGTTCCTTATAGATCTCAACTATCTCTTTGGCATCATCCTGTCTTGCTAAACGTAAGATAGGGCTTACTTTATTCCGTTTTTTCTCTGCGATCTCAAATTTGAGATGTAAATGTTCTTTGAATTCACCATCTATTACCTCTTTAAAGGGTTCTAAGAGTGCTTGAGTAGATTTGGGAAAAAGCTCCTCTAATGACACCGTTGGGCTTGAGAACACTTGGTTTGATATCATAGTAAGGTATCAGTTTTGTTCTAATCATTTAATTTTCTGAGTTAAAAGTAATATTGCCCTGTACATTTAAATAAAAAAGCTGAAAATTTTTCCTTTATAAAGAAAAAGGAGATCTATTGCTGGTTTCATGTAGCATTATCTAAAACACTAGAATTGAAAGATATTTTTATTATTCTATAAATTCTTTTTGTAGTCTCGTCTCTAACTCTTGAAGTTTAGTCCCAACAAGATCCAATAAATTATTTTTTTCATCTAGCTCTTGAATCAGCTCAATATTTCCATTTCCAAATGTCTCTATTGCTTTATGGTTTGAAAGTAGCTTATTATAGGCGGGAAAGAGCTCTAATAATAGATCCGTCATAGTTCCCCGTTTTTCAATTACCCACTCTCGTAATTTTCGAGCAGGCATTTGTTGGGTACTAACCTGGACAATTAATTCTTTAAGCTCTGCTAGTTCTTTGGGATTGAAAAGCACTTTTTCTATCATTTCTTTTAAATAGGGAAGACATTCATTCGCTAGCACCATTATACTTCCTCCTCATTAAGAATATAGGTTTGTATTTTCTCAAAAAAAGTAGAGATATCCTCATACAGTTCATGGGCTATTTGCTCGTAGGTAATAATTTGAAAATTGATCCTATGAAACTTGTCAATATGCCCTTTTAGATCATCAAATGTGAATCCAAAAGTAGGTTCTTGGGTAATTAATTCGATAAAAGAATATAATTCGGAAGGTGATACCTGATCTACATTGTTATAATGTTTGCATATTTCAGTAAGAAATCTACCAATAAGATCTCGTTCAATCTTTAAAGCATCTTGGTATCTCTCTTTAGTCATATATCCATGAGCGGTTACTAGCTCAAAAAAGAAATTACTGAATTCTCGACTAATTGCTTTTTTTAAATTATGACTTTGGATGATGAACATACGAGAAAGTTCTTTAACTTCTTCGGGATATTCAAAAGGAATATTCAATTCTTGATCTATGGTTTCCACAGTATAAGGTTGGTTAGATGCAAACTCATCTTCAAGTGCTTTTTGATATTGTCGACCCACCGAATATGAAGTTCGAATTGATTCTGAACCCCCCGCGGTCTTAGGATGATTCTCCACTAAATAGCCATGTCTTACTAGAATGGTAAAAATATCATCTCTGCAATTCTTAACATCCATTTTATCTTTAAACAGTTTGGAAGCTTTGGGATATAAAATGGCTTTCAGCTCTTTTTTCAGTTTTTTCTCATATAAGGCACCTACTTGGTCGACTGTACACATTGATGCTAAGAATTGTTTCACTTCGGGAGTAAATCCTTCATATATCCCCAAATCTTTTTGAAACAGGTTCCTTTTTATCTCGTCCAAGATTTTTTGTTCTGTATCTTTCAAGTTAAATCCTTGCTTTGCCATATAAGCAACAATCTCATCTTCACGTAATAACTCACAGCTTTTGATATCTTCCCAATCAATATGTACGGGAAATGCTTGATATACATCGCTCCGTTTTACGATCGCCTCATTCTCTTGCATAATCATTAAATAACGAATCTGGTACGTCTGATTACGGGAACGTGAATAATATCCCGTTCCTTCCAACTCTTGAAGGCTCATAAGACTACTTAATGCTGCTATGTCGCGTTTATCAGTAGCTCTGAAGGTGATGATATTATTAAAATAGGTGTATAGATTATGATGGAGATAATGAGCTTGATTTGCCATCAACACTAGCCCAAATCCGTGTTCTATCAAGGGATCGAGAAATTTGTTTATTTTTCCATAATCAGAATATTTATCTAACCAATAACTCTCAAAGAAGAGGTCACTATGTGGTATCACCAAAATTTTAGGGGTAAACATTTTAGTATCACCAGAAGTGATGTAATGAATTATTTTGGAAAGGATAAGGAAAACAAGAAAAATCTGTTTAGTATAGTCATTGCTTATAGAAAGGTCAATAATAACCGTTTTTTTATTGTTGATAAAATGTTGAAAAGTAATAGCATCAGCTGATTTTTGGGGGGAGATATGTAAGTATTGTTCATCTTGCTGGGTAAAATCTCCAAATAACGAAAGTAAGACATCACTGCCAGGAGTTTTTTCCCATGTATTTTGGTTGATGAGTTTAAGATTGAGGGAAGTCATATCCATATTGGGATTATTTAAGATAGTGCTGCGCATAATATCGATCACCCTTTCATTTTTCTTAAAGGCTAAGGCATAGGCGTCGAACATGTAGTTTAAAAAGTCCATATTATCTTTATCATAATCCATATCGGAGGTAAGGGGATCTAAGCTAAAGGCACTTCCCAGTTTAAAGTAAAGAAAATCATTAACAAATTGAGTACCTTCGAAATAATGAATAAGTCGTGACCAGGTGCCTTTAAAATCAAAAATTAGAGAGGGGATATCATGATCTACTAATTCTGCTACTAATTTCATAGCTGTTAAATCACGATACCCCACTGTTCCATTGGTAATTATAATATTGTTAATCTGGTCCTTGGTAAACCCAAACGGCATCTCTTCTTCTAACATCTCTGTATTTACCGTATGTCCTAAAGTAATCGAATTATTCAGTTGGAGAGGAGTATTAAACTCTGACGCAATTCTGGTAGTGATCCCTTTTTTCAATTCACTTACAATCTCAGTCAGATAGACAAGTGCCTTCCCTTGAAATAATAGATAATTCAGTCTACTTCCGTGCACTGAAACTAAGGGGGTTTTCAGTAATTCACACATTAGGCCCGAACGGAGCGGAGCTCTTTGGAGTTGGATCAGTTTATAATTAAAAAAATTAATATTAAAGGTGTTATAGAGGATCTGGGATTTTAAGGCAAGGCGATCTTCGAGATTAAGGATGTTCTCTCGAGAAAGGTCATCAATCAGTTCAAATTCAGAGGTAGAAATAGTGAGTATGGTTTTCCAGATACCTGATCTCATCGCCATCCAATTTATCTCATCCAATTTCGTTTCCAGCCTCCAATTAGAACCTAATATGGAGTATCGAGTCTTTTCATTTAGATAGTCAAGACCTTTTTTATAGAACGTTTCATAACTAATGGGAGTTCCCATACACGTATACCCGAATGAAATTTTCTGATTCATAATTCCCTGTATAAACTTATCGAGTCGACAATAGGAAGGGGGAAAAGCATACACTAAATTATACATCTTGATCCCCAGTAATATTCTGCCGTCAATATAGGCAAAAAATGTATCAGAAATCCCTTGAAAGGTGAAAAATCGAGTATCAAAGAAAGGATTGATGGGTAGAATCGTTTGGGACTTTAGTAAGGTTCTTCGAGAAATTAGGAATAATAATTCACGCCACCAAAAAGATATAACTAATATAATAAGTCCTATGGTGATTGTCAGATTAATAAGTGGGGCAATATTAAAGGACGATAATAGAATAAACGATACAAGTGCAATGATGAAGATGACTGAAGCTTTCATAAGGAGGGGAAGAGTGAGAACTGGTCTTCCCTGGTAAAATTCATCACTAGACGAAGCAGTAGCAGGAGTCGCGCGAAAAAAATAAGTACGAAGGGCATTTATTAAGTTAATTCCACTTAGGAGTTTGATCTGGTAGTGATGAAAATTACCCACAAAATTACTTCTTAATACCCCTTCTAGCTTTTGGAGTCGTTCTTTTAATTTTCGGAACCTCAGTGGTTTTAACGAGCCAGTACATGCATGATAGATGCAGAAATAGATGCTGGTAAGAATGGGGCTCTCTTCTAACGGAGTATCATTCCTGATACGAGGAGTCTGAATGATTTGATAGCTAAACTGAATTAAATTTTTATATTCGCTTAAGGCTTTAATGAATGAATTAAGATTAGCTTGTACATTTTCAGGGATCACTTCAATTTTAAAGATTTTCAGCGCTGTATGCTTTTGATCTTTAGTATGAGTAAGATAGATGGTGGAACCCTGCTCATGTTCCATGAAAAATAATATATCTTCAAAAGGGTTTACCTGTCGAGTTCTCTGAAATAGAGAAAAAAGTGAAGATGTCTTGTGACAGAATGTAAGAAGAAACATACTCAACATAGTACTACCGACTCCAATGGCAATTGAAAAACTATGAGTGGAGAGATATACCATAGAAATAAAGAAGATAATGAGAGTTGCTAAGATACCAATTCGCATAAACATATACGTTAAGTTGGTGTCTTTATAGGAAGGATTTACGTTCCAGATTCGAGGGACGTCCTTTGAAGATGTTACCTTTTTTTCCGTTACAATTTGCCGCTTTATAGTAATATCATTGGACATTTTACCTCCTCCGAAAGATATTTTTATAGATCACGATAATTACCACCACCACTCCAAACCCGATAAGTAACAAATTACTCACAGCCGGAAGAGTTAGCGGATAGAGAAATATCTCGGTGATAAGAATCACTCCAAAACAGAACGCAAGAATCGCTACTCCGATAAGCATAAACTTAAAGATAGTACTGTGGCTTTTTCTATAATCTAAATGATCTTTTAATGCTCCATCCATTGAGGAACCTCGTGAATTCTCCAATCCTCTTCTTAGTTGTTTGAGTAAAATCGCTTTCTCTAAGTCTTCTTGACTCATATGAGCATTGAGTCTTTGTTGGGTTGCTCGTTCTTGTTGGGTTATCTTTTGGAGTAATATGGGCTTGTATTTGCTAGAGCTATCTTTTCTCCCGCGTATCCCCGTCGAGAACAGATGAAGGTTCCTGTCATCATAATATCCCTCTCCCGTCAGGTTTTTATATACATTGGGAACTTTTATTTTTCTAAGCTCATAATAGATAGCCACAATCTTTTTCACATACCGAAGAGGCAAGTCACCACGATTTTTAAGGAATAAGAGCTCTATCTCTTTTATGGTGTTAACAATCTCATCATGAAATATCTTCACATCGAGGTTTTTTTCAAATATCTCATTTACCACGTTCATATATTTTAACAATGGTTCTTTTTTCTCCTTCTCACGTGGACGGGCTCCTAATTTAAGGGCAATCTCATCTATGATATTACTCACTAAAATAAATCCCGCAACTGCTAATTTTCGATAATTCTGCGTCTCCTTACACACTTGGATGAGATTTTTTAGCTTCATATCTACAATCTTATAGTTTATGGTCATGTACTCAACTTCTCCTTAATTCTTCAACTTCTTCTGCAATAAATTTATCTAAATTCAGTTCTTCCTGTATATTGCTTATAATTTTCTCAATATGGAAAAGAGGGGTGCTTCTTTGTTTCTCTTGCTCTATGATACTCACGTAATAATAGAGCGAGGAGGGAAAAATGAACAAAAATCCACACAACTGTAAAATATAGCCAACAGAGACAGCATACACATAAGTATAATTAGTATCAACTTCGGTAATGGTAAGACTGGGAAAATAGAGCTTATTAGGTAAAAGATACATGATAGGAAATACCATAATATAAAAGACCGTTAAAATAGCTAGAAATAATGGGAGAAATGAATACATTCGAAGTGATGCGGTTGAATGCTCAACATCCCTAAATAATACTGTAAATACCGCTGCCATAAGGAGTATAATACATAACAGGGTAATTAATAAGGGTACTCCAAGGTTAACAGGACGATATTGTTCATTGACAGGATTCCCAGACGTAAAAGAGGTATCCCATTCAAAAAAGAGGTTGTAAGACCAGAAGGCAATCTCTACCCCATTTTCATCAAGCACTTGGAACTGGTACCAGTCTACAAAAAATGATACAAAAAGGATTATTGACCCCGCTAAAAATGCAATTCGTGCATAACGGAGTATGTTGGAAGGTTCCATACTTCTCAATCCTCCAGAAAGTCGCTATATTTTGTCACATATTCGTTCTCTGAAGCTTTTTCCTCATCTGTTTCTTCAAGTTCGAAAAATGATTCATTTTTTATCCGTGCCGTAAACTGAGTTTTGCTTACTCGGTCTTCAATATGGTTTTCTTCAATTTGGGCGATGATTTTAGAACTATTATGTTTACCTACTGTTTCAAACACGAATTGAGCCATCATCTCGGGAGTAAATTCTTCACTAATTAATACTAGGCTTGTTTCATCTAGATTTATAGAACGTTTGTGATAAGGGGTGGAAAATTCCTGTTGAAGATCTCCTTTGAATTTGTAAAATATTATATTTAAATAGACCAATATGATGACATAGATTCCGCTTAAAGCGTACCCAAAATTAAGGAGAAGTGATAACATCTCAAAAGATTTGAGTGTCAGCAGAAGGATAAGTACCCCTGCAAATCCTATAAACGGCACCGAGAAAAATTCCATGCGCTTGATCAGCTGAGTATAGGCATCCTCATATGAAACTAAAGAAATATCTTTAGTACTATGTATTTCTAATAGGCTATACTTTTTTTCTAAGTACGGAACTAATTTCGAGAAGTCAGAGGAAGTTATGATATGTAAATTTGTCTTTTTTAGATAGGCAAAGGGGATGAGTTTTTCCAGAAATCCTACTGTATTTTCACTAAGTAATACAGGTTCTACAAGGATTTTCATTTGAGTATTACCGGAGTTGAATGACAGGGTTCGATGGAATAGTGTCTTTTTTAAGGAAATGTCTAAGTTATGGAAACGTTTAAGTGATGAGAGTAGTGGTCCTTCTTGTCGTAAATCTTCATATATGAGTACTTGACATTCCTCTAATTGGGTGAAGCTGGAATTTAGAAGTGTTTTGTAAATTGCCCCATCACTTGCATTGCAATTAAAGGGTATGTATTTTATCATTTCTTTAGAGATCTGAAGGGTTCCTTTGAGAGGACAAATCTTGATAGGAAGGATTAAGACGAGTTCTTCTACTTCATTCAAAGGAATAGTTTTTAATGCAATTAAATCAACTAAGGAATATATTTTTCGTAAAGAAGGAACCATCTTTATAGGATCATATCCTAAATCCTGAAGTGTCGTCATAGCTTTTTCTATTGCCATCTTTTTTTCTTCTCTTATCATTTTTTCAGAGATGGTAGGGTGTAAAGGAACCGGGTTCTCACGAACGGAGGAGAGAGGTACAAGTTCTGGTTCATATATAGGAATTGGATGAGATACACCTTCCTCTTGCATTTCTTCTTCTAAGAATTCATACTCTTCTAGATCTTCAGCAATTATATCTTGCTCTGTTTCCGCAGTTCTTGGTTCTGAGGGAGTGGTCGACGCTTGGGGGAGTGAGGTAACAGATTCTTGATAATCGTCAAGATACTTATGATTTAAGAGAGCTCTCGCCCTTTCCACGATCCTCTGAGCGTTAGCTTGCCCAATTCCTTGAATTGAAGTTAATTGACTTACCGAGCTGCGTGCAATGTGCTCTATACTGTCAAATCCCGCACCTCTTAACTTTTCCGCAACTGTGGGGCCTACTCCTTTTATTATTGTAATATCTGGTCGAGTAAAACTGATATTTAACTTCGCTGAAGATTGAGGAAGATCAAAATCGGTTACTTCAATAACACTCTGATCCTCATCAGTTGCCTGAAGAACCATATTATACAAGTTTTCTTCTTTTTTTTTCTCCACTTTTTTTTCTAATACGGTCATTGCTCTAAGCAATATATCCTCATCCTTTTTAAAGAAAAAATACTAAGACGGTTAACAATCTAGAAGAAGAAGATTCAAATTTGGAACGCTCTTATTATTCTATGAAAAATAAAAATTCACCCTGAAATTTTGTCTTTTGGTAGTGGACTAAGTTTACACTCAAATTTACTGTACCTTAAATAATTCGAACGTCGGTTGGGGCAGAA
>JBHLLU010000077.1:0-12805 GCA_048938895.1 Promethearchaeota archaeon
TCATATTTTCCTATATAAAATAAACCAACAATCCTGCTATAAAGTACCTTCATCTTTTTTATTAACTTGTTCATTTCCGCTGGGTCTTCTTTTTTCATCATTTTATCTTGCCTAAGTAAGAATTATAGTGAAGGTACTCAAAAATAGTATGAAGAAGTAAATTCAATTCATGAAAATTATTCTATGATCAATCATTAAATGAATTATTAATTTGGTAATTAAATTCTATGATTTTTTAAAAGGAATTTCGAGAATAAAATTAGAATGCAAGATGATATAGGTTTTTGGAAATCTCGAATCAGAATAACTCAAGCCCCAGAGTCTTTTATGCCTCAGTCTTTGTCCGAAGATTCAGTTCATTTTTGCCATAGATTTAAGAACTTATTAATTTCTTCTATAATTTCCACCTTTGTATTTGTGTCTTCTAAGTTTATATTATTTTCAGTGCAAAATTGTTTTAAATCTCTTGTTATGTTGCTTTCAAGATCAGTTAAATTTATACCCACTTTATTGCTTATAGTATAAGTTGCTTTTTGATCTTCAAGACCCATTTTAGAATTTTCATTAAAAGATTCTAATTCTATAGGAGAATTACCCATTTTAATAATCATGATTAAGCTGTAGAATTTTGGTTTATTGTCAAAAGCACCACCACTGCCAACACTATTTATTGAAATACTGTGTTTATGTTTATTCATTGTTAGTGCATGAATATGTCTTCCATCGCGTTCCATTACCTCATCACCTTTCCATTTACCCCTGTTTGGATCGTTAGCAAGCCCTGCATTCCAAAATCCTCCAGCTAAAATTCCAGGGTTTGTTGCGAGTCTGTGTCTGTGATCTCCGTCAGGGTCAACTTCATGTTTATGTGCATCATAATCACAAACAGCTGTATGATTATGTACAGGCAAATTTTCTAATCTTAACGTAAGGGAATCAGTTCCACCTGTATTTCCAGAGGTGGTTTCACTTCTAATAAAGCAATCAATTAAATTTGGAGTAGAAACCTTACCGTTACAAACATACCAACCAGGCATTTTTATGGTATCTCCTTCTTCATCTCCTATTTGAGTTACTCGATCTCTTATATTAACAATACCATTTCCATTGTACATCAAAACAGTCCCTATTGGAAGAACGTCTGTTATTATTCCGCCATTATCGGTTTGTAGAACCTCATCACAAATATCTTTAATCTTTACTAAAGCTGAGTGATACGAATTTTCTTTCGCCATAAATGTAAATAATATTTCTTTTTTTATATTGCTTTATCTTTTTTTATTTCGGGGATAATCCTCTTGATATTATTAAATTCTATGATTTTTTATAGGGAATTTAGGAAATATTTGTAGAATACGAGATGAAGTAATTTTTTGGCGATCTCAAATAAGGATAACCCACGCTCCAGAGCCATTTATCCCTCAGCAGACGTCTGAAAATGCGGTTCCTTTCTATCAAAAACGTGGGGATATCCGGTCCTCTCTTAACTGATGGTATACGACGTGATTTTGAGGGCATCAATAAGCCAAAAGAAAGGAAAAAGAAGGATTATGAAGGGTTAGTCGAGAGTTATACTGAAGGCACTTCTAAATAGTATAGAAAGGTAATTTCAGCGTCTGATTTTAATGAAATTCCTTTGAAATAGAGAAAGAAAGTCAAGAATCAGTCAAAATTATTTAATAACATTAAATTTCAAATTTAAAATATAATCTTATTTCTAAACAAGGAATCTTTTAAAAAAATATGAAATTTCATGAAATTTAATTCTGAGATAATTCTTTATAGATTTTCTCACGGAATTTTAAAACAGTAGGATTATTGGGTTTAAACCTTAAACTTATGTTGCAGGCGGTAATTGCATTTCTGTATTCTTTTAAATCTAAATACACAACTGCAAGATTAAAACTGGTTTGGTAGTTTTTGTAATTAATCTCCTTAGCTTTATTTAACACTTCAAGGGCTTTATTCAGATTTCCTTTATGACGATAAACCATAGCTAGTAGATTATATATTTGTTCAAATAAGGGATTTAATTCCAGACATTGTTTACAGATTTCTATACATTTGTCTAGCTCACCCTTTTCAAGGTAAATCGTTATATATATTTCCCATAAATCTTCAAATTTGGAGTTTAATTTAAAACCTTTTTCACAAGTTTCAATAGCTTTCTCAAAATCTCCTTTTTTTTGGTACGTATTGGCTAGATTATAGATGATTCTATCATCAACAGAAAAAGGTAAGAATGAATGGGCTAAATTATCCGCCCAATTTGAATTAAACAATGGTTTTTTTGGCAAAGTTAAACCTTTTTCAAGCATCTCTATTGCTTTTTCATATTCCTCGAGATGACAATATACTGCGCCTAATCCATTCCAAGCGGGTTTTGAATCTGGATCAAGTTCGAGTACATGCTTAAAAGTATCTAAAGCATTTTCATACTGTTCTAAATTAACATATACAACCCCTATATTATTAAGCATAATAACATTTTCTGGATCTGTCTCTAATAACTTCTTAAAAAGTCTTAAGGCGTTATCATATTCACCATTTTGGAGAGATCGAACAGCAGAAAATGAATCTGTGGGGCTTATAATTTTATTAATAGATCCAAATCCTAAGAGAAAAATTAGGAATATCCCAAAGAGAAATATTGCTATAAATATTCCTAAAATGTATGAAACAGGTACGTCTTCCTTAACCACATTAATATAGGAAAAAAATAAGGGAATACTAAAAATTACTAGTGTTGAACCATAAACCTGTCTAAATCTCTCCTGAGAAATTGATAATTTTTTCCCAGATTTTAACATTTTTTTAAACCTATAAAGTGTTACAAGGGAAATTCCTAGAAACAAAACAAACGCTATAATAAATAGTAAATCCATAAAACTCATGGTTATAAAAACTTCTAAGAAATACCCAAACATGATTAGGAGATTAAATGGGATAAAAAAAGTTGCTGAAGGAATAAAGATTGGATATAACGGGTTTATTCCTTCTTTGATAATCCCTTTATCAAACGGTCGGGATATTATCAAAAAATTTGCCCCAAGGGATATTATAAAAGAACATACAATAACAGAGGATATTGATATTAATGTTCTTAAATTATTATTATCCCAATTATCAATATAGAAAATACTTAGTGTATAAAAGACGTTGATAATAATAATACCTAGAATTATAAAGGAACCACCTAATATTTGTTTCTTTAAGTTTGGATAGACAATTCTTTTTTCAGAATAGCAAATTCTAACACTTTTATTTAATCGTTTAATCTCTACTATCGCTATTATCATTCCGAGAGATAACATAGCTATCATTATAAAACAAAAAATTAAAGCAAAATTAAATTTAGATTCTAATAAAAAAGCGAAATATATATAACTTAGAATAAGCAGAAGCATAATGGACATTACTATTAAGGCAAGAATATTAGCAGGAAATCTATTACCCCTGCGTTTATATTCTTCAGAGATGTTCTTCACGTCAATTAAATTATCTGGACTTCGCATCTTACTTATTTTTTGAATTGATCCCCCTTTTATTGAATTCATAAAGGAATTCGTTAAATTTAGGGAAATAATTGAACTTTTTTTGATATTTATATGAAATGACGATTTAAGGTACAAATATTGAACATTTACGTCCGTAAGGAATGTGTCTGTTGATCTAAGAATTGACAAATCGTTGAACTGGCAACCATTAAAGGATATATTCTCACAATTTTTAATTTTGAAAGAATAAAAGGTGCATTGATTAAACTTAATATAAAGATTAGAATCCTTTATTAAAATATTGTAGTCTTCTGGAAATGGGTGGGGAGAGCTAACAATAAAAGGATCAATCTCAGTACCACTCCCTTTCCAATTTTGTTCGACTGATAATTTTTTTAAATCCTGTTCTAAGTAACGCATCGTTTTCTCTTTCAACCCAGTTTTTTTAACAAAAGGTAAGGAGTCTACAATTTCTTCCAAATCTTTTTCATTAACTCTCATAATAATTCACTCCGTTGTTTTATGCAGCATAATGAATTTTATTAGATTGATATTGTTTTTGTCTTTTTATTCGTTATTATTAGCTGTTTTATAAATTTATTCAATAATGATTATACACAAATGTTAAATATTTATTATTAATTCTAATTGATGTAAGTTACAGTTATTTGGCGAAATTTAAAGAAAAAATTGGAAATTTGATATAAATCCAAATTTAAAAAGGAGGATTATATTATGAGCAAATTAGAGGCGTTAAAAAAAAAATTACCAGTGGCAAAAAAATTAGAAGAGGTAGATATTGATTTATTAAGAGATTTGGGGAAAGTTTTTGAGGAGTATGGTTATAAAGGGAGTATAGAACGAATAACAGTTGTTATGCCCCCGAAATCTTTAAATCCAATGGCAGGTATTAATTGTTGGCAATTCTGTTTTACTGGACCAAGGGGAGAGGTTATTTGTACCTGGGAATGTTGGAGAAAAGGTGAAGGTTGATTAATATAAATTTATTTAAATTTTATAAAATATCTAATTCCTTTTTTTTTTAATCAGAATGTTAAATAATCCTTATTAATCAAAACATAGAGAAGTTTCTAAATTTAATCACTATAAGGTTTTGGATCTCTCCTAGAACTAAACTCTTGAAGATTATTAAGGATATCTGTCCTAATTTCTTCACATTTTTCATGTTGAGAAATCAAATACTTTTTATCTAAATCTTCCAAGCAACTTCCAATTAACCAAGCACTACATGTAACGAAATTACCTGGTTTAACATCTTCTTGCACCCTTCTATAATCTGCTACTACATCAATTTCAATTCCGTGAGATTCAATTTTAAATAAGTAGAAGTGTAATTTTGTGATGGGATTTAGTTCTTTTTTTATACTCTTTATGACTCCATTAAAGAGAGCGCTAGATTGTGGAGGTTGATTAAGAATATCTGCAAATAAACCTGTGGGAATAAAAGATTTGGAAGCAAACCCAGGTTTAAGTTCTAAGGAATTGGTTTCTCCTGTCTTAGGGTCAAAAACTCTTGTTGTCAATGGTTTGTCAGTTTGATATTTGGACTCTTGCGATTTTAATAATTGTTCTTCTGTTTCAAAAAATTCAATTGTATCAGCAAATGCAGTTATTGAAAAACTATATACTTTTTTCATATCGATGTACCTTACCAGAGCAAAATCAGGAACATCGAAACAGAACCGGAAAATTGTATTAGTAAAATCGATCTTGTTATCGGATGTATAAGCAGATTTTTCTGAATCTAATAGAGTCGCTGTAAATCCTCCTTCATATCTCCATTCAATATTTTGCTTAGGGCTTTCCAAGACTATTGTTGATTTATTGTGAGCTCGAAAATAGGGAGTTCCTGCTTCAACATAATATTTCTTGTTAATTGCAATCCAATATTCTATGTTATTTCCATAATTTTTAACAAAATAATATCCGCCTAAATTTGGTACTTGGTAAATTGTTCCTGTTTTAATAATATTCAATATACTACTCTTATATAATTCAGGGGTGAGAATTATTCCAATTGCTGAAAAATGAGAACCGGCCATGGTTTTTACATCAATTATCTTATCAATTTCTTCTCTCTTATCCATGTCAATTATTTGTGGTTGACGAGATATCTGCCCTAAATCAATTTTACTCTTCTCTAATTTATTAAGTTCTGGATTTTTTGCATCATACCAAGAACGGAGTTCATAAGAACCGACGTCAATTCCTATAAGGTCATCTTTCTTAATTTTATATTCCTTTATTTCATTTGGATCTAATAAAATAATATCGTTAAACACTTCAATTGCATGAAAATAATCTTCTAAAAATATATCATTGATGTGATTAAGAAATAAAGGATCAATCGAACAGGGGCCTTTGTAAATCCCTTCAATTCGGTTTGAGGTTAGTAAATTTTTTGATTTTTTTTTTTTTTTACTAAAATTGCTTAGCTCAAAGGCAGATATTAAACATTCTATATCCTTATTAATATGGTTCCGTATTTCTAATAGAGGAGGTTCGACAAAAATCTCTATTTCCTCTCTTCTATCAGTTTGTCCTTTAATCAAAAAGGTATAGCTTATATCAGCAAATCTTTCTCCAATTTCAACATGATTTATTTTTATTTTCATCTTAAATTACTTTTAATTTTGTAAATATGTGCTTTATTTGGATCAAATGAGTTGAAATATTCAGAGCCTTTATTAGACTTATAAGCATTAATTACAGCACCTTTTTGACTTATAATAACTCTAATATATCTAAGTGTATTATTGATTCTAACTCTATATATTGGATACCCTCCTTTAACTTGTAATCCAAATTTATCTGGATTACCATCAGGATTATCCATTGTCTCAAGTAAAAAATCTGCAAATGACCTAGGATCTTTTAAACCCCATTTTATAAGGTCATCCCTACTGATTCCATGAAAAAAATGTAATAAGCCATAACCTTTCCCTTTAGATTTTAATTGGTGGTTATGCTCTCCTAAAGGCATAAAAACTATTCTTTCCATTTTATTGAATAATGAGACTTTATCATCATTAGGATGTTTCTCATTCAGATTTTCTATAATATAGGTTTTAACTACACCAATCAATTTTTCTTCATCAAATTCAATACCATCTGTAATCTTCATTTTGTCTTTTGCTCTAAATAACAAAAATATACTATGCAGTTATTTCATTTATATTATTTTAAATTCAATAAATAAATTATGTTTTTTCTTAATGATTATTTAACTTCTTAATAAGTAAAGCAGGTCAGTCATATCGAACATCATTGAGAGATAAAATAGAAGGTGCTGTTGTGGAAGGGAAAGAGATTATTGTTTATAAAGACTCTCTTTACGATATTGTTCGTAATTTGGAATCTAAAAATAAGAAATAAAGAATAGCTTTCTTATCTCAAATTTGTTTACCAAATAAAATGAATTATTGAAGAATGAGAGGAGGAAAGAAACTTTTCATTAATCCTTAGTTGATCGCAATTTTTATATATCTAGATATATCTGTATATACAAATATATATTAAATAAATGATTTGATATTTGACAATAGAACAACGTATTTCTGATTATACAATACTGCTCTTTTTTGGATTGCATATTTTAATATGGACATTACTACCACATGTTCTAACGGGAGTTATGGTGAGCAGTTTAATTATAATGGTAAGCACTATTGGCTTAATCGGGGAAATTTATGGCATAAAAAAGAACGACGAAATACTGGATTGGTCTGATCAAATTATATTTCATACTATTTTTATAACAGGCGGGGCAGGATTCTTCTTTCTTATTATTTTTATGACTAATGACGTTCTACTAAGTTTAAATCTGAGTAACTGTTATTTATCTCCAGGAATTTTCTTCTTGATATTAGGCGTTCGTGATAAAAAGAGGAAGTCAGAAATTGCCCATAAAAGAACTATTAGAAGGATAAAACAAACCCAAAATCATTTAAAAAAGTATGATTCTGATTTTAAACGCATTAAAGATATTCCTCAAAAAATTAGTGATAAAAAATTAGAAATTGAGAAGATCAACAATAAAGGTTTGCATTTAGAAATGATTCATAGGGAAGAAAAACATATAATGAGAGAAATAAAACTTTTGAACAAAGAACTTTCTTCACTTGAAAAAAAATATAGATTAAAGGTTCACTATTAGATAAAAATGCTATTCAAATCCAGGAAAATCCGGAGAGGTTTCATATTTACTACAATTTTCTTTTTCCTATTTAGTGCAATTTGTATTTCCATAGTTTTGGATTCTGAGTGGGATGAAATACCAGATGGCTGGATAGCGTTGTATTTCGCGGTTTTGTGCAGTATTGCAGAGATAGGGCTTCTTACTATAGCAATCTATTATTATTCAACGCGGGATATGACATATTCTCACAAATTCAGTATTGATAATATTTTTATAACCTGGATTTCAATTATATTTTTCATTATAGGTATTTCTCTTATATGTATAGAGCCTGTAGAAAATTCACTGTTAGTGGGATACTATACAATTATTGTTATTTCCATTGCATGGATTGCAGGGATAGGGGAGTGGTTGTACAAAAGGAAAAGAAAAAAGAAAAGAGGATCCAAGACCCTGATCAAAACAAAGTACCTATTTGCTAAATGTTAGAGTGATTCTAAATGATTTTTAAAAACATGAAATCCTGTCAAACGTTTTACTTAAGTGTGATGTTCTTTTTTTTCTTTGGAGTATTATTTATCAGTTTATTTTTTCAATTCGGAGGATTCAAGTTTGCAGAAAATTTATTTATGTTTCTTCTTGGTACTCATTTCAGCACTTCTGGTGTAGCTCTGCTATTAGTTTTGGCTTATTATTTTATAACAGATTCCTATAGGATTTATAGAAAATTCAATATTGAAGGGATAACGTATACTTGGATTTCATTTGTTTTTCTCCTAGTCGGAGTTATACTTAGATGTGGAGGAAATTCACCAAAATTGATAATTACTGGATCGTTATTGGGTTTTATGTTTATCTTACCAGTGATTGGGTGTATTCATATACTGAAGGAAGAAAAAGAAGCATACATGAAAAAAAGGGACCAATATTCAGATATAACTTTAGAAAAGCTTATCCATTCGGTAAATAATGAATTTGAATATATTACAGGTGATAACTAATTAATAAACCTTGAATATTATTAGGATGCTCATACAAGGGGACAGTCTTTATCAGTAGTTTTCTTATCTCTTCAATGATTTCCTGTCCATGTTCTCCTTCCAAACTAATGGTTATTTGATTTCTCCGTTTTGGTGGCAATAGATCGGATTCTGTGCCATCGTAGTAATACTCACCTTCTGGTTTTTTTGGTACAAATCAACTGAATCAACCCAGGTTATAATATGGTCAATGTTATCGTGAGTAATTTTTTGAATTTTAGGTTCTCGATGAAATTTCTTCTTATTTGTGAATTTAATTACGTTTTGAGACGTTATATATAAGACTGTTCTTTTTTCCTTACGTTGTTCCTTTAGAAGGTAAGTACCTGTGATAAATATAAAACCATATATTATTATCATGAATATAAGCATCAGATCTAAATTATCTCTGAATACTTGAGAGAACACTAACATTGGAATGTAGAGTGAGATGAATAATATTCCGGGAGATGTTATCACATACAAAATGATTTTTGATTCTCTTTCAATAATAGGTTTAGTTTCATATATGATTAATTCGTTTTCTTCTAAGTATGGGTTTATTTCTGTCAAAGTTTACTTTCTATTGTAGAATGGTTTTGTCTATTTTTTTATAAGAACTGTTGTTTATTTTTATTCTTGAGGTAAATCCTTTGAAGGAATCTATTTTTTTAAATTCTGAATAGGAGATATCAATATCCTCACATGCTCCTAATTTCAATTCTTTCGCGTAAATCTGATCAATTTTTATTTCAGAGCAAAATTTGAGGATAAGGGTCCCAGAGAAACTACAATCGTTTAACTGAACATTTTTTACATCATATAACTTTAGACTCATAATATCTATATTCTTAATGATTAGATGATCTCTTCTATTAAAGATTTCAATTGATTTGATTTCATATTCGATCGAGTCTAAACCATCAATAATATATGGGTCTTCTTTTGTTCCAGTACCTTTGCAAATTAATTCACGAGTCTCAAGTCCTTTAGAATTAGAATAACAATTTGCGAAGATAAGATTTCTCTCATCTACATCAGTATCTTGTATACTCTTAAATACAAACTCTTCTGGATTATATACTTCGTTATCTTCAAATATATTATTTCTACTTAAGAATCGAAAATCCAAGAAATAATTCCAAAATTCACACTTTCTAAACTCATTATAATGAGAATTGACTAATCTGATTGATTCTTCGACCCTTGTTTCAATTACTGAACAATAATTGCAAACATCCATTTCTAACCAACTACATCTTGTTTTCTCGATATCAATTTTATCACACTTTCCAAGGCGTAATCTTCTGAATTTGGAATCTATAACCGTGATATTTTTACTAAAGTAGAAAGATACAAATCTAAACCTACAGTTTTTTATTATGATATATTTATCAGATTCTACAATATCAAAGTTTAGAGATTTATCTTCACTAGAATCGATTATTATTGGATCTTCTTTAATTCCGGTGCCCTGGCAATTTAACTCAATTTCTTCATATATTTCGGGCATTCCACTTAGTATATTTTTGTATTTTACTTTACGTACCTTTATTTTCATTTTTTTTAACTTTCAAATTTAATTTTATCTAAATTCTTTCCTTTCATTTGATTTATCGCGCAGTTCTTAAAGACAATGCCCCCCTCGAAGGATTTTTTTACATTGATTTTGTCAACAGTACAATCAGATATTAAAACATCTTGAACTTGTCCAATCCAGAGTTTCTTTACCTCAGTTCTTTCAATTTTTACATTTGAACAATAATCTAATAACAAAAGTTTAATTTTGGAATCTTCTATGAATTTGTTTTTGCATCGCGCTAACCCGATATATCTAAGATTAAAATTTTTGATGATAACATAATGAACGGTTTCCAATAGGCTAAATCGGTTCATATAAAAAACCTGGGGTGTGAAAATAAATGGATCGTCTTTATATCCATTCCCCTTACATTCAAATGTGGTAGCTGATTCTGGGATTGTGAATAATTGTTTTTCGAATGAATCATTCATGAGATTTGCAGAATCTTTAGAGATTTTACTCAAATGCTTTTCTGGAATTATATTATCCTCAAAACGGTTATCACTGCATCGTTCAAAGAGATTATAATCCAACCTTTGTTTTACAATACAGTTTTTGATTAAATTATTAGAACTATTAGAAATACATAATTCTCTTTCTATTTCACACCCATATAAAGTACATTTATGACTCATAACTAAAGCTAATAATCCGCTAATTACGTCAGTTATCAGTATATTTCTACAACCGCTTACTTCAAGCCAGTCAACGTAGCAATCTTTTAAAGTAATATTTTTTGAAATAGAAATCTTTAATGTTGAGACGCTACAATTCGAAATAAGGATATAATCTTCTGATTCATTAATTTCAAAATATTCTGGGAGGTTTGTAGATGGGTTTATAATAAACGGGTCTTCTTTTGTTCCGTTTCCTTTACATTCTAGCTCCAGTAGATTATTGTTCTCAGAATAATTGGAACTTTTATAAATTTTAAGTTGCATAGATTTTTGCGTCGGGATTACAATTGGCTAATTTACAGTAATTAAGAAACATATTATTTTCAAGAGTAATAAGTATTTGGGAAAAACTCTGGTTTTTTATAGAGGGATTAATAATTAATTTTGAGCTTAGTTTAAGTTTAAAGTCTGGTATTAAAATTGATATTATAAATTGGATGTTCCATCATTTTGGATAGATTTTTGCTTTTTTTTTTTAATAGAAATTGCAACTTCAGGCAAATATAGTGATGGTATTAATATTATTAGAAAGATAATGAAAAATGATAATTCAAGCCCAGAGTTTGTCACTAGTGGTAAAATAACCAAAAACACTAGAGATGATATAATTAAAGCCGGTACTAAAATATTCAATTTTAATTTATCATTGAGATCTCTTAAGCGACTGGATTCGTCTAATTTTAAAGAAAGCTTTTCAGGCACTAGGTTTGCTTCAAAGATATTATCCTTGCACCTTATTTTTTTTAATTGGTTAATAGTGGATTTTTTAAAAATATTAGAATTGGAGTGATTAAGCTTTAATTTTTCAATTGTACATTCTTCTATTTTAATATTTTCACAAAAAAAGAGTTGTAATTTTCTGTTGGCAACAACATTTTTAAATTCAATTTTCGTACAATGCTCGATTATATTGTAATTAATCGTACAATTTAATACTCTGATGTTTTGACAATTAGCTAGTAGCAGTGATTTAATTTGGCAATGTACGATATCAATATAAATATTAGAATTTAGGATTCGAAAGGATTGAGGAAGGTTTCCTGAAGGCTCAATAATAGCAGGATTATCTTCTGTCCCAGTGCCTGTACATTCAAGCATAATCTTTTTAAGAAGCACATATTTATATTGAGTTTTAAGTATATAGATTGGAATCTTCATAAGAATCGGAACTTATTATTTAATATTGTTTGAAGAGATTTTTTATAGTTCACAAATTTTATAGATTTGTGCTTTTGGACTAAATTTGATAGTTTTACAATTATTAAGAATCATATTGTTTTTCAAATATATTAAGTATTCGATAAAAACTCTGTTAAAAAGAGAATGAAGAATATGTAGTTCCCATTATCGAACAGAACTGAAAAAAATAACAAAATCCATCTAGGAATTGATTTAGCCCTTCGAAAATTTTATTGACATCTAATTCTGAGGAATACCCAATCATATTAATTTGTATCAGCATATCTCTATGATTCTAGAAAATCAATTTAGAACAATAGAGTGTTTAAACTCTGCTATAAAAAATCAGAGATTTTTTTGAAAAGTGTGACTATGCGAGGATTAATTTGTTAAAGTCAAGAATGTATAAATTTAGGATCTTCTTATTTTTTCAACAATCCAATAATTTCTAAAATAGAGGTGTGAAAACATGGTTGAAAATAAAAGTTCGCTATTTGGGATTCTGGCACTCATCATTGGAGCAGCGGGTCTGGGGACCGGAGTATTCTCAGTGGTGAATTTCCAATTAGTAGAAGGCCCTCAGGGGCCACCTGGACAAGAAGGACAAGACATAGTAGGATTACAAGTAGGAATCTTAGATCCCGATCAGTATGAAATTGTCTCAGGGCTTATTGAGGTTCGAATCGTACTCT
>JBHLLU010000077.1:12905-15310 GCA_048938895.1 Promethearchaeota archaeon
AGGATTACAAGTAGGAATCTTAGATCCCGATCAGTATGAAATTGTCTCAGGGCTTATTGAGGTTCGAATCGTACTCTGGAATTCATCAAGGTGCTCAATAAACGTATTTATGAATGGATCATTAAATGCAACCTCCGTTCCTTGGGTATGGGATACAACTAAAGCAAGTGATGGGTGGTGGAATATTTCAGTGAGAGTTATAGATACCAAAAGCAATTTTGCGCAGGATGAGATCATGGTATACGTGCTAAATAATGCCCTTCCTACCCCCAGAACGAGAGTCACGTACACAAGTGCTTCAAGTTTGTCCACTGGCTCTTATGTGATTGACTATCAATCAAAAAATTATGATACTACTGATAGTTTTAATCTAACAACTGATAGATATGATGTTCCTGAAAATGGATATTATCTGTTAATAGCAACAGCTTATCTAATCCTTGACCCCAATAGATTTCTTACTGGTGTGCTCTCTATTCGGAACCAAATAAATTTTATTATTTGTTTAGCAGAGTTTGCAGTAGATACTGACGTATATACAATGCAATTAACTGTAATTATTACAGATATCTACTATTTCTCTAAGGGTGACCAGATTGAAGTCCATTTAGGTTTACAAACTACTAATACTGTGCTTTTAATGGGAGGGAGTCGGAATACATACTTTAGCATCGCTAAACTGCATGATTAAATTAGATTTGGACATTTCCCCGGATATGTATTAAGAAAATTTAATCAAAATTATTTTCTATATTTTTATTTTTTATTTTTAGCTAATTCTTAATTGAAAAAAAAAATTAAGGTTGAGATGTCTAATTAGATAACATTTCATATCTTTTAAAGATGGGAGGAATAATTTTAATTTTTACATAAATACTGTAGCTTATACCAATTGCTAAAAATGGAAGTATAGTAAACCAATCAACGACATTATATTTAGCATAACCGATTATACCAATTATTAAACCAAAAGTGCTAATTATCAAACCAGAATTATTAAGGTTCATCAGGAGAAGAGGAACTCTTGAATCGTCATTTAATTTTTTTATATATGGGATTAAAAATTTATAGGTAAGTGGAACTATTAAGAGACTTGCTAAACCTAAAAGTAAGATGATAATGTTCATGTCAGTTGTAAGCAAGAAAAAGTAATACTCTTCATTATGCGGAAGACTTTCTTTTATTTGAAGCATTAGTAACATTAAAATATAAATTGGAGGTACGGTATAAGTCAATAGGAAGAAAAGCCTTTTGTACGATTTTACTACATCAAATTCTGATTTCTCTCGTTTAGCCATAGATATCATAGTTATTTATTGTTATTAAGATTTTAAACTAAGTTAGTGTGAAAAAAATTTGTGTATTTTTAACTAGTATGGAAAGGTAAATTCAGCGTCTGATTCTCATGAGAATTCCTTTGAAATTAATCAGGAAATAATTCTAGAATGTTTTTCCCCTTCCAGCCAAACATAGATTTTACTGCATTGGCAAATTCAATGTATATTCTTTCTTTTTTAACGTTCAAATGTTGTTCTGCAAAATCACATAATGATTCAGATAAATCACTTGTTTTTGACTCAGGTAATCCAACACTCTTCAGTTCCATAAATATGGCTGGTTCATTTGTCCCTCCAAACACCATCTTTGTAGCAGTCTCAAGTGCGACCATAATCATACTTTCAGGTTTACCTAATTCTTTTGCTATTAGTTTTGAGATTTTATCCATTATTTCTACTTTTTTTTCTTCATCAAAATCTTGGTTTATTTGTATTTTTAAGTATGGTATGCTTATAGCACCTCTTATTTTTATATATTGATGATTTTATCCAATTACATCAGATTCTAGAATGCATTATTTCTATTCTTTTAAAGTCTTTTCATATTATATTTTCTATGAATTTGGAATGGAACGGTAGATTCAGCGTCTGAGTTCAATGAAAATTCATTTGAAAAAATTAATCAAAAAAATAAATTAACTCAATTTGATTATAATTAACATAAAATTAATGCTTAAATAAGCGAAAAAGGATAATTTTTTTTATGTCTCATCCAGATAATTGGATTGAAAATTTTTTTGATACAGTGGAGGGTCATATTCGATACTTCCGAACTGGTGGAGATAAACCTTCAATATTATTACTCCATGGGGGAATGGATAATAGTCTGAGTTGGACAAGAGTTGCAAAATCATTAGAAAGTGAATTCGATATCATCATGCCAGATGCGCGAGGACATGGGAAATCTATTTCTTACCAAAAGGAATTTACTTATACAGAAATGATTAGTGATACAGTAGAATTAATTGAATATCTCAAAATAGCTCCTACGATCGTAATTGGGCATTCAATGGGTGCACATATAGCTACCGAACTCGGTGCTCGATACCCTCACCTGGTAAGGAAACT
>JBHLLU010000078.1:0-15036 GCA_048938895.1 Promethearchaeota archaeon
CCAGCAGCTATAAATAAGGATACACCACTACCAAGCCCCCATCCTTTTTGGAGTAATTCGTCAAGAAGAATGATAACTATTCCCGCAAAAAGGAGTTGAGCAAAGATAAAAAATCCGCCCTGAATCCCGATATCATCTACCTTACCAAAAGCACCTCCAAATAGATAAGCAATAGAGTTAAAAATTGTTAACATTACTGCAAGAACTTTTTGAGCTCCACTAAATAAAGCCCTATCATATGGATCAGCCATATTCACATTAATAATTCGCGAACCTAGGAGAAGTTGCATTATAAGTCCTGCGGTTACAATGGGACCAATTCCAAGTTCAGTGAGTGTTCCTCTTTGGCTTGCAAGAATCACCCGCAACCAATAAAAATAATCTGTTGAATCTTGAATTTCAATCCCATAGAGTGGGATATTAGACATAATTAAATATACAATTAGGACGACAGCAGTCCAGATAAATTTTTCTTTAAATGAAACCTCGCGTTGAGGATTTTTGATTTCTGGCATAGCTCTTACGAAAGGTGAAAAGAATTTAAGGAACTTACCGGCCATGTCTGATCAACAACGTGAGTGTTTTTGAACTAACTATTAGATTTTGTAAAATATTATTTTCAGTATCAAAAAATCAAACTGTAACTTAAAAAAAAATAGAATTTTAAAAAAAGTTTTTGATTTAAAAAGCAATTCATATAGATATTTCTAAACAATAATCAGCAAATTAGATTTGGTAAAGATACTATTGAAATTAAAAAAATAAATAAAAAAAATATGGTTTTAGAAGAGAGACCCGATACCCGTAGGTTCTTCCTCGATTTCCTCTTCTTCTTCTTTCTTTTCTTCTTTCTTTGCTTCTGTTTTTTCACCAGCTGGAACCGCCATCACTGGCATTGAGCCAGCAGACTTAATGATATCTTCAATTTTGGTTTCTTTTAAACCAGCAATAAGTTTTGCAATCTCATCTTTATCTGCTTTAGCACCAGCAGCAGTTAAAACTTTCTCTACATTTGCTTGGCTAATTTTTCCACCAGCTTTATGAAGCAACAGTGCAGCATAGATACTTTCCATTACATTTAACCTCTTTTATGTTTTTTTAATATTATATTTGAAATTTCTATTGAAATTTAAAAAAATTCTTAATTATTTATCCAAATAACCCTCCAATACCAACTTCTTCTTCCTCTTCCTCTTCTTCATCTTCTTTTTCTTCCACTTTAGTTTCAGGCTCAGTGGGTATTGGTATACCCTTTCCAAAGATCACAGTTTCTATAGTATTGGCTTCCGATACTGCCTTGCGAATGTAATCTTCAGTCATAGTTTCTTCAATGAAGGGCATTTCAAAGAGTATTGCCAGAGCTTCTCTATAACCTTTTACTACATCTTGTTTGAATTTATTCATATCCATGTATAATACATCTTCAGGTATTATTTCTCCATCGCTCCATGCAAAATGAATTTTAATCAATGATTCTATAGGTGCTATACCAAGTTTTTTTAATACAGCAGCTTGTTTTACTGTCACTAAATCACCTGTTTTATGAGTTCTGGTATCTTCACGTACATGGATGGTATCATTCATAATTCTTGTGGGTAGTTTTAATGTCATATTAAGTTCGCTAATTACTTGACCCGTGGGCAAACCTGTATCTCCTGCAGGTACCCAAATATCTACAGGCGTGATTTCATTTGGTTTTGCAGGAACCATCCATTCATAATCATGGAAAATCTTTTTCAGTTCTATTAAATCAAGATTCGTGAATACCAGACTTGATTGACCGGGAATACTGGTTGCTAATTCATCTAAGTTTGACTTTTTAGACTCTTTTTTAAA
Source organism: Promethearchaeota archaeon (assembly GCA_048938895.1). Taxonomy (GTDB): domain Archaea; phylum Asgardarchaeota; class Lokiarchaeia; order Sigyniarchaeales; family SOKP01; genus Loki-b32. Next base: position 1,837 of record JBHLLU010000078.1, read on the forward strand.
TTGCTCTATCGCTCGGATTTGTAGAGATTTTTTCGACATGCGAAATACTGCTTTTCCTCTTAAAATTTTACGCATCGTTTGGAATTGTAAATCTTGTAGATGGGCAACTTCTATAACAGCGACATTTTTATAGGTGTTAAATAATTCGACAAGATTATTTACTTCTTTAACCTTCCAATCTGGTATATGTTGTTGTTTAATCAAATTCTTACACCTCTACTTCCTTTAAAAATTGTTCGCTTACTTTAACTGGTTTTCCCATTGTCGATTTTAAATGCATTGATTTGAAGTTATTGAATCTATGAGGCATTTGATCTCCTACAAAATTTACAACTGTCTTCATGTTTTCAAATAATTTATCGAATTCCATGGATTTCTTACCTATTTTTGTAAAAATGATAGGTTGTTTCTTCATTTGGACCCGAACCACCTTTTTATATCTATCAAAAGCAACCTTTAAATCATCGAGACTGGAGATAATACCATATCCCGTAGGAAATGGTTTAGGCATTTTACCTAATGGTCCAAGAAATCGAGCTAAATATCGAGCGACATCACGCATCATCTTATCTTCCACTACAAAGAAATCATAGTTTTTTGCAAACTTCTTTTTATACTTCTTTTCTTCATTATTAAGTTTAATTAATCCCTCTGAATCAAGAGTATCAAGACCCATTTTTCTTGCTTCAAGTAAAATCTCATCGGAGGCAATTACACAAATATTTGGTTTATCTGTGGTAATAACATCATTAGAAAGGATGATTTCTTTATCAATCCTATTTTTTGGATCATTTAAGTTTACATCTTTGATATTAATAATAAGATCAATGGATTCATCAAACTTTCGCACTTTATCTTTAAATCCTTCTTTCTTAATTATTGAATACTCTAATGCTGCATCCAAGGATTTCCTTAATAACTTATCATCAACCTTCAATCTTAAATTTCACCTCGGATTTTATCGTCAAAATCTCCATTTTCTATTCTTTTTTGTAGTTCTCTTGGATCTAATCCCTCAACAGTTATTCCAACTGATAATGCTGTTCCAAGTACTGACTTTACCGCATATTTAAAATTTTTATCAAGAAATTTATCTCTCTTTGCCTCAACCACATTAATAATTTGATCAAGGGTTAAATTACCAACTTTGTCTTCTGCACATGAGGAACTTCCTTTCTCAACACCCACTTCTTTTAGTAATAATGATGCGGTAGACGGGGTTTCTATAAAAATTTCAAATTGTTTGGTTTCTGGATCACACTCTATTCTGACAGGTACAGTCAATCCTTTGAAGATCATTGTCTTTTCATTGATTTCATCAACTACATCTTTGATATTTATGCCCGTGGGACCTACTGCTGGACCTTTACCCAATTCAACAGAAGCGAAATACTTCATATAATAGGCGGTCCACCTGATGCACTTCCACCAGTAACAAGGGCATTCACAGTCACTTTTCCTTTAGTGCTCACAAATTTTCACTTTTATCCAAATTAATTTCATCTAATAATCTTCCTAAAAGTAGAGAACGCGTAATTAAAGTTGTAGTTCCTCATTTCAATATCTTTATTATATCGAAACCGCTTTAACTTGCGTCCTAAGTCTTTTAGAAATATTATAGACTTAGTGAGTATGTAAATAAACTAAAATTAAAAAGTTTTATTAAAAAAAGGAAAAATTAAAATCTGCAGCAGAGTCTTCTCCCAAAATCAAAATTATAAGTTAAGTATTCCTCTGTCAAGAAGTCAATGATAGTATCATAATCGGCTTTTACCTTTTTTACAATATCCTCAATTTCAATTCCAGGAGTAGCAATTAAAGTAAGAATTTCCTGTTTCATTTCTTCAGTTAGTTCTGTTTCCATCATTTACTAGAATTGATTATAACTAAAAAATTTAACTTACAAATTTAATCATTTCATCAACAATATTATAATTTGGTAAAATTAAATCAGCAGCACCAGTTTCAGCAGCAACTTTTGGCATTCCATATAGTATGCTCGTTTCTTTAGATTCGGCTACTGTTTTTCCTCCTTCCGCTTTTATTGCTTGAAGACCATTAACACCATCTCTTCCCATACCCGTTAATAATATTCCCAGAGTCTTACTTTTATAAACTCTTGCAGTAGAATAAAATAATACATCCACAGAAGGTCTACAAAAATTTACGGGCTCTCCCTCAAAAGTTCTTATGCAGGGTATATTGTTCTTAATAGTAACTTGCATATGTTTATCTCCTGGGGAGAAGTAAATTATACCAGGTTGAATGTCCTCATAGTTTAAGCCAATTTTTACTTTTAATTTGCAAATACTACGTAATGAAGTGACGAATTGTCTCATAAATAGATGATTTAAATGTTGGACAACTAAAATAGGGGCAGGAAATCCATTTGGAATTTCACTAAAGATTGTTCTTAAAGTTCTAGGTCCTCCAACGCTTGCACCTATTACGATAATTTTGGTCTCAAGTTTTGTAAGTGTAACTGGTGATAATTCAAAAAAATATTCCTCTGATCTTGATTTATTTAAAGATTTAATTTTCTTATTTGAATTTTCTGCTAATTTCCTACTTTGTTCTAATAAAAAATTAGTGTTAAATTGCCTTGCTTTACTACCTAATTTCTGCTTTTTAGTTCTCTCATTAGATAATATTTTTGAAAGGATGATCTCCTTAATTTTAGGAAGTTCATCCTTCCAAATCCCCTCAGGCTTAACAACATACTCATTTGATTCTATTAAATTTTGTAATTTTGGAGAATTCAAATCATTAGGAGTTTTATCAAGTAAGATTATAGTTTTTGTTGATAAATTATTGATTACAGGATAAAATTGACTAAACCAGTCAACATTCTCAATTTCAATATCTAAAATTAAAATATCTAAATTTTCATTTCCGATATGTTCAATTGCTTCTTTTGCATTCCTTACAAAGCCAACTATTTGTAGATCCTTATGAGACCCGAGCATTTCAGAAAGCATGTTCCTTCGAAATGCTGATTCAGAAGCAATTAATACTTTTTTTTCCATTTTTGAGATTGCTTTTTTCCTACTGTAAATAAGAAAATGCTAATTTAAATATATGAGTAAAAATTAAGGTTTGTTCTTTGATTATGTAAATAAACCTTCTTTAGGCTCTATTCTTCCAAAATAACTTCATGTGTAATGGTACCAATAATTTCGATGGAAGCTTTGATAACATCACCTGGCTGAATTGGACCAACTCCACTTGGTGTGCCAGTAGCAACAATATCTCCTTTTTCAAGCGTTAAAAAACTTGAAATATATTCTAATATCTTCGGAATTTTAAAAATCATATAACTCGTGTTAGAGGTCTGTGTTGTTTCTCCATTTAGTATTAACTCTATATTTAAATTATGAGGATCTTCAATCTCTTTTAAAGGAACTATACGTGGACCGATAGCTGAAAATGTATCAAAGTTTTTACTACGATACCATGGCAAATTTTTATTCCGGTCAAAAATCTGCATGTTTCTTGCGGTAATGTCAAGAAAAACTGAGTATCCTTGAACATAATCAAAAGCCACTTCAGAGGAGATTTTTTTACATCGCTTTGACAAGATAAAGGCTAATTCTACTTCATGATCGACTCTATTGAAATCCTCACTTTCAAAAAGAATTCTAGGATAAATAATAGGCTTATCGTCTGTAATGATAGAATTAATTGTCTTAACAAAAAACACAGGTTCAGTGGGCACTGGAGCATTAAATTCTTTGGCGTGCTCTCTGTAGTTTCTACCTAAGCAGACTATTTTTGTTGTTTCTATTTCATTAGAGCCAATTCTTATCATACATTATCCTCCCCTTCTAAAATTACTAGATTTGTAAGGCTACCAATCTTTTCTATTGTTGCTTCAATTTTATCACCAGGAACAACAGGCCCTATCCCTGCAGGTGTTCCTGTGGCAACTATATCACCAGGTTCCATTGTAAAAAGTTGAGTTATATACTCAAAAATTTCAGGAATCTTAAATAATAGATGTTTTGTATTAGAGGATTGCTTAACTTCACCATTTACTTTTAATTCTATATCAAGGTTGTGAGGATCTTCGATTTCATCTGTTTTTCTAATGACAGGCCCTATTGGTCCGAATGTATCAAAGGATTTTGATCGAAACCATGGTTTCTGAGACACAATATCCTTTGTTTGCATTTTACGGGCAGTTACATCATTAAAAACTGTATATCCTAAGATATATTCATAAGCCTTATCAGGAGAAACATTCTTGCATTTATCTTTAACAATAAAAGCTAATTCTACTTCATAATCAACCCGATTATATTTCCTATTGTTATAAAGGTATTTAGGATAGATAATTGGTTGATTGTGAGGAATTAAGCAATTTAATGTTTTTGGAAAGAGGAGCGGTTCTTTGGGAACTTCTAATCCCGTTTCTTCAATGTGATCCAGGTAGTTAGTACCTAGGCAAATAATTTTAGTTGGATTTATAGTAGTATCTCCAATTTTGATCATAGGAAGTACCTCAAACTAATATTGTAAGAATAATCGATAAATTAAATAAATTTATATTACTTATAGATTTGATGGAAAACAATAAGCTCACTAAAGCTTCATATTCTAAAGAAGAGCGAAATGTCATAGATCAGATTAGTGAAATCTATAATTTCATTAAGATAAAAAAATTCTGCAAATTCATCCCAGAAGTACGAACTAATATTGCTGGTGCGCTAAAAAATGCCAAAAAAAAAGGAGATGTTGCTGGAATTGATGGTAGAATTACAATAGTTAATGGTCTCCCGAAAGCTGCAGGAGATATCAAATTTGGGGTAGCTGAACATACAGCAAGATTGGTCCTCACAGCAAAAGAATTTGATACTTCTATTAATTTTGTTATTAATCTGAAATACACACCTGAATTGATAAAAAGTATTCGAAAAAACACTGATTTACAGTTAGAAGAAATCGATCGAGAAAAGCAACCTAAAGAGATTAAAAATGAAGAATTTTCTACGATGCAATGGTTAATAAAAGAGAGTGTTGATAAGATTGGGAGGATTCCCGATATTATTTGGGATAAAGGTTCTATTGGTAAAGAACCAATGATACGGTTATTTGGTAAGGATGCTACTGATTTAATTGAAAAATTAAGGAAAATTATTAATATTAATGTAGATGATTAAGATTTTAATTAGCAATTTTAAACATTACATCACCATTTTTTTTGAGCTGATATAAAATTGAGTGAAACTCCCTCTCAAACAGCGGAAATATCAAGAAAGCAATTAATTCTAAATAAAAAAATTGCAGCAGCTGGTATTTTTATAGCTGTGGGCGTTTTTTTAAGTGCTATAAATCCTTTTGGTTATTTTACCATATTTGGTACAAAAATCAATCCGTTTGCCCATCTTATTAATGCTATAACTGGTGTTTTAATAGGATTAATCTTCTCTTGCATCACTGCTCTTGGAATAGCAATGCTGCGATTTGCGACAAATATTGGTACAATCCATGCTTTCCATGGAGGCATTTCTGGAGCTGTGGTGGTAGGTTTAATAGCTTATTTACTCCGTAGAAAGTATCCTAGATATGTAGAATTTGCCGCACTATTTGAACCATTAGGTACTATATTTATAGGAGGTACCATCGGTTATTTGATTACAGGAGATATTTTTGTGATTGAGAGTCTATTTACATTTTGGGTGCTGTTTGCATTAAGTTGTATCCCCGGCTCTATACTGGGCTTTATAATTTTGATGGCATTAAAACCCGCGAAAATATCATGGGAAGATTTTTTTTAAATTACATAATTTTCTGTTATATATATGAATCCTAATTTAAATTTAGAATTTGAGAATCAGATTGGTCATCATACTCTACTATATGGGGATACTAATACTAATAAGACTTTGCAAACATCTGAATTTGTTAAATTTCTTTTGGAATTAAAAAAAGTACCCCCTATGGAAATCAGCATATTAGATTTTGCCCCACCCATAATGACTATAAATAATTTAAAAGTCGGAGGAAAAATACTAGATTTTTATGAAAAGGCCAATGATTGCAAAAATATTATGTTTAAAGGAGAAATAATCCCTCCTCGCTTAAAATCAGACAATAAGAAAGAACTATACGAGAATGCATCTAAAAACTTTCAAAAAACATCGGAGATCCTTAACATATTTAACCAAGATCCAACACCCATATTAATAATCAATGATATTTCAATCCATCTTCACATTGGAAGAATTAAATCATTATTAAACGCAATTAGTAAATCTGACACGTTTTTCGGCAATACTTATTATGGTTCTTCTATTAAACGAGGTTATGCAACTTTCTTCAGTTTGCGAGAACGAAGAAGAGTAAAATCGTTGATTAAAAAAGTAGAACTGTCTTATTTTATGGGTTAAATTTTTTTATAAAAATATGATCTTATATCATATAAGATTGTCAATGCTAGTGATATTGACTTAAAAATGGCGAAAAAGAATATCATTCTAATTTTCATATTAATTATATCAGGCTTGAGTGTGGATATATATCTTCCTACTGTTTTCCTTTCCTCTGGACTGCAATCATATGATATTATTGAAGAATCAGAAATTTGGTATTTTCCAGAAGATCTTTCTCCTCAGGTAGATTTAAGTATCATTACTGATGTGGGCAATATCAAAATAGAATATGTTGAACCCTCATTTAGTACTTATGGAAAGATTAATGTTATTTTTAACATAGCAGGTTCAGATTTAGCTGGAAAATCCTATACAGATTACTTTTCCCTCAATTACCAAACTACTAATTCTAGAGCTAATTTCACTTTAGAGGTTCTTTCAGATGACTGGTTTGATACTTCCTTATGGTCACTGCGGAATATCAGTATCATTATCTCTCTTAGATCAGATGTCATATTCAATATAAATGCTACCCTTGAATATGGAGATTTTGATTTGGTTGTTCCCTATGGTGTTTCGATTGGAAATATCCATATAAAGATATCCTCAGGAAATATTCTCTATAATTTTAACCACTGTATAATTGATGGAAATATAACAGGGATAACAAATAAAGGTGATTTAAACTTACAATCGTATAATGTGGAATATACTCAAAACCACAATTGGATGCTTAACAGTACAGATGGAGATATGACCATTGCAATCTCTCAATATAAAGAGATGGGTGCAAACATAACCGGTACTGCTATGATAATAAATAGTGATTTAGATCTTTTTTATAATGACACTTCTTCCGATATTGGCGCTATATTTTATTTCCCTTGCGTATCCCAGGATCCAGCAATTGGTGGGGGCGGATTTGCTGGAGCTAGCAAAGGTGTAGGTGTTATATATACTTCTCTTGATTTTCCTACCAAAAATAATTATAATTTGACATTCTATCTCCCAGATATTTCTCAAGATCACAATTTATACATTCACAGTGATTAGAAATTAGCTTGTTTATATTAAATTTACACTGAGTTATAATTTGATTCCGCCTTAAACGAAAGATACGTTTTTAAATGAATCTTTTATTGGGTGAGGATGCCAACCTATTAATTTTGATATATAAATATCTATGCGTGTCCTAGAATTAAGCCAAACATGGGGAAAAACCACTTCAATGAGGCATTTTTGAATATCATAATATAGTTGTCTTCTAGCATTGGGATCTGTTTCAATTACAGCTTCTTCCATCCATTCTTGTACTTGTGTATCATTCACTTGTCCCATGTTATACCCAATCTTTTTATTTGTGTAGAATTCATTAATAAAGTTGCTGGGATCGTTATAATCCGCAAGCCAAAAATTATAATCAAGCTCAACCTCATCTCTATGATCACCATCAATGTCTTCGGATCTTCTCAACCATTCTGCAAAAGATATAATAGTAGGCAGTACTTTTACTCCAATTTGTCTAAGGTCTTCAACAATTCGATCTGAATACCATATACTTCTTAGCCATTGATAACAAGCAGAATAAGTATAAGTTGCGAGAGGAGTTGGACTATCTGCTACCAGTTCCCATTCATTACCAGCACTGATATTATTGTTTACAGTCAATAACTCAGTTCCAGGCCAATTTCCATCTTTTAAGGTTTGTCTTGCAATAGTAATATTATAATATGGCACATTAATGCCTGATATATTATAATATAAAATACCTTCTGGAATTGGACTTTTAGCTCTTACAAAAGTATGGTGATATTGATAGCTAGAATAATTAAAAGCATAAGAAATTGCTTTTCTCATGGTAATGTTAATTAATTTGTTATTCATCACGATAAAATCTACCCATGGAACGGGTATTCCATCTGTTACCTTAAATGAAGGATTATTTCTGAAGGAATCTAGGATTGATTCATTAAACCCCGCAGACTTCTTTATGTGAATTTCACCCGATAATAGTGCATCTTCTACCAATTCGTCTGAAATTTGAAGAAAAATTAGTTTATCGACTTTTGGTTTGCCACCCCAGTAATATTGATTGGCAGATAAGGTTAAGTTACCAAAATGATCAAAAATAAAAGGTCCTGTCCCCACAAGGGCTTTTGGAGGGACAATAAAATCATCTGCTGGTGTAGAAGTTGGGGATACTATATATGAATAAGTCGATGCAAGTAAACTCAAGAGAGGTGAATAGGGCGAGTTTAATATGAATTTAACAGTATATTGATCTATAACTTGAGTTTCATTAATGATAGACCTATTATCAGGGAGTTTCCATAGAAAAGAGAAATAGACATTGTCAATAAGTCTATATGCTCTGTCGATGTTCCATTTAACAGCAGTCGCATTAAATGGTGTTCCATCGTGGAATTTGACTCCCTGTCTAAGTGTACATGTAAGGTTTAAGTCATCAGTACTCCACTCATGATGAGTTGCAAGGCAATTAATTATTTCTGAATTCTCATCTATATCAAATAAACCTTCAGCAACCTGATTAATGACATCTGCGTCTACCGGATCCGAAACATCAATTGGATCAATAGTGTAAGGAAGACCATAGCCACAAAAGTATAAAATCTTAGGTTGTGTAGTTTTAATATTTATTCCTACTATAATGCCTGCTACTGCAAAGGCAGCGATTATACCACTAATCATTAAAGGTTTCTTTATACCTTCAATTTTTTTAACTTTCTTCTTTGTGGGGGCTCTTTCTGTTGTCATTTTATCCTCAACTTAACGAATTTCTCAATTTAACCTAGTTAATTTACAATTTAATGAGATTTCGCATTTTATGTATTAAAATAATAAAATAATGTTATTCTTATTAAATCTTTCTACAATTATACTCAAAGACAGCAGATCCTTTATGACAAAAGAATTTTAACCAATGGCCAATTTAATTATCTACATATTATAAATAAAATGGTGTGTTAAAAAATGAAGAAGCTAGTGTTATTTGGTCCACCTGGAGCGGGGAAGGGTACATTTTCAGGGCAAATAAAAAAACTATTACCGGAAATAGCTCATATAAGCACGGGAGATATCTTTAGGGAAAATCTTAAAAATGAAACACCCTTAGGATTAAAAGCTAAATCTTATATGGATAAGGGAGAATTAGTTCCTGATGATGTCACTATTGATATGGTTCGGGATAGGCTAAGTAGGGAAGACGTAAAAAAATATGGTTTTATCCTTGATGGATTCCCACGAAACATGACTCAAGCAAAAGCATTAAGTGAAATGACTCAGGTTGACTTTCTCCTCTTATTAGAAGTTAGTCGAGATATAATTGCAAAACGGATATTAGGCAGATTTGGCTGTAGCAGTTGCAATGAAATTTATAATAAATATACTTTACCACCAAAAGAAAAAATAGAAGAGAACAAATGGATCTGTGATAAATGTGGTGCTGAAATAGAATTCAAACAAAGAAGCGATGATACAGAAGAAACTTTGAAGAATCGATTAGACACGTATGAGAAAAATGCAAAACCTATTATTAAATATTACAAAAAAATGGGAAAATTGAAAAAAGTTGATGCTACAGATACATTGAGTTATACTGAAGATGATATAAAGAAAATTATAAGAATTTAATTTTTTTTACTAATTTATTATTATATTATGAAATTTAATATCTGTGTGCCGATACCTATTAAATCTGCGAATATTATTGAATTAAAATCATTAATAGAAAAATCACTAAGGTCTTATCCTAACCTAATTGAATTTAGATATGACTATATCGACAATGTTAAGCATATTACTCAAGATTTAACAAATGAGTTGTTATCTGATGTTCAAGCTGAAATCCCTGTTATTTTTACGTTTAGAACTCATCATGAAGGTGGACAAATGCAAATTGATGAAAAAATGCGTTTAAAAACAATAAGAACGCTAATTTTATCGAAGCCTAATTATTTAGATATAGAAATGAATACAGAGAAAAGAATGTTAAATGAAATTATTAATTTAGCAAATCAAAATAACGTACACTTGATTTTCTCATATCATGATTTTGATAAAACACCATCATATGAGACGGTATCCAATCAAATCCATAATTTTTTAGATAAATTAGGAGAAGAATATGGATTTGGATCTCAAAATATTGAAAATATCATAATAAAAATGATTTTTACCGCTCAGAAATTTGAAGATAATATTGTGCCATTAAAATTATGTAAGGAAATCTCAAAACAAAATACTAGAATTATTTCCTTTTGTATGGGAGATCTAGGAATATTATCAAGAATTTTGTGTGTTTTAAATGGCTCTTTCTTAACTTATGGCTCATTCGTAGGAGAAACAGCACCAGGACAAATCAATATCAAAAAATTAAGGGATATGATTGATGTTCTTCGAGAAGATGAGTAAATAGTGTTTTAATGGTAATAAAATTTAAAAAAATAAGGGAAGAAAATAATTGAAATATTAGTTTTTCTTAAATAAGTTCCCACAGTCTCCACATTTCATATTAGTAGAATAGACCGGAGTACCCTGCATACTGTAATATAGTACATTATTCCGATCAGCTTCTTCATGGAGTTTCCGTGGATTCTCATTGCCACATTGAGGACATTTAACTCTTTTCCAATTTTCAGTCATTTTAAAATAACCCTAACCCTTTAGTAAAATGAGTTATATAATTAGTAGGGTTCATAAATTTAAATTTAGGTTTTTATTCCGGTTTTTATAACTACTTCCTCAACAATCTCTTCCACTTCCTTCCCAGTTGTTTCAATTATGTATTCTGCGGCTGCTTTATAATACGGTCTTCGAAATTTTAGTACCTTTTCTATTTCTTTTTTTGGATCCTCCTTATCTATTACAGGTCTTGTTTCTTTCCCATCTTTAATAGCTCTTTTAAAAATTTCCTCGATAGACGCTTCCAATAAAACTATATGGCAGTTTTTTTTTAAATTATCAATATTTATTTTATTTAAAACGACACCTCCACCACAAGATACTACTATTTTGGAAAGATTCGAAACTTCTTCACAGGCTCTAATTTCATATTCTCTAAATTTGTCTTCACCATCTTCAGAAAAAATCTCTGGAATTGTTTTACCTGCCATTTTAATTATTATCTGATCAGTTTCAATGAATTTATATGTACTTCCTAAATACTCTGTTAATGATTCTCCTACGGTGGTTTTTCCAGTAGCCATGAAACCGATGAGCGCAATGCTATTTTTATTCATTTTTATTCTTAATTTAACTTTGAATTACTTTCAATCTGTACATCACTGTAGAGAAAATCCATGCCTTCCTATAGCCCCTTTTTTTAAAGCAATATAATTCCCCGAGATATAGGCGAAAGTGTTTATTTTATCTGGATCTAAATTGTTATTCTTCACATAATTACTATCAGAATGTACAGCTACTACTTCACCAAAATAACAGACGTGAGAACCTAATTCTGTCCTCTGAATTACTTTACATTCCATATTCCATGGGAATTCTTTTACTAAGGGTACTTCAATTATTGATGCTTTTTCCTTTGTTAGGTTCAACTCTTTCCATTTGTTTACATTTCTCCCTGATCTTGTTCCACAATAATCCATATCTCTCAACTGGTCAATGGTGGGATAATTTATCCCAAATTCCCCATGTTTCTCAATTAATTTATAAGAATGGCGTCTGGGTTGCATAGATATCGCAATAAGCGGAGGTTGCATACAAACCTTTCCTACGTATGCAAGTGTAATTAAATTTGCTTCATCTCCAGTTCCCACTGATATAACAGCAGCGGGCATTGGAAAGGTAGTCATTCCTGTACTCAATTTAACTTTTTCCATCTCCAATATTTACCTCTTTTTAGCTAAATAATTATATATTACAATTTTTCTTTAACATATTATTAATAAAATTTAAAACTTCTGCTTACATCATGCTGTCTGGAAAAGCTATTACCTCACGCACTAATCTTTTGGGCGTTATGGGACATCCCATTGAACATAGTATGTCTCCTATAATGTGGAATCCTGCCCTACAAGAGTTAGGACTTGATTACATTTATGTAGCTTTTGATGTTCAACCCGAAAATCTTGAAAAAGCCATCAATGGGATAAGAACATTAGGAATCAAAGGAGTAAATGTCACACACCCCCACAAAAGCACAATAATTAAACATCTTGATGAGGTTGATGCTTTCGCATTGAAGTTAGGGGCAATTAATACTATTAAAAATGAAGATGGAGTTTTAAAAGCAAGAAACACAGACGCAGGTGGGGCAAAGAAATCTCTACTGGATAAAGGATGCAAAATCGAGGGAAAAATTATACTCATTTTAGGTTCTGGGGGTGTTTCAAGAGCTATAGCTTATGTCTTAGCAGAAGAAGCTAAAAAAATAGTTGTGACTGATGTAATTGAAGAAAGGGCGTTAATTGTTGCTAGGGAAATCAAAAATAATATGAATATGGATATTGAAGGAGTTATAAATAGTAATAAAAATCTTGAGGCATCTATAAAGAAAACAGATATTCTTATCAATGCAACTCCCATTGGGATGTATCCCAAAGTTGATGAATCCCCAATACCGAAAAAATTAATTCGAGAAAACCTTTTCGTATTCGATGTTATTTATAATCCTCTTAAAACAAGATTAATTAAGGAAGCTGCAGAGATTGGATGTGAAACATTAGGCGGATTAGATATGCTCATTAACCAAGGAATATTAGCATTTGAATGGTGGTTAAATAAAACACCTAATAAAGAGCTGATGAAGGATAAAATTATCGAATATCTTGGGTTAACATAATGAAAAGCGAAA
>JBHLLU010000146.1:0-4162 GCA_048938895.1 Promethearchaeota archaeon
TTAATTTCTATATATATTAATCACAAGTCGTAAGATACGTACAATTAGCTAAATTAAAAGTTTCCACTTTCAGGTCCAAAGGAGATTTTTTCTCTTTAATGGAGGGAAGCGGGATTTTCACAACGAGCTTTTCTTTTTTCAAGAAGAGATTAAGATAGAAATGATTATCAAGCTTATTGAATTCAAGATAACTTGAGGAGGAACAATTTTCTTCTTGAAAAGGATTTTGCATGAAATCTCCCATCTAGAGTTTAATCACCTACATCTAAAGTACATATTTAAATCTGCGGCTTAAGGATCTTAATTTTATAATTTAAATATCCGGAGCATCAAGACTTGGCTTCCTTCTTGATTTCTAATTATTTTCTTTGACACTTCAGTTGCTTGTTCCAATCTAATTTTTCTTTTATAAATACTCCGATTTATGTCTTTAGTACCAATAATTTAAAAACCAATTTTATCGAATTTATCTTTTGCCGCTAAAAATTCATTAGCAATTTTCCTTTCAGAATTCATTTCTAAAGACATCATTATTTAAAATAGATTTCAATCACCTATTTAGATATATTGGTAAAAGTACTCCAAAAACGGAGAAAAACTCAAAAATTAGCATAGTTTTTTAACAATATTTTCTTAAGTTTCTTTGACAAAAATATCTATTTAGGTGGGCATCACTCTGGATAAAGACAAAAAGAGAGAGTGTATTCAAAAATTTTTGAATTTTTTATATCAAATGAAAGAAAAAGCAATAAATGAAGCTAAAGAAAGAGGATCTGAGATAAAAGACCAAGAATTATACGAACTAACCGATAAGATAATTAGAGATTTAGAAATTCTTTTGGATCTTTATTTGTAGGGATTAATTTTCCCTTTTTTAGAGATAGAACCTTTTTCGCTTAAGAGATAATTAGAATTGCTTTAATAAACGATGATTTTTTTATTTTTCTCTAAGATTTCTTTACCTTTCTCAGTTAAATGAAGATGGGGAAACCATGGGTTATTTCGATTGTTACCAGGAGCTAAAATTCCAGCAACAATATATTGCCAAACTTTATCTGATATTTTTAAATAATCCTCATTTCTTAAAACATAACTTCGTCCTAAATCCATTGGTTCGATATCCATATAACCTAACTTTGTGGCTACTCTCTGAATTTTTTGGTATAATGCTGGTTCTATTCCTACTGAAAAAATAATCCCACTTTTAATTAATTCATTGACAATATTTTCAACCTTTTCTTCATCAAAACTTTCATATTTTTCTGATATTTTCATCCCTCATACTGAGTTTTTTTATAAACCCCAATAATAATTAGTTGTTTTAGTCTTGTATAGTTCCTTATTCCATTCTACAGTTCCATCCTTCCATATATTAACTTCGTTATTATTCTTTATTGTATATTTATAGTCATCATCCAAATTATTATAGACAGATAAAGAAACTTCAATATTTCTAGGTGCTTTAGCTTGGTTAGCAATAGCTACAGCAAAATTTACGCATTTACCAATAAAGACTAAATCATTATCATTAGCATCACGAGAAATACCTGCTCTCACAATAAAAACCTCCCCCCAATCGATACCGATACCATAATCTAATTTCGAATAGGTTTCCAAATATTTTCCTCACATATTGAATTATTCATTTTCGAGTTGATAAATACCATAAAAGATTAAAGATGCAAGGCTTAAGAGACCTATCCCGATTCCTATATCAAAAGCTAATTGGTCTTGCTTCATTATTACTTGCCGATTTATATAATTTATAGTATTCAAAAAACCTATTTGTGGATCTAGAGGATCAAATTCAATAAATTCAACACCACAGAGAAAATCTTCAGGATCTATTCCTCTCTCAACAAATGGTAATAGGTTATTAGTATTGTTTTTACCCGTCCAATATCCAATTTCCTCTCGAATATACCGTGAATCTTTTCCATGATGGGAATACACTATTAAAAAGTAATCACTTTCACTAATATTTTGCATTATTTTCTGAGACAACAGTTCTCCAGATTGATAATCTCTTTCTGCTAAATAAGATTCTATGTTATAGGCTTTTAAATATTTTTGGACTAGATCTACCAGATGAGAATCTTTCATACTATGAGAAATGAAGACTTTTACCATTCTATTCCTCTAGTCCCAATCCTTTTTCTATTGTCCATTAAATTTCTCCTATTTTTTCTCATAGATGGCACTTTTATTATAGGGTTTTCTATAGAATTCTCTATACATACAAGAATAAACCGATAAAATATAAATCTTCACTTTTTTTTGATGTTTTTTTCATGATATCTAAAGTCTTTTTAGTTGGTTCCTCTCTTTTAACGAATTTTTGTATTATTCTTTTTTATTTAGATCTGATATCTTTTTATAAACAATCTCTGTTGGGGATTTTGGTTTTAATTCATCAAGAGTTACAATTTGAGTTCGATGTCCACGATGGTTTTTCTCAAATTGCTGTAATAATTGTATTGCTTTATAATCATTCACATTAATTATGCAATATTCATGGCAATCGAAACAAGCTCTTACTCTTGTCTGTTTCAATTTATTGTTAGGTGATTCATTCTGTTCCAAATTTAACCTTCTCTTGTTAACTTTCAACTTTTAGGATCAATCTTGCTAAGTAATCAAAAATCTTATCAATATTTTTTCCAGTTTTAGAAGAGCATTCGAAATACTTAGCGATTTTATATTTTTTCGATAAATTTTTGGCATATTTCCTGGATATAGCTCTTTCTTTATAGCGATCTAACTTTCCTCCAACCAATAATAGAGGAAATTCCTTTTTTTCGCTTGACAAATTATTATTAAATAATTTTATCCATTTTTCAATATTATTTAGGCTGGAATAATTAGTGATATCAAACATAAAAATGCCTCCTGAGATACCTCTTATAAATGTGGGGAAAATAAAGTCAAACTGAGGATCACTTCTAAGATTCCAAATTTGGAGTGTAATTTTAGTGGTATTTATTGTTACGTATTTTAATGCTATATCTATGCATACTGGCGGCTTTATTTCCTTTTTTTTATTACTTGATTGAGTAAATGATGTCTTTCCAACATTGTTTTCCCCAAATAGACATATTTTATAAATAATTTCCTTATCCATTTCTTACACCTATAATTTTGAGGACATTCGGCAATCTAGATAAAAAAAGGAGTTTTATAGAATTCTCTATGAAATTTCCTATAAAATAATCTTACTAATTAGATTTAAATTTTCACTTTTTTCTTTCAATAACAATGAAATTTACATTTCTGCAAACAATTTTAAAATAAAACAACAATTAATACATTAGGGATTTTTTAACCAAAATAATCTCGAGAAGATAAAAAAGGTAATGCCATGTCAAATATAGATACCGAAGCGGAATTCAATACAAAGCTAAGGGATGAGGCTTTTTTACGGGTTGTAGAGAATTCTAATATGGGAGTTACTATTATTAGGAGAGGATTTTTAAAATATTTTAATACTAGATTTGAAGAAATATTTGGATATACTAAAGAGGAGATCAATAAGTGGAAAAAATTTGAATACTTTAAGTTTATACATCCTGATGATATCCCAAATCTACTTAAATACATGAAAATTGAAGATTCCCAGAAAGTAACCATTCAATTTAGAGGAGTAAAAAAGAATGGAGATATTGTTCCTATTGAAAATTTCATCTATAGAATGAAATATAATAATAAGTATGCATATTTTTCAACCTATGTTCAATTAAAGAAATCTCTTGATGAAGAAGAGATTCCCAAACTCATTAAAACTAAGGAAAGTAAAAAAATAATATTAGGTTACAACCCTAATATAGTCAAAATCTTAGAAGAAAATAATTTAAACTTTAAAATTATAAATCAATATTCTTATCGTGAAGAAGATTAAGCTTTTTACTCCTGATTTTTTCCTGAAATTTCTTCAAAATGGATATTATATCGTTTCTCAGGATCAAGAACCTTATGTCTTATTATTGCTCGGGGAATATATACAATTGTATCTGGACCCATAGAGGCTAGTTTTACATTTTCTAAGGTAAAAATCTTTTTTTCTTCAGTCATATGTTATCGCATTTAGATTCCAATTAAATATTTTGTGATATATTTTATAGAACTTTAAATATATTATTTTGATATAATTTGGTTCTACTTTATC
>JBHLLU010000147.1:0-4137 GCA_048938895.1 Promethearchaeota archaeon
AGTACCTGTTACAATTCCTGGAGCAAATACAAGCTTATTATGCTTACCGAGTGGATTACAAGTGGGAGGAACTTCTTTGGCAACGATGGTTGACGTCATTCCACGACCGCCTAATGCTGCGTAATCAGCAGGTAAATCTTCGAATTTCGCTTCTAAATTAGTCATATTGACTCTTAACATTCTTTTTGGCACATTTTTCACCTCTATATTATTTGGCAGTTAATGTTTATGCAGTATACTTATTTATACATTACCTATTTAGAAGGAAAGTACGATATGTACAGTTAGCCCTATCGAATTAAATTTGATTTTTAATAATTTAATTTTCAAAAATTAACAATAAGCAGGCCCGGGGGGAATTGAACCCCCGATATCTGATCGTGAGTTGCCCAAACAGACGATCTTCAGCTTAGGAGGCTGCCGCCCTATCCAGACTAGGCCACGGGCCTAATAGTAACCTAGAGATTTAAATTTCTTCTATAATATGCCACACCGCAGATTGGACAGAAATAATCATCATTTATCTTGATCGCCTTCTCAATAGGGATTTCATTTTGGCAATTCATTACACAACATTTTACTGTTGTTTGCTTATCCTTTTCTTCGTTAGACAATTTTATCATAGATGCTAAGGTGAATTTTAATGTATACACTTATAAAAATAATCAAAAGGTTTTAATTAATAAGGTTATAATTACAATTATAAAAATTTTTTTTATATAAGAATTGTTTTTTTGAGTTTTTTAAAGATGGAAAGAAGATCATCAAATAGACCCATTGATTATTTAAAAGATTCCATTAATCAAATAATTTTAATAAAAGTAAAACGTAACCGCTTATTCAGAGGCCGTCTTGGCGGGTTCGATGAACACTTAAATCTCTTCCTTGAAGAAACCAGTCAGATTTTTGAGTATCAAGATGAGGAAGGTAACATACGAGAAGAGCATGAAGACTTAGGCTCTATTGTTGTACGTGGAGATAATGTTATTTTTGTAAATCTAGCGAATTTAGATTAGCGAGTCGCATGTGCAAATTTATTGTAGTTTAATGTTTCTTCTAGAATACTATACTTTTAAATAACAATTATTTAGTTATTTATATACAGAAAAGCTTAGTCTTATAAAAAATCAAAATCATCAAATGAGTTTATAACAATTGAGTGAAGCTAAAGAAGAGAAACCTCATCAATCAATAATAATTAATCCAAATTTGGGACGTCCTATATTCTTAAATATAGATCGAAGGTTGAAAAAAAAAGAATTTCAGACTGAAATACTCATTATTAGTAATATATTAGATCCTAAAGAATTCAACAAAGAAGTCAAGGGTAAAGTAAAAATTGTTCCAGTTCTAGACTATCGGTGGAAATATCGAGATATATATGAATTAAAAAAGAAAATTTCAAAAGAAGAAAAACGTGAGGGATTTTGGGAAAGGCGACGTAAAAAGAAAGTGAGAAAGAAAAAGGCAAAAATTCTTGAAGAGGAAATAAAAAAGGATGATTTTGAATTTAAATTAGATGATGTTGATTATAAATTCAAAAAATTGAAAGTACATCCTTATCGAGGAGATATAATTAACCTTTCAATTGTTAACATTAAAGAAATCTCTACAATTCCGATCTCTAACGTTTCATATTTAGATACAATAAGTCCCCAGGATTATTTGCTAAAATATAATATTTTTGGGAACCTTACCAAATTTTATCAAGTATCTGTCAGATTTACCATCCATAAAGAAGTTAAGAATTTCTTAAAAGAACGTAATTTTGTAATGTTCGATTTATTTTTCTCAAAAAATAGAATCAATTATCATTCAATTGTCATTTCTAAAAAAGATTGGAAAAATTTTGCGTTTATACATGCGACAGATCTACATTTGGCTGAAAGAAATGATAAAATTTATGGTATCGTTAAAAATTGGACGGAATCATCAGTTAAAAGAAGTGTGGATGACTTTTTTGATACCTTAGTAAAAAAGTTAAAGCTCAAGAAAAAAGATGATCGAGAAAAAACAATAACAGACATGAAAATTCCTTTAAGAAAGCGTCTAATAAATCCAAATAATCAATTTAGAAAGTTTATTAAAATCGTGAATAGAACAATACTTAGAAATGAGATTGATTTTGTTGTTCTTACAGGAGATCTTGTAGACTATACTGTATTAAGTCGGTTAGCAAAAAAAGTACGTAAATTAAATGAATTTAAGTACGAAGAAAGTAATTGGAAAATCTTCAAAGATATAGTATTAAACTCAAAACACCAAAAGCAATATAAAGGTGTAATTGGAGGCGAAGAATTATTATGTCCTATATTTACCACGGTTGGTAATCACGATTACCGTCCATATCATTATGATCTAACTTGGGGTGAGATGTATACAAAAATAGGGTTAAATGCTGCTGAAGCTATAGCGTTAAATGAATTATTTTCTGCCTCTCCGATATCAGCATTAGTTAAATCTACGATGGCATTAAAAGGATATTTAGCAGAAATAAATCCTTCTTTTAATTATACGTTGACTCTAGGAAATAATGATTTTATATTCCTAAACACTGGATCTGATTCTTTTAAAAATATTAGAGATTTAATTACTGGGCATCCCTCAGTAACTGGAGTCGTCGGTAAACAGATAACCTATCTGGAAAACATTATTAATCATAAATTACAAAATAATTCTAATGTATTTTTGTTTTTACACGGACCTCCAATAAATACAGGAGAAAAGAAAATAACATTTAAACTTTTTGAGAAAAAAGGGGGAAGAGTTATTAAAGAAAAGATTGATGACTTTAAAGAATCTATGCTCAGAAAATTAGGACAAACAAGCTCTAATGTGAGACTGGATAAAATATTTAACGTAAAATATGGAACAATCTCAACAAATTGGGAAAAACTCGTTAAATTTTGTAAGGATTATTGCACTCTCACACTTTCTGGACATACTCACTCATTACGAGAGTTCAGGTTAGAAGATCCAGAGATAAAAACTAGAGTATATGATTCACCTCCATTCAGTTTAAAAAAAATTGAAAATCCTGCTGCGGTTTATTATGATATTTACTCTGAACTCTATACTGATTCTGAAAGCATCAAACAACACGGACCTTACATTGTACAAACACCTGCTTTAGGATTAGGAGGTTATAAAAATCCGGAAACAGCGGGAGCATTCAGAGTTGTCTCAATCAAAGATGGTAAACTAAACTCCTTTAGGGTAGAATACATTAATAGGTAAGGCACAAATTAATCTATTCTTCTAACTTTTTGGGTGTTTTATGATTTTTGTATAAAATTTACGAATGATCTTTATTTGTTTTGAATCAAAAATATCCATTTTGAAATTTTTTAGAAAACTTCCGAATTTTGGATATTCTTTCGGCTTAGTTTTAGTAAGAAAGGCACAGTTAATAACAGTTAAAATGATACTAATCTTCTCATTTAGCGTATATGAGTTCTCATTAATAAAATCTTCAAATAAATCTGAAGGTACAAGTGCATTTTCAATGGGGGATTTAATTTCATAATCTGGTAAATCGCTTTTAAACATTATCGGTTTAATTTCAATGTTTCTCGAAATAAGATTATCAATTTTATTTCTGGTATTGTTAGCAGGATTAATAACCTCTAATTCAGCAGTTTCTAAAGCAGAGTCGTTTTCTTCTATAGTGGGTTCATCTTCATTGATTCCTGTCTCCTCAGGTATAATTAACGTATCAACTGATAAATCAGTATTTTCAAACAAATCCTTTAATAATGGTGAGTCTTCTGTACTCATATCTAATACATCGGCAATCACACGAATCATTTTATCTCGATTTTCTTTATGATTTGCGACCATCGGATATGTCTTTAAACTAGTAATCTTTTCTATTTCATCAGGACTCATTGCATTCTTTAAGTCTTGTTTATTTGCAATGAAAGCAGATCGTGCTTGAGGTACTTCTTCATTTATAAGTGTTATAAAAAATTTACTTTTTTCCACATTTTTTATGGTAGAATCAGTAACTATAAGTACAGCATCACTTTCCTTTATGAAACCCTTCCAAAGATATTTAAATTGTTCTTGCCCCGCAAAATCAAATAAACGAAAGAAAAGTCGACCAATTTTTATAGTAGCTATTTCACCTGTAATAGT
>JBHLLU010000148.1:0-4127 GCA_048938895.1 Promethearchaeota archaeon
GACCCAACCGCAGCAGCTTTGGGTATTTATTACTATCGAAATCCACCACCAATTAATATTTTCGGATTTCCAATATGGTTTATTACTTCTTTTGCTATATATGGATTATATGGATTTATTTTCTTATTAATCGAATATTATTATGCTCATCATTCAAAAAGAAATATATAATTCTAAATAAGAATTTTCTTGTTTGGTAATTCTCTTAAGTTAAATGTTAAATAAATAAATTCTTCGTTATGAGAGGTATCATAATGGGTTAAGATTTCACTCATTAAAGTTTCTAATTTCTGTGACCTCTCTTTAAAAATCTTAAGATTTGTCTGTTCATATAATTCTTGATTAGAGGAGATTTGCTTCTCAAGTTCGTGAATAAAAGTTTGTATCATATTTGGTAATTAGCTTTAATGAATTTAAAGAAAAAGGTATATAATTCCCCATTTGACATACTTGTTAGTAATTAATTATTTGAAACACCATTACAGCAGTGAATAATTTCATAATTTGTGTAAAAATTGACTAGAATAAATAAAACTAGTCAAATTTTTAAGAAAGAAAAGTTATGTACAACATTATCCTTACTAAAATTCATATCTAAACAAAAAATGGGGATAAGAATATGAAATCTAAAACAAAAAAGCTAGTGGTATTATTAGTACTCATGATTGCATTTCCATTATTCTCCAATAATAATTTCAAATCCGACACTGAAGATACTAACAAACCAATTTTTCTAAAAAATTCGGCAGGTTATATTGAATCATTTATCCATATTGATGGGAGCATTGCAAATAACTGGTCGGATACTCTAGCAGAACCGTGGTGTAATCTTATAAATGGATTTTATGTGATTGAAAATGTCACCATTGATGCAACAGCATCTCCTACGGGAAGTGGGATTATGATAAATAATTCTAAGAATGTAAAATTTATAATCCGAAATTGTACTATATTTAACGCGAATGACTATTTTTTTGATTCAGGGATCTGGTTGGAAAACACCAACAATGGAACCATCATCGGAAACGACTGTTCTAACAATCATCAAGGTATTTATTTAATTGATTGCGATATGAATGGCATAGAGGAGAATACCGTAAATGACAATCAGTACAATGGAATATATCTTGATGAGGATTCTGATCTGAATAACATTACAGGAAACACAGTTAACGGCAACCTATTTGGTATCCAACTAGTTTCAGATTGCGATTCTAATAATATTACATTGAATGAAGTAAATTATAATGGTGATTACGGAATATTCTTCAATAGTTTTGGTGGTAGCTGCGACAATAATCTCATTTTAAACAATACTGCAAACAATAACAATGATTATGGCATATACATAAGATATACTAACTATGAAAATTCAGTCATTAACAACACGGCAAATAGCAACCTCAGAACCGGTATTTATGTGCAGGATTGTAATCAGATTAATGTTAAAGACAATAAAGCATACAATAATGAACTTGGTGTGGTAATTCAAAATTGCGTTGATAGTAACTTCACCCGTAACAAAGTAAATAGAAATGTTGAAATAGGGATCTATGTATATTATAATTCTGATAATAATAGGGTTGAGAATAATACAATAAATCAAAACGATTTAGGAATCGGGCTTTATCAGAGTGACTTTAATAATATCACAGGAAATACCATATTAGATAATAATTTATGTATTTTCGAAATTGAATGTCAAGGTAATCGTATGGAAAATAACGATTGTTCAGTTCCTACAGTTGATGCACCGATCTTTATTGACGGGGCAGCAACCGGTGTTGGTGCCCATAATTGGACATGGGCAGCACAACAAAGCTGGTTTGGTGGAGGTTCTGGAACTAAGCAGGCTCCATATATTATTGAAAATCTGGAAATTAGTGGTTTTGGTATTTATAATCTTAATGGCATTGAAGTAATAAACTCGAACAAGTATTTCACTATCCGAGGATGTAAAATTTATAATTCTGGAGCGGGGATCTTTTTACAAAGAGTGAATAATTCTCTTTTAATCAACAATAACTGTTCATATAATAACAATGCTGGAATCTATTTAGAGGAAGAGTGTCACAACAATGATATCACAGAGAATACCTGTCAGTATAATGATGAGGGTATATATTTCTATTTGAACTGTACTAACAATCGTATAACATACAATATATTAGAAACGAATGACATTGGGATATCTTTAAATGAGGATTCCAATTCTACTCTCGTCTCAGGAAATAGCGTGCTAAATAACACCGGTTCAGGAATCTATCTATATTATAGTGGGTATAATACCATTACAGATAATATTGCGAGCGGTAATGGGAATGATGGGATATACTTGGAAGAGGAATGCGATAATAACGATATATCGGAAAATTTTTTCAATGAAAATAACATTGGTATATCCCTTTATTATAGTGATCATAATAGCATTACTGATAATTACGCCAGTTTCAATGATTACAATGGAATAGAAATCGAGGTAGGCAATTATAATTCTATTATCGGAAACACTTTTGCTAATAATACCGAGTATGGAATTTACATCGAAACGGATAGCAATGGAAATTCAATCTATAGAAATTATTTTCTAGGTAACGGGAAACATGCGTACGATGACGGGATTAATAATCAGTGGAATAGCACGAAAATTGGTAATTATTGGGATAATCATACTGGACCAGATAATAATCATGATGGAATTGTGGACACACCCTATATCTATATAGAGGGTTCTGCGGGGAGCATAGACTATTTACCAATAGCACCTCGACCTCCTGGAGGACCAGATCCAGTGATCATAGCAATTATCATCACTGTATCCATCATTGGAGGAATAGCCATTGTAGTAGTAATCTTGATGATACTTGATAAACAAGGGAAGATATCATTAGAGAAACTCAAAAAATTCTCCTTCAGAAGGGAAAAATCATAACTTAAATTTCATTTTTCTTTTATTTTATTGAAATATTTAATCTAGACACAATTCTCAAATCTTAATTAGTCAATTAAAACCAGAAATTTTAATTTATAGGAGAAAATATGTTATTTTTATAAACTTCTAAGACCATAAATTTAGCCTTTTGATCTGGAATTTTCAGTTTTTGTACCAGAATTGGGATAATTTCCGCAGGATAGAATCCCTCTGACCTAGAATTTAGATCATTTAAAATGGTTTTTAAGAATTCAGGAGCATCATATTTATTTAATTGTTTAACATTGAGAGTACTCTTTTTATTTAGATTCATATCAAGTCCTTTTTCAAAAGTTTCTTCAAAATCACCGAAAATTTGGATTTCCCCATCAAAGTTTTTTAAATCATCCACATGCTTGACTTCATAATCCCTCAAAACCTGTCCACAGCGTTGTTTTATTAAATCCCCCAGACTACTATAAGAAACTAACCCTAATCTAAGATATTCACCATCCATAAGAGTTATTGTAAATTCATTGTACTCAATTATATTATCTCCACGTCCCCGCTGCGCTCGTAGACCCATTTGTTCTGCAAGTTCATCCTTAAAACTTCCCATAGCAGATATAAAGCCAGTGAATAAATTTTCATCCAACCCAATACCGCCATGGAGAGCAATTTTGGAGAGACATAAGCCTGAATCAATATGTATTGCTAAAACGGTAAGTATGCTTGTAATATCCTGAAAATAACGCGCTTCTAATAACTGCTCCTCATTAAGTTTTCTGGGGCTCTTTATGGCTTTCATAATTGGCTTTCTCATTATAAGAGCCGCAATTATAATTAATGATATTACAAGAATGCTGATCACAATTATGAGAATTATGTCAAAGGGAGGTGCTCCATCACCAGGGACTTGCGTTGTTCTTTTAACTAAAAGGGCAGAATTTGAACTAGTTTTCCATGCAATATCTCGAGCATAAAAGGTAATAGTTAATTTACCATCACTTAATGCATCCCATGCGTCTTGGTTAATTGTGCCATTTTTTGTGAAGTAGTATTTTTTTGCACTATTATTTATTGTATACCACATAGAGTAAGGATAAGCTTCAATAACCTCTACATTGAATTCAGGAGCAATAGCACCATATTCAGCCGGCATTGGAGAATTGATTACAATCATAGGTGGCCAATGATCCACAATTGGAAGATTATC
>JBHLLU010000079.1:0-14786 GCA_048938895.1 Promethearchaeota archaeon
ATTATGTCTAATTGAATTTTTATATTCCTGTAATAAGTGTTAATTTTCTAATCTAATATGTTGAATTACTCCATAACTGTGAGGTAAAATATAGAATTTTATTACCTTTCATATTCTTATTATTCGAAAATCTTAGGAGTATCAATAAATTTATAAATTCACATATTCTATAAATTATAATTTTAATTAGATAAGTTTTTGAACAAATAGACACTAAATTAATCTATAATTTATATATTTTGCATAAAAAAAGGAATAACTATGCTTTCAGATGATTATCTTTTTTCAAATATCGGTATTGACAGTTTTGGATTCTACGCTCCCAAGCATTTTGTAAAACTTGAAGAACTTGCTTTAAAAAGAGGTGTTGATCCAGCCAAATATTCTAAGGGTCTTTTATCCAAAGAAATGAGAGTTGTTGATGTGGATGAAGATGTAATTTCTTTAGGTCTTAAAGCAGGATATAACGCTCTACAGAGAGGAAACATAAATCCTAAGAGTATTGATGCTTTATTCGTAGGGACAGAAACGGAAGTATATTCCGCTAAGAGTATTTCGAATATATTCGCTGAAATGCTCGAAATTTCACCGAATGCTTTTACTCAGGACACATATAATGCTTGTGCTGGTGGGACTCTTGCGATTATAAATGCAATTGCAATGATTCAGAAAGAAATTATTGAAAAAGCACTTGTTATAAGTGCAGACATATCTAGATACCATCTAGGCTCTCCTGGTGAACCTACCCAAGGTTCAGGTGCGATCGGTCTTGTAATTTCGAAAAATCCAAGGATCGCAGTATTTAGCCACAAATTTGGAAAAATCTCGGGAAATGTAAATGATTTTTTCAGACCTGCAAATGAAATTAATGCGAAGGCTTTTGGGGATTATTCTCAAAGTGCTTATATAGACTTCCAATTGAAAGCTTACGATGATTTAGTTAAAAACATTGGAGATTTTCATGCTGATTTTTATACATTTCACGCCCCTTTTTCAAAATTACCCTTAAAAATTATGCAACAAATTATTTTAAAGCGCTGGATTGGGCATATTAGCGATTTACCTAAATTTGAAAAAAATCGATTTAGATCATCAATTCTAAAAAAAATTGATTCCTTTCTGCATGATGTTACTGTTTTACCAGAATATCTTTATTTAAAACTAAATGAGAGAGGTTTTACCTCATCAACGTTAGAAAGATTATCAGACTGGGTAAATACTAACATAAAAGCGCGAGTACTACCACAATTACGAGTACCAATGCATTTTGGTAATATGTATAATGCTGCAATATGGGCACAAATTGTATATCTAATTGAAAATCATGCTCACGTTAACGATTTAATTTATTTCGGTTCATATGGTTCTGGAGCTACATGTATTTCTGGATTACTTAAAATCCAACCAGGATTTAAGGAAACTGCTAAAGTAAAACCATTTATTGATGATTTTATTCATTTAAAGAAAAAGCAAAGTATATTAGAATATGAACTCATTAAAAATGGTGATGTGAAACCAATAATATTATTAGGAAAAATTACAGAACATGAATTAAATAAAAAAAGGGGTTTTACTCTTTATTTCTGTGATGAAGGATGCATAATTCCTAATATTAGTGGATTAAATCATTGTCCTAAAGGACATTCTGGATTTCATAAACGTTTTTTTCCATTGTTTGCAAAATTAACATCAGAACCTATTGCTCAAAATGAATTTGATGACCTAAAATATCTGAAAAAAGGTTTAGTTAGGGTTGCAGGCAATGTTAGCAAAGGTAATGCTTTAGAATATGAAATAAGAAGAGTAGAGACAGAAAATGAACCAAATTTTAATGCGAAAGGATTACTAAATTGGTGCCCCATTTATATAGCAATTCCTGAGCACCATATTTATTGATTCTATTTCAGTCTATTATTCAAATTATGATTTCGAGATCTCTCTCAATCTTATTAGTTCCTTGGGGATTGAAAAAGTTTTAATCCAAGAATTAAATGATATTAAAAACTTGAATGATAATGAAAAATTTTATCTCAAACGGTCTAATTTCTAAATTACATGAAGATCATAACAATATCCTTCAATATTTAATTGAGAGGAATTATGAACTTCAAGATCTTCCACTAAGAAATACTTATCTACAAGAACAAGGTGAAGCTTATACTTTAGCATACCCTATTCAAGGGATCTTAAAGTATCATGGAATAGTGAATCCAAAGCATAAAATTCCATACTTTCCTAGCATTTCTTTAAATAATGATTGTGGATTTACAGTTTCTTATTTGAAATTCGATAAAGGTTTTAAAGAAGATCAAGTCATTCTTAATGGAGAATGTGCTTCAAAGGCAGATTCGGAACGAGTTAAGTTTACACTAGACTTCATTCGAAATTATTCTGAAATAAATACTAAAGCTATCTTAGTCTCTCGAAATTTTTTAAAAGATAATAGTGAAGGTTATATTGGTAAGGGTCTTGGGACTTCAGCATCAGGATCTTCAGCCCTTGCTTTAGCAGCAGCCTCTATCGTATATAATAATAATGAAAATTATGTGATGAATAAAAGATTGATAAGTATATTTTCAAGATACCTTGCCTGCTCCGGGGCTCGTAGTGCAGTAGGGGGTTTTTCTCTATTACTCAGTCATCCAAGTATTAATCCATTTGATAGTTATGCTATTAGGTTAGATCGTAGTGAAAATCAATCGTTTTTAGAAAATATTTCTTTATTGACAATACCAATGAAATCTGATTTAAAAACTCATCAAGCTCATGAAATTGCCCCAAGATCGTCTTTTTTTCCTACTTGGTTGAAACAAAGGAAAAAATTGATCTTCGAATTTTTTAATGCATTAAAGAATTCTGATTTGAATAAAATAGGGGAACTAGCCGAATATGATACATTATGTCTACATTCCGTAATAATGTCTGTAAGAAATAATAATATTATCGCTTGGGATCCAAATACATTAAAAGTTATGCATAAAATTCGTGATCTACGCAAAAATCATGGTTATAATGTTTATTATTCAATTGACACTGGACCCTCAATAGTCCTATTAACTATTGAAAATGAAAAAAAAAGAATAATTAATGAATTGAAAAATATTATCCCTGAATATTTAATAATAGAAGGCAAAATTGGTGGGCCTTCCAGAATAATTTCTCCTAATTCCTCAGAATCTAGGAAATTAAAAGAGGATATTGAAAAATTTAATAAGTTTTAGAAATGTGAATTATAATATGAAAGAACTGCGTTCAGATATCTCAGGATTTTATAAGTTATCATTAGAAGAGCGTCAACAAAAAATATCACAAATACTTAACCTCTCAAAAGAGGATGTTAATATTTTAAAAAATTTAGGATATTTTACTTCAGGACAGATTGACACTTTAATTGAAAATGTAATTGGGAGTTATCAATTACCATTTGGTTTAGCTTTTAATTTTAAAATAAATAAAAGGGACTATATTATCCCCATGGTTATTGAAGAACCCTCTGTCGTTGCAGCAGCTTCAAATGCAGCAAAATTTGCTAGAAAATATGGAGGATTTACATCAGAAAATGTTAAGTCTATAATGATTTCACAAATCCAAATAACCCAAATAGACAATATTGACTATGTGAAAAATCAAATATTAGACAATAAAGACAAAATATTAAGAATCGCAAATGAGCAAGATCCATTGTTAAATGAATTAGGTGGTGGTGCACTCGAATTGGAACTTCGGGAACTAAATACAAGGAAGGGTAAGATGCTGATAATACATTTGTTAGTTAATGTTCTAGATGCCATGGGTGCTAACGTTGTTAATACTATGGCAGAAGCAGTAAGTCCTTTCATTGAGGAAATAACAAATGGAAAAATATATCTACGTATATTGTCAAATTTGGCAACACATAGAATAGCAAAAAGTAAAGCAACTTTTGATAAAGATTTATTAGGTGGTCCAGAAATTGTGGAAGGAATATTAAATGCATATGAATTTGCAGTAGCTGATCCTTATCGTGCCACTACTCATAACAAGGGTATAATGAACGGGATTGTTGCTTTAACCTTAGCAACAGGAAATGATACTCGCGCAATAGAATCAGGTGCTCATGCATATGCTTCCTTGAGTGGAAAATATTCTCCATTGACAAAATTTGAAATAGACTCAAAAGGTAATTTAGTGGGGGAAATTGAAGTCCCTCTGGCTTTAGGGATCATAGGCGGGATGACAAAAATCCATCCAATGGCGCGTTTAGCATTAAAAATCTTAAATGTAAAAAGTGCTAATGAGCTCTCTCAGGTAGGTGCTGCTCTTGGTTTAGCTCAAAATGTTGCAGCATTAAGAGCCTTAGCCTCAGAAGGGATTCAAAAAGGTCATATGGCACTTCATTCTCGAAATATTGCAAAGATTGCTGGAGTGCCAGATAATTTAATAGAAAAAGTTGCGAAAAAAATGATTGAAGATAAAAAAATTAGAGTTGATTATGCAAAAGAAATCTTAAAGAAAATGAATGAAGGTGAAAACCTTTAGTTTTATAAAAAGTGGTTCTTTAACTCCTCTAAGAAAAACCACTATGTTATTTATTATATCAAGATAAACAAGCAAGGATGAATAATTTTATGGGATTTAGAGAATATATAGAAAGAATAAGTAATGAAGGAATTCTTCGAAATGTTAATCTAGAAGTTTCACGGAAATTAGAAATTTCTGGAATTTTAAAAGAAATCGAACCGACTCCTGTAATTTTTAATAATGTGAAAGAATCTGAATTTCGGGTGGTTGGAAATGTGTTTTGTACAAAGAATGTTATTGCTTCTTATTTTGGGGTCACTACTGCCGATCTTATACCAATGCTTTCAGAAGCGATCGAAAAACGCTCTGAACCAGAAATTGTATCTAAAGCTCCATGCCAAGAAATTGTTGAATCTGAAGTAGATTTAGACAAAATTCCAATTTTATTTCATTGTGAGAAGGATGGAGGAAATTACATCAGTTCTGCAGTTTGTGTTACGAGAGATCCTGAATATGGACAGAACTTAGATTTTCATCGAGCAATGCAATTCTCAAAAGATAGTTTTGCGACTCGTATAGTAAAAGGTCGTCATTTTTCTAGATTTTTAGAAAAAAATGGGGAATTGGAAGTAGCTTTTTGTATAGGTAATACGCCTAACATTTTGATCGCGGGAGCAACTTCAGTAGATATTGGAGTAGATGAGTTACATATCGCTAATGCATTAGAACCAATTAAAATAGTAAAAGCAAAATCAGTTGATCTTTTGATACCTGCAGAAGCAGAATTTATCTTAGAAGGTCGTGTTTATTTAGAACAAAGACATTCTGAAGGTCCTTTTGTTGATTTGACAGAAACATATGATACAATAAGGGAAGAGCCGATATTTGAAGTTAAAACGATTACTCATCGAAAAGATGCAATATGGCAAGCTTTACTACCAGGGGCCCTTGAACATAAAATATTGATGGGTATGCCACGTGAACCAACTATCTTTAAAAAAGTAAATGAAAATGGAGTAAAATGCTTAGATGTAAACGTTAATCCCGGTGGTTGTTCTTGGCTCCACGCAATAGTTCAGATTGATAAAGAAAACGAAGATGATGGAAAAAAAGCAATAGATGGCGCATTTGCTGGTCATACTAGTTGCAAACATGTATTTATTGTAGATAAAGATATTGATATATATGATCCTTTATCTGTAGAATGGGCTATGGCAACTCGTTTTCAAGGAGATACTCGAATGGTAATAAAAGATAAAGAACCAGGTAGTAGTTTAGACCCCAGTGCTGAACCTGGAACAAAAATGACAACTAAAATAGGGTTTGACCTTACTAAACCCCTTATGGTGAGAGGAAAGAGTTTTGATTTAGCAGAATTTCCTAAAATCGATGTGGATAAATATTTAAACTAAAGGTGTAGTGATTTATGAAGTTAACAACCGAAGAGCAAGACATGCTAGATGGTAAGTTTGGAAAAGCGGCTCAGAAGTCGATGGAAATATTAACCACTTTAGGTGAAATCTTTGATGCTGAATGCATGATAAATGTTACCGGTGTTCAGATAGCTGGAGTTTCATATGAAAATCTCGGAGAAGCAGGTTTGGAGTTTTTAAGTGAAATGGCAGAAGATGGAAGAGTTAGAGTTCTAACGACTTTGAATCCTGCTGGAATGGATCGCGAAAATTGGGAAACTCTGGGGATTGATAAAGAATTTGCAAAAAATCAGAATCGTGCTATAGATGCGTTCGCAAAGATGGGTATTATTACCACCTGTTCTTGCACACCATATTTAATTGGACATACACCTCATTATGGTCAGCACCTAGCATGGGCAGAAAGTAGCGCTGTGTGTTATGCTAATTCGGTTATTGGTGCTCGAACAAATCGTGAAGGGGGTCCTAGCGCATTAGCAGCAGCAATTACAGGGAAAACCCCAATGTATGGATACCATTTAGAAGAAAACCGTCATGGTGAAGTATTTATTGAAGTAAATGCTCAAGTTAAAGGAACTGATGAATTTGGTGTCTTGGGAAAACTAATAGGGGATAAACTAGTTGAATTAGGCAAAAAAATTCCATATATCACTGGAATTTCAAATGCTACAGTTGAGGAATTAAAATCCTTCTGTGCTTCTGTAGCAACTTATGGAGGTACTGCTTTATTTCATATGGAAGAAATAACCCCAGAATATAATAACTATCCTAAACCGGAGAAAATTTCTTTTGAAATCACTCAAGATGACCTAAAAAAATCACGCTCTGAACTGATTGATGAGGATCTTGAAATAAATTTTATCAGTATTGGTTGTCCTCATGCTTCGATTCATGAAATTGCTAAAATTGCTAATTTATTGAATGGAAAAAAGGTAAAAAAAGAATTTTGGATTACGACAGCACGACCTACAAAAAGGATAGCCGATGAAGCTGGATATTCAAAAATAATAGAAGATGCTGGCGCAAAATTTGCTGCGGATACTTGTTGTGTAGTTGCACCCATCAAAGGACGATTTAAAGGAATAATGGTAGACTCAGCAAAAGCGTGTTATTACGGTCGTGCGAAAAATCAATTTAAAGTAAAAATTGGCTCTATTGAAAAGTGTATAGAGGAGGCAATAAAATGAAATTTTCAGGAAGAACAATTTATAAGGGAATTGCTGAAGCAGAAGCTATAGTCACTAAAGACGGGATCTCTTTTTACGGTGGTGTTGACCCGGATACCGGAAAAGTTGTTGAAGTGGGTCATGAGCTTGAAGGTCAAACAGTATCGGGAAAGATTTTGGTGTTTCCAACCGGTAAGGGTTCAACAGTGGGATCCTATACTATGTATAGAATGAAGAAGAATAAGACTGCACCTGCTGCAATTGTAAATAAAGAGATTGATACAATTATAGCGGTTGGGTGTATAATAAGTGAAATTCCTTGTGTTGATAAGATAGATATTGATCATCTAAAAACAGGTCAAAAATTATTTGTTAACGGTTCAGACGGCACAGTAGAGGTAAAGTAGATGGGTCTAGGGAAGGGATTTGGGAAAACAATCCTATTCGGGGAACATTTTGTTGTGTATGGCTTACCAGCAATAGCATCAGCTTTAGAAGCTTACACAACAGCAGAGGTTAAGATCGTCGAAGGAAATGGATGGGTTATGAACGATCAAAGATCAGCTACCCCAGGATATAAAGAAAAGAAATATGATGAAGCATTACAATCTATACAAAATGTCATTGAATATTTAGATATTGATACAAGAGATCAAAAACTTGAAATTAGATTTGAAGGCAATTTAATTGCTGCCAGTGGCGTTGGTGCTTCAGCTGCCCAATGTACTTCTTTAGCTCGGGCATTAAATGATACATTTAACCTTAAATTGGATGACGAACAAATTAACGATGCAGCATATGAAGGAGAAAAAGCATACCACGGCACACCCTCTGGTATTGATAATACAGCCTCAACCTATGGTGGGTTGATATGGTTCAAAAAGAATTTAGCAGGGGGCAAAAATACTATGAATCTTATGCAGGCTTCAAAAAAAATGTATCTTGTAATTGCAAATTCAGGAATCACAGCATCAACAACAGAAGTAGTTGCTGATGTTAAACGTCTAAAACAGGAAAATCCTAATAAATTCCTAAAGATTTTTCAAGACTATGAAAAAATAGCTGAAGAGGCGAAGAATGTCCTTTTAAAAGGAGAAACAAAATCCTTAGGAAATTTAATGAATCAAAACCACATACTTTTACAAAAAATTACTGTATCAGGAGAGGTGAATGATTTATTGGTTGATTTAGCCAAGGGAAATGGGGCGTTGGGAGCTAAAATGACGGGCACTGGGAGGGGTGGTTTAGTCATTGCTTTAGCAGAAAATCAAAAATCTCAGAATAAAATTGCTAAAGCCATCAGAAAAAAAGGATATGATGCTTGGAAAACCATGATTGGATAAGAGAGAGGTAAAATTGAAAAAAGAAAATGAAGTTATTCTATTAAAACTAGGTGGCGGCTTATTAACCGATAAAGATAAACCCTTGTTTATTAGAGAAGATATCGCAAAGAGCGTAATTCAACAAATAGTCAAAGCAAATGAAAAAGTAATTCTGATTCATGGTGGTGGTTCTTTTGGGCATCCTCTAGCAAAAAAATATGATCTCATGAAAGGATTAGATCCCTCTATTTCCAATCAAATTTTTGGATTAACAGAAACCCATCAAGCTATGGTTAATTTTAATTCTTACTTAGTTAATTTATTTCTTGAACGAAATTATCCTGCATTATCAATTCAACCCTCGAGTATTTTTAAAAAGGATAACAGGAAAATTACAATCATTAATATCAAGCTCATTGAAGATTTATTAGCTTTTAACATCCTTCCTATATTATATGGAGATATTATATTTGAAAATCACACATCATTTTCGATATTATCTGGAGATCAAATTATCTTTAAGTTATGTGAAAAATTGAATAATTATCGGGTTTCGAAAGTTATATTCGCTATTGAAGTTGATGGATTATTTGTCAATGAAAAGGATCCTAAAAATAAAAAAATTAAACTAGTATCTGAGATACTTTCAAGCGAATTAGTTAATTTAGATTTAGCAGATTTAGGAAAAAAAATAGACGTAACAGGTGGAATTCAAGGTAAAATTAACTCAATAAAAAAAATTTGTGCTTTCAAAATTCCAGTACAAATTGTTAATGGACTTAAAGAAAATAATATATATAAATCGTTAAAGAATGAAAAAGTAATTAGTACCTATATAAAAATTAAGAACTAACATATCTTATTAGAAATGACTCAAATAGAGAGAAAAAATATGTCAAAGGAGAATGATTCTAATAAAATAATGGAAAGAAAGTTAGAACATATCAAAATACCATTAGAGTATGATGTTCAACATTCTAAAAATTATTTTAGTGATATTAAATTAATCCATTACCCAATTCCAGACATAGATTTTGATGAAATTGATCTTACAGCAGAATTTTTTGAGAAAACTATTTCTGCTCCCATTTGTATTTCGGCTATAACAGGTGGACATCCCGTTTCAAAAGAGATCAATGAAATATTGGCAAAAGCAGCAGAAGAAGAAAACATAATTATGAGTGTGGGAAGTCAACGGGCTGGTCTTGAAGATCCAAATCTATTAGACTCATTTAAAATTACCCGTCAAGTCGCTCCTACTATCCCAATCATTGGCAATATAGGAATTGGACAAGTTAGTGATATTAATTTTGATGTAGAGGATTTTAATAAATGCATAGAAATGGTTAAAGCTGATGTAATGGCAATTCACTTGAATATATTACACGAATTGGTGCAGGATAAAGGAGATATATCATATAGACTTTTTCGAAAGAATTTCCAAAAGATCCGAGAAATGTATGATATTCCAATAATTGCAAAAGAAGTAGGAACTGGCTTCAACCAAGATTTAGCTCTTAACCTTGATAGACTTGGTTTTGATGGCTTTGACATTGGAGGAACAGGAGGAACTAGTTTTGCCGCAATTGAATCAAAACGTAAAAATTTCAACAATCAGCGATTTACTCGAGATCCATCAATAGTATTTAGGGAATGGGGTATCCCTACACCAGTAAGTGTTATTTATGTTAGAAAGGTCTCTCAAAAGCTTATAATTGCTACTGGGGGATTAAGAACTGGAATTGATATTGCTAAATCTATTGCACTTGGAGCAGATATAGGTGGATTTGCATATAATTTTCTCCAATCAGCATGGAAAGATAGAAAAAATAATTCTATATCTCATACTGTTAAAGAAATAAGAACTCTAAAGAATGAGTTGAGATCGTGTTTATGGTTGATGAATTTAGATGAGATTGGAGAATTAAAAGGCAAAAGAGATAAATATGTTGTTCTAGGAAGCTTATATCGATGGTTACATCAATGAATATCTTCTAGTGAATCCTGAATAAGGTTTTCAAATTGAGAAAAGGCACTAAGTTGCCCTTTATAATTTTCTAACTTTATTGAATAAAGTTTTAAAAATTTCTTTGAAATTTTTTCTAATTCTCGGTTAATTTTTTTTTGTTTGAATTGTTTTGATGAATTTGCTACAAAG
Organism: Promethearchaeota archaeon; assembly: GCA_048938895.1. GTDB lineage: Archaea > Asgardarchaeota > Lokiarchaeia > Sigyniarchaeales > SOKP01 > Loki-b32. The sequence continues at coordinate 10,580 of JBHLLU010000079.1, forward strand.
ATTAAATCACTCTTTTTAATTAAAGTAAACCTTTTGTTATTCAATTCAAAATTAGATAAGCCGCCGTCAACCAATTCTTCGGCAAACATGTTCAATGCACTCATCATTGCCCCAAATAAATGGGGGGACAGAGATTCATTGAAGGCTCTATGAAAAATTACAATTCCTGATTCTTTTACTATCCAAATATCCTGGAGCACCTTCATTTGAAATCTTCTCTTTTCACATTTTCTAAGTAGAGCCCCATCGATTGATATTACTTTCAATCCCAATTTGATCTAATATTCTTCCTATGGTATAATCAATAAGCTCATCAACACTTTTTGGTTTTATATAGTAAGAAGGGATTGGTGGATATATGATCACACCTAACCTTGCCAATTTCAGCATATTTTCAAGATGAATAACACTGAATGGAGTCTCTCTGACGACCAATATTAATTTTCTTCTTTCCTTTATCATTACATCTGCAGCTCTTGAAATTAAATTATTCGCATAACCATTTGCTACTGCTGATAAGGTCTTCATTGAGCAAGGGATTATGATCATACAATCTATTTTATGAGAACCACTTGAGGGCGGTGCTAATAAATTATCAACTTCATAATTGATATCTGCTAATTCACGAATATAAGAAACTTTATATTCTGTTTCAATGTTGATTATTTGTTCCGCAATTTTTGAAATTATTAAATCTGTCTTAATTTTCTTTTCTTTTAATTTTTTTAATAGGTGAACAGCTAAATCAATTCCAGTTGCACCGGTAATTGCTACTAACATTTAACAATACCTTGATTTGTTTAATAAACGAGAATATTAATACTGCTTTTAATATTTTTCATGTTTTCTTTTTCTTATCCTTTACCATTTATATTAATCGAATATCTAAGATGTTCTTAAAAATATCCTTTAGAATTTTCTATTCATAACAAAATTCAGTAGACTCTCAAAAAATTCTAATTCTGAGGAATTAATATGTGAGTTTAGATTTTCTAACGATGTAATTGCTTTTTGAAAATAATCATATGCTAACTCTTTGCATGAACTAACTGAATCTGCTTCTGAAAACAAATCCTTAACTTCCTGAACATTTTCATTTGTCATATTTCTATTTTCTAGTAGTTGGATAAGCTTATTTCTTTTTTCGTTATTTAAATTGTTTAACGCAGTAAATTTGAGCGCAGTTAATTTATTCTCTCGAATATCACCATCAGTTGGTTTTCCAGTTACTTTTTCATCCCCGAAGGTACCTAAAATATCATCTATTATCTGAAAAATTCTCCCAAGATTGATACTATAAATAGAAAGATCTTTAAACCACACCTCACTTACCTGTGCATAATTTGCGCCTACTAATACTGATTTTTCAATTAATGCTCCTGTCTTTAGTGTTATCATTTCAATATAATCTGAAAGTGTTAAATTTGACCTATTTACCATATCCATTTCAATTAGAACTCCATCAGCTACTTCGATAAATGCTTGTTCATATAACTGTATTGCATTCAAATTTAACACTTTATTGAAATCATTATTAAAATATGCTTCTAAACCCAGAAAGAAAGCAGAATCCCCCCCGATAATTCCTATTGAATTACCAAAATCTGAGGCTATCATCCTTTTTAATTTATATTTGTCATAATAATTCCTAAATCGGAAGTGAAATGCAGGGTTTCCCCTCCTAAAATCATCTTTATCAATTATATCATCATGAATTAGAGAGGCATTGTGAAGAAATTCAATACCCACACTTGGGATTATTATTTTCTCGTCGGGATTGTCCTTAAATGCATTATATGCGGCTATACATAATAAAGGACGAATTCTTTTTCCTCCTGCCAAAAAATAATCTTTTAATTCAGAATAGTAATCATTAAGAAACGGATTTTTGATGGTTAATAGTTTTCGTTTATAAATAGATTCTATTGCCTTGTTAATTTTTTGCATGTATTTATTCACATAATCAGTAAACTTCATTATACAGTCAATTCCATCTGTGTTTATAATGATAATGCTTTTAAATATAAAAGAAAAGTTTTTACTAGAATAAAAGTAATTTCAAATTATCAAGATTTTTAATTATTTTATAATTTTATAATGTATTTCGAGAATTTGAAGTTGTAATTAATAGAAGATATAGACAAATAATATCATAAATCGAGTAGAGAGACTTCTTGGTTGATTTGAAGAGTTTATTATCAAATAGGAAGAAAATGGGGCTATTTATCGGTGTTTCAATAATTATAATTGGTGTAATCCCATTATTCTTTCTAACTTTTTTTCCCGAATTAAAACAGTCATATACAATAAAACCCTTAGCTTTAGAAACAGAAGATGGGGTATACATAAGTGCTTTTAAATACACCCCAAAAGGAGAAAAGAGTCACGGGGGAGTAGTTGTTGGTCATAGTTTTTTTGGTAATAAGCTCAACATGCAACCCATAAGCATTGAATTAGCTAAACGAGGTTTTACAGTTATTAATATAGATTTCCGTGGACATGGTGCTTCCGGAGGATTTTTCGCACGTAATAAAGTAATTTTCGATATGAAGGCTGCTATTGATTATCTAGAAAATGATTTGTCTTATATTACAGAAATTGGACTTGTTGGGCATTCTTTAGGTGCATATGCCGCATTATCTCTATCAAACAGTTACCCTCATAGAATTAATTCAACTGTAGTCATTGGTGCTATCTCCACTAAAGTCTTAAATATATCAAATCTTCTTATGATTTCAGGAAAGTTTGATCTTGGACTAACCGAAGATCAGCTCCTTGAGGTTTTAAGGATCTATACAGGTAGAGAAGATCCAGAAATTGGGGTTGTCTACGATGGAGACTTTATCAATGGAAATAACACAAAAGCGTATATTAGCCCATTTGCAGATCATTTATCAGAAGTTGTAGATTATTCTGTTATCTATCAAACAATTCAATGGCTTGAACAATCCTTTAACGGACAAAAAGGAAAGAATATCATCATTACGGCTCCTGCTTTACAATTTTTTTCTTATTTTTCTCTAGTTGGTATTATTATACTCAATTCAATATTTGTAGTCTATTTAGCTAACTTTTTATTCAAACGCAAAAAGAAAAATATTGATAAAAAAATATTGATTAATTATAAGGAAATCTCAATCTATCGACTTATTTTACATTATACCTTCCTAGTGGAGTCAATACAAATTTTCATTTTTTTATTATTATCAACCCTCTCAGAAGATATATTATCTTGGTCTACAACCAGTCTTACATTATCCCTTATAATTGGAGCCTCAATTGGATCATTCCTTATGTATAATTTTATTTTGTTGAATACAAGACCAAAATATACTATAAAAGATTTTTTTTATAAGGCAAAATCAATGTCATCCTCTAATCCAGGACGTTCGATAATTTTCGGTTTTATAATAGTTCTTTTTTCTATTTTGTCAATAGCCGCGATATGGCATTGGTCAATTCAAAATACCTTACCGACATTAAGAGGTATAGGCAGTATTATCTTATTAACTATAATATCCTTTCCTTTTTTATTTATAAGAGAATTTTATTTTAGGAGTATTCAGAATAAATTACAGTATTCAACTCACTATGAAGAATATTTTGTCATGATAGGCATAGGAATTTTTATTGATAATTTTCTCATTTTGTGTATAATCATAGTGGGAAAATTAAATTTTGCTTATCTCCCCCCATATGCTCTGTATTTATTAGCTTGGGTGGTGTTTTCGATTATTCAAAATTGTACCGTTACATGGGTATATATTCAATCAAGAAATATCCTTGGCTCAACGATTTTTAGTTCAATATTCTATGCATGGATGCTTGTTGTTTTCTTTCCTAGTTACGGATTTCTTTAAATAATATTCATATCTTAACTATTTATTATAAAATCATTCTATTAATTCATAATTAAGTTTTAAAGTAACTATAACATTAGGTTCTAATTCGATTTTGAGGTTGTTGTGATTATAAGTAGTGATTTCTGCTTTTATCTCGTTCTTAGGTTCCTCTTCAAGTAAATTAACTATCTTGGCATTTTTAATGAGAATTTTTTCATAGAAGGTTAGATTCGCCTTTTGGGATTTAGATGATATATTAAATACTCTAAGAATAATGTCGTTTCCTTCTTCTGCTCTTTTCAAGGCACTTAAATTTATTAATTTATTATCAATATTAAGAAAAGATAGGGAGGCAGGGAGATAAG
>JBHLLU010000027.1:0-54550 GCA_048938895.1 Promethearchaeota archaeon
TTGAATTATTTTTTTGAAATAATAATTTATATATATAGATCTCTAAGTCATAAAATTAAAAAAGTTTACGAATTATAGGAAAGAAAGAAATATTTTAATATTAATGATTAAAATTTTTCTACTTTAGATATTCAAAAAATCTTTCAGTGATTGTTTGAATTAATCAAAGAAAATCTTGTATTTTTTACAAAATTCAGGATTTAATAGATTACTTGAATCAATGAATTGATTTATTGTTCCAAAAATTTGGTATCTGATATCTTTGTATCTTGGATCTATACCCTTCAATAATTCATGTGTAATCTTTTGAACAGGAACTATTAATTGAGGTCGGCTATGGAATCTAATTGCTTTAATTTCAATATTAGGGATTAATCCTAATTGAATGTGTTTTCTTGCAAGAAGCAGATAGGCTTCTACAAGAAATTTCTCTCGTTGTTCCCACTGATTTTCTTTTAAAACATCTAATAAAATAGGTTTTAATTTAGTGGCAATTGGTAATCGACTAAAAGCAATCCCAAACCATTTTTCATAAGGGATAAATTCTTTTTCTAACATAAAAGCCATTTGCATGATATACCTTACAAGACGAGATGCTTCGATTCGGGAACCTAAATCGTCTCCTATTCCACCAGTTCTTCCCACAAACGCTATTTCTTGAGCAATACGGTTCCATTGTGCGATTATTTTTAATTTCCAAATGGAATCTGGGTAATAATGTAATAATTCTCTCGCCCGATTTAATTCACCAAGACTATCAAAAAAAACCTTTCCTGAAGTAAATTCTAATAATCTCTGTTCAGGAATAGTGAACCAATCTATTTCATCAACATTCAATGATTCTAGTGCAAGATGTTGTCTCAAATAACGCTGGACCGTATATATTTCTATTCGATGATTAACAGGACTACTTTTCTTTGGTTTAAGGAACTGATTATTGTTATCTTTTGGATCTGGTTCACTCCAATTGGTTGAATATCCATGGAATGTTAAAGGTAAGTTGTTGCTTAAGAATTTCTTTATGGATTCTTTGTATTTATCATAATCGCTTTCTTTTAAAAACAGTTGTAATCTGGGTCCCCAATGATGATCAGTTGACATCTCATCATCGAAGTTAAGGACTTCAGAGCCCCTTCCTATTAATGCGGCGGCATACTCTAAATTAGGATACTGTTTTTCTAATACGGTTTTTATTATTTCGTTGTAAAGCAATTCAGATAATTTCAACCCATGAATAAATTGAACTGAAATAAAATACACCTGTTTTAAATTGGATTAGTAAATTTATATAATTATAAAATAATTGGCAACTTATAAGATTGTAAAAGATTTTTTAATGATTATTTAGTAAGTTCCCTTTTCTTAGGTCTTAAATCCTTGCTATGACATCTTCTACATTTCTTTGCTCTAACTGGATTTAAAGCACCACATTTTCGGCAGACACTTTTTTCTAGTAGGTGATATCGTGCAATTCTTCGTTTCGCAGGATCATCAATCGGCATTTTTTTCAGTTTTCCTTTGTTATGAGTTTCTTAAAATCCAACTTATTATTGAAAAATATAAGAATAATTTCAAAAAAGCACTATTCAAAATAAAATTTGTGATTAAATAATTGTAAAATATGATAAAATTAAAATTTCATAGAAAATAGATCTATTCAACGATTACATTAACAAGTGTTAGTTGAGTTTATATGCCTAGAGAAATTTTTGATGAAGAAAAGTTTATTGAATTAGCTGAGTTTGCTGTTCATTGTCGAGTGAAGCGTTTAAAGGAGGTAGTTAAATTGAAACTTAGAACTAGAAAAATTCTTTATACTTTCAAAACAGATCCAACGACGGCAGAAAGACTCCTAAGAAATATACCTTGTGACGTAATAGAAATATGAAATTAAAGTTCCTTTTTTACGAATAATTTTTATATTAAGACTTAACCGAGTCACAAGATTTTAAATATCTTTTTCTGAAAAAGATAACTATAAATTTTCCTATTTAAATTATGTATGTAAAGATTTTAAGAGGAATAATTTATTTTCAAATTTATAAAATTAGGGAATTTCACCGATGATTCAATCACTGTATATCTTTCATAGTGATACCAAGAACCTATTGTATAATAAGAATTTTCAAAGCGATGAGAAAATGGAAATGTTTAGTTCTTTTTTTTCTGCGCTTCAAACTTTTGTTTCAGAATTAACTGCGAGTAGCACTGATTTACTCAACACAATTGAATTAGGTGAATATTTAGTCCTCATTTCGAGAATATCTGAAATTTCTTCCGATTTAGTGCTTATAATTGATAATGAGGATATGAAAGAAGCTCAAAAGATGATACCTAAGATCACGAAGATCATTAATGACCATGAAGATTTATTCATTGACTGGGATCATGAACCAGAAAAGCTCGAAATGTTTGATTTAAAAATCATAAAGTTAATCCTCTCTAACAAAAAATTGATTTCTGAATCATCTCTAACTGCAAATCAGAGTTCAATTTTAAAATCTATTTGGGAGCAAAAAGGAGCGCTTTCAGAACAATTGAGAGAGAATTTATCGAAAGAACAAGAGGAGCTTACTGTCCAATATTTAAATGAGGATAATTACCTTAAAAAATATGGGATTTCTAAAAGTTTAATTGAGATCTCAGAGAAACTTCATGATGATGAGAAGTTTATTGAGTATCAAACTGAAGCAAAATCTTTAAAAGACGAAATTAAGGATCGAAGGCTTAGATTACAGTATTATTTAGATATGGTAAAAGAATCCTTAGAATATTCAAAATATGCAGAAACTTATTCATATTTATATTCCCTTTGTTTAAAACTCGAGAATTTTATTGAACCTAGCGTCATTGAGAAATATAAACGAATCGCAAAAACGATATTAAATAGGGATAAAGTATCTAAAGCCGAATTTAGGGAAGCTGTAAGAGAAGTAGCTATGATTGAAGAAGAAATCAACCAATGTCTATCTTTTAAGGTATAAACTTCAATTATAATCCTTTTGATGTAAAAGAAACTTTTTTAAACAAAATAATTAAGAATCTTTATCATAAAATTAATTAAACATTTTTAATAGATCTCAATCATAATAGCTCTACTAGACTATTTTAGGGAATAAATTTATTACCAATTTTTTCACTCGAGTTTAGATATTATGAAAGTTCTTCCTGCTGACAAAACTTGTATAAATTCTGGATTCCTATGTACCAATTGTCAAGCTAGACTTGATGCGGGTGAAATTACAGAATTCGAGATTGATTTAGCTAAGGATCTTTTAGAATTAGAAGAAGTAAATGAAAATTTCGGATTTTTAAAAGATGTATCTTTTTACAAAGCGATTGATTATGAAGATTTAATAATAATTATCGTAGGTAAGAGAGATAAATTAAAAATATCCTCAGAGTTAATAGATTGGATAAAAGAAACATATGAAGTTGACGAGATTATATTAATCGAGAAAACCAATAAGCCTCGACCAGTAATAGAAGCATTAATCAACCCTTATAAGTTAATTTCTTTAAATGAAATATTTTTGGCAACGGGAGATATCCAGTTTAGAGCTGTTTTATGGGAAGATGATCAAGATAAGTTGTTATTTACAAAAGAAGAACTTGAACAATTAATTTATGAATTAACAGGAAATATTATTCGAGTAGAGTTTCAGTAATAATCAATAAGTTTAATTACCTCTATTCCTAATATTTAATAGAAATACTGTGGAAGACTATAAACAAGTAATTTTAATTCGAACAGATTTAAAAATGAGTACAGGAAAAAAATGTGCTCAGTCGTGTCATGCAAGTGTTTCAGCCTCAGATATAGTCCGTATTCAGAATAAAAGTAACTGGAAGAATTGGAAGAATTCTGGTCAAAAGAAGGTTGTTCTTAAAATAGGCAGTATGGAACATTTAAAAGAGATTGTAAAAAGGCTAGAATCAAATAAGGTTCCATATTTTATAGTAAAGGATGCAGGGCTCACTCAATTAGCACCTGGTACAACCACCGCGGTTGGAATTGGTCCTGATCTTTCTCGAGAAATTGACAAGATTACAGGAGATCTCAAATTATTATAAAAGATAGGCTTTAAAATTGTTAGATAATAAGAGTGATGATATAACTTATTTTTTTGTTTCAGATAATGAAAAAGAAGTAGAAATCTTTGTAGGAATCGAAAGCTATGCGACATCTAAGATAAAAGGAATTAATGGGGAATATAAATCACTTTTCAAAGATTTTATAGTAAAAGAAATAGATAAAAATGGGAAAATTCTTAGTATAATTGAAGATTTCTCAAATCCAAAATTTTCAAAAGATTTACATGATAAATTTACGACATTTAATTTGATTAAGGTTAATAGAGATACCTTTGAGGCTATTAGAAAAATTAGTAAAGCATTAAAAATACCTTCTAACCTAATACAATATTCAGGACTGAAAGACAAACAAGCTATTTCAGTGCAAAAAGTATCCATCAAAGGAAATTATATTAACGAGTTACAAAAGCTAAAAATTAGAGATATTTTCATAAGAAATATCTATCCTTCAAAAAAACCAGTTAAAATAGGAAGTCATCAAGGTAACCATTTTACAATTACAATTAGAAACCTTACGGATTCCAACAATCTCAAACGAAATATTGAGAAAATCTTAAAATATATTAAGACATTTGGTTTTCCAAACTACTTTGGTCTCCAAAGATTTGGGAATTATAGACCGAATTCTCATATTGTAGGACAATTATTTTTAAAGGGAGATTATGAGAATGCATTTAAAGAATATGTATCATCGACATATTCTACTGAGTCTAACGAATCAAGAATAGCTAGGAGTGAATTTAAAAGAGACGGAGATTTAAAGAAAGCTTATGACCGTTTTCCCAAACTTCTAAAATATGAAAAAGAAATGATTTATTTCCTCTTAAATCATCCTAATAACTATGAAGGAGCTACCAAAACTTTGCCAAAAGATCTGATAAGATTATTAATTAGTTCCTTTCAATCTTATTTATTCAATAGAATGATCTCCACAAGAGTTAAAAAGGGAATCCCATTGTTTAAACCTGTTAATGGTGATGTAATTTCGATTTTAGATGATAAAAACGGGAATATTACACAAATTAAATATATTTATGGTGCGGGATATGATAATTATTTGAAAAAAGCAATTAAAATAAATCGAGCTCTAATAGTTTTACCTATTATAGGAAGTACAACAAATTTAGACGATTTTCCTTTAATGAAAACTATATTTGAAGATATATGTAGGGAGGATAAAATAGACAAAGAAATTTTTAAGAGCGATTATATTGACGGAAATGATTTTAAAGGGGCAATTAGAGCTATGACTGTTAAACCTAATGGGTTGCATATGATAGAATTTGCAACAGACGAACTTAATCCAAGTAAAAAAAAGATTAAAATTGAGTTCTCGCTTCAAAAAGGGAGTTATGCTACAATGTTATTAAGAGAACTAATTAAATAATTCTAAATTGTAATCTTATAAGATTTTTGAGTAATAATTCCGAATATATCAATGACTTTGACAGATAAATTATATAAACCATTTTCTTCATAAGTATAGGGTTTTGATTTCAATTCTAATTCCCTCTTTTTTCCTGAGCGAAATGAAACCCATTTATTGTTAAAGGTTTGGTTTTGAAAATTATAATCTATAGCCCAATAATCAATAAAATCTGAGAAAGATGTAATTTTACTTCGAATTTTATTTGAAATTACTTTTTTATAAGGAATAGTATAGTTTAAAAGTTCAATTATTACATTTTTGTTGTTCTGATGTATTTTTACATTTATTTCTGGAGGTTCAAATTTAGAAGAAACATTATTTTTGAATGAATCTTTTTCCAAGAATTCTTTTGAAATTATTTGCTCTTCCTTATTTAGGCTAATAACTCTAAATGAGTTAGGATTCCTTTTGTAATTCTCTTTCCAATTTAGGAGATTATTACTTTTATTTATATTGAGAATTCGTTTTCTTGAGATATGTATAGCATGTTTATTCATATCACATCCAATCCAGCGTCTTCCCAATTTTTCTGCTACAGCTAGTGTCGTACCTGAGCCACAGAAAAAGTCTGCCACAATATCTTTTTCATTGGTGCAAGCTAAAATTATCCTCTTGAGTAAGCGTTCTGGTTTTTGGGTTGAAAAACCTTGATATTCTGGAGTATTTGCTCTGATATATGGAATATCATTCCACACATCTCTAGGAAATATTCCATTTTGTTCCACATACACTTTTCTTGATAATTTTTTCCCATTATGACTACCACCTCTATAATAAAATGTTCCATGTTCATCTTTTTTCAAAGCATCTTTAACTCTATTTGAATACTCCATATATATTTTTGGGTCATCCTTAAAGACATAATCTTCAGTTTTTGAATAAAAAAGGAGAGTATCATAGGATCTGATGAAAAATCGTCTTGTTTTTACAGAAGCTGCAGGGTAAGCCCAAATTATTTCATTTCTAAAATTATTAATTCCAAAAATATCATCCATTACCAGTTTAATATAATGAGAAATATGCCAATCTAAATGAACAAATATTGAACCATTTTGAGCTAATAATTTCTTCATTTTAAGAAGTCTCCTGTGTAAAAAGGTTAAATAAGAGTCTAATCCTTTTTCCCATTTGTCTGTGTAGGATGTTTTTTCAATAAATTTCCCTCTTTCACCTATTTGAATCTTGAAATTGAAATCTCCTCCAGTAGCAAAGGGGGGATCTATATAGATTAGAGATAACTTGTTTCTGAATTCATTCATGAGGGTATTGATAACTGATTCATTTTCCCCCCAAATTAGTAGATTTTCCCAATTGTCTAACAATTCATTATTTTTATCGGTAAAAGAGTAAATGTCAAGATTATGGAAAGGTTTTATATTATCTAATTTAAAATCATTTCCCTTCTTCCCATTCCATATCAAATTTACCATATATAAAAGATAGGAAAGAAAAAATTTTATTTTTTCTTTAATTTTATAAATCATATTTGAGAAAAATTTAGTACTATTAAGAAGATGAGATTAGATAAACTTGATAATTGGAGAAAATCTCATTACACAAGAGATGTGACGCAGGAACTAGCTGACGATGAAATAATTTTAGGTGGATGGGTTCGAAATTTTAGAGATTTAGGTGGATTGAAATTCATTTCATTGCAGGATAAATATGGGGAACGACAAATTACGTTAAAAAAAGGTGTTGTATCAGATGAGTTGTTTGAAAAAACTAAGGTGGGATATCAATATTGTCTAATGGTAAAAGGTATAGTTAAAAAATTTAAATCTGCCCCCGGAGGGATAGAAATAATTCCTTCAGAAATAAAGATACTAAATAGAACACCTGAAAAACTCCCAATAGATATGACTGGTGAAACAATATCTGAATTAGATCTTAGATTAAATAATAGGGCTTTAGATCTAAGATCACTGAGAAATCAAGCTGTCTTTGAAATCAGAGGGGAAATGCTTAGGTCGATAAGGCGTTTACTAAATGAAAGGGATTTTTCAGAAGTGAGTACCCCAAAAATTATCGGTTCAGCAACAGAAGGGGGTACAGAATTATTTCCTATTATGTATTTTGAGAGAGAAGCATTTCTAACTCAATCAGCTCAACTTTATAAAGAACAGCTAAGCGGTGTTTATGAGCGGGTTTTTGAATTAAGTGATTGTTTTAGAGCAGAAAAAAGCCGAACTAAGAGACACTTATGTGAAATTTATACTTTAGATGTTGAGATGGCATTTGTCGCAATGGATGATGTTATGAAAATGTTGGAGGAATTGATATATAACGTAATTAAAGATTTACAAGATAATAAAATGGAAGAATTAAAAATCCTAAAAATGGACAAGAAAACTACTTTACCTGAAGTGCCATTTCCAAAATATAGATATGAAGAGATCATTGATTTAATTAATACCAAATTTGGAATTAATCTTGAATTTGGTGAAGATCCTGGAAAGCTTCCAACTGAAGTTTACCGAAAATTAGAAGAAGAATTATCTGGCTATTATTATATTACTCATTGGCCAATGTCAATTAAGCCTTTCTATATCATGCCCTCTGAAAATCCCAAGTATAGTGAATCTTTTGATTTACAAAAAGGAATGTTAGAATTGACTTCAGGGGGAACCAGAGTTCATAATAAATCTCAATTAGTAGATGCTTTAGAATCAAAAGGGTTAAATTCTGCCGCTTTCGAGTCCCACCTTAAAGCCTTTGATTATGGAATGCCTCCCCATGCTGGATTTGGCCTAGGAATAGATCGCTGGCTTACTATACTATGTGGATTGGAAGATATACGAGAAGCGGTAATGTATCCAAGAACTCCAGATAGATTGACTCCATAATTAATATTTAAAATGGGTATCATGAATGAAAAATATATTCAAGATTATATAAAGGCAGGAAAAGCTGTAATTGCTGCTAAAAAATTAGCAAGTCAAATAATCAAACCCGGAGTTTTATTATTAGATATTGCTAATCAATGTGAAGCCGAATTAATAAAAAATGGATGTGAGTTATCTTTTCCAATCAATTTATCTTTAAATGAAATTGCTGCACATTATAGTCCCCCTATTGATGATGATATGGTAGTTCCTGAAAATGGTTTATTAAAAATTGATATTGGTGCCCATTTTAATGGATATATAGCAGATTCCGCTTTTACAATTAATATTGATGGAGATCCAAAATTACAAAATTATGTTGACGCTGCCAAAGAAGCATTAGATGCAGCAATTGAGCTATTTAAACCTGGAGTCAAATTATATGAATTAGGTGAAGCAATTGCTCAAAAAATCTTGAATAGAGGGTTAAGACCAATTACAAATCTTGGTGGGCATGAGTTAAAGCAATATAATTTGCATGCCGGACCATTTATTCCTAATTATAAAGAAAAATTACATGATCAAATATTGAAACCAGGAGATGCTTATGCTTGTGAACCCTTTGCAACTTCAGGAGTAGGAAAAGTTGAAAATGGAAATAGTTCTTATATATATCGATTCGCTAGGAAAGTAAAAAAAAATGTACCATATACAGAACAAGTTTATATGAATAAAATAGAAACTAATTTCAAACAGCTTCCTTTTTCACCTCGATGGATAGATAATAATAATCTTTTTCCTAATCAAAATATCCAGACAATAATTGATTCGCTTTTGAGAAGAAAAATTTTGGATAAATATCCCATTTTAATTGAAAAAAGCAAAGAACCTGTGGCTCAAGAAGAACATACTATTATATTGGATATGGATGGAAAGAAAATTGTCACTACCAAAGAATAAACTTAAGGCAAAAATATCTGTAATAATATTAGCTGCTGGGGAAGGAACACGGATAAGTGACTTTATACAAAATATACCAAAGCCAATGATTAAAGTAAATAATAAACCACTTCTGATGCATATCATATCTAATCTAACTTCACCAGAAATTAGTTCTATTAATATTATAACTGGACATCTGGGAAATGAGATAAAGAAGTTTATTTTATCTCTTAAAAAAATTAATACTACTCTTTATGAAAAAATTGCAATTATTGATTCTGGAGAAGATTATAAGAAAGGCTCGTTATATTCCTTTCTTTCAATAGCGAATAAGCCTATCCTCGAAAAAGACAAATTCTTTTTGGTTATTCCAGGTGATACGTACTTTGAACCAGATTTATTCACAGAGATTTTTAGTAAAATCCAAAAAGATTTCAATATTATTGAAAAGTATTCAATTATCTTTTATCAAAATATACAGGGTATTGAATTAAAATCAAATTTAAACTCAAAACGAAGAATATCAATTGTAACAATTGAAAGATTTAAATCGAAAGAAATTCTTAAAGAAATTACACAAAAGACCATCAACGGTATAAGGAATAATGAAGAGGTTAACCAAATTTTACCAGTATTTATATTCAATTATGAACTTATGAAAAGAATAATTGAGGTTGAAAAAGATGTTTCCGCAACAACAATTAGAGAAATAATTAATCATTTTATTCAAAAAGAGAATTATACTATTTTTGCATATCCAATTAGTTCTGGTTATACCTTTATTGATGTTGATACAAAATCAGAATTAAAAACACTACAAAAAAAAAAGGACAATAGAGGCTCCGATTAATCAGAGGGTAATTGATCCAAAGGAATCTCTTGATTAAAAAGCCATTGAAACAACTAGGCAATCAAAGCGTCTATTATTAAAAATCTTTTATTTAAGCTATATATTATAGTTTCTCAGTCTCGTGTATCTCTTAAAAATGACATCTCACACAACAAAATTTTTCAAAGTTTTATAGATTCAAAGGAAAGACTTTATTACTATAACATTCAAGTGCGAAACTTATTATTTTTCCCCAAAGTGCTAAACTAATTCATGTTATCACAGAAACTCCAAAAAGATTTAATCTTCTGTACGATGGTATCAAGCACTACAGGAACATTAACGATTAGTTCAAACCAATTACTAAGATATATTGTAGCTTTCTAAATTATCTACATCAAAAAAAAAATTATCGATAAAAAAGGAATCAGCATAAATAGAGTAAACAACTAAGCTGCTGTTTGAGCCGTATTAATGTATCTAATTCCAATGCAAAATTGACCTATTGTCCAACTAAATATATGACATTAAGCATATTTAAATCTTGTTATTAAGCCATATAAAAATTTCCAGAAATAATTTATGAATTGTAGAATTAGGTAATTAAAACAATATAAATATCGGTAGTTATATTATTTATTGAATATGAATAGTGATTCAGGTATAGTATCGGTAAAACTTGAATTATTCGGAATTGGCACATTAGAAGGAGAAATTATCAGACATATTGCGCCATTATCCGCAGATGCTATAATTGAGAAATTTCCACTCAATAGAAGGGGAAGATTCAGTTTTGGCTCAAAGAGTTATTGGACTCTTCCAGGTTTAGGTATTTTTAAAGGTCTAAATCCAAAATCTCTAAAAGACGTTGAAAAGGGAGATATTATATATAATCCTAAGACTGATGAATTGGTTATAGTTTTAGAGAACATTCAAATGCCAAACAGAGTTAATAAGGTGGGAAAGGTACTTTCAAACTTAGATTTATTGTTAAAAGCAAGAAATGGTTTAAATATGAAAATATCTAAGAAATCATAAAATTATGGCAGTTCCGAAAAAATTAATCATTGTTTTTACTGGTTTTTATGTAGTTATAATCATATATATCTTGTTATTACTTTTTATCCCAGATGTTCAAAATGCTGCTATTCAGTTGAGAGAAAATCTGACAATCTTAACTGAGGGTTCCAACTATATCTGGACTTTACTAATTTCTTTAATTATTTGTTTTCTAGGTTCAGCCTCAATTGGTTTTCCAATCCCCTTTCCATTTGTGCTTTTTTCTCTTTCAAATTCAATCTTTTATAGGTTCATCAACTCTGGATTGACCACTACTCAAACATTGCTTACTGGGACTTTTTGGTTTGAAATAATTGGAATTACAGTTGTTGGTGGTCTTGGAAGCGCTTTAGGAGAGTTTACTGGTTATGCTGTAGGTTATGGTGCAAAAAAAATTACTGAAGAAAGAAATTCTGATTTGCTGAACAACGTAGATGGATTTGGAAAATTAATTTTAGAGAATCAAAAGCGTACTCCCTTGTACATCTTTTTATTTGCTTTGACACCTCTACCCGATGATATATTATTCTTACCATTAGGAATGATTAAGTATCCTTTCTGGAAATGTATTATTCCTGGTTGGTTAGGCAAGAATTTCACAATATTGTTTTATTGTTGTTGGCCTATATTTATAGCTCTTGGTTTTACAAGTCAAGGAATTCAATCTAATAATATATCTTCAATAATCACAGAAGCAATATTACTATTAGTGACAATTTCTGTGATGTTTTTTATTATGAGTTTTGATTGGAAAAAATTCCTTGAGAACAGAAAGCAAAAAAGAGATTCAAAAAGATAAAAGCAAGATTAATCTATTTTTCATTATTTAAACAATTTTTACAGACAAATACCGTTTTTCTTTTCTCTTTTGAATTCTCATCAAAATAAATACGTTTATAAATGAAGTTATTACAAAGGGCGCATACATGTTCTGTCCGATGTTCGTCTAATAAAGGACCTAAATTCTTAAAATTAGATTTCATATATTATGCTGTAGATTTGGTTTTTAGGGTAATTTCAATTTTAGAAATAATATCTTTCTTATTTCCATTAAATCTATTATTTCTATTATAATTTCGACGATTCTTGTTTTCAAAAAAGGGACGGCTTCCTAACGAGACATTTGCAATTTCTAATCGGGGGTACATACGATTCTTTAAAATTTCAGCGACTTCTACTGCTGTACTTATCTCTTCTCCTTCACCCTTAATTAATAATGATTTTTTTCCACCTGAAAATGCAAAAATTGCATCTTTTATAGATCTATCTTTGTCACTTCTGTTTCTTATAATAATAGTAGTATCGTTAACCATGAAAGAACCTCTTTCGGGAAAAAGTACAAATTTCATTAAAAAGAAGCTTCAATTAATCTTAATAATATCTTATCTATAATAAATTTATCTTAAAAATCTTAATTTGATAATATATACACCATTTTTAAATTTTGACAAAAATAAAACTAAAAAATTGTACTAAAGATTCTCTAAATTTAATTCTGCTCTACTATTTAAGTCATCTAAAATTCTTAGATATTCAGAACTTCTTTCTTCAAAGTGTTCTATGATTTTCCTTTCGTGAGTGTCTAAATAATCATATAAGGAACTAATATTTTCTATTTTTTTAGCAAAATCATCCATGAGTTTTTCAGACCATTCATTTGGTTTTGCTAACAGGTTTTGAATTTTTTTCATTAATTTCTCTTTTCTTGCAACAAATTTCTCTCTATCTTTCCTTTCCATTAATTTATCAAGTTCATCATAAGCTTCCGATATTGAATTCTCAACTTTTTCTCGAAATTTGGGGATTCGATAAGATTTTTTAAAGAATTCAGGATCCCACTCATATAAAAAACGCTCGTCTTCTTCAGCTTCATCTTCATTTTCAGTTACTTTAATCTCCTCCTTGGGAACAAGAATGAGTCCAAAATTCCTCTGTAATTGGGCAAGTGCTTTTTTCCGAAGGACCTCATCTATATATCTTATTTCTTCTAAGGCAGCTTCCATTTTTTTGTCGATATTACGTATTGTTTTATCAACCTTTTCAGCCATTGTTTTTTGATCTAATTCATAACTCAATTCTATTAAGTCATAAGTGGATGACATCCCTAAGTCAGGATCTTTTAGTCTTAATCCTGCTATTCCAAGTATATTATCACTCGTATCCTTTTTGCAATGATCAAAAATTAATCCTACAGCATAAGGATTTGGTATTTGATAGCCTAATTGAGTCATACAATCTATAGGAGAATAGAAGAAACCAAAACCAGGATGAGTATGCCACCATCCAATAATGAAATCATCCTTATTATCTTGAACAGACCTTTCAAAAACAGAACTATCTATTTGAGCCATGTCAACATATTGTTTACTTTCATATGTAACACCGGCTCTATCACCAACAATCATTGGGATGGCATCTTTTACAATTACTTTAGAATTATTTTCAATACAACCAATTAATATTCCATATACTTCTCGCCATTTATCAGGTTTTAAATTATCATTTGCATATCTTATTGCATAACCTACAATCCTTTTGTAAGCCTTTAATGTTAATAGTACTGGTGAAGAAAAGGGTCTCTTCTTTTTTTTCTCCTTCATTATTCCCTACTTAACGACTAGTAAAGCTATATTTTTAAAAACTATATTTCTTATTCTATATAGAATCTAAACAAATACTAGATATATAAATTATATTAAGAAAATTTATGAAAGTAATTACAATAGGTCTTATTGGGCTCCCAGGCTCAGGGAAAACAACTGCAATAGATGCAATTAAAGATTTAGGAACTGTATTGTCCATGGGTGATGTAGTTCGTAATGAAGCTAAAAAAAGAGAATTTAGCTTGAATGATGAGAATTTGGGAAATATTGCAAAAGAATTAAGAGAAAAATATGGTCCCGGGATAATTGCAGAAAGATGTGTAGAGATAATAAAACATAAAAAAGAAAGGGTTATCATTGTTGATGGAGTTAGGTCATTCGCAGAGGTTAAGGTATTTAGGAAATATTGGAAATTCCCAATAATAGCTATTGTGGTCTCTGAAAAAAATAGATTTAAATGGCTTTTTGAAAGAGGCCGTAGTGATGATCCAAGAACAATTGATGATTTAAAAGAAAGAGACAGTAGAGAAATTCAATTCGGCTTAAACGAAGTGATAGAAAAAGCAGATTTCATTATTGAAAATTGTTCGTCTATTGAGGATTTAAAAGAAAAAACAAGGAGCGTTGTACTTGAAATAATAAAATCATCCTAAATCTTTATTTATCTTAAGTACTCAGCAATCGCTTTGGCTAATGACACTTTACTAACTTCATTATCTATGGAATCAGTACCCACAATCTCATCTGCTCCCGCTTCTATAATTCTAAACTTTGCTTGTCCTAATAATAATGCATGGGTTGCTACAGCAAAGATCTTATTAGCTCCTCCCTCCTTAGCTAGTTTTATTGCTTTGGCCATTGTACCTCCCGTGGCAATGATGTCATCTGCTATAACAACATTTTTATCTTGTAAACTCAGAGATCCTGTCAATTCTATTTCTCCCGTTTTCACATCTCGTTCTTTACTTAAAAAATCTACAGGAATATCTCTACCAAAATGTGTAGCAAAAGTTTTTGATCTTTCTATGGCACCTTTATCAGGTGCAATCACAACAATATCCCTTGCTCCTTTAGATATAATATAATCTGCTAATACTTTCATAGAATCAATATTAATTGCTTTGCATGTACACTCTTCTAAAACTTTATTGGCATGAATATCCACAGTATAAAATTCATCAATACCAAGTGAATTAATTATATGAAATATGACATTGGCAAATTGACTTTCTCCCGGTCGAAAAATCTTATCTTGACGAGCATAAGCCAGATATGGTACTACTACAATAATTTTAACTCCTCCCATGCGCTTCACAGAATCGATTATCATAAAAAGTTCCATTAAACGGCTATTTTGAGTTCCATTAGTACTAGGTCCAGTAGATTGTACTATTATAACCTCCTTTCCTGCAATCAATGTCTCATCTTCAATATTAATTCTTAAGTAATTTTCACCATCTGGGAAGATTTTAACGTCAGTATTTATTACTTTAATTCCTAGTTCATTAGCAATCTTTACACCAAGGATTTGGGATGCGGGACCTGCTATTAATATTTTTTCTATATTCATAATGAAGTTCACCATTATACATAAATTATTATTCTTATTTCTTTTTTACTTTCTTTATAATTTCTTCAAAAATTCGAGGGCTTGGTTAAAAATATCCTCTCGATGACCTGAAAATGTATGCCCTCCAGTATCAAACTCGATAACATTTTCATCTTGTAATCCAAGATGCTTTTTTATGAGATATACGTTTTCAAAGGGTACAGTATCGTCATCTCTACAATGTGCGATTAATATTCTCTGATTATTTCGAGGATCTTTCTTTAGGAAAGATTTGGGACTAATCTTATTAATGATTTCATCTCCCTCCTTCTCTTCTACAGCTCTGTATCTTCCACGAATAGATGTATAATCGTATCGAGTACTAAGTGCAATTAAAATTTTAGCCTTTTCATCTATAAAACCATGTGATAAGGTAATGGCCCCCCCTAGACTTCTACCGAACAATGCTATTTTATTTTTTAAGAGTCTCTCGGCTTGAATTTCAACGATCCACTTGAGTACAACATGAATATCTGAAAATATTTGAGGAACCATCTCAAACCACTTATTTCCAGTTTCGATTTGTGTTTCACCATGACCTCGATAATCATACGAGAGAACATAATATCCCACTTCAGCAAATTTTTCGGAAAAAAACTTTACTAAATAACTTTTCCTGTGATTCATAAATCCCGCGAGATTAACAATCCAGGGGGCTTTAGAGGGTGTATTAGAGCTATAATAGATCGTGCTTTTTAGGTTTATATTATCTGATTCTACAGGAATATCAATATTTTCAGTTATTATTTCAGTCATTATACATTAAAATTTTTTTTCTTCTTTATATTTTTTAATTGCACTTCTAAGAGTTTTAACCGCTAATTCCAAACAGTGATACTCATCTTTAGGTATGGTCATTAAAGCTGTATCTATATCTTCTGCAGTTAACTTTTCAGCAAATTCAATTGATTTCCCTTTAATTAAAATTGTTGTTTGACTTCCAGTAGCAATCATTACACCACAACCATCTGTTATAAAATTCGCATTAACTATAATATCATCTTCTATCCTTAAATACAGTCCTAAAAAATAACCTTTAGGGCCACTCCTCTTTTCTTTATAAACAGTTATTCTATCTTTAGAAAGTTTTCCCCAGTTTTGAGGATGATAGCATAAATTTACTATTCTTTCATTATGATCTCTAATTTCCTTTTTAATAATCTTATTTTGGAGTGTTTCTACAAATTTATCAAAGTTATCAGACATGATTAACTCAATATAATATTTCAAATTATTTAGATTCTAAGACATGGGATTCTAAACCTGCTAAATCATCCTGTGTTTTTTGGTACTTTTTTACTATTTCAATTATTCTTTTATTTAATTGATTGTGTTCATCAAGACAAGATGATTTTTCAAGAAACTCCTCTCCCCGACGCATAGTTAAAGTGTTTTCTGTAACCTTTATAAGCTCTGTTGCTATTATCCCGTTAACATAAATTAAATCTGCCAACATATTTTTTATGTATAATAAAATTGCAATTTGTTCAGACATATTTTAGAAAAAGTTGCCTTAAATAAAAAATTAAATTATAATTTATACTATAATATCCTCAAAACCTCAAAACTAGATAATATTTAACGGGAATCAGGCAATAAATTCTTGGATTTTAAAGATTTTCAAAACGGACTCTTATCTTTAGTACTGACTTTACTTATATTTTCTTTCACATTAATGATAAGTTCAATTGTTTTGAAACCCTATATTAATAACAGTATTGAGCAGAGAAATTGTCTCGTTTTATTATCCTCTGGGAACCTTGTTTTTAGTTTTTATTGTTTATGGGAATTCTCAAAGTTAGAAAAAACTTTCAAATTGGAAAACAAGAACATTGTAAAATTCGGTAAAAGAATTGGCTTAATAACTATCATTTATTTTCCACATCTGGTATTGATGATTATTCTGGTTTTTAGAAAACTTCATAATTTAGTTTTAATAATTGTTCTATTAATTATTATTATTGAGATCCTACTTATTGGTCTTATATTTAAAGAAACCTACGATTTAGTTTTTTTGGAAGAAACTAGAAGAGATTTTGAAATTGATGAAAATCGAACAAAATACTTTGAAAAAGTATAAGAAGAAGCTTAGATTTTAGAGAGAACCTATTTTTTCCCTAATTTCTCAATTGCAGATTCAATCATCTTTAATTTAGTAGAGAATTTCTCCATTAATACTGCGAATTTTTCTACCTCAATTTCGTTATTTTCTTTAAGTAATTTCAATTCATTTATTGTTCGAACGACTCCAGCTTTTTGATCAATTAATTTTTCTTTTTTACTATAGGGAATTTTTTCTTCTAATTTTTTCCTCTGATAATTCTTGAATCTTTTTATGTTTAAATCTTTAGGAACAAATTTTGTTAAATAAATGATATTTTTAGGAACAAAAGGAGCTAAATTTTCTGGTATAATGATTATAGGTTCTGGATCTTGTATTTTTTTAATATTTTCATAATCTAATGCTTCAACATCGCTTTGATTTAGGTTATCACTTACAATTGATAAGTTGAGTTCAATGCTCTCCTTCTCTTCTATTGAAAGAGTAATATTTCTTAGCATTTCCTCCCAAATATCTTTTGCTTTCTCATAATACCATAAAGATTTCTGTTTTAATCTTTTAACTTTATCTTTGTTAATATTTGTAATCGATGACTCAAAAGATGCTTGGGCTTTAAGGTGACAAGCTTTTCCCATATCATAATGGAATTGAGCTCTGATTTGCTGCTTCTTCTTTTCTTCATGTTGTTTTAAATAGAATAATCTTTTAGATAGTAAACTAAGTCCCGCATACAATTTAGATGCAAAGTATATATTATTACTTGTTTCCTCCCTTAATGCGGCAACGCTTTGAGCAAGGATCCTTGATTCTTCTGAATTTAATTCTAAATTTTCTGCGTCAAGGGTTACACCAACATCTTGTTGGTTTACTACAGCAGCGCTAAAATATGCTGCTGTTTTATACATTTTGCTACACTCTGTCATTGAGATTATTGCATTTTCCCATTCGCCCTCTTCTTCATAAGTCTCAGAGAGTTGTGAATAGGCCCTTGCCATAACCCAAAGAACACGTGCACATTCAAACATCAAATCTTGAATTTCTATATCTTTATTCATTAAAGGATCTTGGAAAGTATTAGTAATATCTAATTCTTTTAAAATCTCTTTATGACTTTTAGTTTGATAATTTCTATTCAAAATTTTTGTATACTCTAAAATTAAATTTAAATCATCAAGATTAAAATATTCATCATCCTTTTCGATAGCGTCTTCTATTTTTTTTATTTTGAAGTGTAGATATCGAATCCGTCTCATGACTTCTTCATCAAAATACATCAGAAACAGCTTTTTTTATTAGAGTTAAGTTAAATAACAATATACAAAGGCTCCTTTAAAACCTTTTGAATAACTCTGAATATTCACTTCAAATTCACTCACCTGTCAGATGATTCCTTTAAACTACTATGTAAATTGTTGATGGTATAAAATATTTATATACATAATTACTATTGGAACTTATGCTGAAATGGCCTTATTATATTCATGAAATTCATAAAAAACGTTTTAATCTAAAAGGAGAAACGTAGTGTTTCAGAACTCATGGTAGGAAAGAGAATTTTTATATTTGAATTTGTTTCAGGTGGAGGTTTTAATAAGGAAGATATCCCAATTTCACTTTTTTGTGAAGGTTTTGGGATGCTAAATTCTCTAATAAAAGATTTTAAATCTTTAGATTTTGAGGTTTACACCTTATTAGATTACAGAATTAATCAATTATCATCACTGTTGGCAGTAAATCATATTATTATTAAAAAAGACGGTAATTTGCTAAATCATTTTGAAGAACTTGTGGAACGCACAGATTATAGTTTTATTATTGCTCCAGAATCTCAAAATATTCTTCTTAAATTAACTAAAATTGTTCAAAAACACCAAAAAGACCTTTTGAGTA
This sequence comes from Promethearchaeota archaeon, assembly GCA_048938895.1. Taxonomy (GTDB): domain Archaea; phylum Asgardarchaeota; class Lokiarchaeia; order Sigyniarchaeales; family SOKP01; genus Loki-b32. The sequence continues at coordinate 19,344 of JBHLLU010000027.1, forward strand.
CTAATTTAGAAGGGATAGTAATAGGTACATCCAAAATGAAAACATATGAATTTTTTCAGAAGAATAAACTATTAACACCTAAAACATACTTAATCCCTCCTAAGAATAAACAATTGAATCTTGAGTTTATTATACGCAAATTTAATGAAATGAACAAATCAATTGTTATTAAGCCGGAAGATGGGGTTGGGGCTGAATGCATATATTATTTTGAAACAATTGAGCAAATTAAAGAATTTTTTCATCAGGAAAATTCCAAAATTGATACAACCAGAAATTATATCCTTCAAGAGTATATTGAAGGTGAAGATATAAGCATTTCATTAATAAACATGCCAAGTTCAAGTGATAAAAAATCTTACAGATCTCTTCTTCTAAGCATTAATTCACAATTTGTAGATATTAAGAATTATAATTATGAATCAGAATATTTCGGGGGATATACTCCCATAGAGAATTTTCAGCAGTATTCTAACGAATTAATGGAGATCCTTAAAGAAGTTGATTTTTCATCATTTTCAGGATATTTCGGGATTGATTTGATAAGAAGTGAGGATTCAAAATTCTATTTTATTGAAATTAATCCACGACTTACAACCTCATATATTGGCATTAGAAATGTAATTATTCAAAATCCTGCTAAGTTGATCATGGATTCAAGATTAAACTTATTACAATCAAAAACAGTTAGTATCCGCTTTTTTTCAATATTTACAAGAATCGAGTTAACATATACAAAATCTAGATTTACCAATAAATCTAAAGAAAGTTTAATAAACGAGTTAATGAGAAGAATACCTGAATTTGTAACTCCTCCCATTTCTTTGGAGGATTCTAAGCAATTCACATGTTTTATTGCAACTAAAACAGAAATATTACATTCTTCAAAAATTAGAATCAAGGAAATAAAACGTATATTACAGGATCTAAATTTTAGTATTGTTAAACAAAAGTTAACAAAATTAATGTAAACGGGAGCATATCTAGTAATAGAGCAATTATAAAACTATTTTCAAATTTCAATTCCTTCTTCACATTCAAGCTATATGAAAGCAACCATAACGACCATACTTGAAAAATTATCATTAAAATATTATCAATAAAATTGAATAGATTTATCGTTAAGAGAGATGTGTTTTCAAAAATAAAGTGTATAATGAGATAGATAATCATAGGAAATTGTACCAATGCAAATGATATAAAAAACTCCTTAGTATTTTTATCTTTTTTATATAAAATGCGAACTATGGCTTCCACAATAACAAAAAATACAAAGAAATTTATGATAAAACTTAGATTACTCAGTACTTGATACACGAGCAATAGATTTTCTTGATTTGTCTCAATAAAAAACAATAAAAATGAGCTAAACCCATTTAAATTACAGAATAATGTACCTAAAACAATTAAAGAAATAGATATTAATATCGTATAGATCTTATCTTCTTTATTAAATTCTATAAACCTCTTTAAGGATAGAACCAAGAACTTTTTTAAAAACGAAGCCTTCAATCCTTTTTCTGGAGTTTTTATTGTCTCAATATTATCCTTTAAAGAATTGTAGGCATAAAACCCTAATTCCTTCAAATAATATTTTTTGTCTTCCTTTTGTTCAATTAATTCCGATAAAGTTTCAAGATGATGATATATAGTACCTGTACTTACTCCCAACTCTTTTTTAAGATGAGTAAACGATGTAAATGAATTATCACCAATAATCTTAATTATTTTTCTTCTTAATTCATGACTTAGAGCATAATAGAAACTTGATTCTCGGTCTAGATCACTATTATTATCTGAATTTTCACTTCTTTTTTCACTGATAGGATACTAACCTCCTGAAGTATTCTTTTCTGTTATAATAACATTAACTAAATTAAGGATAATTAACAAAAAACCAATAATTCCAAAGTAAAGACCAATACCCGCATCAGAGATAAATTCTATTTCTTGTGCAATATGCTCAATAAAAAAGAAAATTTGAAACCCTAATCCGACAAAAGATAAAATTATTGATTGATTTCTAAATTCAGTTTTAAATATTACTAAAACATGAGCTATTAAACAAATAATTCCACTTATAATAGGAAAAAGATACAAGAATGAGTTTTCAATTTCTAAATCTGTAAAGATAACATATAATTCAATCAAATTATACCTCGAAAACCAAGAGAAAAATTCGGATAATATCAGAAGAAGTGGTCCACTCAATCCAAGAAGAAAGATAAAAGATATCTTTTTAAGCTTCATTAATAATCATTTTAATCTAATCTATAATCAAAATTGAAAAACTATAAAAATTCAAAAAGAATAATATTAAAATAAATTCTGAAAATATTAATTTATCTCGGATAAGTCATAATATATTAAAATATTTATTCAAATCAAATGTCTTCACAAAATAAAACAGAGATTGAAACTGTATCACCTCCACTTTTCAACTATCTGAAACAAGAAATCCCTCTTGAGGATTTAAAGGATTACGCATCGCCTAAAAGAATTCAGTCTATTGATTTTGTCAAGGGGTTCGCAATACTTTTTATAATGCTTGCCCACACTTCAGCTGGTTGGTTAGATTCAGAATCACGTTATTTATATGGTCTTCTCTTTACTCTGCTTGATATATTAGGTCCTTCTTTATTTGTCTTCCTTTCTGCACTAAGTGTTATATTTAGCATTAAAAGGAAGGAAGGACTATTGCCGCAAAAAATAATAAGAAATAGAATTTTTACAAGGGGAGCTGTGATGATTGTTATCGGGATGCTCACGAATATTGTTGTTCTTGAAGAAGGACAGGTCAGGATTGCGATATGGGGCTGGAACATTATCACTTTTCTTGGATTTTCTCAGATTTTTTCATTCTACATTTTAAAATTAAGTAAAAGAAATAGAATAATTATAGGATTAGTAATAATTATTTTATCCCCAACAATTAGAGCTATTCTTTTTGAAGGAAAAGAGTCTGGAAACATTATATTGACTATCCTTCACTATTTTATAACTTCTCCTACTCCTCATTTGACCTTTTTTCCGTATATTTCATATATTTTTATCTCGACTATTTTTGGGGAATATATTTACGAAGCTATGAATAAAGGAACTAAGGATGCGTACATAGGTTTATTCCGTATTTTCTTAGTGTGGGGGATATTTTTTGTAGTTATAGGGATATTTTTCATTTTCCCTAAAGGACTTAGTTTAACTGACTGGGAACCAGGCTGGGCATTGCAAACTCCTGAAACTATGGTAGGAGGATTATTAGAATATCCACATCTCAGATTATTAGAGAGTGCGAATAATCAGGACTACTTTGTAATCCCTGGGGTTCCCCTTTTCTTGATAAGATGTACATCAGCCAATATGTTTTATAACCAAGGTTGCGCATTAATTATTATTGCAATTTTCTTTTATTATATTGATATCAAAAAGAAATCGAATGATTTCATTAATATGTTAATTTATTATGGAAAAGTTTCTTTAAGCTTATTCTTACTCCATTTCTTATTTATTCCCTTATTTTTTAGTCAGTTTAGTATTATGTTTTTTCTTATAATAGGAATAGTATATTTAGGATTTATGGGCTTGCTTATGTATATTTGGAACGAATATGGTCGTGGAGTAGGCTCCCCGGAGTGGCTTATGGTTCAAATGGGACGGATTGGTCAAAAATCGGGAGAAGCAGTAGTAAAGACTACCAAGATGGTTTATAACAAGCTTAAAAAGGAAAGAGTTAAAAAGATGGAAGATTTCATGAAAAAACTGTCCAAAGATGAAGAAAAATAAATCAAATATACTTTCTCAATATTTTTTAAGGGTACATAATTATTAATCATCTAATTATTTCAATTAGAATAATCTATGAATAGAACTCAGTCATTTTTTTTATTATCTATAGGAATCAATGCAATTTATTTAATTATAACATTTCTCTTTTTCTATGTTTTTGATAGTTTTTTAATGAGTAGTGATAACAATGATTATCTGTCTTTTCATAATGCGGGGAGAATAGTGATAGAAGATTTGCCTAGCTTATACGATTCATCACTTTATGTATTCCCATTTAGATACTTTCCTCTGTCAGCGTATTTTTTTACTCCATTTTCTTTATTAGGATTAAAATTAGGTTATTTTACCTTTCAGATTTTCAATTTTTTTTTGAATTTTATAAATATTTATCTTATTTTTAAAATAATCCAAGTTTATAAAATTCTAAATCCGGATTCAATATTTAACTATAAAACAAATAATCCAAAAGAGATCTTCACTCAACCCGAAAATGAATCAATACTTCATCAATGTGCGATTTTTCTCATAATGGCACCACAATTCATGAATTATTTTTTAGGACAGATTAATATCATGGTATCTTTTTTCACTCTTGCTTCAATTCTTTACTTTTTGAAAGGTGGAGCTAAAAATGATTTCCTGGGAGGATTTTTACTAGGTATCGGTATCTTAATTAAGCCGACTTTAATTCTTATCTTGGTATTTATAATCCCTTTTGCTTATGAGAGAAAAAGTAAGAAATTATTGCTAAGTTTAAAACAAGCAATTTTAAGATTATCTGGTATTTCTATATTATTAATAATTTCTGGAATATATTTCCTAGTCTATCCAAATATGTTTAACGATTTTATTAAAGTGAATCTGGCAGGAAAATATACTTATAATCTAGGAGGAGAATTAGAGATAAATCCCTCTTTCAGTTTAACGAGAATTTTACTAATTATCTTTGATTTGATAAGCTTAAACATAAGCAACTCTATAGTATTTATTATAATTTTGTTGCTATTTTTAGTTCCAATATATTTCTTTTTTGTAAAATCTTGTAACCAACCAAATAAGTTAATTTATGGCTATTTTGCTGGAATTCTTGTCACTCTGATAGCATATTTTGATACCTGGCCTCACCATCTTGTGGTTTCAGCTCCATTTTTAATTCTTTTTATCCTTCTAAATAAAGATTTTGATCATATAAAGCTAATAAAATATATGCATTATCTACTCTGCACAATAATATTGGGTTTTTGGGGGCTCTTTTATCTTACTTATGAAATCTTCCCATTCAATATAGGGGGGATGTTTCTTTTACTTATCTTATATTATGGTGTATTTCTTTACTTTAGAAATGGATTCACTTAATTTATTTGAATAGATATATAATTCACAACTGGTCAAGAAAATAATACTAATTTGGATTTATGATTAAAAAAAATTTATAAATATTTAATTAGGAGATTAAATTAAGTTTTTTAATTTTAAAGTAGTAAAATAAAACTCTTAGAAGAAATGTCAAATTCCAACCAGACGATATATGACACCGATGATATTAAGTTTTCTAATGAAAATTATAAAGATAATTCATCAACAAGAAGAATTGCATCTATAGATTTTGTAAAAGGGCTTGCAATGGGGTTTATAGTTTTAGCACATGCAGCTTTAGCTTGGTTTGACAATGATTGGCGATATATATATGGACTTGTTTTTTCTTTCTTAGATATATTAGGACCCTCCCTGTTTGTGTTCCTATCAGCTTTGAGTGTGATATTTAGTATTAAACGAAAGAAAAAATCAGTGTCAGATAAGATGATTCGAAATCGCATTATTACTCGCGGCATCGTAATAATAGTTATTGGTATTCTCTTTAATCCGATGTCTTTGTATACTTCAAATGTAAGTGTTGGATTCCCTCTTAATTTATGGGGTTGGAATTTTCTTGTATTTATTGGCTTCTCCCAGATTTTCTCCTTTTATGTCTTAAAGATTGGAAAAATACCTAGAGTCATTATTGGTGTAATTGTTATCGTCATTTCACCCTATATTAGAGATTTTCTTTTTGTAAATAAGGATCTTAATCCTGGAATCTGGATCCTACATTTTCTCGTAACTTCTCCACTCCCTCAGGTTCCATTCCTTCCATGGGTTGCTGTTTGTTTTATTTCTACGTTATTTGGTGAATATTTATATGATGCGATGATCAAAGGTACGGAAGAAGCTTATTATCAATTATTTCGGATATTCCTTGGAAGTGGGGCTATACTTGTAATAACAGGGCTTATACTAGGATGGGGGAGACAAACTCCTGCTACTTTGGAAGTATCAGAATACCTCCACTTGGATTTACTTAGAATAGCAAATCTACAAGATTATTATCATTTTGATGGCATGCCAGATTTCATGATTAGAAGTACTATGTCCAATATGTTTTATAACCTTGGTGCTGCTCTAATAATCATAGCTGTGAGCTTTTACTTTATTGATATAAAAAGACAAGAAAATGATGTTACTAAAATGGTTATTTTTTACGGAAAAACAAGTTTATCATTGTTTTTAATTCAATACCTATTTCTTCCCCTATATATTGGTCAATTTTCGATAATCTTCTATCCCATAGTATACGTTGCTTATTGTGGATTTTTAGGGCTCTTAATGTATGTATGGTATAAATTTTTCGATGGTATTGGAAGTCCTGAATGGTTAATGACTAAACTTGGACAAATGGGGCAAAAAGCTAAATAATTAACCATTTATGAATAAGCTTGTTTATCAATAGATGAGAGTAATTGTTATCTAACAAAATTTTCATAAATACTCCAAATGATTTGTGAAGAGGAATACTTTATATTTACTTCTTGTAAATATATTAATATCTTAGAAAAATTATATGAAATAAGTGAATTTTTTATTACTATAAATCATTATTTTCATATTAAATTAAAAAATTCTAAATTACAAAATTAAACAAGGTAAAATTGATATATATTATTAAAAAGGAGCTTAACTATGTCGGGGAAAGAACAATATAAGTTCAAGATAACTCTTTTTGGACCGGGGGGTGTGGGAAAAACAAGTCTTTTATTAAGATACATTAAAGATTACTTTAGTGATGATTTAAAAAAAACAATTGGTAGTAATTTTTTGATTAAGGATGTGGAGCTTGAGGGAAAATCTGTCCGATTACTTTTATGGGATATAGGAGGTCAGCCTCAATTCCATAAACTCCGTACAATTTACTTTAAAGGAAGTAATGGTGCTCTAGGTGTATTTGATCTCTCATCAAATCAGACTCTTCTAAAAATACCGGGGTGGATTAGCTCTATTAAAAAAACTGTAAAGAAAACTATTCCTATGATTCTTTTAGGGAATAAAGTTGATTTAAAACGAGAAGTTGAAAAAGAAGAAGCTTTGGATACAGCAAAAAGATTGGGGTGTGAATATTTAGAAACCTCTGCTAAAACTGGTGAAAATGTAGAAAATGCATTTGAAAAAATCGCTAGAGCCTGTTTACGTGATGTAGGGGAAATATAAATAAGTAATTTTATTTTAAGTATTATAGAACCTTTAATTTCTCAAGTTCTTTAATAAGTTCTTCTTCATTTGAAAACTTGATTGCAATAATTCCTAATTCTCCTGCTGCTCGGATATTATTTATCCCATCATCAATAAAAACTATCTCATCTGGATTGCATCCTGCTTTTTCAATTGTAAATTCAAATATCTTTTTATCTGGTTTTGTTAGGTGTACTTCATGAGACAAGATAAATTCATCAAAATATTGAAGAAAATCCCATTTTTTGCTTATAAGATAATCCCAATGGCTAGCATTCACATTTGATAAGCATAATAATTTTACTCTAATATTTTGTCTTATCTTTTTAATTATATCAACAATTTCAGGATTATAGCTAGAAATTATACTATTGAAAGCATTAAAAAATCTTTGTTGTCCTACTTCACACACTTGAAGCAAGTCACATGCTAAATGGTAAAATTCCTCATCACTCATCAAACCTTGGTGATATATATCAGACTGGCGGAAAAATTCTAATAATATTGGAGTTTGAGGTTTATTTAACGGGGACTGGGTAATTATGCTATTATAAAAATTAGAGAAATCTAATTCGACTATTACACCACCTAGATCAAAAACTACCGCTTTAACTGCCATTATTTCTAACTATTTATTTTATTTTATTATTTTCGAAAGAAAATTCTCGTAGAGAATCTTCTAAAAGGTTTTGGTAATTTATAACGGGGAAAATTCCTTGTATCTTCTTCAAGCATTTCAAATAGCTCATCTAATTTTATATCGTTAATTTGTTTAGATGTCTGCTTCTTTGGCCCATATGGGATTCCAATTAATCTTTTTCTTACTGAGATTGTCTGGTTCTCTTTTTCTTTTTTACCAAGTATTACCGTATAAGGTATCCAATCAATTTCAGATTGTCGTATTTTCTTACCAACTGTTTCTTCCCGATCATCAAAATCTGCTCTAAATTGCTCACCATTGATTATCTCCAGAATTTTCTCGGCATAATCATTTTGATCATCTGAGACCGTTAAAATTCGAATTTGGATTGGAGATAGCCATGTTTTAAACCCAGGAACGATTTTATCCTTATTTCTTATAGCAGACTCTATGAGCCCCCACAAGACTCTTTCTACTGCACCTGTTGGGGAGTTATGAAGAATAATGGGGTGCCTTATCTGACCATCGCTATCTATAAATGATATATTATATTTCTGTCTTTCCACTCCATCCGTATCTCTCATATATTCCAAAGAGCTTTCTACATCAATTTGATTTGTAGCTAACGTAGCACTCTTCCCTTGAGCCGATAATACGTTCCTTTCAAATTTTAAAACGTAATAGTAATATCTAGCATCCCACAATTCTAATAATGTAGGGTGCTTTTCTAATTTTAATAATTCCTTAATCCAATCTTTATTTTCTTTATAAAAGTCTTTTGTTGCTCTAAAAATAACATAACTCTTTATACCTAAATCATTTTCAAGATTCTTAATTAATTCATATTGCTTTTTAAACTCCTCGATAGAAGATTCTAAGTTACTACACATTGTATGCATATCTGGCATAATAAATCCGCGAAGCCTTCTTAATCCTGAAAGCTCACCCTCTTGTTCTCTTCTAAAAGCATATTGCTCATACTCATAGGCTCTTAACGGGAGGTAATTTGGTTTTAGATTCATCTGTGAGAATAAATCAAAGAGAAGAAAGTCATTTGCATATCTTAGTAGATATCTATCTTTTCCTGATTCAACCCAATAACTTCTCGCAGGAAATCGAGCAGTCTGAGCTGTCAATTTCTTATTTTTTACAGTATACATGACAGGAGTATCGACTAGTATCGCCCCAAAATCTATTAATCTGTCTTCAATAAAATTTTTTATAAGATTCTTCATAATTACTCCCTTTGTAAACCATCTAAAGTTTCCTGCATCGGTGTTAGGATCAAAATCTACTAATTCAAATTCTTTCATAACTTTTATATGAACTGGTTCAATAGATTTATCTACGATCCTGGAACCTAATTCTGAATTTAGAAACGCTATATAATTGTCATCTTTAATTTCTTTTGGAGGAATTAATCTTTGGTCTTTGTCAAAATTAAGATCAATTTCCCTCCCAGAGGTTTCAATTATTTTGAACACTGAATTTTTGAGTTCCTCCTCAGGTTTAATAGCTAATTTAACATCTCGATACATCTCGGCTAATTCATGCCCAAGACAATTAATTTTAAAAGATTTATACCAACCAAAAGGAGAATACTTAGCTTCGATACCTCTTTGTTCTAAATGGTCAGCGATTTTTGGGCAAACTTCCATAGCGTTTGATTCATTACTAAGAAATTTGCTTAAATGAGCCCATGGATAAACTAAAACCTTATCTACACGATAATTATCTCTATCCAATATAAGTTCCATTGCTTTTCTTGGCTTTCCTTTTACTTTTCCCTGTTCGATCTGCTTATTAATGTTTCTTATTTCTTCATTTCTTTGCCTAATTAGCTCCGGAAACCCTGTAATTTGCAGTATAGCAGATTCTATCTCTTCAGCACCTTGTTTTGCAATTAAATCTGTATCATAAGTATCTTGATCTTCAACTGACACGTAACAAATTAAGATCAAACCTTCCATTTTAATTATATCTTCTGCAAACTCTTGGGGATTACTGGTTGCTTCTTTATTCTTGGTGACTTCAACATCTTTAGAATGGATTAATAAGATTTTCATAATAGATCATTTATGTAGATTGTTAACTAATACATTATAATAAATTCTAAATATTTTTCTTACTTCTGTTATTTAATCATATACTGAATTCAAATTAATTTTTACTAGAATTTATCTCTATAATTATGAATCTTAAAAAAGCGTTTTCTGAAGTTTCTAATTTATTAGATATCTTATATAGTGATAGAGAACAAATTCTGCATCTGTCTCGGGATATTGTTCGAGATTGTAGTGTTGGTATTAAAAATATCCACAGACAAGAAATCACAGAATTTCAAGAAAAAGTGAATGTGATTAAATCTAATCATGGGAATTTAGTTAAACTCGTAAATAAGAATCCTGGAGTTTTTTCAAAATATCTAAAAACTCCTGAACAAGAATTTACTGAACTATTGACTTTTTATGCCATAATAAATGATAAAGATATTCCTACTCCTTCAGAAATGAAGATAGATCCTCTGAATTTTGCATTAGGTTTAGCTGATGTTATCGGAGAGCTAAGAAGATATGCTCTAGACAATATTCGAAATGATAATACTGATAACTTGAATTATATTTTAGAAAGCATGGATGAAATATATACATCTCTCTTTTCTATTGACTATCCTATTGGAGTTACCCAAGATTTAAGACATAAAGTTGATGTGGCGAGAAGTATTATTGAAAAAACTAGGGGAGATGTATCACTTGCGATTCAAATGAATGATTTAAAAAGATGTTTTGAAAATGAATGAAACAAAGAAAAAAGTGCTAATTGCGGGGACATTTGATCTTATCCATGCAGGACATATTTATCTCATAAATGAAGCAGCAAAATTAGGCGATGTTTATGTTATCGTTGCAACTGACAGAAATCGTGAATTATTTTCTGGCGAACGCCCAATAATTCCTCAAGATCAGAGGCTGGAAATTATTAAAAGCATCAAACATGTAAAAGAAGCAAGATTAGGGAGAAGTGATAATGATACACTTAAAACTGTAGAAGAAATACAACCAGATATAATCCTCTTAGGACCAGATCAAAAATACAGCATAAAAATATTAAAAAAGGGACTTGAAGAAAAAGGACTTAAGCATATTGAAGTAAAAAGACTGGAACAATATTATAAACGGTACAAACTACATAGTTCAAGCTTGATAAAGCAAAAAATCGTAAAGAAATATAAAAAATATAATAAACATTCATAAAAATGGATAGTAACGAAGAAATACCTCCTGATAATTATGCAAATTGGTTTGCACTCTTCCATCTTTGCCAGAATATAGGAAGTCAGAAAGCAATTCATTTGAGTAGTGTCGAATTTTCTAAGATACTCCATTTATCTCAACAAACAGCATCTAGAAGATTAAATCAATTAGAAGAAATTGGTTGGATTAGTCGAAAGAATGTTGGAAAAGAACAGAGAATTAAAATTACTAAAAAGGGAGCTGATGTAATGTTAACAATGTACAAAAGTTTAAAACAAATCCTTGAAGAAATCTTGATTGTCGGTGAAGTAACTGAAGGTATGGGAGAAGGTGGATACTATGTTAGAATTCAAGAATATTATACTCAATTTAGTGAGAAATTAGGCTTTAAACCTTGGTATGGAACGTTAAATCTACAGTTTAATGATCTCAATAAAGAATTACTAGAAGAAAACTTGAAAAATCAAATTCCCGTTAAGATTGAAGGTTTTGAAAAAGAAGATGAAGAATATGGGAAGCGTACCTATGGATCAGTCGATTGTTATAATTGTATCATTTCTTGTTTAGATAATCAGGATAAAAAGATTAAAGCAGCAATTTTAAAAATTAAGAGAACACACCATAAAAAAAATATTGTTGAGATAATTGCAGAACCATATTTAAGAGATATATTAGAATTAAAGGATGGAGATAGAATTCGAATAGAATTTTCAAAAACAAAATAGATATTTTTTATTGTATCTTCTATATGGTTTCTTTTTTCTTTATAAAATTATAGATTTTTATTGTTCTAATCATTAATGTGTAAATAACTAGGCACATAAAGATAAATAAGAAAATTTTCAAGTAATTATAGAAAAAAGAAACCATCGTTGTTACGAAAAGATAAAAAAGTCTCTCAGATCTAGCCATCAGCCCAATATCGTAATCTCCCTTAAATATAACTTCTGCTCTCGCTCTAGTATAACTAATCATAATTGAAGCGAAGAATGATATAAAAATGATTAATTTCACATCAAACCATGTCCATAATACTCGATCTCTGTTATAAATAAGGAGACCAAAGAATATGAAGAACTCTGAAACTCTATCCATGAATGAATCAAAAAAACCGCCAAATTTTGTAGATTTATTTGTTAGTCGGGCAATAGCTCCATCACAACCATCCATAATTCCCGTAATAAATACGAATATCGAAAAAAATAAGAGGTTTTGGAATAAAACTAAGGAAATGAAGCAAAGAAGTGAAAAACAAAACATTAGGAAAGTTGCTAAGTTTGGGGTAATGCCAATTTTAACTAAACCTTTAGCAATTATATTAACTAAAGGTTTAAATATGTATCTTACCCGTAATTTAGAAGGCATGGTTTAAATTGTTTTATGAGATAGATTAAAATATATTTTACATTATAAAATAACATAGTTTTTTTATTTTGAATTTTTTAACTATATAATTATTCACGCACATAATAAGAAGAGTGGATATATTTGAAATTACGCTTGATCTTGAAAACAAAAACTAAGAAAAACAAAGAATTATGTATTAAATTCCCCATTGGACCAAGTAAACACATTGGTTTTATTAATTTCATAAATTTAGCTCTAAATCAAGATATACCCATAGAATTATCATTTGAAAAAATCTCAAAGACAGGGGAACGAGAAGAAAGCAAAATTTATGGACAATTTAAATTACAGGGAAAAGCAGATTCAAGACTTTATGAATTAGATGAAGAAATTCAAGATGCAGAGCGAAAAAGAAAGAAACTCCAACAAAAAAGAAAACAAAAGTAATAATTTTGTGAATTTTTCTCTTATTTTTTGGTATTATGAATATAATTTTTATATTTATACTTAACTAATGTCTGCTTATTATGAAAACAAAGGTCTCGGTAAAAATCCCTGGTCGAATTTGTCTGATGGGGGATAAGGTCGACTTATTAGGTAAGCCTGTTATAGGAATGGCAATTAATCTTATGATGACAGTTAATTATGAAGAGCGAAATGATGATCATGTTGAATTCTATAGTTATAATACAAAAGAAAGAGTTAGATTCAAAATTGGTGAATCACCTCCCAAAAATATTGATTTGGCTTATTGGAGTGTATTATATGAGAGATTGAAGGACTACATTGAAAAAGAATTTTATATTGAAGTAAATTCTGAAATTCCTATAGGAGCAGGCTTATCAACCTCAGCAGCTTTATCAATTGGATTTATAAAGGCATTAAATCAAGCTCTCGATTTAAATCTTTCAAATTTAGAAATTGCAGAACTTGCTTATTTAGGTGAAAATCATGACTTAGGAATTCAGTGTGGTAGATTAGATCAGTATACAGAGGCGTTTGGAGGTATTGTTTTCATCCATACTGACGAGAATCCTTATGTTGAGCATTTAAATGTAAATAAAATGCCTGTGGTCGTTGGAGATTCTTTGGAAGAGAGAAAAGCATCCTTAATATTAAATCGAGTGAAAAATCAAATTAGAGAAAGAGATTCCCAGACATTAAAGGCTTTCAAAGTAATTGAAGATTGTGTGCTTCAAGCGAAGGAAGCCATAATTAGAGGGGATTATGTAAAACTGGGAGAATTAATGGATATACAACAGAAGCAGGAGATAATTTTGAATGCAGACACACCTAAAATTTTAAAATTATGTTCTGCTGCAAAAGATGCTGGTGCGTTAGGTGCAAAACAAATGGGTGCCGGAGGTGGTGGTTGTATGGTAGCTATAGCTCCAGAAAAACAAAAACAAGTTGCTCAAGCAATTACTGATGTAGGTGGAAAAGCTTGGATTTTTGATATTTTTAAGTATTAACATCTATTTTCCTATATTGAAATTCCCAGGATTTCCTAACATATAAGGCATCATTTATAGTATCAAATACTACAGACCTCTCACTTAGTCCTCCTATATCTTCCACTTCAATATCTATTTCTAGTGAGGCTAATTCTTTTTTTACTGCGTCTAAATTTTCTTGATAGGTCATATCATAATCTAGGAATAGTTTAGCACCGCCGATTATAATAGCTCTTATATTTGACTCATCAGCACCATTGTAAATTAGATTATTATATAAATCCTTTACTGAGGTGTCTGCAAATGTATGAGGGAATAATAAATGATAACCTTGTTTTGAAGCTGATGAATCAGGCAAAGAGATGTGAGACATAGCAAAAATGTTATTTATAGGATCCTTAAGAATAAGAGCTACGCTCGATCCTAAACCTTGAATAGAAAATTTTGTACCATCGATAGTTCTATCAAAAGAATTGATTAATCCATAGTATCCCATTGGGATAACGTATTCTTTTTTACTATTTGATTTTTCAATACGATCGTATCTCTTTTCTTCAAACGGAGGAATATCTTCTGTTCCTTCCTCTTTTATTTCAATTTCCTTCGAATTAATATTAATTTGTATTTCTCTTTGAATAATTTGACGAGAAAATTGTCCAATTTGATTTAAACGATCTTGTAATTGCCTTTCTTTTTGTTCTATCACTTGCTCTCGTTTATCTAACCGCTTTTCAAATCTTTCTAAGGTTTGTGCTTTATTATTGATTTCTCTTTCCTTTTCCAATGTATTTTGAAGAAATACCCGCATTTTTTTCCATTGATTATCTAAATCTTCCTTTTCTTTTTCTAGAGATATAGAGGTCTGTTGGAGAGTTTGTTCTTTCTTTTTTAATAAAAGTTCTCTATAATTTAACTCGCTTTCTCTTTTAGCTAACTCCGCTGTACTTTTTTCATTTTGAAACGATCTATTTCTATCAATAGGGCTTAAACTAAATAAATTAATTGAGTCTCTCTTGTTTTCTGGAGAATTGCTCTTGAATTCATTATTTACAACAATATCTGTAATTCGAACTTCCGTTGGTTGTGTGTTTTTAATTATTGCTTCATCCTTGAGTTTAGGTATTGAATGATCTTGTTTTTTGATTTGTGACTTCTTAATATTGTTTTTGTTTTTAATTTCTTGTAAATCGGTGGGAATCACGATTTGTCCAAGTTTAATCTCCCTTTCCGATAGAATTTTCTTAGTTTTGGTTAAATTCTCCTTTTCAACTAATTCACGTTTACTTGGGGCTATAACACCAGTCTTACTTTTGCTAACCTCTATATTCTTTCTTTTTTCTTTAATTCTTTTACTTTGGAAAGAATTGTAAATTTTCTGTTTATAATCTTTATCTTGGGATGAGATTTCTTTTATATAAAACCGATCTCTAATATTTATAGATTCAAAACTTGTATTCTGGGTTGAGAATGATTCTGATCCTCCTAACACCAATAATCCACCTTTGATTAATCGAGATTCTAAAACCCTCATAAGTTTTTCTCGAGCATATTGATTAATGTAAATAATAAAATTTCGACAAAATATTACATCATATTTTTCATTACTTTGATGTCCCTGAATTATATCCTCCTTACAAAAAGTAACTTTTTCTCTTATTCTTTTGTCTAAAAGATATTTTGGTCCAAGATCTGTATCTAGTTTTGAAAAATAGGTGTTAATTAGCATTTTAGGTGTTTCATGTACCGCATATTCACCGTAAATCCCTTTTTTTGCTATTTCTAAAGCATTTTTGTCTATATCCGATGCAATTATTTTGAAATCAGGGAAATCCTTGACACTATTTTTAAATTGATCTAACATCATTGCAATCGTATAGGGTTCATCCCCTGTAGCACATGGTGCAGACCATATCTTAAGAGGTCTTTTTAGATCCTTTACATAGATTTTTAAAAATTTTTCAAAACTTTCAAAAACCTTGTAGTTCCTAAAGAAGTAAGTATAATTAATAGTGAATTTATCTAAAAATAAATCAATTTCATCTGGATTTGAGTGTATATAATTTACATAATGTTCATATTGGTCTATGTTTAAATGCTTCATTCTATAATAGATTCTTTTTTCTAGGAAGTTTCTCTGATAATGATCGAACTCCATTCCTGTGGTTTTTTTTAATTCATTAATTAAGAGATCGATTGAGTTAGGATTTAGAGCCGGTAACGCTATTTTATACACCAAACCATTAGATAGTTTAAATTTTTTCTAATACATTATAAATTAATGCATAATAAAATTTTGGGAAGAAAAATTTGTTATCGTAAGTGTAACAAAATAAAACTTAAAATCTGACTCAATTTGTGGTAAAAATCATAGTTTTTTCATGCAAAGGAGATAAATCCCATTTTAATGAGGTTTTTACATATATTATAAACTCTATTATGATCTACATTAAGTTCTTTCGTGATCTGATTGATAGTTTTTTTCCCATCAATATTCTCATATATCCTACATGAATCTTCTCCCGTTAAGTAATGTTTAGGGTTAATTTTCTTAGCTGTTGTAAAGATAGGAATATAACTATAGTAATCTGGATTTGGGTCAACTTGTTCTAAATCACTTTCTAATTTTACTTTTACATCCATATTATCTTCAAAACTTCGTAACCAGCTTACCACATTATCATCATATTTAGCTTGTGTTTTTTTTTCCTCTTTTTCATAACAATCTTCAAGTACACTCTCGAAATCCTTAAAATTGTTTAATCTTCCATTCCAATTTGCTATTTGGTTGTAGCTATAATTTTTCAAAAAGAGATTAGAAATTCTTTGTAAAAAATTCTGAACATTAATGAGTTCTGAATTTTTATCATATGTAGCAAGAAAAATGAGATCGGGAACATTTAAATCTTTTAAAAATGACAACTTTAATTTATTATTCGAAAGCTTCAACTCACTAATGGTTCCCAAATCTTCAAATGAATCAGAAAAAGAATTCAAAGCAGAAAAGAAACCAGATACCATTATTAGATTATCTATTTCTGAGAACATATTTTTTACATTAGAAGAATTAGAAAAACTCTTAGATAATAGCGGTAATCCATCTTTAATAATTAAAACGTCGCAAATCATCAATCTCAGTAAAATAGATTATATATAATTAAAAATCATAAAGCGCTTTAAATAAAATAATAGTATCTACAATACTGGGAAAAAAAAAGAATTATAATACTGAAGTAATATCAGAGTAATATAATTATTCTTAATAATATAATTCTACCATGAAACTTTAGTTTATTATATGTATTGAGTGAATTAAAATTGAAAGCTATTATTTTATGTGCTGGTTTTGGTAAGCGAATGAAACCATACACCGAGAAATACCAGAAATCGATGATACTGATTCACGGAAAACCATTACTTGAATACATTTTAAATGGATTAATTTTTGCTGGATTAAGAGATTTTATTATTGTTGTAGGTTATCGCAAAGAACAAATTATAGATTACTTTAAAGAAGGAAAAAAATGGGGGGTAAAAATTCAATATATAGAACAAAAAAAAATAAATGGTACAGGAGGAGCCCTACTAATTTGCGAAGATTTAATTCAAGAAAACCATTTTTTTTTAACTTGGGGGGATATTGTAGTTTCTTATCCAATTTACAAAAAAGTTATTGAGATCTTTAAACAAGAAAATCAGGACTATATTTTAGTAGCGAACTACGCAAATGATCCTCATAAAGGTGCTGCTGTTTATTATGAAAAGGAGTTTTGTACCGGTATAATCGAAAAACCTCCATTGGGAAAATCAAAATCAAAACTCAATAATACAGGTGTATTTATTTTTTCTATTGAAATTTTTAACATATTAAGAACTATTAATCCTTCAACGAGAGGGGAGATTGAATTAACAGATGCAATAAATTCTGGAATTTCGAGAAATAATTGGCAAGTAAGATTACTAAAAATGAAGAAAAAGCAATTCCGAGGAGATTTTGGTGATATTAAGGTTTTTGAACAACTCAATAAAGAAAAAAAGTGGTTAAATAAATTATTTCAGTAAGTAAGAAAATAATAAAAAATATTAGATTTTTGAGCCACAATTCTCACAAAAACTTGCTCCTTCTCTTATTTTATGACCACAATATACACAGTAATTCTTCCCTTCTGGGATAATTGGTTCTGCAAGATTTTTTGGAGGTGGAGAATAAGATTCCGAACGTACATAAGTAACTTGTTTTCCTAGTTCTATTTCGCCTGTTTGTGAATTGAATTTGTAACTTATTTGTCCCTTCGCACGTAGATCACTTAAAACCCGTAATAAATCCTTTTGTTTAATTCCAACTTCTAATGCGATATCTTCTAGTTTATAAGTTCCGGGACTTTCATAATTTAGCATTGCATTTTTGACAGCTCTCCTAAATTTATTATTTGTATATAATTGCTGAAATCCCCCGAAAAAGACTATAAAAAAACCCGGTATTATCATCCAATAACCCCAACTCTGAATTCCTGCAGGATCAAATTCAGCTTGAATATTCATAAGTATAAGAGAAACAATAGCAACAATAATAAATGCCCCACCACAAATAAATGAACTATATGTTGATTCGTACTTCTCTTTCGAATAATATCTTTCATGCGACATTAAATTCACTAAATTTTTTTAGTTTTATATTTTAATAAATGAACAATTACTAAAAAATGAAATTGAGTCCAGTAATTGATTAAATTTTAATATTGTTTTACCAGTATTTATATACTCGATTTTATCTTAGGGGAGCGTTTCTCTAAAATTTATAAATCTTTTCCTTTTTTCTCTAATAAAATTTTTTACTTAACAATAATTTAACCTCATAGGAATTAGGGTTCAAATTATTGGTGATTTAAATTACAACATATAAAGATGAAAAAACTGAGTTTAGATCAATGGGAACAGTGAAACAAAAGAATGTCCCCTTCGAAAGAGATAATATCCCTTTTGATTTCTTATTCAATCCACGAGCTGTAGTCGTTGTTGGAGTTAGTAAAGGAAAAGATTGGGGAGGAACCCATTATCTTGAAACTTTTGAAGAATATGGATATTCTAAACCTGTATATCCTGTTAATCCAAAGTATGAAGGAGAAGAAATTCAAGGATATACAGTGTATGGGTCAATCTCCTCATTACCAGATGATCCCCCAATCGATTTAGGAATAGTTGCCGTTCCCGCTAGAAATACACCCCAAGTAATAGCAGAATTAGGACATAAAGGTATCCTCTTTGCTCATATCTTTTCAAGTGGTTTTTCAGAACTTGGGGAAGAAGGAAAACGTCTTGAAGAGCAAATTTTAGAGAATGCTAGAATAAATCATATACGGATCCTTGGACCTAATTGTATGGGAATTTATAATCCTAAAGCGAATATTGGATTTACACATCGACTTCCACGGAAAAGCGGATCAGTAGCTTTCATAAGTCAATCTGGTGGTAATGCCCATAGACACGCGTTTGGAGGTATAATGATGGGTTACAATTTTTCAAAAATTATTTCTCTTGGAAATCAGATTGATCTCGATATTGTAGATTTCTTGAGATATTTTCGAGATGATCCTGACACTGAGGTCATTACTATGTATGTAGAAAATATTAAGAGAGGTGGGAATGAATTTGTCCATTTATTAAAAGAAACTACTAAAGTGAAACCAGTAATTATTTGGAAAGGTGGTAAATTAGAAGCCGGTCATAGTGCAGTTCGGAGTCATACTGGCGGACTTGCTGGTAATATTAAATTGTGGAAATCCATGGCACGCCAAACAGGTGTTATCCTTGTGAATAATTTTAATGAACTAATTGATATGATCCAAACCACTTTAATTCTCAAGATTCCGAGAGACCGGAATTGTGTCATTCTGAGTGGAGGTGGAGGTCCCGCTGTTGAATTAACAGATGAATGTGAAGCTAATGGCCTTAAGGTCCCAAGGATAACAGAAGAATCCCAAAAAAAGATAAGAGAATTTATTCCTGAAGTAAACTCAAATCTTTCAAACCCATTAGAGTTTGGCGCCAACGGGGGATATCAAAATATGATAAAAGTAATGAAAATTCTTGATCAAGAACCTCATATATCTTCAATAATAACAACTATAAGCCCAGAATGGGGCTCCTACGGAAACCTAAGTGTTGATGAAATCGTCAAGAGTTTTGCTAATACATTATCTCCAAACTCGAATAAAAATTTGATTAATATCTATAATTCTTCTCGAGCAAGGAAAGAATCAATAGATATTATAGATGATTTTTACTTAAAAACGAGAGAAAATGGAATTATTATATATGATTCAGCTCAAGCTGCTGCAACATGCATTTATCGCTTATGGAGTTATGGAAATTATCTAAAAAAACATGGATGCTAAATAAGTAATATTAAGTAAATTTTTACTCACTAATAGATTAATCAAATTAAAAAAAATTGAGTTAATTAATTAACCTGATGTTGCTTTTTTTCTCTTCACTGAATGCAATTTTCTTGCATCATCAGTTAATTGATTATACCTTTCTTTATTAATAGGAAAGAATTTCATTGCTATTATCCCAATAATTAGAAAGACAGTAGGAAAAATAACCATCAAACTCCGCAGGCCAATATTCGTAGCACTAGTAAGTGTTTCTATATCAAAAATTGCCCAATCTGAGCCAATAAAGACTAAAGCAATTGAGAGAAAAACTACTACATTAGAAAATTTAATCACAAAACCATTTATTCCATAAAAACTTGCTTCCCTTCTCACTCCTGTTTTTAATTCATCCTCATCAATTATTGCTGAAATAGTGACATCTCTTACAATCAACACTCCTGCTAAACCAAATCCTAAGATAAAAAAGAATATGAAACCTAAAAGAACTCCTTCTATAAATAGAAGTGGTAATAAGGTTAGTATGAAAACAACCATTGCTAACATATAGGAACCTTTAGCACCCAATTTATTTACAATTAAACGCCAAGGGAAGACAAATATCGCTGCTGCTATGAAACCTGCCCCAAGTATTAATGAAAGTGTGAATGCATCTGGTTCTCCTAAACATATACTCCCATAAAGCGGCATAATCGTGGGTATCATATTGAAGGCATACCATATGGCAAAGTTCCCAATTACATATAATTTAAATGATTTAAGGCTAAAAGTATACTTTAAGGCCTGAACAAAACCTGGAGCTTTTTCATGATCTTTAGAGAATTCAATTCTTTCCTTTAGTCCAAATAATATAAAGATAGAACCCCCTATCGCACAGATTATTGAAATCCAGATAGCTGCTAAGATGTATTGGGAATAAGAGCCAGGATCATCATATTGATCAATAAATAAACCCGGTAAGATAAATGCGATTAATAATGAAATTACTTGAAAAAACTGAATAGATGTATTTGCTTTGGCTCTTTGATCGAGATCTCTAAACATTTCTGGAAAGAGGCTTGTTTGATTAAGTGAATACATTGTATAGAATAATTCCCAGACAATTATAATGATTAAAAAATACATAAATGCTAATGATTTTGGGTCTCTTGGAACTGTCCATAATAAAACATTTACTACTAACAAGGGAATAAAACCAAGAATAATAAATGGCTTTCTGCGTCCCATTTTTAAATTTGAACGGTCAGAAATTGCTCCTAGCATTGGATCATTAATTGCATTCCATATAGCCCAAATTATAAAACCAAGAGAGATTAATGCACTGTCTAATCCTACCACGGCAAAGTAAAATGTAAAGAGTAGGAACGTAAAAAATTGTAAGAAAATTACGTCTGTAAATCCCGCGAAACTGTAAAAAAATGCCTTCTTAAAACTATATTCTGTAGTTTCTTCAGTCATCATTTTTCACTTAGATTCACAATTTTGTTTGAAAATATTTTATTTATTATTTTGCTATTGGTATTAATAAAATATTCTTTTTGTCAAACTTGTGAAAAATATGAAAATTTGCATATATCAAAAGACCCTATCCTTAAGGTGTAAATTTGTCGAATTGCCACTAAACTACACGGGGCTTTCATTTTAAATATGTAATTGCTGCAATATATATCAAAGTGTAATTTTCTCCGAGATGAAGTAATATTTCAAAAGGTTTTTCTAACAAAGAAATTTCTGAAATTTCGACTCAGAGGAATCAAGATTTAATAAAATCTGTTAATTTAAATCAAATTGAGTCAATAAGCAAGAGGGAGAATTTTATATCCGATCTTGTCTCAGAGTTATTTGATCATATTGATTCAAAAGAGTCTTTTGATTTTATTTCTGATTTATTGCTAACCTCCTTGACTATTTATAAAAAGAAATTTTCATTTGAAATTAATCCCATATCACAGGAAAAAGGCCTAATTCTAAATGGAAATATTTTGAATAACTTTCAAAAAGATAATAAAACAGAATATCTTTCTATTTCAAATGATATTCATTCGATATTATCTAACTGCCCAGATTTAAGCAGCGATCAAAAACTAGATTATTGTAATAGTCAGAGATATTTCATGAAATTATATTTGAAAGAGCTGTTAATTAAAATCAACCATAAATAACTTTAGAATTAGAGAAAAATTAAGAAAAAAAGAAAAATAAAATTTTTAAAATCTTTTTAGCTTCTAAGACCTAGATAAAGCCAAATAGCGAAAGTCATTTGTAATCCTCGAATAATTCCTAAAATAGGACCAGGATCGAGTAGAGAATCTGAAGCTCCAGTAACTACAAAAATTATAAATCCAATTGCTAAAAATATGAACTTCTTTCTTAATTCACCCGTTGCCTGTATACCTTTTATTAAAAAGCCAATACCTAAGAATACTAATGCCGAAACTAAGAAAAACGCAACTAATAAAAACGTTGGATGGCCACGATCAAAACTTGCTGATATTATAGTTTCACCTGGAGTTTCAGGAGCAAGATCTATAAACGAAGCATTTGTATTAAACCACAGAAACATTTCAAAGAGAATTCCTAAAGCTACATAAATAACTACTAAGACCCATTTCCCTTTGGGCCATATGAGTTCACCACCAAGATATATAGCAAAAACTAGAGTGGGAGCGACCCACATATAGCTTAAGAGAGCATATGTTCTATAAGGATCAATATTTTCCTCATACAATAACAGTAATATTAAGTCAACGGAGGGGCCCAACCACAATAATCCTACTAAAATCATAGTAAGGGCAGCAACACCAAGAAGTTTCGCCTTTAATTTTATTGCTTTATACAAAGTAAATAATCCGATTAAAACTGCTGATAGAACAATTCCTAGTGAAGTAAGACCATCTAACAAACCTTCTGGAGAAATAGCCATTTCTAGATTTACACCATTTTGTTTATAAAAGAATAATCTAAATTTTAAAATTATATATCTATTTATTTTGCTTCTATTTATAAATATATTTTTTGAAGATAAATAATAATTAAATGTTTGAAGCTGTTAGTCTAATAGTCTTCTAAGTATTAATATTTAAGTATCTTTTGTAAAATCAAATTCTTCTATAAAAAAAAGTTGAAATCTTTTGTTGATAAAGATTCTGATCTAACTTGAATTTAAACTCTATTAACTGAATTAAACTTTCTAGTGGATATCTGTGAGAAATAATCGTAGCATTCCGTTTAACAGTCTGAAAGACATGATTAAGATATTTATGCATTGTTGGTAATGAATAAATGTAAACATAATCATATGTTTTTAAATTGTGGCAATAAAAATCACCAGTTATAATTTTAATTTTATTTTTTTTAAAACCTTTATCTAGCTTTAATGACTTAATAGCCTTTTTAGCTTCTTCTATTAAAACGGGATCAATTTCAATTCCTATTGACTTTATTCCGTAGTTAACAGCACAATAAATAATGACTTGACCATTTCCAGAGCCTAAATCAATAAAAACTTGTTTAGAATTTTTTTTTAGATCGAATTCCCTCTTAAGAGTAACAAAAATATCCCTTAGAAAAAGGTGATTAGTTTCTTGGTATGGTAAGTCTAATTGAGAGTGAAATTTACCAGGTTCCATTTGATATCTCATGCGTTATACAAATGATTTTCATAATCATTAGTTTTTGCTACATAATTAACTGTTATGGAAAAAGATTAACAAATTCATTCTGTGAGAAAAAAATTATGATGTTATATATTATTTTCAATGTAATTTTTCATTTTTTCAATGAATTCAAGACTTTGGTGGCGGAAGTATGTATTATATAATCTAGCATAATATCCATTCTTTTGTAAAAGTGTATCATGGTTTCCTTCTTCTACAATTTTTCCATGGTCTAATACAATTATTCGATCTACATGTCTAACTGTAGTAAGTCTATGAGCAACTACGATTGTTGTTCGTCCTTCCATAACTTTTTCCATTGCTTCTTGAATCTGTAGTTCTGTAAAAGGATCAACTGATGCTGTTGCCTCATCCAATATTAAAATTGATGGATTCTGTAGTAAAACTCTCGCAAATACGACCAGTTGTCGTTGTCCCATTGATAACACTTTTCCTCTTTCCAAGATAAAGGTTTCAATCCCATGATCAAGATTTTGAACCCAATCTATACCTCCAGACTGTTCTAAAGCCCATAATACATCTTCTCTTGTAGCATCTGGTGTACCGTATTTAATATTGTTCTCTATGGTATCTGCCCATAGGAATGGGACTTGAGGTATAAATCCAATAGATCTCCTAAATTCCGA
This sequence comes from Promethearchaeota archaeon, assembly GCA_048938895.1. Lineage (GTDB taxonomy): Archaea > Asgardarchaeota > Lokiarchaeia > Sigyniarchaeales > SOKP01 > Loki-b32. The sequence goes on from JBHLLU010000027.1 coordinate 44,063, forward strand.
TAATGAGATATCTCGTATGCTATGGCTATCAATACGTACATCTCCTGATTGAAATTCATATAGGCGTAATAAAATCTTGGTCAGACTAGACTTACCAGCACCAGTGTGTCCAACAATAGCAACAGTCTCTCCTGGTTGGATGGTTAAATTAAAGTTTTCAAATACAGGATTATCTGGTATATATTCAAATTTTAAATTATCAAACTCTATCATTCCCTTTATTGAATCTAATACAAGATCTCCCTGTTTAATATAAGATTGAGAGTCTTGCAGAGCAAATATCCTTTCTGCAGCTGCTAAACCTTCTTGGAACTGAGGCCAGAAACTAGCAATTTGAAGCAGAGGATTGAATAAAACTAAAGAACTCTGTAAAAATAGAAATATCTCTGGACCAGTTAGAACACCCTCAATCATAAAGTTCCCACCAAAAAAAATGAGTAAAGCATATAGAATAGCAATAAGAAAATCTAGGGATGGAAAGAGAATTGATAAATATAAGGCTCTACTCATATTCACTTTATATGATTGATCATTAATTGCCTGAAAATTCTCAAATTGACTAGCTTCTTGACGAAAACTTTTAATAATTTGAATTCCTGACATAGATTCTTGGACAAAAGCGTTTACTTGTGCTAAAGAACGTTGACCATACATAGATTTTCTTCTTGAAACTTTCTGAAAAGATAGTGTGAATGCAAAAACAATAGGAACCATAATCATAAATACCGCGGTTAATAAGGAACTAATAAAGATCATAGGGACGAGTACTATAATAAACATTAAAAAAGCTGCTAGTAATTCTGTGAACATGGTGATAGCTCCTCCGAATTTTTGTCCATCTGAATTTATCCTACTTACTATCCTACCTGTCGGATATTTATCAAAAAAAGAGAGATCCTGTTCAAGAACTCTTAGATTTGTTTGCCTACGTAAATTATAGCACACTCCATACACCATACGATTAGATGTACGTCTGTTTACATAGTTAAGAAGATATCCTAACGAATTTATAAAGAAGGTAATGACTATAATTAAGATTAAAAATAATGGATCTGATTCCAATTCTAGTTGAATAATGATTAGAGTCATAAAATAGGGTGTTAAACCATAAGTAAATGATGAAAGAACCAGAGTAACTATTACGATTGTCATTGAACGCTTATAAGGTTTAAATAATTTTACAACTCTTGAAACTAATTCCCTATCTGAATAGATTCTATCATAACCCTCTTCGTCTAATCCAAAGTAACCCATTCTTCTAGCCATTTTTATTATTCATCTCCTAATAGTTCATTCAAAGACTTATCGAATCGTTTAATAAAGATTTTTTGATATTCTTTTGAATTTTTAAGTAGATATTCATGTGAACCTTGATTTACAATTTCTCCTTGATTCATAACCAAAATTAAGTCTGCCCATCGAATCTGGGAAAGTCTATGAGTAATTATAAAGGTAGTTCTTCCTCGTAAAATCTTAAATATTGCCTCTTGGATTTTTTCTTCAGTTTCTGAATCTATAGCAGAGCTCGAATCATCTAAAATCAATATTTTAGGATCTGAAAGGAATGCACGCGCAATCGCAACTCGTTGACGCTCTCCTCCACTTAGTTGCACGCCTCTTTCTCCTACTTCTGTTTGATACATGTCTGGTAAATCCTTTATAAATTGATGAGCTTGTGCTTCTTGAGCTACGGCAATAACTTGTTCTTCTGAAGTTTCTCGACCAAATGAGATATTATCTAATAAAGAATCAGAAAAGATAAAAATGTCTTGTTCTATATATGCAATTTGATCTCGAAGAGATTGTAAAGAGAGACTTCTTACATCGATTCCATCAATTAAAATTCGACCTATGTCAACGTCATATAATCTTGAAATTAATTTTGTAAGAGTAGTCTTCCCAGAACCTGTTGTGCCTACTATTGCTACAGTTTGTCCCTCGGAAACTTCAAAATTGATATTTTTTAAGACTTTATTTTGTGTACCTGGATATGAAAAAGTAACATTCTCAAATTTAACTCTTCCCTCTATTTCTTTTGAAACTACATCAGGGGAATCATAAATTTCTGATTGTTCATTCATAATTTCTAGCAACCTCCCTGCTCCTACAATAGCTTCTTGTGCCATTAAGAAAGACCTTATTGAAGCATTAACAGGAAACCGCAATCGTAATAGTAGTCCTACTAAGCCAATTATCTGACCAATTGTCAATAATTCCGCTTTATTATAGATTACACCTATCGTTAAACCCAAGGTAACTGTTACTGAAAGTAGAAGTATAGGAAGATATTTCGCTTGTATATCTCCTTGTTCAATTCCTGCATCTCGATAACTCAATGCACTTTCTTTATATTTCTCAACACTATCCTCTTCCCGAGCCATGGATTTAACAACTTCAATCCCACTTAAGGATTCATTTAATACAGTATTCATGAAACCAAAAGCGACTCTCCTTCTAATAGTTGGGGGTGCCAACTTCCTTAAAAAACTTCTTAAATAAATGATAAAAATGATACTAAAAATAATTGGGAGTATCATTAATTCGAGCCTATAAATGGTACCAATTAAACAAATTGGTACAATTAAGTTGATAAAAGCATCGAAAATCATTGCCAGCGCAGGTGATATTAGGAAATTTAAATTTCTCACATCACCAGTCGCTCGAGCCATGATATCCCCAATTCTTTGATTATCATGAAATGATTGACTTTTACCTAGTAGACTTAAATAGAATTCTCTTCTCACATCTCTTTCTAATCTCTGAGCTACAATTTCTCGAAAAGTTCTGGCTAATAATCCTGCAGTGGGCGTTCCCAATCCTATAAGCAACACAATAATTGTATAACTAATTACATATTCAGATTTTCCGAGTGAGAAGATGTCAATAGCCTTTCCGATTATAATATAAATATATGACCCAAAAAACGTTATAAAGACAACTAAAGTGAAGTAAAGTGCCATTAAATATTTATTAGATTTATAAAGAATATGTTTAATTATCCAACGTTTAGTACTCTTGCGTCTAGCTTCTAAAAAATCATCTTCCTCTAAAATAAACTCTGAATCATTTCTCAACTCTTGATGTTGTAAACCACTCTTTCTCAAATAATAATTTCCTCAAGTTAAAATAAATTTTACACTAATTATAATGGATAAAGAGTGGAAGAAATTAAGTTTTTCTATTAGTATTTTAAAAAAGAAAACTTACAATTTCACAAAATTTAACTCTAAATGTAACTCTTAACTTAAGTACAAAATTACCATTTAATATTTTGGTTTTTTATTATGGTTTCCATATTAGTAACAGGTGGAACGGGATTCATAGGTATCCCACTAGTAAAAAGGCTTCATGAATTGGGTCATAAATTAAAATTACTAGTTAGAGAAAGCAGTGATATTACCCCGTTTGAAGGATTAGAAAATATTGAGTATACCATTGGGGATGTAAGAGATATAGAAAGTTTATATAAGGCAGTAAATGGAGTCAATTTAATCTATCATCTCGCAGGATATACTAAGATGTGGGCAAAAGATAAATCAGTTTTCGAGGATACTAATATTACTGGTGCGAAGAACATTGCAAAAGTTGCACTTGAGAAAGGAATTAGACTTATCTACATCAGTTCGTTTATCGCATTGGGTGCAACTCCCATCGAACCAGTTGATGAAATGTTTGAAAGCGAAGAAGGTTTACTACTGGATTATGCAAAAACCAAGTTTCAAGCTAAGAAAGTAGTTAAGAACTACATTAATAAAGGATTAAATGCAATGATTTTTTATCCTGGTATAGTCTATGGTCCAGGAGACTTCAATGTTTTTGGTCAAACTATTTTTGATATTACTAGAAAGAAATTTCTAGGTTGCCCTGGAAGGGGTGATGCTATAGGAAGCTTTGTTTACGTTGAAGACGTTGTTGATGGATTTGTAAGTGTAATTGAAAGGAATGATTTAAATGGCGAAGAGTTCATTCTTGGGGGAGTAAATGTAAAGTTCGGAGATTGGATTAACATGATTTCTGAGATTGTCGGAAATAAGAAAAATCCTCGCCATTTCCCAATGAGTCTAGCTAATTTTTATGGCTGGCTTTGTGAAGTTAAAACGAAAATTACCAAAAAGATGCCCTATATCAACAGATCTACTGTCAAAATGATTAATCATAATTGGTCTTATTCTTCTGATAAAGCCATAAACAAACTTAATTATAAAATTACTCCATTAGTAGTTGGCTTACAAAAAACCATTTCTTGGTATAGAGAATATAATGAATCTCAAAATAAATTAAAATAAAACAATAAGAATTAGGCTGTTATAATGAAGTTGGATATTTTAGATAAATACACTGGAGAACTAATAGATTCTCTTGAAGCCGACACAGAGGAAACAATAAAAGAAAAGATACAGAGAACAGCAAAATGGGAAAATAAATTATTAAATACATCTCTTGATGAGAGACTTGATACAATAAAAGATATTGCGACTGTTCTTATCAAAGACAAGGAAAAAATTAAAAATGTAATCGTTGCAGAGGGTGGACTTCCTGTTAAATATTCCGAATGGGAATTTCAGATGATAACCAAGGCTTACAATAATATTGATTGGTTACTTGAGAGTGGAATATTTCCTCTTAATGATGAGAAAATTCCTGATCTTGAGACAAATAGACTATCAGTAATCAAAAAACAACCAATGGGACTAACTATAGGAATAACTCCTCGGAACACTCCCATGAGTTTACCTATGTATTTTTGGGGTGCGAGTTTCTTGACTGGTAATCCTGCTATTATTAAACCTTCAACAGCATGTCCATTAACTATGAAATATTGCATTGATAGAATTAATGAAAGCAATTTCCCCTTCAATGATGCCTATGATCTTGTTATTAGTCCTGGAGATTTTGCCACTAAAATATTTATTGAATCAAATTTAGTTAAAAATATTATATGTGTAGCAGCTTCACATACAGCTAAACAAATTCTGATTGATTACTCAGACTTTTTGAAAAAAAACGTTCAAAAGTATCTAGGAGTGAATATGATAACTCAACCGTTTAAAAATTTTGTATTTGAATGTGCAGGAAATGACGCAGGAATAGTTATGCCTGGGGTAAATTTAGATTTAGTAGCTAAGTGGAACATTATTGCTTCTTATACTAATTCTGGACAACAATGCTTTTCAATGAAAAGGATCATCGTCCATGAAGATATATATGATGATTATGTTGAATTACTTCAAAAAGAAATAGAAAAATTGAAGATGGGTGATCCACGAGATCCTCAAACAGACTTAGGACCCCTTGGTTCTCGTCGAATTTTGATGATGATGGAGGTTATGGTTAATGAAGCACAAGAACATAAAGGGGTAAAAATTCTATGTGGGGCTGAAAAGATCGATACAGGAAAAAGCTATGGGCTCTTCTATAAACCAACTTTAGTTGAAATTCCAAGACAAAATATTCTTGATTTTAACCAAGCTCCATTTTTATGGCGTGAAGAAGCTTTTGGACCTGTAAGAAGTATTACAAAAGCAAAAAATCTCGAAGATGCAATTTTTCTTGCAAATCATTCCAATTACGGAATGAGAGCTGTCGTATATACACCCTCTGAACATATCGAAAAATTTTCAAGAGAATTACAAGCTGGAAGCTTATATATAAATTCAGAACCAATGCAAGCTAATATCAGCACTGCATTAGGAGGTTGGAAAGATAGTTCTTATCCCCCTGGTATAAAATATTACCCTCAAGAAATGGTTCAAACCAAAATTATCTATAACGGTTCTGAAAAAATGGAGAAACAATTATTTAATTCCTAAACAGAATCTATAAGTTCTTTTAAACTTGTAATTACTTTTACATTTTTAGTTTCATTATTTAATACTTTTTTATCAACTAATGATTTGCTTACACTATAATCATATAACAGTTCATCTCCACCATCGATTTCGCGTTGGATTAGAATGGGGCGTATATCTGCCCGAATAGCAGCGGTGATATCATCTTTTGTATCTCCAATGTAACATACTTCACTAGGTTTTAAATTTGTTTCCTTAAGAGCAAATGAAAAAATTGCTGGATTTGGCTTTTTAACACCTACTTCACTGGAGATAATAATGGAATCGAAAAAATGATCAAGTTTAAGCTTAGTTAAAAGTGAATAAATATGAGGTGGATGATCAAAATTAGAGATTAATGCAACAATATTATTTCTTTTCAAAACTTCTAACACAGGTATTGCATTTGGATCCAATGGTACATATCTTTGCCAAACATTCATAGCTTCTTGGGAAACACTTCTGATTTCTTCAGGTTTTACTTCTAATCCTAATTCAATAGATAAAGCATAGATCCTTTTTTCGAATACTGTTAAATTCATACTCTTGTAATTAGGTTCAGGTTTATTCATAATTCCATCACATTCCACAGCAAAAGTACTTTTTGGTTTAGTATAGCCAAATCTCTTGAAGTTTTCATAGAGTGAAGACAACCAATCTTCCCAAGCTTTACGACTATTAGTATAAATCATTAATGTACCGAAAAAATCGAAAATAACTCCCCGCATTACAAAAACTTTTCATATTTTGAATATAATGATATAACACAAACAAAGCAAGATTTATATCTTTTCTCAACTGAAATAGATCTATTAAAATTAAAGTGTAAAAGATAATGAATAAGGAAGATATTTGCTTTATGTCTGCCTATGAGATGGTAGAAAAAATTAAATCAATGGAATTGACTTCTTTAGAAATTACGGAAACGATTATTGAAAGAATTAAGAAGATCAATCCAATAGTAAATGCTTACTGTACACCCACATATGATTTAGCAAGAGATATGGCTAGAAATGCTGACGAAGCTGTTAAAAAAGGTGAAAAACTAGGCTCTTTGCATGGAATTCCTACTTCAATTAAGGATTTAATGCAAACAAAGGGGATAAAAACGACATTCGGGTCTAAATTATATGAGAATTTCATACCAGATCAGAATGATATCGCAGTTCAAAGATTAATAGACGCAGGTTGTGTACTCCTCGGTAAAACTAATACACCGGAATTTGGAATTCCGGCACTTACTAATAATTTGGTCTTTGGTGAGACAAAATGTCCTTGGGATATAGAAAAAAATTCTGGAGGTTCAAGTGGTGGGGCTGCTTCTTCTGTTGCTTCGGGAATTGGGCCATTAGCACTAGGTTCAGATGGAGGAGGTTCCATAAGAATCCCTTGCAGTTTATGTGGTGTTTTTGGTTTCAAGCCTACTTTTGGCCGGATCCCTAGTTACCCACGAGAAGGTATCCACTTTAATTCCATGGATCATTATGGCCCAATTGTTCGATATGTTAGGGATGCTGCTTTAATGCTGAATGTAATTAAAGGATACTATCCGAGAGATCCGAATTCTTTACCAGACGATTCAACAGATTACCTTGAAATTCTTGATAACAAACCTAATAAACTTAAGATAGGATATTCAATGACTCTAGGTTTTGGTAAGTCTTTAGAAGATGAAGTTAAGGAAAATGTTATGAATAGCGTACAGAAATTTGAACAGTTTGGATGGAATGTAGAAGAAGCAAATATAAAACTTAAAAATCCTGAATCTGCTTTTAGAACTACAGTTACAGTAGGTTATGCCCAAGATTTTCAAAAAGAATTCATAACTCGTATGGACGATTTTAGCCCTGATATAAGATCTACAATCAAGCTTGGTCTCGACAATAACTTGTTGAACTTTACAAAAGCAATAGAACAAAGAAAGCAGGTAAATGAAGTCATAGGTAGTTTTTTTCAAGATTTTGATCTTTTAATAACACCTACAACTCCTTGTCCTGCCTTTACACCCGGTTGGTTAGATTCTGGGACGGTTTTCCCAAAAATTGGGAAAAAAATGTTGAATGTAATAACATGGATGACATTTACATTTCCTTTTAATATGACAGGTCATCCTGCAGCCTCAATTCCATCGGGATGGACTACCTCTGGGCTTCCAATAGGAATGCAAATTGTTGGAAGACGTTATGATGAAAAAACTGTTCTACAAGTGGCACAAGCATTCGAAGAAATAGCACCTTGGCAAGATAGAAAGCCTAAATTTGATTAATTTCTATTTTATTAGTTTCTCATTTTTTTTAGCTTAAACCGACTACATACTTGACGTAGTAATATAGGAGGAATCCCCAATTGTGATAGATTTTTTGATTAAATCTTCTAATATTGAATAATCACCAATTATACTTTCTGAAGATATAATTTTTTTCAAGTTAGCTCCGTCACCGATAACGCAATCAGATAAGATACATTTTTTTAATTTCACATTGTTTCCAATAGATACATTTGGACCTATAACAGAATCCGAGATTCTTGTACCCACCCCTATGAACACAGGAGGTACTATTTTAGAATCAATAATATCACCAGATTGAGCTAATTTTTCATAAGTAGGATCTTTTATTTTGGTTTCGGAAAGTAATAGACGATTTCCATCTAATAAACTGTCTGGTCTTCCAAAATCCAAAATTTCTCTATTCATTTCATTGATTTTAAATTTAAATCCTTCTTCAATTAGTTTTTGAATTATTAACGTAAGAGTATGTTCTTGGCCATTTTCCAATGGGATTTTACTCTGTTCTTCCAATAGTTCAAATAAACGTGAAGTAGTGCTCATACCAAAAAGATAAGCCCCAGATACAGCATAATTAGATTTGGGTTTTTTTGGTTTTTCTTCAATACTTCTAACAATCTGATTATCATCTAATTCAATTACACCATAATATTCGGGATTATCTACTTGCTTTACATTGATTACTCCATCGCAAATATCTTGATGAAAATTTAACAAAATTGGTGAATAATCCTCCATAGGAAGTCTATCGCTAAGAAATATAAAACAATCATCATTTTCGGCAAATTTTTTAGCTAATAGTACAGCATCCCCCAACCCACTAAAAAATGGTGTGTCTGCTTCATATCCTAAGGGTTTCTGTTCCAAAAAGTGAAGTTTAAAATGATTTGAATGATTTTTTTCAAGATACTCTGTTATTTGTCGTTTTTTATACCCCACGATAAAACAGATATTAGTTCCTTTAGGGAAGGATTTTTCTAATTTAGCAAGAATATGGTCAATTAAGCGTTTCCCAGCTACTTTTAAGAAAGCCTTTGGTTTAGAATACGTAAATGGTTGTAATCGCTTCCCAACACCAGCAATAGGACAAATAAGCCACATCTAAAATTATCTAGAGCAATTATTTATATAAAGAATATAAACCAGTATAAAATTTAAATTATTTTGAATTCTTCTTGCGATTTTATAATATTTTTAATAACTTATCTAAAATCTCATAATACTTCGATTCATGAAGTTTTTCCTGTACTGTCTTTTTTAATTTTCTTAAATAATAATTATCAGAATTTGTTCTCTCTGCTCCATGAATCTTCTTATTTATTGCTACTCTTGTTTTCTCATCTAAAAAGTTCGGAGGAATATTTTTATACTCTCTAATAATTGATAATTTAGTATTTGAATCATCTTCAATAGATTTACCAGTTTGAATTTTTGAATATAAATTTTTAATCCAGGTTTCGATTTTTTCTATATCTCCCCTTAAGTAGGTTCTTTGGTTAATCCAATCTTTAAATTCAAGGAATTCATTAATAAATATATCTTCCTCAGTAGATTCGACTACTTTTTGAGATTCTTTCTGAACAATATTTCGGATTTTTTTTTTCTTTAGATCTTTTACCTCTCCCTCAGAAAGACTTTTAAAGATTTTCTCTCTTAAAATCTTTTCTTCCTTTGAATCTTTTTCAGAAAGCCATTTATCAATTGACATCTGTATTGTCTTTTATTTCTAATGATGATGTTAATATTTTGTTTTTTATTAAGTATTTAACAGAAACGAAAGATGGTATAATAGTTAAATTAAAATTGAGAATCCATCTTTAATATTATTAATACCATGTCGGTTAAAGGAATTATATTTGACTATGGCTTTACTCTTTTTCAGTTTGATAATCCTTCTGTGGAAAGATATTATGAATGTTTTAAAAATGGTCTATTGAAATCAATTGAGTTGCTGAAAGAAAAGCATATTTGGAATGATAAGATAACAAATGATTTATTTTTAAAGAGATTTTCTAAAAAGCGAGAAGAATATTGGCGAGAGAGTAGAAAATCAAGAAAAGAATATCCTACCTCTTTAATATATAGAGAAGTACTTCAAACTCTACAAGAAGAGAATCTTATAAACAAAATCGACCATTTAGATGAAGAAACATTTGAAGAATTGGCGGAAATATACCATTCTTTTGAACAAAAAGAATGGAAACCTTTTCCTCAAACAAAGGAAACAATAGAAAAGCTATCTATGCATGAAGATATAAAATTGGCTGTGTTGTCAAATCACCCAAATCAGAGGATGATTGAAAATTCATTAAAAGAGTATGAACTTTTTAAATATTTCGATGCTGTTGTTACTTCTGCAGAATTTGGAAAAAG
>JBHLLU010000080.1:0-14472 GCA_048938895.1 Promethearchaeota archaeon
TTATGGTAGTTTAGACTCTCCTGAATTAAATCGTGGAGGAAAAGATGTCCATGAAGGGTATGGAAGATTAAATATTGATATTGCTCTTGAAGCTTATAGTAATGAGTTAACTTCAGGTTCTAGCCAAAATGGGTTGATTAAAAGCAGTTTAGAAGATGCTTTTACTAAACATGGTATTGGATGTCATGTAAATTTAAATAACGGAGAACAATGCACAATAACTCTAGATGTCCCTACAGGTGCTGATTTTGATCTTTATATGTATTCAAATGATCCTTCTTCTATAGGTGAACCAATATTGGTTGCATCTAGTACATCATCAGGATTAGGTGTGGATGAGATGATTTCATATACTTCTTCAAGTGGAGGTAAGTATTATTTGATTGCAAAAGCTATTTCAGGCGAGGGAATTGCAAATATTTCCTATATAGTTTTAGATCATGAGTTAAGTGTGTCTTTAGATATTCCAGATTCACCACAAATTGGAAATTCTTATATCATTAATGCTACTGTATTTAACGGTGGAGATAATATTGAGACTGATGTTGATTTGTATTTATATCTTAATGGTATGATTGTTAATTCGTCAATTATTTCAACTCTATCTATCGGAGCAAGCTCTACAATTAATTATAGTTGGACACCAATAGATTATGGAATTTATAATTTTACAGTATATTCTCCCCCACTATTTAGTGAATCATTCATAGAAAACAATATGCTTGTTAAAATCTTAGCAATAAGAAACATTACATTATTCGATGGGATGTATATCAATTATACCTGGTCAATTTTTGGTTCAGATATGCCTGCTCAGTTTGCTTATTCGTATCTTTCTGGAGATATGTTTCATGTTGATTGGTACATGAATTCAACGTATTATGACTATTGGGATATTGATTCTCAAACCAGAATTATGTCAAATGGAGGGGGAAGTGGATGGTATTTCGGAGATGGATATCATACACCAATTTGGATTTTTCCAAATGTCTCTATAGGCGAACAGTTGTATATTGCAGTTGATGCAGAAGGAGATCATCTGTTTGAAGTAACTGATGAAATATTGTATGACTTACCTGGTTCTGGGATGTTAGAAGTATGGGTTCTTGAAGATTTAACATTACCTGGTGGTTTGGGGTTATATGAGAAAAATACAGGAGTTCTAATTTCAGGTATTTTCTTCTACTCTGGGGGTGGGATGTATAATTATACTTTTAGTTTTATAGATACCAATTTAGTATTTGATTATTTCATTTTAGATCATGATCTTAGTGTGTCATTAGAGGTACCAGAATACCCAGAAATTGGAAATACTTATGTTGTGAATGCAACCGTTTACAACAATGGGATCTATGAAGAAACAAGCGTAAATCTAACACTATATCTCGATAGTGTCATAGTAGATTCAGTTATGGTACCATCTCTTCCAATTGGTGGAAGTGAGATAATAAATTATATTTGGACTCCCTCTGAATATAGAACGTATAATTTTACTGCAATTGCACCTCCAATCGCGGGTGAAATATATACTATAAACAACATTGTAATTGAATTAATAACAATTTCTAAATTAATGAATTATACGATGATCCCTAACTATATTTTTGATTGGACAGATGCCTCTGGTGGAACAGAACTAAATTTAGATGATGATGGATACGCATCGGTTATATTACCTTTTAATTTTCAATTCTATGATAAATCATTTTCAACCATCCATTTAAGCGCAAATGGGTATCTTAGTTTTAGTGATTCTACACCATATGAATATATTAACGTTGATTTCCCTTCAGGATCTTCCAGCCACACTTATATGATTGCCCCTTTTTGGGATGATTTGTATCCCCCTTCTGGCGGTCATATTTATGTGCAATCATTTGGAAGTTATTGGGTTGCAGAATGGCAAGATATCTATCATATAGGCGGTCCTTTAGTCGGTTCCTTTCAAATTGTCTTGTTTGAGACAGGAGATATAGTTTTTAATTATGATTATCTAGACTATACTAGTGGAGGATATACTTGCGGATTAAATTATGGATTAGATATTTCTTATTTTAATGTATATCGGGATTTATCAGTTTCAACAGATGATTTTTCAATCCTTTTTACTCCACAATTAAGACCATGGGAACATGATCTGAGCGTTTCCTTAACAATCCCGGAATATATAGAAGTAGGAGAAACATACAACATAAACGCATCCGTAGTAAATAATGGCATCTATAATGAAACGAATGTCGATTTGTTCTTATATCTTGATACAATCATTGTTAATTCTATAAATATTCCTTTTCTACCAAGCGGTACAAGTCATACAATAAGTTATTTATGGACACCAACTGAATATCGAACTTATAATTTTACAGTATATAGTCCTCCTATAACTAACGAAACTTTTACATCCAACAATTACAAAACAAAATTGGCTTTTCTTAATGTTATTACATTATTTGATGGTATGTATCTTAATCACACCTTTAGCATCATGAATATAGCAGGTCCTTCAAGATTTTCATATTCTTATATTTCGGGGAACATATTCCATGTAAATTGGGACTTTTTTCTAAATAATACGCTCTATCATGGTTCTTGGGATGTAGACGCCAAAACGCGTTTAATTACAGGTTCAACAGGGATGACTCTATTCCCGAATTTTACTCATACTCCTGTTTGGATTTTTCCTAATATCATTATTGGTCAAATAATTCCCATTTCTGTTGCCACAGAAGGAGATCATGAATTTATAGTATCTAGGGATTTCACTTATAATTTACCAGGTTATGGGTCAGTAAACGTATGGGAATTAGAAGATTTAACATATCCAGGAGGATTCGCGTGGTATGAGAAAACAAGTGGTATTCTTCTTAATAGTACATTCTTTTTTTTCACAGGGGGAATCTATAATTACTCTTTTGAACTTACAGAGACAAATGTTTTGGAGGAAGGAGATGTTCCCCCAGGAGACTTTATATTGTTGACAAACGCAGGGAATCCTGATATTGATGGTGAATTTACCTTGGTATGGTCAGATTCCGAAGGTGCACTTACATATTCAGTGTATGAATACTCCCGAGTAATCACAGTAATTAATGAAAGTTTAAATCTTCTTAGTACAGGAATTACAGGAAATACAATACCCTTGAGTGGTTATTCTACGGGAACCTATTATTTTACTGTTGTAGCCGAGAATAATTCCGGTGTAACCTTATCTAATTGTATAGGTATAACTGTAGAAAAGCCAAAAAGAAGAAGTCATGGAATTCCCAGTTATAATCTATTATTATTGGTTGCCCTTATTAGTACCGTAAATCTAATATTCCTTATTAGGATTAGATTCAACAAAGATAAACATAAGAAAAAGAATAAAAAGGAAGAAAATTCCTAAAACGTGGTTTACGTAAGGAGATTGTTTTTAGGTAATAAGGAATTTTATTAACCTTTTTTTCTATTTAAAAAAACGCAGAACTGATATTTAAATAATTTTCATTTAGAATATAATCAAAGTTTATGGATTATTTAAAAATAATAAAAAAATAATTTTAATCTTCTTGCATAAAAAATGAGATTATGAGTTAAGAACGGCTCAATAAAGTTAAAAAAAAAGAAAATAAAAAATTATTGGGATTCGATTTTCATCGAATTGGCTTGAAATCCATGTCCACATCGAATACAATATACAAATCCTTTATTAGATAAGGTTTGAATCATTGTATCTGAAAAAGGACTGCCACATTCGCTACAAAAAGAAATATCTGAATGGACTGTTTGATATGTCTTTTGAATAGGAGTAATTGGTTCAGATTCCTTTACAACTATAACTTGGGGTGGTGTTGGTTGCTTTTGTTCATTTGTAGCTTCTGGTTTTGGTTTTCCTGAAATCGCATAATACAACGCCTCGAATAGTTTATAAAAAAGTAATCCAATTCCTTTCAATAGATAATATACTCCTTTCAATACATAATAAACTAAATATGCGACTCCTTTTATGATATAATATACAATAACCACTGTTAATGCAATTACAGCAAATAAACCGATTAGTACTAATATTTGCCCATATAATGGTTGTGCTATATACCAATTCACAATTTCTTCCAATGATACACCAAAAAAATAAACATCCTCCATTTTTTGATCACTCTGAAAAAGTTTTTTTTCTTAATTAAAATGTGAATTTAGTCAAATTAAAAAAATTTGGAGTCCAATTTTTAAAAGTAAAAATGATAAAATTTGAGAGAGTGATGGGAGAATTAATTAATTCTCTTCTTTTAATCATTAAAGGAAGATTGATTATATTCCTCCATGAATTTAAAAGCCTTTATCGCTTGATTTATCCGAGTCATTACAGGAATTGTCAATTCGGGTTTTGAATATTCTGTAGAATTTTTTACGAAGTCGAAAATCCATCTTGAACCAAATGCTACAATAATGCATGGTTTTTTAAATTCTTCAGCTGCTTCTTTCAAGACTTTCATTTGTATTCTAAATCCTTCTAATCTATTTCCTCCCATCCGCTGGAGTGGCACTCTAGGAACTGAAAATATAAAAAGAACACAATCTACATTTTCATCCTTAAAAATTGCTCTAATAGAGGGAATAAAAGTCTGGAACATAGAAGGGCCCAAATCAATAGTACCTCCTATTGATACCCAATTAGGTATTACTGATCTTATGGTACTAACCGTTTCATCATTTAAATTAGCGAGATTTAGCCCTTGTTTTTCGATTTCGTCACATGCTAAAGCACCTAAACTTCCAGATCCAGTGACTATTACAACATTTTTACCTTTTGGTAAAGGTTGAGTAGCGAAAACATGAGCAATATTAAATAGTTCATAAAAATTGTCAACTCTGAAAACTTTTGGATACTGTTTAATTAGAGCATCATAGATTCTATCATTTCCAGCTATTGAACTAGTATGACTATTAACTGCCCTTGATCCAATCTCACTCCTTCCATTTTTCAAGATTAATACAGGTTTCTTCATCCTTCCAAATGCGTTTTTCAATTCTCTACCTCTTTTTGTACCTTCTAAGTAAAGTGTTATTACTTTCGTGTCAGGATCTTCATTCAAATAATCTAGTAGATCAACTTCATCAACATCGACCTTGTTCCCTATTGTTGCTGTTTTTGAAAAAAAGATTCCTTGACTATTAGCCCAATCAATGAATACATTTCCTAATACGCCTGATTGGGCTATCACCGCAATATTCCCTTTTGGAGTTGAAAAATCCATATCTGAAGTTGTGAATTGGTTGCTAAAATTAGAAACACCTACACAATTTGGACCGATCACTCTAATTTTCGATTGTTTAATAACTTCTTCTAGTTCGTTTTGAATTTTTTTGTATCTTTCGTTACCTGTTTCTGCAAAACCAGCAGATTCAATTATAATCCCTTTTACACCTTTTTCTATACAATCTTTAACAGATTGTAAAACATATTCATTTCCAACAATAATTATCGCCAAGTCAATTTCATCAGGAACATCTCTAATATTTTTGTAAGCCTTATGTCCTAGAATTGTTTCACTGTTTATGTTGATAGGATAAGTTTTATATTTTGAATTTAAAAGGTAAGAAGTTGTCCCTCCACCAAATTTAGGTTTTTCTGAAGCGCCTATAATTGCTATTGTTTTAGGGTTGAAAAAGATATCCATTTCTGACATATTAATCAACATCTAATACGAGTTACTTGATTAAAAGATAATAATTAGGAAAATAATATTAATAACTTAAAGATTGGGTTCTTAACCTTGTAAATTAAATAAAGACATGTGCCTAAATATTAAATTCTGGGGTTTAAATAATTTAATTGAAATATAGATCAAAAAAGTGAATAGTAAGCATATTCCTAAAATATTATGCTTGTTCCTGTTACTACTCATAAAATAGAAATAATATGCCCTAATTGTAAAACAAGAGATCTTATTGGTGTGCCTAAAAGAGAATTAAATAAAAGCTCCCATTTAACTACAATTTCAATCCATAAGGGATTAATCTGCCCTCACCACTTTCAGGTTTTCGTAGATAAAAATTTACAAATACGCGGGTATCAAAAAGTAGATTTTGAACTGAATAATGAAAATTCTAAAAAGTTAAGAAACGGAGTAAAGGCTTTTAATCAAGCGGGAATGGAAGAAAAGAAAATATTTAAAACTGCGGAATTTACTCCTAAAATCCAAGAATCTAAAGAAAGAAAGAACTTAGTTAAGGAAGTGTATTTATCAACCGAAAAAAGGACTTTAAAAGAAATTTATAATGAATTCTGGGAATTTATTGAAGAAAACAACGAGATTTTTCATAAATTTATTATAAATGATAAAAGACGTCGAAGTGGTTTAAATTTTCTTGAATTGAATGATCTTCACACTCAGCAAGAACTAAATCAAGAAATTTAGTCAATTTAATAATTTCTAATTAACACTCTATTCTGTATTAAATGTAATACAAAAATTCTAAAAGAAGAATTCAGCTTTTTTATGAAATAGATATAAGAAAATTTAAAATTCAGTACTTAATTCTCAAAAATATTAAATTATTTTATTAAAAATAATAAAAAGAAGTTAAAATAAAAGGTTAGAAAATATGAGCTATAAATTACCAACTGAAAAAGATTTAGAAGCAATGATAGGTATTGTCGGTAAAGAATACGCTACAAATAATAAGGCTATTACTGCATCTTACTTATCAAAATCGGTTATGGGCTTAGAATCACAGATTCCAGATATCGTAATCCGACCGAAATATGTCGAAGAGATTCGTAAGATCTTAATTTATTGTACTGCTGAAAAAATTGCAGTGAGCCCTGTATCTGCGGGATTATCAGGAGGTTTTGCATGCCCAACGATCAAACCTGGTGGAGTACTTCTTGATTTGGGGAGAATGAATAGAATCATTGAGATTGACGAAGAAAATCGTTATTGTATCATTGAACCTGGTGTCACAAATGGGCAGCTTTGGAGTTATATGCATAAGTATCATCCAGAATGGGCACCTCCCATTCCTGATGGAGCCCCACCTGCCGCAACGGTTATGGGTGATGCGATTGACAGGGGTTTTTCTCTCTATACTTCTAGTGTTGGACCACAAGGAGATAATTTTATGTGTGGAGAAATAGTATTCCCTAATGGTGATGTCGTACGAACTGGTTCTTGGGCATTACCAACTGCGAAACCTTTCTATAAATATGGATTAGGACCAGATATGTGGAGTTTTCTTATGGGAAGTCAGGGTTCTTTTGGAGTGATTACGAAAGCAGCTGTTAAGATTTACCCACACCCCAAATTCAAGACTGTCGTGGTATGGGGAATGGATAATCCCTACGATATGCAAGATCTTACCCTTGAGGTTGCTAAGCAAGAATTTGGCATTTCACACAACACTGTAATGGTTCAGGGGGGTAATTATCCACTTGTAATGGCTCGATGGCCCAAGGATAAAATCCCACATGATTACGAATTTTATAAAAGTATTGGAATTTCTCAATGGTGGATGAATTGGGAGACATGGGCACAAACTCAAGAAGAATTGGATTACGCTACTAATAGAATTGATAAAATGGCCGAAGATTTTAAGAAAAAAGCAAAAAATCCCGATGCAATTATAAAACAGGAACTTCATCCTAAGCAAATTGCAAGTAGAATGAAAAAGCCAAATAAAATCGCAATTCCCTATAGTTTCTGGGAAGCTGGTTTCTTGTTTATTACTTGGTATACCCCTTGGCCAGAATGTGCTCATTTTGCTGAGATGTATACAAATAAGATGGAAGAATATGGATTCCCTCCAGTAATCTGGATTGCGAGTATTGAGCGCTGTAGACAAGCAATCTGTATGCCTATAGTTTGTTTTGACTCTACTAAACAATCTGATTTTGAGAAAGTTCAAGAATTGAATCGAGATACAACAGAATATGCACTTAAGCAAGGCTGGCTTAATTATAGGCCTGATCCATATATCCATATCCAAGCTTATTATCAATCTGGAATGTATTGGAAATATTTAAGGGCTTTCAAGAAGCTTGTAGATCCTAATTTTATTATGCATCCAGGAAGACTTGCTCTTCCATAAACTAAGGAGGTAGAAAAAAATGTCAAAAACAGGAATGGAAAGATTAGAAGAATTAAGAAAAGATATATTTAAATGTATCCATTGTAAAGCGTGTCGATTTGCTTATTCCGGAGAACCTGATAAAGAAGGAATTGGAGAATATACAGGAAAACAAGGAACTGTTCTCTATGAAGGGATGGTTGACGCTTGTCCCGCAGGAATTGAACACGGTTGGGAAGCATTCTGGAATGCGGGAAAAATTTGGATAGCTCGTTCGATTTTAAGTGGAGATTTAGAATTTTCTGAAGAAGTCAGAGATGTTATAATGCCATGTATTACATGTGGTCAGTGTTCTGCTCAATGTGAAAACAAGGTTCGAACTGTAGATATTATAGAAGCATTGAGAGCTGCATGTAAAGAAGCTGGTATTCCTATGATTGAGCGACACCAATTAGTTGAGAAACTAACTAAGGAATTAAATAATCCATATGGTGGAAAAGCAGAGGAACGATTTAAATGGGCAAAAGATGCAGGCTTAGAAAAATACATTGATAATAAAAAAGCAAAAATTGGATATTTTGTCGGGTGTACTGCTAGTTACCGTCAAATTGAGATTGCTATTGCTACATGTAAGATTTTCGAAGATTTAGGAATTGATTTCACATTAGTTGGGGATGAAGTATGCTGTGGAAGTCCTTTCTTTAGAGTCGGTGCGGTAGACACTGCTCAAGAATTGATGAATAAGAATCTTAAGGCATTTGAGGGTTTAGAATTAGCATTTTTCTCATGTGCTGGTTGTTATAAAACCTTTACTAATGATTATCCGAAGTGGATGGAAGGTAATAAACTCCCATTCAAAACAATGCATGCTTTTGAATTAGTATCACGTCTAATTACTGCTGGAAAAATTAAATTTAAACCTAACAAAGAATTGAAAGGAAAGGTCGTAACTTACCATGATCCTTGCCACTTAGGACGTCATATGGCATTAGAAATGGAACAAAAGATTATTGAAGAATCTAAGAACTTAATGATGGATAGTCGTAAGATTAGGGAAGTGATAAATGATTGGTATGAAGTACCTCGGATAGTGCTCAGACAATTAGAACAAGACGTTGGAATTGAATTTAAAGAAATGTATCGCATAAAACTGGATAGTTTCTGTTGTGGTGCAGGTGGTGGAGTACGAGCAGGTTATGCTGAATTTTCTTTGAAGACATCTAGTTTGCGGTTAGATGAAGCAAATGCTATAGGTGCTGACATAATAACAACAGAATGCCCATTTTGCTGGAGAAATTTATATGATGCAAACGAGAAATATGGTCATGGATTGCAAGTGTATGGTCTCTTAGAAATGATTGATACATTCAAGCTTTTAGATATTAAAGAGAAACCTACAATGGAAGAAATTCTAAAAATGAAAGAATGAGCTTTTTTATTCAAAAATTTTTTATTTTTTTATCTCAAGATATTCTAAAATATAAATAAAAGAACATTGTTTCTTACTGAGTAGAAAAGTAAGATTTAAATTAACTATGCGTGTTATTCTACTTTATAGGAACATATAATTTTTACTACTTAAGTGAAATTTAATGAATTTGAAAAAGGGTTTTATAAAATATCTTGTCTTAGTTGTATTTGTATTACTAATTGGTCTGTCGCTGACACTATGGATTTTGTATATACCAACTTATAGAAAAGAACCAATTCCGGTAGAAAGAAAAGCAATAATTGTATGTAGTGCTAATGATTTTTATAGAAAGGATGGATTTCCTGATTTTAATAATAATAACTCAGACTCGAGTTTTGGTGATGAAACTAATAACTGGCCTAATTTTATAGGTTATCCAAATGGAAGTGTAATACAAGAGAATAATCTCCAGGGCTATGATACTCCGGGATTTGTTCAATTTAATGCTAATCCAGCACCAGCTGGACCCAAGTATGTTAATATGGAGTTTGTATATAATTGGACTCAATTTTATCCACTGTTTAAATATGCAGCATATAATCTATCTGCTTGGGTTAATATTACCTCAAATATATATTTTAAACCTAGAGTTCCAGCTATAATATTACCTCCCGGGGCAGGAGCAAGAATAGGATTAAGATGGTTAAACGCTAGCAACGATGTTGTAAGAACAGACTGGTCGAAAGGCTTATATGGACCTTTTGCAGGATGGACCCATATAAATGCTACGGGTGTCGCCAATTCCACTCTAAGTGAAATTACTCAGTTACATTTGGTATTAGCAGTCGAGGGTACTATGAATGCAGGGGAAATGGTTCTTTTTGATGATATCTCTATGGAATATTGGTTTCCTCCCCCAATTCCAACACCACCACTTAGTAATACTGACACGGATGGCTTTCCAGCACAAGCACTACAAGTGTATTGGATTTTAAAAGAACATGGTTATACTGATGATAATATCTTTTTGATGTTGTATCATACAGGTGACACCATAATTGATATCTATGCAAATGATGGGAATCCCAATGATCTAACAGGAGCCATAATAGATGTAGAGAATGATGATGTTAACTCAACTCGTTTCAAACAAGAAATGGATGTTAGCTATTCAGGATCTTTTGCTTCTAATATAAGTTCAAGAGATCAACTTATAATTTATATAGTTGATCATGGTTCAAACAGCGTACTCGGTGATGGGAATGCAACTTTTCATTTTGAAGCAGATGATAGTTATATTACAGAACTCGATTTCTTTAACTTGGTAAAAGATATTCATTGTAGAATGATGATGATTAATATTGACATTTGCTTTAGTGGAAATTTTTTGCTTCAAGATACAGTCAATTGGTATTATTTACCTAAAGCTGTGATGATAACTTCTACAACAAATATTTTTTCATGGTATTGGAGAAATAATAATAATCCTGACGGTTTTGCAGGTTCTTGGTTTTTTCATCAATTCTGGAAGAATTTAAATCAAAGTTCGACAATACGGGACGCATATGATTCTGCTAGAGCATGGATTTCTACAGGACAATCCATATCGATTAATGATATTCAAGCACCTCAAATCAGAGATAATTTAGGAATAGCAAATACTTGGAGTTTTAAAAATAATTTATAATGAAATTTAAGACATTAAAATTCAAACATATTAATTTTTTTTGACTTAACTTTATATTTAACTCAGAATTTATTCTTACTTAGATTTATATTTGCTTAGGATTACGCATGAATATTATGGTAATAAAGAGTAAAATCAAGATCTTATTCCTAATCGTAATTTGTTCAATAATTGTCAATGCTACTATTTTATTTAGAGAATCATTAGATCTAGCTAATGAATCAAGAGATGAATCTACAAAAATTGCGAATGGTGATATCAATCCTCCTTTAATATCGTTTATTAAACCCGATACTAATGATACCATCATTACACGTAAATATTTTGATATAATCGTCAATATTACAGATGAGAATCCTCCCTTATCTGGAAACGTCTCAATAGAGATCTTTAATTCCTCAATTTCATTTTTTAAAGCTTCCATGATAAAATTTGAAGAAGATCAATGGTTCTTCACATGGGATAACGTAACATCCTATACAAACGAAAGATCCTACAATTTTCGAGTTACTGCTAAGGATTCTTCATCAAATGAAAATACAGGTATCTCAGAGGTAGTTAGTGTTTTTTTAGATGTGTATATTTCAAGGACTCCAGGCCTTATAAATGGAATATTGTATGTAATCATGGCTTCGCTGATAATTGCGGGAATTATGGCATATTTTAATAAAAAGCGTACTTTAATATCGCATCGGAAAGAATAACCTTTATAAATAGCATTTTCTATTATTAAATTCATTTTATATTTATCAACTCTTCCAAGTTTGATACAATTTCATCAAATGAAGCAAATTTTAACTATTTAAATGCGACCATCCTTTTCATGAATCTTAAACAGTTGAATTTTTTTTTCAAAAAAAATAAATGTCAAAATTTTCATTAATTACAAAATAAAAAAATTTAGTTTTTTGGGGTTTATTTTAATTTGCTTAATGTGGAACAGAAATCTGCTTATCCTTATATTACTAAATTCAAAAAAGAGCAATTTAAATCTTTTGTTAATGTAAGAAGAAGAAATATTGGGAACTTTTACTTTAAGGAATTTAATAAGTTAGTTTTATATTATGATTACTTCAAGAAGAATTTATTTAATGAGCCAAACTTGACGTTAGTGGATGTGTTTTGGTTTAGCTTACTCATGAAATTTAGCAAAAGAGAAAAAAAGGAAAATAAGGATGCAACCTATAAATACATTAAAAATTGTGAAGTTAGAGATTATGATCAAATAGGATTTAAGCTATCATTTGATTCTAAAAAACAACCAGATATTTATTCAACATATTTAGCATTAAGTAGTTTGAAAATTGTAGGAGCGTTAAATGAGTATTTATTAAGTGACGGCACGAGTCAGATTAAAGAAGAAATTAAGAATTTTGTGCTATCACTAAAGAAAGGGGAGAATTTTTTACATTGCCATGACAAGGAGTGTGATATTTGTAAAGATATTACCCCCGTAAGAACTTTATTTTATGTAATGGAAATATTCACACTTTTAGGGGTAGATATACGGAACAGTAAAGAGCAATTCCGAACATATATAATTGAAAATAAAAAGAAACCAGAAACTCTAATTTATAAGTTTCTCTGTTTAAAATATCTAGATCTTGAAACTGAAGTTAAAGAAAAAGATGTCCAATATCTGCTTCAATTTCAAAAATCAACTGGTGGTTTTGGTTTTAATCAGGCAGATAATCTTAATGATACTTTTTGGATAGTTTATGTTCTCAGTAATTTTTCATGGTTATTAGATTTTAATCCTTCAAGTGTATATTTTTATATTAATAATAAGTTAAATGAAATATTAAATAACAAAGACAATTGGAATACGCAGAAAATGGTTGTGACGTCCAAATTGATAATACTTTCATCCTTAATTTGGAAAAAGTTTATCGATGAAATTGAAAGGATTTTGTTTAAGAAATTAGAAAAAGAAAATTTTATCGATTTAAACCAATTAATTACTACATTTGGTTTATCAAATGATATTGAAGATATAATATCATATATCAATCTTAGTTACAACTTTAACTTAAGAATTCTCAATAACAAAATTGAATTTAGAAATTATCTGCGAAATCTAAGCGAAGGGAAACAAATATTTTTTCAAACATTTTATGAACAGATAAAGACTAAAAGTATTATTTCTCTTTCAAGTATGATTAAGAAATATAGAATTTCAAATGAAGAAAATCTCAAGTTAAAAGAAGATGTTTTCCCAATAATAAATGATATGATTTCAAGACATTTTTTCAAGGGATATGTTAAAACCAAAAAAATTTTTTTAGGGAAAAAAAAATACAACTTCTATTTAAATTCCTTTTTAGAGAAGGTAATTTTATCTGACACAGAAATAAATACAGAAAGAATATTTGAGGAAAAGGAGAAATTAGAAGACATTAAGAATGATTTATATAATATGACTTTAAAATTAAAAAATTTAGAGAATCAAATAAATGAAGAAATAAATAGCTATCTTTTAATTGATGAAATCGATTATGCAAAAGAAAGATTAAAGTTTATCATTCGAGATTCATTAATGGAAGCTGATTTCCTTAATGAAAACATTGAAAACTCGTTCAATGAAATCTTATATTATACTAATATAAAAGCTATATTAGGCAATGAAATTTCTCAATGGGATAAAGTATATTCCACTCTACAAACAAAATTGGCAGCAATAGATTCTCAGTTAAAGGAAATGATCAAAGAAAAAGAAACTATTATATACCTGAATAATCTACTGGAAAATTTGAGTGAAAAACTGGTATTAATAGAAGAAGATCTTGAAAAGAAATTAGACTCATTTAAGAAAACTTTTAGTGAAACTTTTGAGAGAGAATATATCGAAGATAAATTTGATTTAATTATCCAACAATTAAATCAGATTTCTGATGACATTAACAAATATGATAAGACAATCTTTAATATCTCTCAACAAATTACCACAACCGATAGTGATGTGGTCAATAAACATAAGGAAATCATCAATAGATGGGTAAAAATAAAAAATAATTATGAGAACGAATATAAATTTTATCATGAAGGATTTCAATTTTTTAGAGAGAATTTAAAAAACATAATTATCATTAATGAGAAATTAAGAAACGACATTTCAAATATTGGTAAAATTATTAGAAGTAAAATCGAGGAAAATCAATTTCAGGAAGCATTTGAATTTATCAAAAAGGAATCCAATATATTATTAAATGAGAAGACACAAGAAATTAAAAAACTTCAATCCCTAGTTAAGACAGAGATTAAAAGCAAACAGAAGCTCTATTTATTATATAAGCATTTGCAAGATAATCTTGAAAACTTAGAATCA
>JBHLLU010000149.1:0-4027 GCA_048938895.1 Promethearchaeota archaeon
ATAACCTTCACTCTTCAAAAAATCTTTGACATTTGCATTGTTTGAAACATATTCCTTTAAAATTTCTTGCTGAAAAATTATTTGAAATTTTGTTTCCCCCACTTGAGAAAGCCTTCTTAATAAAGGGAAGGCAATCCTAAAATCGATGAATTTGGTTTTATAGTCATTTTTAGACCATAAAATTAAATCGGCCTTTAAATTTTGGTAAAATTTGTCTGCTTTATCCTTAATCTGTTTCTCTTCCTTATGGTATTTGAATCGTTTTGTAAATATTGGTATGTCTTTAATATGGATAGCTATTTTAAGCTCTGTTTTAGATTCTTCGCAAAATTGATACATTATAGAAATATATTCGTTGATTTCATCAGACTTTATAATGAAATGGTTATCATCTATAAATTTTTCATTCATTAATTTTAAACTCAACGTATCATTTTAAAATATTCTTTTGTCTAGCCTTGATATAGGTACTGATTCACAGAAGAAAGGATTAGAAAGATTTAAAACTTTAGCTTAAAAAAATATAAAAGGATTTTCATTTCAGGAAGACGGGAAGTTAATCCAATCTTACAAAACAGTTTGTAATGTCTTTTGAGATGACTCATATGTTAAAAAAAAGTAGTGTAAAAATGTAGAAAACCTTAATAAAAAAAAGGGATATTCTATTTTAATGAAATATAAAATCGTAGTCTCATTTCTAGCCTTCATTTATGTTACTACTTTATACATTATTACTTCATCAATCTGTCATTATACTCAAGCAGACCTTTGTTTTTTTTTAAGTTTCATCTTAATGATCCTCATGTTTATTTCCTTGTTTGTGTCTATGATTATGTTGGTTGATTAATTTTATTGTCTTTATAGTCCTAAATTTAAAAATATTTCATGACTGAGGAAATATTAAAATTATTCAAAAATCTTAAATAACTTTTAGTTCTTTAGAAATCAACCAAGTTTATTTTTAAAAGGGTATAAAGTTCTAACTATGATTGTAGCATCACCCTATAATGGTACAACTCCATCCATTCATCCTACCGCATTTATAGCTAAAGATGCAGTTATTGTGGGCGACGTAGAGGTTGGTCCGTACGTGAATATATGGTTTGGCGCTAAATTAAGAGGGGATTGGGGAAAAATTATTGTGGGGGAAAACACGAGTATCCAAGAAAATTGTGTAATCCATTCTACTGTTGGAGGTATATGTAAAATAGGAAAAAACGTAACTATGGGGCATTTGTCAATGGTTCATGGGCCAACAACAATTGGGGATCAAACCTTAATTGGAATCAATGCCTCTGTTTTAATGAATTCGCATATTGGAACAGGAGTAGTAATAGCCGGTGGATCTGTTATTAGAGGTAAAACTGAGGATAATTGTCTATATGCAGGAGTGCCAGCAATAAAAAAAAAAGAATATCCAAATAGAAGAATGGGTGAATGGGGATCCAATCTTTACGTAGAAAACGGTCAGAAATTCAAGGAAGCCGGACTTGGGCATGAAATACCAGAAGAGTTTCTTATGAAAAATGATTAAAAGATAATCTATTCCCCGAATAAGAAAAACATTACCTTTTAAGATCTATAATCTACACGGGGAAGATTTTTCATTTCATAGGGAAGAGGAGCATCATCAGGGATTGGATCGATATATAAGTTTCTAAATTCTTTATTTTGCATTCTACAGAAAGGACTTCGATGATTATAAGCAGGATGTTTAACCATTCTCATCCATATTCTTTTCAATGGTTCTTTTCTAATATTTCCAAACGATAATGGAGTGAAATCACAGGGGGAAATATCTCCATAAGCAGAAGCATAATATTGAATATTACCTGCTAAACAGCCTATACCAGAAAGGTATGCTTCCACAGAATTCTGCCATGACTGAGAAGAGAGTGGAGGTACGATTTTTTTGTTAAAAATTTCAGCAGAAAAATCATGAATTTCTTCTCTTAGGTTGTATGTTAACATTTCACTCGTATCCTTTAACATGTTTCCAGTAGGAACACAATCAAAATAAATGATATTATGAAGACCAAGGTCAGAAGCTAATTCATGAATTTTTTTGTATACTCCTGCTTCTGTCCCAGAACGAGTTGCGTAAGAAGAAAAATTAGCAAATATCCCTTTTGCCTTTATTTTTTTTAGTCCTTCAATAGCAGTCTCATATAAACCTGGCATTCCACGCAGTGCATTATGCACTTGCGCATCGGGTGAATCTATACTTAAAAACAAAGAATAGAGTCCTGCCTCTGCTAGTTTATCAACATTCTCATCAGTTAAGAATTGTCCATTTGTAAACATTACAGGCATAGCTTTTTTTTTGTTTACATGAGCTATAAGCTCAAAAAGATCTTCTCGCAGTAAAGGTTCTCCTCCTGTAAATGCGATAATGGTTACACCTAATTTCTGAGCATCATCAATTAGCTTCTTAGCTTCCTCTGTAGATAATTCTTTCCTATCTTTTTGAAAATGTCTCCCTGCACTACAATGAACACATTTACATTGACAATTATAGGTAACTGCAAATGTCATTGCAACAGGGAAGGGGTACGGCATCAATTGAGACTTAATTAATCCTTTTAATGCACGAATCATAGGGCGACTTCCAACAGGAGGCGCAAAGGTGTTAGCCACCATTTTACCTTCCCATCGACCAATGGTTTCATAGTTTTTGTAAAAATTAGCTTGTAAAAGGATCATAAAAACCAATCGGTATATTCGCAATCTATCAAGAAGCGGATTGAGGAGCCCAGTTCCTGCTATTTGACCATTTTTAAGCTTCTTATAACTTATGAGTTTTTGACCGAATAATTTTAGAAAAATATGTTCTTTT
Source organism: Promethearchaeota archaeon (assembly GCA_048938895.1). Lineage (GTDB taxonomy): Archaea > Asgardarchaeota > Lokiarchaeia > Sigyniarchaeales > SOKP01 > Loki-b32. The sequence continues at coordinate 2,837 of JBHLLU010000149.1, forward strand.
TCCATGATAAGCTCTCACTTCTAGAAGCTTGTTCCAAATCCACTTAGTTTATAACAATAATAAGCCTTTCTAATCATAATCTTTTACCACTTAAATATTAATACTTCTAAATCTGATATATCAGAATTCGAGATGTTAATCTACATAATCCCTTCAAAATTTTCTAAAAATATTCACCGAAAGGTATGATTAATAAGAACTATTGCTTTGTGTGGACAGATTTCAACACACTTTCCACATCCATCGCATTTATCTACATCAATTTTAGCTAAAGAAGAATTATATCCAATTATTGAACGTGGAATAGCAAATTTGGGACAAATTTCAACGCAAATTCCACAACCAACACAATTCTTAAGATTTAATTTTGCTAAAATAGACTTATTTGTCATAAGAGAGAAAATTTTACATTAAAAGCTTATAAATTGATGATTGAAGTTATTAAGGGAATATATTGAATAAAAAAAAAATGTATGGAAATTTATCTTAATTTATAGAATCCAAACGTTTGGTTTCGGGAATTTCTAATATGAAGTCGGCCCCAAAAGCTAAAGCTGGTGTTAACGCGCCTTTTGGTTTAAGTGCAAATATTTTCTCTACCGATCTTACCCCCGCGACAGCAGTAAGCTGATAAGACTCCACTGTTTCGAGCCAAGCTTGAACCTCTTTTCCTCTACTATCCTGTGCTGAAGCCCAAATATAGCACCGTGAAGTATTTCGCTTATGTTCATCTGGACCATGAATATTTTCTTCGATCCATTGATAGACTTTGTCTCTGGCATCCTTGTTCTCGAGCATTTCTTTTGGGGAAATACCAAGAGAACCGAGTAAGTTGGGAAATTTTTTTGGTAAAGGAAAGTAAGTGGTAATATTTGGGATATTAGTTGTTCGATAAGCTGTGGACAGATCACCCCAAGTTACTGGTCTCACTGTTCGTTCCATATCAGAGAATTGAACATTACGGACTTCCACCTTATCAAGTCGGATAAGATTTCCATTCCTTCTGACTAATTGTCCAATATCATAGTGCTCTAACATAGTTTTAAGTGTTCCAGCACTTGGACTACTCATAGCAGTTATCCCCAGATCTAGGCTAGTAGCATTAGGTATTTTGTCGCTAACATATTTAGCTAAACAATCTGTGGGTACAACATCAAATCCAACTCCGGAAATAATTACAATTCCTACATC
>JBHLLU010000150.1:0-3963 GCA_048938895.1 Promethearchaeota archaeon
ATCGTAATTATAAAAGTTACTGATATAACATGATATGTTTCCATTCCAAGAGTACTTCCTGCGGCTGCTAACGCCATACTGCTAAATGTTCTGTTCTGAGTAATCCAGGAAAAATCGGTAAACCATAAAAATATTAAAATTAAAGAGGAAATTAATACGATTACTCGTGATCGTGCTTGAGTCCTAAATTTTTTTAAATCATCTTTCAGGTTCTCATTTTTCATCCAATTATTTCCCTTCTTTAATTATCTTTTCAATTTTCCTTTCAGTGGATCGTATAATAAAATAAGAAACTATCGCACCTTCTCCACCAAAAACCGTGCAGCCTATAGCCCAAGCAGAAATCTGTACATCTGGTATAATTTGAACAAGATCATAAGTTAACATTGCTGTACCATAAAATAAAACTGCAAGGAAGACAAATTGAATATATTTTACCACAACAACAAATTTTTGAAGCTTATCACTTTCGATTTTTAAAGACAAAATCATTCACCCGATTTTTGCAATAAATTAACCAAGATAAATTTATAAATTTATTCCAAATCGAGTGGTATTTGATATAATATTTTATATTTATCCTCTTCTTAAATTATTAATACTGGTGTATGAAGTTTAGACCAAGGCGAAAAATTTCTTGAATTCCCAAGAGAACCTTATTCGTTTACGGAAAAATTTGGTTACCATTTTTCTACTTGCATTCTTGTTTCTTTTTCTTGGGTTGGCAATAAATTTCTATCTTTTAATACAAATGCCACAAGGTTATATTATAATAACCTCTGAGAATGACCTTCAAGATCAAAACTTATTGATCGGATTTGGGGTATATCTCTTGGAATTTTTCTCTGGAGACTGGGGATATTCCTTCTTAGAATTTTTAAGATATTCCGTTGTACCTATGATCGAAATTTTGATAATACCTTTAATAGGTGGATTAATACTGGGTAAATATCTGGGGAAAAAAGTGGAGAGAATAGAGAAGTCCAATTTGAAAAAGACAATTAACATTTTATTTGGCATAGGTGCTATAACCATGGTTTTTTGGTTTGGTCCTGTGATCCAACAATGGTTTTTAGATATCTTACCTGATAAAATTTGTTGTGAATGGGATTCTGGGTATGTTCCCCCAGTTGTTACGGGATCCTTGTTATTAGATTCTATGATCGCAGGGGAGTGGTCGCTCACATTTGAAGTTTTTCTACGCTATATCATACCGTCTCTATTCTTAACAGTTTCAATTACTGCATTTTTCGCTAACCAAAGGATTAGGAAGTCATCAGAGGCTGTAATTAATAATTCTATAATTTCAAACATTTTGAGAACGAGTATGAATTTCAGTATGGTTTTCATGTATTATATTATCGTCGATATAACATTCAATTTAAGAGGTTTTGGTTACGATTTTTTGCGGTCTTTATGGAGAGCAGATCTCTCAGTTCTTAAAGGATTAATGTTTATGATCCTTATTTGCTTTATAATCGTTATTTTTATCTCAAATCTTAAATTGGCTATTGCTCGTTACTTATTGAAAGAGCGATTTGAGATGAAAGTCATACAAAAAATTCCAGATGAAGGAGTGGGAAATAAATTTGAAAGTGATTTTAAGGATGGTGTTATAACGTTAAAGAGATATTTTTTTGGAAGATTAAAATCTCCCCTCACTATTATTGGTTTAATCTTATTTGGTTTTTTTATTTTTATCTCAATTTTCCCTCAAATAATAACTCCCTATTCTGTAGAAGAGGCATTAAATTGGGAACCGGGTTCATGGGATCTCCCTTCAGAGGAACACCCACTAGGCCAAATATATAGGGGTTTTGATTTACTCGCACACTTGATTTACGGAATAAGAGGAATATTATTTACGGGAGGTATTGCAGTTCTAATCGGATTGATTGGAGGTTTGTTATTTGGCATAATTGCAAGTCAATTTAAGCAATCAGATAAAACCTTGACATTTGGCGTTATGGTTCCCTTCTACATATTTCCGAACATACTTATGGCCGTTATAATGGCAACAATAGCCTGGGACAATTATTCAGTGTTAGTGTTCATCATAGGATTATCATTGATACCTATGTTTACTATGAAAATTGCTCAAACCAAGCCGAGATTTACTGATATAACTAGGGAATTAATAATATTTATTCCCTGGGCTCTTATTTTTGCAATCTTTTTATATACATCAGTAGGGTTTTTAGGGTTTTCGGATTATAGAGATTTTAATTTAGGATTTATGATGCAGAGTGCTTATGATTCTGGAGTAGTTATAGAGCGCTACAGAGCAGCCTTTTGGCCAGGATTAGCACTATTTATTATAATGATTGGACTTTTACTGGTACATGAAGGTTTAAAAAAAGGGACAAGAGTATTTAATCCTATCGATAGTATAAGTTTAAGAAAACCTTCTTAATAGCGAGGGAATTAACTCATTAATATTCCTACTTTCAACTATGACAATTTTATTGATATTTATTATAAAAAGATTATCTAATCATATGAACTAATTTGAGTTCTTCCAAAATCTTTTTTCTTTAAATATTCTCAGCTTTTCTCCATACAACAGAAAAATAAGGTATAAAAATTCTCCAAAATACCCCACTCTCACTCTACACTCTCTATCGGTAGTTTACAAAACAACATTACCTCTCTGTGAGTATTTAAACAAAAAACGTGATTCCTGCAAAATATTCTCCACGGTTCAAATTCTTTATTCCATAGCCGTGGCAGAAGAGAATCTATTGATTTTGTCATCAAAAATCCCTGAATTTTAATTTATAATAGGCTTTTAAATTTAAAAATATAAATAATGTCATAATTTATAATAAATGATCATAAATTTATGCCAATAGAGACAAAAAGATAAACTTATGGATATTATAGAAGAGTACATAGAGAAGATAATTTTACACTCAAGTCATTCAAGGGAGGATATTCTTAAAAGAATTAAACAAATAAAAGAGGAACATGAAGGATTAACGGATATAGGTGCGGTATATAGGCTTAAAAAAGAATTAGGATTCGATTTTTCTGTAAAATTAAGAAAACACGATGGTGAATCCTATATCATGCCATATCCCTATCACATATCTAAGAAAAAACAAGTACATCCTATACCTTGGAAAAATAGAGCGATGCCCCTAGATAGGTTTAAATGGAAAGTATTAAGATCTTTAGCTCGAGAAAAGGAAATGAGCATTTCTCAAATCATTAAAGAGATTCAAACTCTTACCATTGCCGAATTAGAAGAATATTTGGAAGATTTAATAGAGAGAAATCTTGTTCAACAAGTTGAGAATGATCAAATATACAGTTATAATCTAGAAAATAAATACGCTAAAAGTCTACGAGTTAATATCCTACTTGAATTAGATCATCCTGTCGGAGACCATTATAAATCTGGATTTGACACCGTTCAAGGAGAGCTATTTTTTTGGTACACTGAGAGAAAGCAACCGGGAATAGGATATGAGGATAGTATGAAGGAAACAGTAAGAAGAACTGGTTGTAGTAATATTTTCTGTTATAGCGGAGATTTGTTTCCTTATGATAATGTATTAGTTATAGGTAGTAGAAACCTTACAGAGGCTATAAGTATTATTTTTGAATGGCTTATATATGAGTTAGACAATCCTAAAAATTATGATTTTGTTGCCGACCTTATCTACTATCTCTGGGAAAAGACGTTTCCAGATGAAAAATTATACGATTTCTTACGTAAAGATCTATCTAACAACACTGAAAAGGGATGGTGTGACACAAAAGAGGAGGAGGGATCGTTACAAGGGAGATTAAGGAGACATCTGGAAGTGTATAAAAAATTAGGAGATAGTATGTTCGATGGACCTTCTTACTAACTTTATTCGGAGGAATATAAGTAAAATTATCTCTTAACTTTTTTTACTAATTATTCTAAATATACTCAAACAATAAAAAAAAGGGTAAATAAAAAAACTTTAACAT
>JBHLLU010000151.1:0-3960 GCA_048938895.1 Promethearchaeota archaeon
TAGTTATTAATTTTAGAATCACCACACTAACTTTTTATTTAGTTTCAATATCAGATTACTAGCTTATTTTAACCATTAAAAGCTAGAGATTAAAAAATATTAAATTCTACATAAAAAGAGTTTCATAACTAATTCAGAAGGAATAAAATTCGTATGATATATAAATTGTCATTAAACATATTTTAAAAACAGTTATAAACTCATACTTTTATGATAACTTATGAAAATAAATAAATAGGAGTGAGTAAAATGACAGGACAAGAACCAGATCGGTTTTTTTATAACAATGAGAAATTCGAGCTTGTTGGAGTCAAGGGTAAAGGATTACTCGTACCAAGTGATATTGGAATAGAAACATATATGAGTGCCACTAGTTGCCGGAGAGGATATATAATGAGGTATAAAATCGTCGAAAGCAAATTGGTTTTGGATGGATTTTGGTTTAATTCAAAATCTGATGATCTCCCTGATATTAATAGTAATAAACCCGTTAATTTGTCAGAAGAAACAGCAGAGGAAGATGATTATTTTCATGATATGTTTAAATTTGAATATAGAAATTTACAGAAACAAATACCTTTCAATGGCAGTATAATATTAGGAAAAGATTTAATAAAATCAAAATATGTTCACATGGGATTTCAAAGCCCGACAGCTTATAAAACTGTCTTAAAGTTTGAATTTAAAAATGGAATAATGGTTAATGTGGAAGATCAATCGGAAGAAGCCAAAAAATACGGAAGAAAAGGAAAGAGGAAAGAATAATAAAGCAAAAAACCTGGTTTAATATTTAAATAAATGGGTGAAAATTAGGATTTAACCAGTCGATTAACAAGCAGATCTTTGAAAGCTTGAATGTCTTTCCAAGAAGTGGCGCATCGTATATTATCTCCTTCTTCACTGATTTTGGTGATCCCATTCTCAGTGACTGCGATTTTTAAATCTTCAATATTTAGCAACTGTTCAGTAAATCCGAGGTAAATCGCTACTGTATCGAATAGAGTCGACGTTCTTTTATCTTTAGTGATCATTTCGGTTACCCTATTTTTCTCAGCCCAAATCTCAAAATTTTCCTTGATAATTTTGACAATTGTATTGTCGCAATTCATAATACGCTCGAAATTATCTCCCGATAATACAATATTCCCACATGTATCTAATGGGGTAATAGTTTTCTCCCATGGTGCATGAAACACCTCCCTACACGACTGAATATCATGCTTAACATTATATTCAGGATATGGATAAGGTATACCTTTGTATCCAATTCGAATACTTCCATGCATTCCCACAAATCGAGCATTCTCTGTGATATCAGGGTTTATTTTAAGTGCCCCTGCTACGGTTCTTAAAGGTCCAATAGCAATGAGCGTTATGGGTTCAGGAGATTCCATTATCGTGGAGCAAAGTATCTCCATACCGTTTTCATGAACGGTTCCAGAATATTCGGAGAATTCATAATCTTTAATCCAACTGTACAAATTCCCTTTCCTGCGACCTTCTGAAGGACCAATCCCTATAGGTATATCTGTACGACCTGCATCCTCGAGAAATTTGGCAACAAGCTTAGCTTTTATCGTCGTATCGTCTGTTGATGTTGTTATTAATTTGACATCGAATTCGGGACACTTCAATAAAAAGCCCAAAGCCCATGTATCATCAATATCCATCCCTATATCGGTGTCCAGAATTACTGGAATTTTATTATTGCTTAAATTTCTCACCATATTCTTTTCATGATAAGGAATCTACTAAAAATTAAAAATAATATTATTAAAAGAAAGGGATTGGGAAAATCGAGCTAAATATGATCGACAAGATATAAATCAATAAACTAACATGAAAAAGGGGTAATAGCTTAATAGCTGTGTTTGGCGTTTGATTTTTAAAAAGAGTAATGTTTGCGGTTATTAATATGATAAACGAAAGATTGAACCCAATCAAGGCAATCATTCCAAGTTTAAATAATACTAATAAGATCGCAAATCCCATGTTTAAAAGGGTAAAGTACGCAATCCATTTTACATTCCCTTTAATGCCAAATAAAATTGTAATAGTTTTCAGATTCTTCGCTTTATCATTCTCATAATCTCCCAGATCATTTATTCCTAGATGGGCCTGTGCCCAAGGATAAAGAAAAAGCACGATAAAAACGATTGTAATTGAAAGATGTCCATAGCATAGATATCCAGCTACAGGAAATACTGTCAAGTCCGTTCTTCCTATTAGTTGGGCAAACGGAAACTTTTGGTTAATCTTTTTCTTGTTATAGAATGTTTCGACGGAATATGCATAGATCATGATAATGTATAAATATAAGTTATTAGGAAATGGTAGAGTGGTGATCAAAACGAGAGTTATCCCAATAAAAATTATGAAAATGATTAAGGCTTCTTGAATAGAAACACTGTCCGAGGGTAATGGTCTCTCTTTAAACGGTCTCCAATATCTTGTATAATCGTTTTCAACTACTAGTCTATCCACTTTTCTATCGATAATATCATTAAGTACCATTCCTGCCTCAAATCCAAATAATCCGATAAAAAATACAATTAATAATAAAGGTAAAGAAAAATAGTCGTTTTCTCGAAAGGCTATCAATAAACCTGAAATGAAGAGTAATGGCCATACTATAGCAAAATGGGCTCGAGTTAAGTCTAAATAGGCTTTTAACTTGTTTTTAAATGTCATATTTTTATACACCTTATATTATTTATTAAATTGAATTAAATTTAAAAAAAAAAAAAATTAATAATGATATAAAATTTTTACTCTGTTCCCAATCTCGATAATAATTTTATTCATAAGGATTGATATCCTTGTATTAATCTTATTCCGAATTCTTCGCATTTTGGAAGCTCTTCATTTGCTATAGGTCCTTTCATGCCCTCTACTCTTATGGACAGTCCTGGATCTAATTTTATTAAAGTTGGCATCTTTTCACTGATCTGTTTCTCAATTTTATCCAGCATTTTCGTATAAGAACATCTTCCCTCTTCAGGCGTCTCAGAATCTCCTAACATATAAGTATCAAATACAGAGTAAGTTCGTACCTTTAATTGAGCTTTTGGAAGTTTATTAATAAATTTCTTTACCGAACCTACATGCTTTCCAAAATGAATTGGAGATCCGAATAAAATTAAGTCATAAGAGTCATCTTCTTTAAGGTTAACATCTTTTACATTATTGACTATTACTTCATTTGCTTCAGTGGAAGTGATTCCTTCAGCAATTAACTTGGCTACTTTTTCAGTATTTCCATATTTTGTATCATAAACTATTAATACTTTCACTTCAAACCCCTCTTTTTAAATTTTATTTCTTTCTTGTGATTTTTATAATTTTTAGATTTTTTTCAACAATTTATCAATCTTCTAATATAATACGTTGCCTATAAAGATTTTGATTTTTTTCTAATAAATTAATTTATTTTTGGAAAATATACAAGAAAAATCTTTAAAATTGTAAAACTTCCAGATAGTTTTAAATTCTTTGAAAATATTACATTATTATGGATGATCTTGATCTGCAAATTCTAAAAAAATTGCAGGAAAATGCCAAATTATCTTATCGGCAAATAGCGAAAATGCTAAATACTCCGACAAGTACTATTCACTTTAGAGTTCAAAAGATGATCGAAGAGAAAATTATTGTAAGATTTGCTTCTATTATAGATGTAGGAAAAATGGGTTATGAAACAGTTGGTTGGGTTGGATTATCTATAGATCCTTTAAAAACAGAGGATATGGCTAAAAAGATAGCTTCTTTTAGTGAAGTAAGAATGGTGACCATCACTGGTGGTACTCATAATATTGTACTTCAGATTTTAGCTAAGGATGAAAAAGAATTATGGAATTTCATACGAGAAAACATCCAAACAATTGAAGGCGTAAAAGAAATTGATGTTAGTTCATCCTTAAAAGTTTATAAATGGGAGACCTGCTATTTTTTTAATATTCC